>NZ_CP103950.1:1363142-2044714 GCF_030517065.1 Riemerella columbina
GCAAAAGTGGTGGTATGCTTTCCTTTAAGGTGAACTTCGGAAACTTTGCCAGTGCGGAGGTTTAGCCCTGGTTGCAAGGCATTAACCAAAGTGGATTTTCCGCTTCCTGAATGTCCAAAAAATACCGAAATTTTGTCTTGAAGTTCTAGTTTTAAATCCTCTAAGTTTAACCCTGAATAGGCAGAAATCATCATCGTTTTGTAGCCTATATTTTGATAAATTTCGGATAAAGCCTCTATATAAGTGAGCTCTTCATCTGTGAGCAAATCGGTTTTGTTAAATAAAATAAGAGGTTGGATGTTGTATGCCTCGCAGCAAGCCAAAAAGCGATCTAAAAACCCCAGTGAAGTTTCTGGATTTTTAAGCGTATAGAGAAAACAAGCCAAATCTATGTTAGAAGCTATGATGTGCGCCTCTTTGGAAAGGTTCACCGATTTTCTGATCAGGTAATTTTTGCGTGGTTCTATTTTGGTAATCCACGCCACTTGGTCGGCTTCCAGCTGAAATTCTACCCAATCTCCCACCGCCAAAGGATTGGTCAGTCGGTTTTTCTGTAATTTAAACTTGCCACGGATGCGCGCCTCATAAATTTCTCCTGTGACCGCCTCTTTTACTTGATACCAACTCCCTGTAGATTTGGTAATTAGCCCTTTAAAAACTTCCATAAATCACTCGTAAATTTCTGATAATCTCACTGGCACTAAGCGGTCTTCTCGGTATAAATGCGCTTTATCTTTGGTGATGTCTAAACTCGGATAAAGGTTGGCGCCCACCAATTTAATTTTTCCTTGCTCTATCCAAGATTGCTCTTTTACAGCGTGCTGATAAACCATTTTCTGGATTTCTCCCGCTCGGTACATCGCTTGATAACTGCCTTTTTCTTCTATCTCGATAAACAATTGCCAAGCTTTAGTCGCCAATTGTTGGGTCATATCTTCCACGAAATAACTGCCATATGCTGCGTCTTCAAACACATTGATGATGCTTTCATAAGCCAAAACGATGCTTTGTTTAAAGGCTATTTCTTGTGACCAAGGCGTGGAATTTTCAACTTTAAAATCTCTTGCAAAAACAGCATCAGCACCGCCAATCATCCCAGCGGAAAGCTCCAATGTAGAGCGAATAAGGTTGTTTTCTGGGTCGGCTTTTGTTTTATTTCGCAAGGAAGTTTCTGCAAAAATATAAGGAATGTTGTTCTGTTGATACGCCCTTGACAATTGATTAAATAACAATTTAAGCGCTCTTATTTTAGCAATTTCAAAAAAGTACTGCCGTCCTACCGCTACTTTAAAAATCAGCCGTTCCAGCACCGAGGCACCAAAAATTTCTATTAAATCTTTCGCCTTGGCTAAAGCTATTGCCAACTGTTGGATGATGCTGGCACCTGCATTCTGGTAAAGGGCCACATCAACTCCCAAAGCTCTCGGTATTGGAGATTTCAATAAATTTTCGCCCCAATTGAGATTCATATTGCCTTTTTCATCAAAAATATCAACCAAAGACATCAGCTTATTTTCCGTTGTCGCCGACATCGCTTCAAAGGTGCTATAATCCTCAAAAAATAGGGTTTTATCTGCCGTAACAATGGGACCTTTAATGAGAAAAGCATAAGCATCTTCTTCCAAATTTTCTTGATATAGCGCCACCAAATGCGGGCTTTCTTCTACTTTGGGTAAAAGGTTAAAATCCCGATGAGACGCGTGATAATAAGGCTTCACCTCAATATCTTCCAAATTCTCTCTGCGGAGAATGGTGTCAATATCTTCGGTTTTCAGTTGCTGTTTAACCAGCGCCTCCCAGTCTGCCATTGTGGTGTTCCCCTTCATAGCGTTTTTATTTTTTAGCGTTGGTACTATCCACCACTAAGATAAAAATTTCTTCGTTTGGTCTTTTCATAAAGTAGTTTTCTCGAGCAAATTTTTCTTTTTCGCCTCTGTCATACATCAGTTTTTTGTAGAAAGCATCGTTTTTTTTGTACTCTTGTTTATAATATTCCAATTGCTCCTCATACTGACTGATTTCCTGATTAAGTTCGTTAATCACCAAAAAGGAATTGTTATCAAAAAAGATCATCCACACAAAAAAACACAATATCGTAACCACATAGCGGTTCAGTACATAAGTCCTAAGCCACTTGAATTTGGGTTGTTTTTTCTCTATATCTTTAATTAGATTTTTCATAAACAAATGGCTTAATCTTTGTGTTTTTTCAAAGAGTTATTGATAACAGTGGTAAGGAAATCTATCGCTACAGGGTTCTGCTTCATATTAGGAATAATGATATCTGCCTGATTTTTAGAAGGTTCTATAAATTCCTGATGCATAGGTTTCAGTGTAGTTTGGTAGCGGTATAGTACCTCCTCCAAATCTCGCCCACGCTCTTGGGTGTCTCTTTTTATTCTGCGAATCAGACGCTCATCAGAATCGGCATGTACGAATAACTTAACATCAAATTCCTTTAATAATTCCTTATCTGTAAGCACCAAAATCCCCTCCACAATAAGCACTCTTTTAGGCTCTACCGTTACGAAATCCCCTGTTCTTGAATGGGTTACAAATGAGTAAATGGGCTGTTCTATGCTTTCGTTATTTTTAAGCGCACGCACATGCTTTCGCAACAATTCAAAATCTATGGATTTGGGGTGATCATAGTTGAGGCCTTCCCTCTCTGCCATTGTAAGATTCTGATTATCATGATAATAGTTATCTTGTGATAACACATTAACCCCTTCTACATTCAGATTTTTAAGAATTTTATTCACCACGGTGGTTTTTCCAGAACCTGTACCACCAGCAATACCGATTACAAGCATTATTTTGTTTTTTACAAAGATAAGCAATCTTCATAAAAAAACGATATTCATTTTTTAAATTTGAAGATAGCCACAAAAAAACAGCCTTTCTAAAGGCTGTTGATTTAAATTCTTATTTTAAATATTGAGTGATTTTTTCACTGTCGGGTTTGGTTGTGCTCAAAAAGCTGTCTATCAATTTTCCATCTTCATCGATGAGGAATTTTGTGAAATTCCAAAGAATCGTGGTATTTTTAACCCCATTAAGTTCTTTTTCGGTCAAAAATCTAAAAATAGGTGTCGAATCTTCCCCTTTTACAGAAACTTTGGCAGCCATAGGAAAGGTAACGCCATAGTTCAACTGGCAAAAATTTTTGATTTCTGCATTGGTTCCAGGCTCTTGCCCTCCAAAATTATTCGCTGGAAAACCAACGATAACCAATTGATTTTGATACTTTTGGTATAGTTTTTCTAAATCTTCATACTGCGGTGTAAAGCCACATTCTGATGCGGTATTGACAATTAAAATTTTCTTTCCTTTAAAATCCGCAAAGTTGATTTCGCCGCCATCTAAGCTTTCCACCTTGTAGTCGTAAATGCTCTTTGGCAAAGGCTTTTCATCTTGTTGGGTTGCTTTTTTATGGCTTGTGCATTGCAATAGCGCCACTACGGAAAGTAGAAAAATGAATATTTTTTTCATCTTATTTAATTTTAAAAGTATTCTCTGGGAACACCTTGTTGGTTTCTATTTTATTGAAAATCATCGTATAATCGCCTTCTTTTTTTGGCGTGGAAAAATCTATTCTAAACGGCATAACCAGCGCTCCTACTTTTTTGAAATCAGAATAGATTAAAGTTTCATCTTTTTTAGTTTCTTTGAGCAACATATAAGTCTCTGTATCAAAGTAATAGATGATTTTATTTACATTTTTAGTCAGCTCTACCTTGTAGCATAAACGGTCATCTATTTTGTCCTTACCAAGGATAGTCGCCGTGAAACCTTTGGCTTCAAAATCGATAAAATCGGTGTCAAAACTCTGAGGTTGATAATCGCTAAACTCCTGCAATTTATTGTTCGCATAGTTCATCGCATAGCCTTTTTTGCCATCATAAGCCTCTATCACATTTTCCTTTTTATCAATGATGATGGTCGTTTTGGTCAAATTAGGACGCTGTTGATAAATTTTAATGGGATACTCTTCTTTCAGCCCTAAAATCACTTGACCTTGTAGAACAATAGAGTTCAGCAATTTCCATTTAGAAAGTCCGCCGGTGGCTTCTATATTCTTATCAATCACCTCTTTAGCCGTTTGTGCCGACCAAAGCGAACCGACAACCATTGTGGTAATAACCAATATTTTTTTCATTTTTTCTGTACTTATTTTAGATGAAGAAGGCGCTTGGCTTTCTCTAAATCCTCTGGAACATCAATGCCCACACCCACGAAATCAGTTTCTATCATCTTGATTTTCATTCCGTTCTCTAAATAACGGATGCATTCTATCTTTTCCAATGTTTCCAATGGCGACATTTCTAAGCTCGCAAAAGTGAGCAACGCCTGTTTTCTAAATGCATAAACGCCAATGTGCCTAAAATATTTTGCTTCGGCATTCATTTCCCGCTGAAAAGGAATTACCGAACGGCTAAAATAAAGGGCAAATCCGTTCAAATCCGTGATGACTTTCACATTATTAGGGTTTTCAATCTCGGTGGGCTCAGTGATTTTTATCTTAAGCGATGCCAAGGAAATTTCCTGTTCTGGATCGTTATGAAACACCGAAGTCAAATCTTGAAGCGGTTCTTTTTTTAGAAAAGGTTCATCGCCTTGCACATTCACCACAATGTCGCAATCTATATCCCGAACGGCTTCCGCTATTCTGTCGCTCCCCGTTTCGTGTTGCCCTGTGCGAACGGCTTTGCCGCCTATACGGATGATTTCATCAAAAATCAAAACCGAATCTGTCGCCACAAAAACCTCATCAAACAACTGCGTAGCCACCACATTCTGATAAGTGGTCGCAATGACGGTTTGATCGCCCAAAATCTGCATCAATTTCCCTGGAAATCGGCTGGCTTCGTAGCGTGCAGGAATCACCGCTATGATTTTCAGTTTCTTCATTGCCTTTGCTTTTTTCAATTAAAAAAATAGAGCCTTTTATTTCTCGGCTCTATTTTTAGTCCACCATTTTATTTATTGTAAAGCCGTTAAAGCTTTCTCTAATTTCGGCAACATTTTTTGAATATCTTCTAACGAGCAACCGCCCACCGAAGCTCTAAACCACGGCATCGTTCTGGAATTACCAAACGCTGAAAACGGCACCAACGCCATCCCCGCCTTGTCGATAAGGTAGAACACCAAATCTGAACTGTCTTCTATTTTTTTGCCCTCAGGCGTGGTTTTTCCGATATAATCCAACTGAATGGTCAGATAAAGCGCCCCCATCGGCTTAATGCTATCTACCTGAAAACCATTAACTTTCAAATTCTGAATTCCTTCGTGAAGGGTGTTGAGACTGTGCTGTATTTTGCCTTTAAAATCTTGAATAAAAGCCTCCACCGCTGGCGTATCTACCAAAAATTTAGACATCGCTTGTTGCTCTGGCTTAGGCGACCACGCGCCCATATGCATTGCAAAAGCCTTCATCTTATTGATAATCAGCGTTGGTGCAAAGCCCCAACCCACACGAATACCCGTTGCCGCAAAGCATTTAGAAGCGCCATCGATAAAAATGGTATAATCTCTAACCTCTGGTACCAAACTCACAGGGTTCACATGGGTTTCGCCGAAGTTGAGCAAGGCATAAATTTGATCGTAAATGATGTAAAGCGGCTTCTCTCCTTCTTTTCTCCTTTTATTCTCCGCTACCACCAACTCGCAAATTTCTTTCAATTGGTCGGCAGAAAACATAGTCCCTGTGGGGTTAGATGGCGAGCATAATGCCAATAGCACAGCGCCTTCTAAATGCGGCTTGATGTCTTCTGCTGTTGGCAAAAAATTATTCTCTAACTTGGTTTCTACCTCCACTTTTTGTGCGGAAGTAAGGTAAGAATAGTGGTTATTATTCCACGATGGAATAGGGTAAATCACTTTATCACCTTGATCCACAATGCTCATATAAGCGGTATAAATGAGCGGTCGTGAGCCCCCAGCCACCAAGATTTCATCTGTGCTGTAATCTAAATGGTATCTGTTTTTAATATCCTTAGCAATGCTTTCTCTCAGCCCTAAAAGCCCATTGGCAGGCGGATAGTTGGTCATATGCTCATCATAAGCAATTTTAATTTCATCTTTTAATGCCTCTGGGATGGGATAAATCTGAGCGTTTAAATCGCCGATGGTCAGGTTGGCAATATCTTCGCCTTTGGCTTTTCTATCATTAACTTCGTTGCCTATTTTCACGATTTCCGAACCCACAAGGCTTTCGGCTAAAGCTGATAATTTCATTTTTTTATTTTTTATATGGTGGTTAAATTCTGGCTAAGATAAGCCTAAATCTTTTTTTATAACTTCTATTTTTTCATTGAGTGCCGCAACCTTGGCTTCGTAATCTTTCTCGCTATCCAAAGTGTCTTTAAGGCTAAAGTAAAACTTGATTTTCGGCTCTGTTCCAGAAGGTCTTATCGCGACTTTGGTGCCATCTTCGGTGTAGTAAATCAGCACATTAGACTGTGGAATGCTGTCCATTGTGGTTTTTTCATTTTTTAAAATATCCCAAGCGGTTTGCTCCTGATAATCCTTCACCAATACCACACGAGAGCCTGCCAAAGTTTGCACTGGGCTGTTGCGGAAGTCTGTCATCATCTTTTTAATTTGCTCTGCCCCTTCTTTGCCTTTTCTCACGATATTAACCAATCCTTCCTGATACAAGCCCAGTTTTTGATAAATTTCTATCATATATTGGTACATCGTTTTGCCTTGAGCCTTGCACCACGCCGCAATTTCGCAGGCTAAAAGAATGGAACCGCAAGAGTCTTTATCTCGGACGAAATCTCCTGTCATAAATCCGAAGCTCTCCTCGCCGCCGCAGATGAATTTTTGCTTGCCTTCGGCTTCTCTAATCATCTTGCCTATCCACTTGAATCCTGTTAAACCTGCCTTGCACTCTACGCCGTATTTCTTCGCTAAATCAAAGAAAACATCGGAGGTTACAATGGTAGATCCAATGAACTCTTTGCCTGTAATCTTGCCTAACTTCTGCCACTGGCTGAGGATATAATCCGTGAGAATCATATTGGTTTGGTTACCATTGAGTAACTGCATTTTGCCTTCTAAATTTCTCACGGCAATTCCTAATCTATCGCCGTCTGGATCAGTGCCAATCACAATGTCTGCGAGGGTTACTTCTGCCAAATCTAATGCCATCGTTAGCGCCGCTGGCTCTTCAGGATTGGGACTCTCCACCGTTGGGAAATTGCCACTCGGAACCATTTGTTCTTGTACCAAATCTATTTTTTGGAAGCCTGCCATTTTTAAGGCTTTAGGAATGGTGGTATAAGTGGTGCCGTGGATAGAAGTAAACACGATATTGAGCTGGTCATAACCTATTTTGTCCTTCTGGTACAGCGAGTTATCCATACACGCACGGATATAAACTTCATCTTGTGCCTCGCCAATCCATTCTATTAAATCATCATTTCCGTTGAATTTGATGTCTTCGTATTGGGTTTTAAGCACTTCTTCAATAATGGCGGTATCATTAGGCGTCACCACTTGGGCGCCATCATTCCAATAGACTTTGTAGCCGTTGTATTCTGGTGGGTTGTGAGAGGCGGTGAGCACGATACCTGCGTTACATTTTTTATCTCTTACCATAAACGATAATTCTGGCGTAGGGCGGTGTTCTTTGAATAACAACACCTTAATGCCATTGGCGGTCAAAACATCAGCCACCATTTTACCGAATTCTTTAGAGTTGTGTCTAACATCATAAGCTATCGCGACTTTAATTTTTTGATTTGGAAACTGTTGATGCAAATAATTGGCTAAGCCTTGTGTGGCTTGTCCTAAGGTGTAGCGGTTCAATCTATTAGTACCCACGCCCATAATGCCGCGCATACCGCCAGTACCGAATTCTAAGTTTTTGTAAAAAGCATCTTCTAACTCTGGAGAATTAGAATCTATCATCATTTTTACGGTTTCTCTCGTTTCTTCATCAAAAGCTTCTGATAGCCAAAGTTTGGCTTTATCTATTGTTGTCATAACTTATTTTTTTATGGTTTTGGTTTATTTTCTACTTGTGTTTTGTCTTCTATTTTAAGGTTTCGCCGTGGATTGCCGTAATAGAGCAACTGGGCGGTATTTTGTATTTTCCCTGAAATTTCCTCTTGAGCCGTTACCTCGGTATAGCTTCCGTTTTGGGCTTCTAAATTGAGATAATCCACCGCCCAATAAGGGGCAACAATGCTCGCTGTATCGGCTATTTTTAAATGGGCTTCTTTGGTTTTTCCTAAAAAATTAGCCTTAGATTTTTGGTGCATTTCCACCGTGGCATTGGGCGTATCTACCGCACCGATAAATTTGCCGTAATCCTGAAGGCTCAACTTGAATTCTGGAGTTTTGATCTTCCCTGAAACATTCACCTCCACAGAATCTGCAATGGTGGTTTTTTGCAACGGTGTTTTAGAATAAACTGTTACCGTGTAGAAGTCCACCGCGCCAGTAGGTCTATTTTCGGTGATGTTTAAGGCGTTACCTTTTACTTTGATTTCCAGATTATTGGCTAAGTTATCATAGGTTTCTATATTGATAAAATTCTTCTGGCTGGGCACAAAAAAGAGCCTATATTTCCCCTTTAAATGGAGCTCTGAAAATGGCGCCACCTCTCGGTCTTGAGATTTAATATCGCCCTGAGGTTCTATTTTACCACAAGAAACGATGGCGAGCCACGATAATAATATAAGGTATCTTTTGGGTGTCTTCATTAGGTCAGCAAATTTCGGTAATTTATACCATTTTATATGATTTCTTCAATATGATAATTCTTATGTTCTCGGTTAGAGCGGATCACGATTTCGCCTAAAAAGCCCGCTATAAAGAGTAAAGTGCCCATCAGCATCATCGTAAGGGCAATGTAAAACCACGGATTATCTGTGATGAGATTGCCATAGATACCTTGTGATATTTTAACCAACTTAGAAATGCCAATGCCCACCGCCGATAGAAAACCGATGATAAACATCAGCGTGCCGCCAGCGCCAAAAAAGTGCATCGGACGGCTGCCAAAACGGCTGATGAACCACAAAGTAATCAGGTCTAAAAAGCCACGGATAAACCGCTCAGTACCGAACTTAGAGCTACCATAGGGGCGCGCTTGGTGCTGCACCGGTTTTTCGGTAATTCTTCTAAAGCCAGCATTGGCCGCCAGCACAGGAATATAGCGGTGCATATCGCCATAGACATCTATGGATTTGACCACTTGCTTTCGGTAGGCTTTCAGTCCGCAATTAAAATCGTGGAGGCTCACGCCAGAGACTTTTCGTGCTGCAGCATTAAAGAGTTTGGAAGGCAGGTTTTTAGTCATCACATTATCAAAGCGTTTTTTCTTCCAACCGCTCACGATATCATAATTTTCAATTAAAACCTTATAATATAAGTCTGGAATTTCTTCAGGAAAGTCCTGTAAATCAGCATCCATCGTGATGACCACATCGCCCTTGGTTCTTTGGAATGCGGCGTGCAGCGCTTGGGATTTACCATAATTTTTAGAAAACCGAATGCCGTGCACATTGGGGTTTTGCGCCTTTAGCTCGTTAATGATTTCCCAAGACTCATCTGTGCTGCCATCATCTACGAACCAAATTTCATAGCTGACCTCTATCTCCTTACAAGTGTGGTCTATGCGCTGGTAGAGCTCTCTTAAAGATGGTGCCTCATTGAGCAATGGAATAACGATGGAAAGATTCATATAATAATGATAACAAATTAAAATTTAGTGATGTGTTTTGCTTCTGAAAAAGCTGCCAAAAAGCACTGCCAAGATAATAAAAAATGCGGAATATCCAGCAAAAACCAACGAAAAATAATACGCTGAAAACATATCTTCTTTCGCTGCCTTTTTATGGGCGATACGCGTCTTGCCTTCTTGGTATTTTTGCTCCAGCTCCTGCGCTTCCTCTGTGTTGGGTTTTATCATTTGCTTGGCTTTGGCGTATTCTTCTTCTAAAGAATTTTCAAAACTCTGGATATACTGGGCATTGAGCACTTGCTTGGTCTCTGGATTTACAAAATTGAGGAATAAAAAAATAGAGCCTAAGGACAATAATCCTGCGCTAAATGTAGGTACAAAAGCTCTGCGAAAGGCTTCCTTAAAAGTTATTCTGCCCTTTTGCTTTTTATAAGATTGCACCGAAACAAAGGCGCCCACAGCGAAAATAAGCGGGAGCACAAAGGCGTTCATCATCATCGTGATGGTAAAATAGCGCTCATCCATAAAAAAATAGTACACCGCTAAGAATAAGAGAATAATAATGGCAAACATCAGCCCTGCATTATTCAGCATTTTTTTATCCATATCACTTAAAATTTTAAGCGGGTAAAATTACGGATTATTTTTTAGACCGTCTATCCTTTTTGAGGTTTTTGACGTTCCTTCAACACAGATTTAGCCCTCTCATTTCCTCGCTTTATATAAAAAAATACGCTTCAACCTGTAATTATTTTAAAAAGTATTAGGTGGAACCAAAAAAAAATAATACTTTTGCACCCTGTTAATCAACCTCTGACGAGAGCCGTGTATGTTGTTTAGCTCATCAACTTATTTATTTAATCGATTAAAAACAATGGATTTAATTAAGTACGTACAAGACAAGTACATTACAAAAAAAGAATTCCCAGAATTCAAAGCAGGAGACACCATTACTGTTTACTACGAAATTAAGGAGGGACAGAAAACCAGAACACAGTTCTTTAAAGGAGTGGTGATCCAACTAAGAGGTACAGGCGCTACTAAGACCTTTACCATTAGAAAAATGAGTGGCGATGTAGGTGTAGAAAGGGTTTTCCCAATCAATATGCCAGCGCTACAGAAAATTACCGTAGACAGAAGAGGTAGCGTAAGAAGAGCAAGAATCTACTACTTCCGTAACCTTAGAGGTAAGAAAGCAAGAATTAAAGATAAACCATACACTGCTAATAAATAGTATTGGTTATCTCAACACAAAAATCCCTTTGCTCCAAAAGGGATTTTTTTATTTATAAGCCTTTTAGTAAATTTGTCAAAATATTAGTAAAATATGATAACGCACAAAGCAGGATTTGTCAATATCGTGGGGAAACCCAACGCTGGTAAATCTACCCTACTCAACCAACTGATGGGCGAGAAATTAGCCATTGTGACTCAAAAAGCCCAAACCACCAGACACCGCATCTTCGGAATCTATAACGAACCCGATTTGCAAATTGTATTCTCTGATACACCTGGGGTTTTAGACCCTAAATATGGGCTACAAGAGAAAATGATGGATTTCGTGAAAGACTCGCTACAAGATGCTGATGTCTTCCTCTTCATCGTAGATGTAACCGACCAAGAGCCGCCATCTGAATTTTTGATTGAGAAACTCAATAAAATCCCTGTTCCTGTACTCATTTTAGTCAACAAAATAGACCGCACCAACCAAGAACGCTTAGAGGCGTGCATTCAGTTTTGGCACGAGCAAATTCCGAAGGCAGAAATCCTTCCCATCTCAGCATTAGAGGGCTTTAACACGGATATTATCTTGCCAAAACTTAAATCTCTATTGCCAGAAAATCCACCGTATTATGACAAAGACCAGTTTACAGATAAATCTGAGCGTTTTTTCGTAAACGAAACCATCCGCGAGAAAATTCTTCTCAACTACGAAAAAGAAATTCCATATTCCGTAGAGGTGGTAACGGAATTGTTTAAGGAAAAAGAAGGCATCATCTTCATTGATTCTATCATCTATGTGGAGCGCGACAGCCAAAAAGGCATCCTCATTGGGCACAAAGGAGAAGCCATAAAAAAAGTAGGCACAGAAGCCCGCTTAGATTTGGAGAAATTTTTTGATAAGAAAATCCACCTCAATCTCTTTGTAAAAGTGAAGAAAGATTGGCGAAAAAATGAACGCGACCTCAAAAATTTTGGGTATAGATAAAGAAAAACGGATAGCGCCTTAAACCCTATCCGTTTTTTTTTGTGGAGGTGTTAACTGTCTAATTTTCATTAAATAAAAACCACATTTTTAAGCATCATAAATTATAAAAACAGGAACCATATGCCCTGCTTTTGTTCATCATTAAAGTGTAATTTCTAATTTGAATTTTTTGATTTTTTCTTGAAGTTCTGTGGCTAAATCCTGTTGGATGATGCCGTTTTCCATATCAAAGTTTTCGTAGAATTTAGGGAGCGAAAAAGTTTCAATAATTTCGGCACCAAAAGCGGGGAACATATTTTTAGCAATATTCATAGAATTACCTCCGCCAAAGCCCCCTGGTGAGGTGCTCATCAGCAACATTTTCTTATCTTGGAAGACTTTAACATTGATTCTGGAACACCAATCAAAAATATTTTTAAACGCTGCGGTCAGGTTGCGGTTGTGCTCCGCCATAGAACAAATAATGGCATCTGCCTCCGCTATAGCATCTAAAAATTGCTGTGCCTGCGGCGGAAAACCTTGCTTCTCTCTATCCACAGAGAATATCGGCATTTCAAAATCGTTAAGGTCTAAGAGGTTGATTTCCGCCTCTGGGAAAGATTTAAGCACTTGCTTCACCAAGGCTTTATTGATGGACTGCGAGGAAGAACTTCCTGCGAATGCTAAAATTTTCATTATATTTTTATTTTTTTGTTAAAATCTGGATTTAAAATGCTCATCTACAATGCGAAGCCACTCTGGGTGCTTCTTTACATACGCAAAAACCAGCGGACAATAAGGCAATAGTGTTTTTTGGCTCGCCCCAATGTACTGCAAAGTTTTCTCTATCACGGCTGTGGCAGCACCTTTTCCCTCCAAAGCGGGTTCTACCTCGGTGTGCACCAAAGCTATTTGCGTTGGGGTTTCTTCAAAATCGATGAAAGCTTGAGCGCCCTCTATATGGAGTTCAAAGCGGTGGGCATCATCATTTTTTATTAACGCAAGAGGTTCAAATTCTGGTTTCATAAAGTTGTATTTTAAATAAAAACCAAAAGCCTGAAACATAAAACCTCAGACTTTTGGTTGTTGTTAATTTTCTATTCTGGCAGCGCCATTGGCACTTCCATCAATAAGATTTGGCTATCCTCCAAAGCTTCTAAAGTGAAGTGGTCGGTTTCCGATATTCCTAAGCCATCGCGCTGATTCAGCATCTGATCTCCTACCTTGGCTTTACCTTTAATCACGAAGATATAAACGCCGTTACCTTCTTTATGGAGACGGTATTCCTTCTGATTTCCAGCGGTGAAGTTAGCCATATTGAACCAAGCATCTTGGTGTATCCACACGCCTTCATCATCTGGATTTGGTGATAAAATCTGCTGAAAATCATTGGTTTTAATCGCTTCATCTATCCGTTTTTGCTCATAGCGAGGCGTTACATTCTCTTGATTTGGAAAAACCCAAATTTGAAGAAATTTCACTGGTTTTCCTGCATTGGCGTTCATTTCACTGTGCATAATGCCTGTTCCTGCGCTCATCACTTGGATTTCTCCTTCGCTGATGATGCCTTGGTTGCCCATACTATCGGCGTGTTTTAGATCACCTTCCAATGGAATACTGATGATTTCCATATTGCTGTGCGGGTGTTTTCCGAAGCCCATATTGCCATCTACAGTATCATCATTAAGCACTCTGAGCGTGCCAAAATGTATTCTTTCTGGGTTATAATAATTAGCAAAACTAAAAGTATGGTAAGAGTTGAGCCAACCGTGGTTAGCGTGTCCTCTGCTTTCTGCTGCGTGATAAATGGTTTTCATTTGATTTTAATTTAAATTGGGTTATTCTTATTTAATACACTGAGCGACTCTATTAAAGTCATTGTTTTTAATGAAGCAAAGATAGCCCATAACCGCCGCCCTATGCATTGATGTAAGATAAGAAGTCGCCCTTTATAAATCTCGCGCCTGCTGGGCTTGCGTTCCTAATCGCCTTTCTGGTAGTGGCACATAGGCATCGCCTTCGCCAGGTACTTTTGGGAAAGCCGCGTGGTTCTGCAGCTTCCAATTTTCTTTAGCCTGCTCCAGCACAGTTTTATCCGAACTCACAAAATTCCAAAATATAAAACGCTCCTCAGGAAAAGGCGTTCCTCCAAAAAGGTAAACCGTGGTATTTTCTTCCATTTTAAAGGTGCATAGTTCGGCATTTTTTGCGATGAGAAGCTGCTTGTTGCTATACTTCTGCCCTTCTATCTCTACCGTGCCTTCCAGAATATACATAGCCACTTCACCATAGAGTTCGTGTCCGATATTTAAATCTTGGGCTTGCGTGGTTTTAATTTCAATGAAATAAAGCGGGCTATAAACGGGCACTGGCGAAGCCTTTCCAAACGCCTCCCCTGCGATCAGTTTAAAAGTCGCATTTTGGTCTTGCCACACGGGTAAATCTTGGGCTTCGGTATGGTGAAACTCTGGTGCCATCTGCTCCAAATCTTTGGGCAAAGCCACCCAAATTTGCAATCCGTGCAATTTTTTATCTGTGGTGCGCAAATATTCAGGTGTCCGCTCCGAGTGGACCACCCCACGCCCTGCCGTCATCCAATTGACTGCCCCTGGGGTAATCTCCACCGCTGTACCCAAACTATCCCGATGAAAAATGGAACCTTCTATCAAATAAGTCAGTGTAGAAAGCCCAATATGCGGATGTGGTGGCACATCTAAATTCTGATAATCCTTAAGTGCCGCAGGTCCCATATGGTCTATAAACACAAAAGGTCCCACGCTTCGCTTCTGGCGAAAGGGCAAAAGCCGCCCGACTAAAAAATTGCCAATATCGGCGGCTTTCTCCTCTAATATCAATTGAATATTTGACATAAAATCAACTTGATTTTTAAATTTTTAAAACTTGGATATTTAAATTACGCCTAACTCCTTGCCTACCTTCTCAAAAGCGGCAATGGCTTTATCCAAATGCTCTCGCGTATGGGCAGCAGACAGCTGTACTCTAATTCTTGCCTTGCCCTTCGGTACTACAGGGTAGAAAAATCCAATGACATAAATGCCTTCATCCATCAGTTTTTCTGCCATTTTTTGGGAAAGTGGCGCATCGTATAACATCACAGGGACAATGGCGGCATCTCCATCTGGAATGTCAAAACCGCGGGCTTTCATCTCCGTGCGGAAATATTGTGCATTGTCCATCACTTTGTCCCTAAGGCTGGTATTTTCGGAAATCATTTCTAAGACTTTTAAAGCCGCGCCCACAATCCCAGGTGCCAAAGAATTAGAGAATAAATAAGGGCGTGAGCGCTGTCTGAGCATATCGATAATTTCCTTTTTCCCGGAAGTAAATCCACCCAAAGCACCGCCCAAAGCTTTGCCCAAAGTGGAAGTGATAATGTCTACACGCCCCATCACTTCGTTGGCTTCGTGGGTGCCTCTACCCGTTTTCCCGATGAAACCTGTGGCGTGGGAGTCGTCCACCATTACCAAAGCGTTGTATTTTTCGGCTAAATCACAAACGCCTTTTAAATCTGCCACGATGCCGTCCATAGAGAACACGCCATCGGTTACGATGATTTTAAAACGGTGATTTTTTTCGCTGGCAGCTTGGAGTTGTGCTTCCAAATCTGCCATATCATTATTTTTGTAGCGGTATCTTGCCGCCTTGCAAAGCCTTACCCCATCAATGATAGAAGCGTGGTTCAGTTCATCGGAAATAATGGCATCTTGGTCGGTAAAAAGTGGTTCAAAAACGCCACCATTGGCATCAAAACAAGCGGCATAGAGAATGGTATCTTCCATCCCTAAAAACTCGGAAATCTTGGCTTCCAACTGCTTGTGAATGTCCTGTGTGCCGCAAATAAACCGTACCGAAGACATCCCATATCCGTGCGAAGCAATGGCTTCTTGAGAGGCTTTCATCACTTCTGGATGGTTGGAAAGTCCCAAATAATTATTGGCACAAAAGTTCAGTAATTTTTTACCATTGGCAACAATCTCCGCCGACTGCTGCGAGGTGATAATGCGTTCGTTTTTGTAAAGTCCTTCGTTTTTAATGTTTTGAAGTTCGTTTTGTAAAGTTTCTAAATATTGCGTAGAAATCATATCGTTTGGTTTTTAATTAATGTGGCTAATTTAATAAAAAAAGTCTCTACTAAAAGAGAGACTTTGGATTTTTTCTGCGGCTACAACCCCAATGCAGGCTGCAGTAAATACTCCATTTTGGATTTAATCTGCGCTACAGAGCCGCTATAGTTATTGATTAACAAGGAGAAAGTCAGCGTTTTTCCTGTATTGGTTTTGATGTAGCCTGCTAAGCATTTTACAGCTCGGAGAGTTCCTGTTTTGGCGAAAATCTGCCCATAACCATCATTGTATTTAAACATTGATTTTAGAGTTCCCGTCTGTCCTGCAATCGGTAGGGAGTCAAAATAAGCTGGGAAATAATCGGCATTCATCACGCCTGCTAAAAATTTAACCTGAGAAATCGGCGTGACCAAATTGCTTCTGGACAGCCCACTACCATCCATCAAATTAAGTCCATAAAAATCATAACCGCCCTCTCTGAGCACCTGCTCCACAGTGTATCTGCCCGTATCCAAAGACTCATCGCCATTTTTGTAAAATCCAGCACTGCGGAGTAGCGCTTCTGCAAATCTATTGTTACTCGTTTGGTTGGTAAAATAGACAATTTCCTCCATCTTTGGCGATTTATAAGTGGTTAAAATAAAGCGTTCCTCAGGGTTGATATCCATACTTTTGCCTTGCACGGTTCCTAATACTGAAATCCCATTTTTAAGTAAAGAAGCCCTTAATGTATTGGCTAAATAATACGGCGCATCTGGCACTTTACCTTGAATTTCGTTACTTAAAAAAGTATCCGTATAAACCGTTTTTTTCGTATATGGCGAGATGTAGAAAAAGCGTTTTTCTTGGTTGAACGGATTTTTCTGTTTGATGATGCTCTTCTCATTCCTCGGATTGATGCCTTGTGTAGAGCCTACTGGAAGGTAATAATTGTTATGCTCCAACCATACGATATTGGCTGGTAGGTCTATTTTATTTTCTTTAAAAACTGCCGTTTGCACATAGATATCGCCTGTAATTTTGGTAATTCCTGCATCTCTAATGGCATAAATGTAATCCATAATAATGGGCGTATATTTAGAAGAACCCCCCAATCCTGTGCCAATGGTCGGATCGCCGCTGCCCACAAGGTAAAGGTTGCCTTCCAGAACCCCATTGTTAATGTTACCCGAATATTCCAACTGGGTGTTGTATCTAAATTTAGTCCCCATAATGCTCATCGCTGCGTTAGTGGTTAGGAGCTTAGTGGTAGAGGCAGGCACCAAAGGCGTATCTTCATTATAAGCGCTGATCACCTGCTTTTTCTTCGGGTCATAAATCACGAAACCCCACTGGGCATTGCGGAGCATAGGATCATCTAACAAGCGTTCTATGGTATAATCCACCTGCTGCTTGGCGCTACTCTGCACAGACTCTGTACGAGATTCCGCATAGGTAGGATATTGGGTGGTCTGAGTATAGGTAAAAGCAAATAGCGATAAATGAAGGGCAAGTAAGCTTTTTCTAATCAAATTCATAGGTTTATTTTTTAAGCATAGAGGACGGCTCTTTTGCGCTCTATTAAAACGAAACAAAGTTAAACATTATTACCCAGCACACCGCCGATTGTATATAGTAAATAAAATTAAAGTTTGTTAAAAAATGTTAAAAATCAACATAGAGGTCTATTTTAACTGATTGATAGGCGGTTACCTCTCTAAACTCTGCCATAGATTGCACCAACATTTTTTTGAAAAGTGCATATTTTTCATTCCTCGGAAATTTGAGCAAAATCTGAAATTGATACTTATTCTTAAGCCGTGCTATTGGTGCTTTTTCGGGTCCTAAAACACAAATTTCTGGTAAATATTTCCGCAAAATGGAACCCAAAAATTGAGACGCCCTATCCGCTTTGCCCTCCTTGGCGTGTTTTATCTCTATTAAAATCAACTTGGTGAATGGCGGATACAAAAATTTCTTGCGCTCTTGCAACAGATAATGATAAATCTGTGCGGTATTTTCTTCCTTAATCAAGCTAAAAACAGGGTGCATAGGCTGATAAGTTTGTATCAACACCCGCCCAGCACCAGAAGTTCGCCCCGCACGCCCTGCCACTTGGGTAATCAACTGGTAAGCCCGCTCTTCTGCCCTGAAATCTTGCACATACAGCAAGGCATCAGCCTTAGGAATGGCGACCAAATCTATATCGCCAAAGTCTAAACCTTTCGCCACCATTTGGGTCCCCACAACGATGTCCGTTTCGTGGTTTTCTATTTTCTCGTACAGCTTTTCGTACGCGAATTTTTTCCGCATCGTGTCCACATCCATACGCTCCACTTCGGCTTCTGGAAACTGTTTTTTGACCTCTTCATACATTTGCTCCACGCCGATGCCTTTGGTATTAAGTTGCTGCGATTGGCATTTTGGGCATTGTATCGGCTTCGCGGCAGTCTGTCCACAGTAGTGGCATTTCATCTCGTGGGCTGTTTTGTGGTAAGTCATCACCACATCACAATTGGTACAATACTGCACATAACCACATGATTCACACTCTATTACATTAGCATAACCCCGCCGATTGTGCAAGATGATGGCTTGTTTTTCATTGGCTTTATTTTGATGAATTTTCTCAATCAACTGAGGCGAAAACAAGCCTTGGAGGGTTTTATTCTGTTGCTCCTCTTTAAGATTAACGATGCTAAAAGTGGGCAATGCCACACCGCCAAAGCGTTCAACTAAAGGCACATACGTCAATTTCCCTTTTTGAGCCGCATAATAAGTCTCTAACGATGGCGTGGCAGAACCCAATATCACGCGGGCATTATAATATTGAGCCAATATTTGAGCCGCATCTTTGGCATTAAAATAAGGCGTGGCTTCCCTCGGTTTGTAAGCCGTATCGTGCTCCTCATCAACGATGATTAAATCCAAATGCACAAAAGGCAAGAACAAAGCCGCCCGCGTTCCTATTAAAATTTTAATTTCGTTATTGCGGATTTTTCGCCAGACTTCTACCCGCTCAAAGTCGGTTAATTTCTGATGATAATAACCAATGGTACTACCATATTTTTTCTCTAACCTACTGATAATCTGTTTTGTTAAAGCGATCTCTGGCAAGAGCAACAGCGTATTTTTGCCTTGGCTGATCGCCTGTTCTATTTGATGAATGTAAAGATGCGTTTTCCCCGATGCCGTTACGCCGTGCAAGAGAACATTTTGATTTTTCTCAAACGCTTCATCTATCGCTTCCGCTGCTGTTCGTTGCGCTGGTGTGAGCTCTTCCACCGCTTCCAGAGCACCTTCATAAGTTTCTAAACGGTCTTCGGCGAGGTAATACTCTTCCACCAAGCCTTTGTCTACCAAAGCTTTAAGCTGAGGGTATGCCAAAGAGCCTTCATCAAAAATAGTGGATTTTTTAATCGGAAGATCTGGATTTTCGGTTTGCTTGGCTAAAATGAGTAAAAAAAGCTCCTTTTGTTTTTTAGCCCTTTGTAAGCTGGAAAGCACCTCTGGCAAACGATTTTCTGAAATAATCTCTTCCTTGATTTTCACATAAGCAACCGCCTTGGCTTGGTATTTTTCAAACACCTTTTCATCAATTTCTATGTAGCGCATATCAATCAAGCTGTTCACCGTTTTGATGAGTTCTTTTTTCGGAATAAAAGCCTCCATTTCGGAAAGGCTGACCAGTTGCTGCACCTCTAAAGCTTGAATCAGGTGGATCTCATTGAGGTCTAATAAATCGTAAGCGATGGTGATATTGGACTTTAGTTTGAGATAGGTTTCGCTCTCCAGTTTTAATGATGAAGGAAAAGCAAAGCGGTAAATTTCGCCTAAATTCATCAAATAATAATCCGACAACCATTGCCAAAACTGAAGTTGCGACTGCGGTAAAATTGGCGACTCATCTAAAATACTGATGATGTCCTTCGGCGAAAAGCCTTCTGGCGCTTCGTTATGGAGCGATGCCACGATGCCTGTGTATATTTTCTTGCCTCTAAATGGTACCAATACCCGCATTCCTACAGCCAGCTGGGACTGTAGTTCGGCAGGGATTTGATAAGTGAAATCGCCTTTTAAATTGAGCGGTAATATAATCTGTGCGTACTGCATTAGACTGACAAAAATACGAGATTACACGCAATAAAAAAAGCCTACCTTGTGGGCAAGCTTTTCGTTTTTTCTATTTTTAGCGATTAAGGCTGGCTTTTTCTGCGCTTGAGCTCCTTCTCTATTAAAGAGAGTTCCCTGCCTGTTTGCCCTGCAACCGAGGTGTTTTCTTGTGCTCTTCTTGTCAGATAAGGTACCACATCTTTCACGGGACCATATGGCAGATATTTGCTGGCATTGTATTTTTGATTTCCTAAAAAATAGGTGATATTATCACTCATTCCATAAAGTTGCCCAAAGTAAATTCTATGGTCATCATGAGCGAGGTTGAGTTCCTTCATTTTCTCCATTACCAATGCTGTAGAAGCCTCGTTATGGGTACCGAAAAACGCAGATATTCTATCCAAATGCTGCATTACAAAGACTATTGCAGCGTTATAATTATCATCAGAAGCTTGTTTATTCGGTTGGATTGGCGATGGATAGCCCATTTCCTCGGCTCTTTGGCGTTCTTTTTCCATATAGGCACCCCGCACGAATTTGTAGCCTAAGAAATAATTTTTCTCTTCGGCTCTTTTAAGGTCTTCTTGGAGGTATTCTATCCTACCCGTGCGGTACATTTGTATGGTGTTCCAAATGATGGCTTTTTCCTTATTATATCTGGATTTCAATTCATTAACCACCTGGTCTACAGCGGTTTGTATCCAAGATTCTTCTGCATCTACCATAACCACCACATTTTTCTGATAAGCCAACTGCCCCACTTCTTCAAAACGCTTAACAATACGCTCCCATTCGGCTTGCTCTGAGGCATTGAGTGCCTTGCCCGCTTGCACATCTGCATACAAATCTAAACGCCCAAATCCTGTCGGCTTAAAAACCACAAAAGGAATGGCTGGATTGCCCTCCGCATAAAGAATATTTTGTTTAATCTCTTGGCAAGTATGGTCAAAAGTCGCTTCATCCTCTTTGCCCTCTATGGCATAATCAAAAATACTCCCAATGTGGCGCTGGTACATCTCGCTCACTACTTTTTGGCTTTGCTCTCTGGTTTCGCCACCACAAAACTGTTGAAAAAGGGTATTTTTAACGATGGTTTCCACCAATGGGAAATTATGTTTTATGGAAAAATTAAGCAATTTAATTCCTATATTGGTAAGGGCTGGATATTTGATCATCGTAAACATCCACTTGGCTTTTTCTAATTGTGCTGTGGCTTTATCCGCAAAAGCAATCTTAGTATTGTCAAAAATGCTCATTCTATTTCGTTTATTTTGACGACAAATTTAATAATACTTATTCAATTGGTCACATTTTTTTTTGCAGAATATCAATTTAGATTATAACCATTTATTTTACAGAACATTAAGACTTATATTCGCTTTTATTTAAGCTGAAAAATCACCTTCTTGAAGCAAATGTGCCATACAATATTCAGCGATGGCGGTAATGGTAACAAACGGATTAACGCCCACACCGCCTGGTATCAAAGCGCCATCTAAGACATAAAGATTGGTGTGCCCTTTGAGCCGCCCATAGCGGTCTGTCGCTTCGCCCAAAACCACACCGCCCAACGGGTGGTAGCAAATATCATAGCCCCAACCATTATGAAACAACAGATGCGCACGCGTGCCGCCATTGGCTTTGTTCATCTTTCTAACAAAATATTTGGCATTTTCTTGAAAAGATTGATAATTGGTTTTATCCCATTTAATTGCGATATCTTGTTTTTTGGCATCAAAATAAATCTCGCCATAACTTTTAATTTTATTGACCATTAAATAGAGCGCCGTAGCCACATCCATCCCCATAGGTAACGGGGCGATTTCCGCAAAAAACTGATGCTGAGGGTGTTCCCAATGGTCTATCGCCCCCACGGGAATGGTGGATTGCTTAACACCTGTGCCGCCCTTCATCGGATTAACCCAGTTTCTGCCCGTCATAAAATTGCCATTATTGCCCCATTTTTTGCCCACATTTTGGTCTATTTTCAATTTTCCTAAATGTTGAGATTTTAGCAATAGAGCGTTCGTTCCCATAGTGCCCGCACAAACAAAAAGTTTAGAACAATTGAAATTTTTAGTCACCAAAACTTCGCCTTCTGTAGAAATTTGCGATACCTTTAATCGGAATTGGTGGTTTTCTGTTTGCTCAATAAAATGCACTTGATGTAAATCCAAAATTTCTAAATTTCCTGTTTCTAAAGCTTTGCGGAGGTAAGTTTTGGTTAAATCATTCTTGCCATAGTTGTTGCCATAAATGACCTCGCCGCCTAAGGCTGAAGCGGGTACCTCACCACGATATTCTTTTTGCATATAGCCAAAATCATAAGTATTGGGCACCATTGTGGTTTCAAAACCAGCTTTTTTTGCCTCGCTAAAACCCACCTGTGTGAACTGATAATAAGGACAATTTTTTATAAAATCCTCGGGCGGCAACTCTACACGAAGTTCTTTCCGAGCTAATGGAAAATATTGATTATAAAATAAATCTGCATCTAAATTAGGAAATATGGATTTAAAATACTCTTTTTTGGGTGTGGGTGCAATACCACCATTCACCAAAGAACCGCCGCCAACGCCTCGCCCTAACCATATTTTGATATTTTCAAAATCCAGCCTATCCAAAACACCTGTAAATTTTTTAAGTGCAAAAATATTGAGAAAAGGAGCAATGGTTTTCGTCCTTAGCCACGCGGCACTTTTTCCTGGATTCATCATTTTTGAGAAAGGAATTTTGGCTTTATTCCAGTCTAAACCCATCTCTAAAATGGTCACTTTATGTCCTTGCTCACACAAGCGCAAAGCCGCTACAGCACCGCCATAACCAGAACCGATAATGATAATGGGGCGAGTTTCATCCTCTTGAGAAATCTGAGGTTCGGGGTATTCTGGCAACCTTCCAAACAAATCACCAATACCACTGAAAAATAACGCGCCTATACCTAAAACCGAAGTAGAGATAAATTCTTTTCTTTTCATACCCTTTTATCATCAATAAACATACTATAATCACTATTTTCACTCACTTTAATATGCTTGTCATAACATTTTAAAATTTATTACTTTTTATTAATTTTTATTTATGATTATTTAATTAAATTCTAAGTCTTTATTATTGAAATTTGATGTGGAAAATATTAGGGATTAACTATGGTATTTTAGTAGGATTAGGCGTAAAAATTGAAGTGGCAATAAGCTATTTAATTAAAAATTTATGTAAGTTTGCAGTATGTTAATAGAAGTATTTAAATCCAAAATTCATAGGGTAAAAGTTACAGAATCTGACCTTAATTATATCGGCAGCATCACGATTGATGAAGAATTGATAGAGGCTGCAGGTCTGGTGGTTGGCGAGCGTGTTTATATTGTAAATGTGAATAATGGCGAGCGTTTTGACACTTATGTGATTAAAGGAAAAAGAAAATCGGGGGAGGTTTGTCTCAACGGTCCTGCTGCCAGAAAAGTGCAAAAAGGTGATATCATCATCATTATTGCTTATGCTCAAATGACGCCAGAGGAGGCTAAAAACTTCCAACCTACCATTATTTTCCCTAACGAGGAAACCAATCTTTTAACTTAATTGCTTATGCCTACCACTAAAAATAAAAAAAATAATGCCCTAAAAAATGGCATTACTATTTTGGTGTCTTTAATTTTTGCTGGAGTTTTTATGTGGCTCGCTGTCAGAGGTTTAGACTGGGATAAAATTAAAACTTCACTCTCCAAAGCCAATTATTTTTGGGTATTGGTAGCGGCTATTTTTGGCGTGTTAGCCTATTGGGTTAGAGCCATCCGCTGGAATTTACTTTTGGAGCCGATGGGCTATCAAATTTCTAATAAAAACGCGTTGTGGTCGTTATCTTTTGGATATTTGATGAATTTAACGATCCCAAGAAGTGGCGAAGTGGCGAGAGCGACAGCGCTCTACGGCGTGGAGAAAGTCCCTGTAGATCAATCTTTTGGCACTATTATATTAGAACGCATTGTGGATTTGCTCTGTATGGGTGTTTTCTTGGGGCTGACTTTAATTTTTAAATACGATGCTATTTTGGCATTCTACCAATTGGCGACTTCAGAACAACAAAATACCGATGCTTCCGCTGCGCATACCAACTCGGGACTATGGTTAATCGGCATTGCTATTTTAGCAATTATTTTTATTATTTTTAGAAAAAAAATAATACAATCTAACCTCTATCAAAAAGTAAAACAGTTTATTTTAGGCATACTTTCTGGGCTTCAATCCATTTTTAAACTCAAGCACAAAATGAGATTTCTATTGCTCTCTCTTGGGATATGGGTTTGCTATTATTTGGCGGCTTATTTGGTTTGCTTTGCCCTACCAGAAACAAAAAACTTGGGTATTGCTGATGGATTTTTCATTATTGTTGTGGGGACTTTGGGAATGATGGTGCCTGCCAGCGGTGGTATTGGAGCTTTTCATTTTGCTCTAAAATTAGGATTTATGGCATTATTTATCGCCCTCGGTCAATCGCCAGAAGAAGGCGGTCAAGTTGGACTTTCTTATGCATTTATCTCCCATACTATGCAGTTGGTCATTATGCTGGTGATGGGCGTTATTTCTATTCCTATGCTAGCACAAGCACGAAAAGTTCATTTTTAAAATATTGATTGATTTTTTAAAATACAGAAAAAAAAAGCTTAGAAAAAAACTAAGCCTTTTTTTAACTTTTTCTATTAAATAGAAATTATCATTTAATTATTCACAAAAACTTTATCCAAAAGCCCGCTTAAGCAAACTCTCCACCTGAGGTTCTCGCCCTCGGAATTCGCGATAAAGTGTCATTGGATCTTCTGTGCCTCCTTTGGATAATAATTTTTTATATTTTTGAGCAATTTCAGCGTTAAAAATTCCATTTTCCTTAAAATACTGGAAGGCATCGGCATCCAAAACTTCTGCCCACTTATAGGAGTAATATCCAGAGGCATAGCCTCCTTGAAAAATATGGGAAAAACTTGGGCTCATCGCCACTTCGGGATGCGATGGATAAAGTTGTGTCGGCGCCATTACACGAGTTTCAAACGCTTTAATGTCAATAGGCTGAGCCGATAAATCTTCCGTGTGATAATGCATATCTAACAAGCCAAAGCCCAACTGTCGCAAGGTTTGGTAGCCTTCCATAAAGTTTTTAGAAAGTGATAATTTCTCAATTTTTTCTTGCGGTAATGCCTCGCCAGTTTGGTAGTGCTTAGCAAAAGTTTTTAAAAACTCGGCTTCGTAGCAATAATTTTCTAAAAATTGAGAGGGCAATTCCACAAAATCCCATTTTACAGAAGTTCCCGAAAGATTAGGGTACTGCGTATCCGCTAAAATGCCGTGTATAGCGTGCCCAAATTCGTGGAAAAGTGTGGTCACTTCTTGGAAAGTCAATAAACTCGGTGTTTCGGCGGTGGGTTTAGAAAAATTACAAACCACAGAAATATGCGGACGATGGTTTTCGCCATTTTTCTGATATTGGTTTCTAAAAACAGTCATCCACGCCCCTGCCCGCTTGCCTTTTCTTGGATGATAATCCACATAAAGTAAAGCTTTGTAAGTCCCATTTTCAGTGACTTTGTAAGTTTTTACATCGGGATGGTATTTGGGAACATCGGTTACTTCTTCAAACTCCAATTGAAATAAAGTTTTTGCCAAGCCAAACACCGCCGCTTGCACGCTTTCTAAAGAAAAATAAGGCTTAAGTTCTTCATTATTTAAATTCAATTTTTGCTTTTTCAGCCGTTCAGCATAGAACGCGTGATCGTAACTTTGAGGGACATCAATACCATCATTTTGGGCTAAAACTTTAAGTTCCTCAACATCTTTATTGGCGTAGGGCTGCGCTTTTTCTAAAAATTCATTTAAAAACGAAAGCACCTGCTGTGGGCTTTTTGCCATTCTATCTTCTAAAATATACGCCGCATAAGATGGATAGCCCAACAATTGAGCTTTTTGTTGCCTCAGCTTCACGATGCTATCTATCAATTGCTGATTATCAAATTCGGAATTATCAAAAGATTTTTTGCCATTCGCTAAAGCCAATTCTGCTCTTAAATCTCGGTTTTCTGCGTAGGTAAGCAACGGAATATAGCTCGGATATTGAAGGGTAATCACATAACCTTCCAAACCTCTGTCTTTAGCCTCCTGAGCGTATTGTTGCAGAATTGCTTCTGGCACACCTTTAAGTAAATTAACATCGGTAATGTGCTTATCATAGGCATTGGTAGCGGCTAAAAGATTTTGACCAAACTTCAACGATTGAATTGCCAAATTCTTATTCAGTTCCTCTAATTTTTGTTTTTCTTCAATGCTCAACAAGGCACCGTTTCTAACAAAACTTTTATAAGTCTCTTCAAGGAGTGTTTTTTGTTCCGTGCTTAGATCTAAAGTGCTTTTAGCCTCATAAACGGTTTTTATTCTTTCAAATAACGCTATATTTTGGAAAATTTTAGATGAAAATTCCGTTAATAATGGAGAAACTTCTTGAGCGATATTCTGTAATTCATCATTGGTTTCCGCTGAGTTCAGGTTAAAAAATAAGTTAGAAACCACATCTAACTGTTGCCCTGAATAAGCTAAAGCCTCAATGGTATTTTGAAAAGAGGCAGGCGCTTGATTATAGGCTATTTGGTCTATTTCTGCCGTGGTTTCATCAATTAACACCTTGAAAGCGGGTAAAAAATGTGCTTCTTTTATTTCGTTAAAAGGTGCGGCTTGATATTGGCTATCAATTTTTTTAAGTAATGGATTATTCATAGGTTCAAATCAAATTTATAAACAAAGATACGATTAAAAAAGCAATAGAAAAAGGCTACACCTTGCGGTATAGCCTTTTTATCAATATTAGAAATTTAATATTTCTTATTTTGCCTCAAAGTAAACTCTTCTGTTAGCTCTGTTTTTCCATTCTGGACATTTAGAAGTAGGGTTACATTCTGGATATTTTAAATCCTTTTCACCTCTACCTACGGCTTCTAATTTAGAAGCGCTTACACCATTCTGAATTAAGTAAGACTTCACGCTATTGGCTCTTCTTTCAGATAATTTTTGGTTGTATTTGTCAGAACCTGCGGTATCTGTACCCCCAACTACTCTATAAGAACCGTTAGATGAGTTAATGTAATTCACTGCATTGTTAAGAATTGGCGTGTTAGAAGATAAGATTTTAGAAGAGTTGAAATCAAACTCAATACCTTCTAAGTTCTTAGTTTCTTCAGTAATTGTTGTATTTACATTAGCTGCGTTATTTAATGGACAACCATTATTTTCTGCAGGACCAGGAACGGTAACACACTTATCATAAAGGTCAATCACACCATCTAAGTCAGCGTCTAAAGCAACCCCAGCACCATCAACTCTGGCACCTGCTGGTGTATCTAATTGTCTATCCCAATCATCGCAAACGCCATCATTATCAGCATCTCCACTCTTACAAACTTCTACATTAGGAGCTTCTGCTAAAATGTCTAATTTATTATAGATTTCTTGAAGTGGATCATGCCACATTAAGTGAGATTCATGTTTTCCAAGTTTGAAAGTCATACCCACTGTAGCATTGAAGAAGTTATCAGAAACTTGCTCTTCTCTTTGGTTTACTACGCTGTATTGATCTCCACCGCCATCAAAAGAATCATCACCAGTTACCACATACATCAATCTGGTTTCTAAGTCTAATCTTTTGCTTACTTTAAATTTAAGACCAGCACCTGCTTGTCCAAAAAGAGAAAGCGATTTGAAAGGCTTTACTTCAGTAATCAAAGCTTGAGGTCCTCCATCTTTTTCTCTATACGCTCTATACGCCAAAGTACCGATACCTGCGTAACCGTGCAATGCCCATCTGTAGTTAGATTTGTTATCCACTCTTCTTAAAAGATTAGAAAAGTTGATATCTCCTAATAAAGAGAGCGCATCATACTGAGTTCTTGCGGCATAACCTTTACCATTAACATCTTTGGTGTTATAAAAACCTTGTCTAGTTTCACCTCTGTCATACTGAAGGTTTAATCCGAAAGCATGAGTGATGGCTTTGTCAACACTTAAATAAGCTGAATAGCCGAAAAGGTTTTTACCGTTTCCGTTTTTGATAGAAGTCAAATCCGCAGATTGGATTAAAGGAACCCCTGCCCCTACTGAGATAGACCAATCATTAAATCTTTTAGCCTCTTGTGTAAAAGGAGCTACATTAGATGAACCTGAAGAGAAAGTATTAGGATACTGCTCTGAGGTTGTTGTTTCTTGTGCTAAAATCGCTGTAGGTATTACTAACGCTAACGCTACACTTGCAAAATTTAATTTCATAATATTTTTAATTAAATACATTGATTATTATTTATTTTTCAGAAAAATAGACTCTTCTATTAGCCTCGTTTTTCCACTCAGGACATTTGGTTGCTGGATTACATTCTGGATATTTTAAGTCCTTTTCTCCTCTACCTTCTGCTACAAGTAAAGATGGTTTTACACCTTTACCTTCTAAATATTTCACAACAGCATTAGCTCTTTTTTGTGATAATTTCAAGTTATAAGCCTCAGAACCTCTAGTATCTGTAGCACCAATAACAAAATATTGTTTATTGCTATCTAAGCTTTTAATAATTTCAGCCGCGTGATCTAATTTAGAGAATGATTTTGTTCTGATAACATCGCTATTTAAAGCAAATTCTATACCTTCAAAATTCTTATTAATCTCATTAACAGCAGTGGTCTGTGTCACTACTTCTTGTTGTAATGGACATCCATCATTTTCTACAGGACCAGGTACAGTCACACACTTATCATACAAATCAATTACTGTATCTAAATCAAGGTCTAATGCTACCCCTGCTCCATCAACTCTAGCACCTGCTGGAGTGTCAAGCTGTCTGTCCCAATCGTCACAAACGCCATCATTATCAGCATCTCCTTTTTCACAAACTGTAAAATCTTTAGTATTTAAAATTGCAATTCTATTATCTATTTCTTCTAATGGGTCATGCCAAGTTAAATGGGAAGTGTGTTTACCTAATTTAAAGGTAAGACCTAAGTTTGCAGTTAAGAAATTATCTGAATAGCTCTTATGAATTTGGTTATATGGCGAGTTTTCAGGTTTGCTATCCCAGCCACCACCATCAAACTCATCATCACCAGACATAATATACATCAAGCGGGCTTCAATATCTACTAATTTAGAAATCTTATACTTCAACCCAGCTCCTGCTTGATAGAAAAATGAATTGATCGCTAAATCTTGCTCTACTTCTACAGGAATATTCCATCTTTTAGTTTTTCCTTGGTCTTCTAAATAAGTCTTATAACCTTGGAGACCAATCCCTGCATAACCGTGTAAAGCCCATCTGTAAGGTGAATTGTTATCCACTCTTCTCAATAAATTAGAGAAATTGATATCCCCTAACAATGAAACCTGCTGGTACTTTGTGTTGGCTTCTGCTACCCCATATTCTGGTTTTAGCATCGCTTTTTGGTTGGTTTGTCCTTGCTGATATTGCAAGCTTAGCCCAAAAGTGTGCGAAATTTGCTTATCTAAACTCACATAAGCATTCCAACCCCAATTGATTTTGTTGTCATAAAAAGAAGTAAGGTCTGCAGACTGCATCAGCGCTGTACCACCACCTACCGAGATAGACCAATCGTTAAATCGACGAGATTGGTTATCAAATTTTTCAACTTTAGCAGAGCCAGAAGAAAATGTGTTCGGATACTGCTCTTGTGTAGCGTTTTCCTGAGCATAAAATACCGCTGGCAGTGCTAATAATGCTAATAAATTAATTTTCATATATATGTTTTTAAATCATAACTTTATTACATCTTTGAGATTAAATCTTCTATCAATTCCTTAGAAAAATCACGCTCAAAACAATGTTTATGGTGTGGAATTTCTAAATCTTTTGAGATAAAATTCAACGCTCCTATCTTTACAATATCAATATCAATCATCCGATCCTGATACTCTCCTGCTTGTTTGGAATCTATATCCCGCCCCATTTTTCTCTCTATCGCCTTGATTTTCCTTAATAAACTCAGTGGAGAATCATCAGTCTGTATTGAAACTGCAATATTACAAAAATTATTAGAACTTACAAACTCTACAGGCAAGGTTTCTAAATATTTACTCTGGTGAGTCACTTTATTTATTTCACTATTTATCAAATCAATAGCATTCTCAATATTTTTTTTTGTATCCCCAAGGTTGCTCCCCAGTAACAAAATAGCCTCTTTTTGCGACATATAATAGAAATTTAAATTATTATGCGAGATTTTATCAAAAATGTATTAGCCAATATAGTGGCCATTGGTTTGGTTATTTTTATGTTTTTTGGTTTTATGATTTTTATCATTATGCTCAGTACTATGGGCAGTTCCAAAGAAAGTGTAAAGGTAGAAAAAAATTCTGTACTTACCTTTGATGATCAACTCAAAATTATAGAAAGTGATACAGAAAAAGAAATCAACCTCTTTGAAATCAGAAATAACACCAAAGAAGCCCACCTTTTTGACATCATTCAAGCGATTAAAAAAGCCAAAAACGACCCACAAATTAAAGGAATTAGCATAGAAAACGACCAAATCATCGCGGGGATTACCCAAATTGAAAACCTAAGAACCGCCATCGATGATTTCAAAAAAAGTGGAAAATGGGTCTATGCTTATGGCAACACCGTTTCGCAGCCAGCCTATTTCCTCGGTTCCGTGGCGGATAAGTACATTCTGAACCCCGCAGGTGGCATTGAACTTAAAGGTATGGCGTCCGAAGTTGTCTTCTTCAAAGACTTTGCAGAGCAGTATGGCATTGGGCTCAATGTGATTAGACACGGCAAATTCAAAGCCGCTGTAGAACCTTTTTTAAGAAACGATATTTCCCCAGAAAACCAAGAACAGCTCAGCACTTTATTGAATGATGTTTGGTCTCGGACGGCTTCCCAAATCTCACAATCAAGAAAAATTGATTCCGCTGATTTTAAGACCATTACCGACAGTTTATTTGCGATGATTCCCGAGCTGAGCCTCAAATATAAATTGGCAGACCAGCTCCTCCAAAAAACGGAATACGACAATTTAATCAAAGCCAAACTCAACCTTAAAAAAGAGGATGAACTCAATAAAATCTCTATCCGAAAATATATCAAAACCATAGAATTCAACGAAACCGACAACCAACAAATTGCAGTGCTATACGCCTCTGGAAGCATTACCGATGGTGATGATATTCAAGGGATTTCATCTAAAAAATACATCCAATACATCCAAGATTTAAAAGATGATGATGACATCAAAGCTGTGGTTTTGAGAATCAACTCGCCAGGGGGTAGCGCCAATGCTTCGGACCAAATTTTATACGAATTACAACAGCTGAAACAGAAAAAACCACTCATCGTTTCGTTTGGAGATTACGCCGCTTCTGGTGGTTATTATATCGCGATGGCTGGGGATAGAATTTTCTCCGAACCCAATACCATTACGGGTTCCATCGGGGTGTTTAGTATGATTCCTGATTTTAAAAAATTGGCGAACAAAAACGGAATTCGCTCGGATGTGGTGGCTACCAATGCCAATTCTTCTATGATTTCTCCAATTAACGGTATCACCGAGGGCACCAAAACGATGCTCCAAAAGCAAGTGAATCAAATTTATAAAAGGTTTGTGTATTTCGTGACCAAAAACAGAAATAAAACCTTTGAGCAGATCGATCAAGTGGGCGGCGGGCGTGTTTGGTCAGGTACCAGAGCTAAGGAAATTGGTTTGGTAGATGCGTTAGGTGGGCTAAATGAAGCCATCGCCTACACCGCGGAAAAAGCCCAACTCAAAAACTACACAATTACGAGTTACCCAGGCGAAATCAGTCCTATTGAGGCCTTTTTTAATGATTTTAGCGATGATGAAGTTTCCGCTTATTTTATGAAAAAGAAATTAGGAACTGCAGAATATGAGATGTTTGAAGCCATCGAAAAGTTAAAAATCCAAAAAGGCAGTATGATGTACACCCCTTTTAAAATTATTTTTTAAACTCCATTTTCCATATAAAATTTAGATTTTAGCCGTCTCAATCTTGGGGCGGTTTTTGTTTTTTCTCTTCAAAAATAGAGCGTTTTAGAATTTATTTTTTCATCAAAATAAAAATAAGTCTCAAAAAATTCTTTTATTTATGCTATAAATAGTATTTTTGGAGAAAATAACTTAAATCTAATAAAAAATGAAATACAGTAGCCTTGTTAGAACGGAAGTCATGCAGACTTTAGCCAAAGAAGTCGGCACCTTTATGGACAAATACCTCACCCCGATTGAAAAGATTTGGCAACCCACAGACTTCCTTCCAGACAGCTCTACGCCAGACTTTCAGCATCAAGTAGAAGAGTTGCAAGAGCACGCCCACCAGATGGAGTATGATTTATTTGTTACCCTCATTGGCGATTGCATTACAGAGGAAGCCCTCCCCACTTACGAATCTTGGATTATGGGCATAGAAGGTATCAACCAAGAGGAAAAACAAGGTTGGTCACAATGGGTGCGGGCGTGGACGGCGGAAGAAAATAGACACGGTGACTTGCTCAACAAATACCTCTACCTCTGTGGGCGCGTTAATATGCGAGAAATGGAGGTCACCACGCAATATTTAATCCACGATGGTTTTGACCTCGGCACCAGTTCAGACCCTTACCGAAATTTTATCTATACGAGTTTCCAAGAAACGGCAACCAATATTTCGCACCGCCGTGTGGGCACCTTAGCCAAACAGAGCGGTAATACGCAATTGGCTAAAATGTGTGGCGTCATCGCTGCGGACGAAGCCAGACACGCCAAGGCTTACAAACATTTTGTGGCTAAAATTTTAGAATTAGACCCCAACGAAATGCTCCTCGCTTTTGAGGATATGATGAGAAAAAAAATCGTGATGCCTGCCCACCTGATGCGCGAAAGTGGTCAGAAAGCTGGCGAATTATGGACCCACTTTTCTGATGCCGCCCAAAGGTGTATGGTCTACACCGCGAATGATTATATTGATATTCTGTCTCAACTTTTAGCCGAGTGGAAAATAGAGCACCTGCAAGGGCTTAACGAAAAAGCTCAAAAAGCCCAAGAATTCCTGATGAAATTACCATTAAGGCTGTCTAAAATTGCAGAGCGTATGGCAACGCCAGACCTCCAACATCAGTTCAAATGGGTCAAAAGTTAACTCACAAAAAAAAGCGATTGTATTTTCTGACAATCGCTTTTTTTAGGTTATGATGATGATTTTTCTTGGTTTTCTTCCAATTTTTCTCGTATAAATCTAAGTGCCATTGGAACCACATAAACCAGCGCTAAGCCGATAAGTCTGTTTTTCCAACTGCTGTTATAGAGTTTTTTTCTGGTATAGCTCCCCACGAAACTCACAATCCCCAGTCTCAATGCGTTCTCTACCACGCTTTGCCCCAAGCCTGCATTTTCAAAAGATAAAATCGGTTTGGTGTTTTTATCTACTATTTTCTTTTTGATGCCTTCTGCTACGCCTTTTACCACTTGGCTGGTTTTTAATGCCAACTGAGTGCCGTTTTCAGTGTTTTGTTCCGTTAGAAATTCATCTGTAAAACCATTGGTTAGAGCACTTAGCGAATCTTTAGGATTTTTAAAAGTCAGGAGATCTTGCATCTGCCCCACCTCTTTTTTCAATGCTGCTTTTTGAGCTCTAAGCTCTGCTAAACTGTTGTATTTTTCCTTCATCGCCTTATCCGTTTATCATTCTAATTACGATATTTGCCACGCCTTCTTTCAAGGCTTTTTTAAACACCAAACTCAATATAAAACATAGAAAATAAACGCCACCCATGATTAAAAAACCATACGCCATATTTTCTACATAATAGCCTATCAGTACCGCTAAGCCGATGCTTATCAATATCAAAAAGAACAAGGCTAATCCGCATAAAATTAACGCCAATACCACGCCACCTATCGTTAAGGAGACTTTTTCTGTGGCTTCCATTTTAAGGAGATTGAGCCGACCTTCTGCATAATTTTTTAAAATATCTATCATATCATTATGATTTTTAATGGTCTAAAATTACAAAAAAAGGAACTATATTGCAAGTTCCTTTTTGTTAATTGATATCAAAATCCGCTTAGATTATTTAAGAGCGTCTAATTCTGACTCTACATCTTTAGCGATTTCGTTAGCTTTGTCAGCTGCTTGACCTTTGTATTTGTCATAAGCATCTTTAACATTAGAAACCACTTGGTCTACGCTGGACTTGGCTTTTTCAGAAAGTGTTTGGTATTGGTCTTTTACTTTCTCGCTCGTTTCTTCGTATTTTTTCTGAGCTTGATCCTTTAAGTCCTCAGCCTTTTCTTTGATTTTCTTTCTGGTTTTTTTGCCTTCTTCTGGCGCGTATAACATTCCTAACGCTACACCTGCTGCTGCACCTGCTAATAAACCTACTAAAACGCCTAATGAATTGTTACCTTTTTTTGACATAATATTGTTTTTTTTTAATTTGTTAATAAATGAAAATGATACTTCTAAATTAAATTTGCAAGAACTGTACCATTTTCATTTTTTGACTTTATTTATTTTTGTAAAGAAGCTTCTACCGCTTTTAGCTCTTTGAATTTATCTTCTTTCTTAAGGGTTTGATACACGCCTTTGAGAAGACTTACAATCTCTAAATTCTGCGGTTCCAAAGCGTACCATTTTTCTAAATAAGGTAAACCTTTCGCAAAACGCTCTCTACGCTCTTGGAGAATTCTATTAAATTCTTCCATTTTTTTAGCCTTTCTGGCGGCTTCAGCTTGCTCTATCACCTTGCCATCATCTCCCAACATATACACATTATAGAATATGCCCTGTAGCGCTGGGATATAGTTAGGATCCACTTCTAAAGCCTTTTTAAAAGCCTCTTCTGCCTCTCCTATTTTCGCTGGATCTTTGCTCAAAAGCACGCCTAAGTTATACCAAGAAACTTTATCGTTAGGATTGGCTGCTACTTGTTTTTTTAAACTTCCTACAAACTCTTCTGTTTTTCCAGATTTGTAGTAAGCCACACTTTGGAGTTCTGATAACTTGCTGGATTTAGGGAATTTCTTAAGCCCTTTTTCAATAACAGACAAGGCTTCAGGGTATTTTTCGGAGTCTATATAGAGTGCTCCTACAGTTTCATAAAGCTCTTGCTCAATGCTTGGGGTTTGCTCAGTTTTGAAATCGGTGTAATCAGATGCTGCACCTAATTTTTTGAGCATTTCAAAACTACTTTTATCCAAATTTTCTACTTGCCCTGTTTTCTTATTTTTGGCTTTGTATTGCGTGGTTACGCCTGTGTAGCCGTTATTGAGCAAAGTATCATAAACCTGAATCGCATTGGCTTTATCATTGGCTAATGCATAGTTAAGTCCTGAATAATAAAGGTAAAGTTGGTCATCATTACCTGTGGCTTTTAGAAGGTTGTAAACTTCTAAATATTTGTTGGCAGCTTTGGCGTAATCTTTGGCTTGATAAGCTTTATAAGCCTCATCACCAGCGATTTTCAATAATGGGTTAATCACACCGCCTAAATTCCCTGCCAATTTTGGAGAATAGGTATCTTCTTTTAAATTAGAAATACCGCTTTGGTCGGCTTGAGCTTTACCTAAGAAATAAACTCTATTTCTATCACTGTCTTTACCTGTGTAGATTTTCGTTTTTCCTAAGTCATTGATTTTCGATAAGAAAGCCGCCCCTTCTTGCACCTTTCCTGTTTTTAAAAGCGCCAAACCTTTGGTGTAATAATACTGCTCTAAAAGCGCAGGCTCTAAAAGGTAAAGTTTACCGCCAAGCGTGGCATCTGCCTTGGATAACTCGGCATTGGCAGTGGCTACATCACCAGACTCTACCGCTTTATAAGCATTTTGGATTTCTTTTTTCTGTGCTAAAACCATCGTTGCTGAAAATACAGCAAGACTTAAAATGATTTTTTTCATATTGTACTGATTTAAAGATTATTCATTATCTCTGTCGGCTTCTTCGCCTTCTATTTCTCTTTTAATTTCCTCATCACCTAAATTGATGACATTATCCCCTGTTTGTGGGCGTTCCGCAAATTCTGGGTGGTTAGAATCGCCTTCTGTTTCCTCTTCATTATCTTCCACCTCTTTCTCTGCTTCCACTTTGGCTACGGCGGCTATTTCGTCATTGCCTTTAAGGTTGATGAGTCTAACGCCTTGGGTATTTCTGCCCATTACTCGCATATTATCCACAGACATTCTAATGGCAACGCCAGATTTGTTGATGATCATCAAATCGTTACCATCTACTACCGATTGTATGGCGATGAGATTTCCTGTTTTCTCAGTGATATTGAGGGTGATGACCCCTTTTCCGCCTCGGTTGGTTATGCGGTAGTCCTCCACCGCAGTCCGCTTACCATAGCCTTTTTCTGATACCACTAAAACGGTTTCGTTCTCTATATCATTTACAACTATCATACCAACCACCTCATCTTGGTCTTCTAATGAAATCCCGCGTACACCGATGGAATTTCTACCCACAGCGCGGGCTTTTTCCTCTGGGAAGCGGATACATTTACCATTTTTGGTGGCGATCATAATATCGGATTGTCCGTTGGTGAGCCTTGCGCCTAAGAGTTGGTCATCTTCTCGGATTTCAATCGCGTTGATACCATTGGCTCTCGGTCTTGAGTAAGCCTCTAACGAGGTTTTTTTGATGGTTCCGTTTTTGGTAATCATCACCACAAACATCTCTTTTACATACTCGGTATCTTTAAGATCGTTGGTTCTAATGTAGGCTTTAATTTTATCATCAGCCTCTATATTGATAAGGTTTTGGATGGCTCTACCCTTCGCTGTTTTGGAACCTTCAGGAATTTCAAATACACGCAACCAGTAACAGCGTCCTTTTTCGGTGAAGAAGAGCATATACTGGTGGTTGGTGGCAGAAACGATGTACTCCAAAAAGTCCTCATCTCGCGTGGAAGCCGCACGGTTCCCTACCCCACCTCTACTTTGAATTTTGTACTCCGAAAGCGGCGTTCTCTTGATATAACCCGCGTGAGAAATGGTCAGCACCACATCTTCATTCGGGATAAAATCTTCTATGGACATCTCACCTCCAGAATAGTCAATAGCCGTTCTACGCTCATCGCCGTATCTTTCTTTTACTTCAATGAGTTCATCTTTGATGATTTGATAACGCCTTGACTCGTTGGCTAAAATATCTTCTAAATCGGAAATTAAATCCATAATCGCTTGATATTCATCACGGATTTTATCCAATTCCATACCCGTTAAGCGCGCCAATCTGAGGTCTAATATCGCTTGGGCTTGGATTTCGGAAAGTTCAAACTCTGCCATTAAACCTTCCTTAGCGGCTTGTGGATTAGCCGAGTGTCTGATGATGGCAATGGCTTTATCCAAAGTGTCTTGCGTGGCAATCACCTTCATAAAGCCTTCCAAAATATGGGCTCTTTCTTTGGCTTTTTTGAGTTCGTGCTGCGTTCTGCGAACCACCACCTCGTGGCGATGTTCCACAAAGTGAACGATGATGTCTTTCAAATTCAATTGCTGTGGTCTACCTTTAACCAACGCAATATTATTAACGCTAAATGAAGTCTGTAGCGCTGTATATTTATAGAGTAAGTTGAGCACCACATTCGGTATGGCATCGTTTTTAAGCTCGTAGACAATGCGCATTCCACTTCTATCGGACTCATCTCGGATTTCGTAAATTCCTGGGATTTTCTCCTCTTTTACCAATTCCGAAGTTCTGGAAATCATCTCCGCCTTGTTCACTTGGTACGGAATTTCCGTAACCACAATGGCGTTTCTGTTGCCTATTTCTTCAAAATTAACTTTACCTCTTAGGATAATTCTGCCTCGCCCAGTGTGGAAGGCATCTCTTACGCCATCATAGCCGTAGATAATCCCTCCTGTTGGGAAATCTGGGGCGCTGATGTGCTTCATTAGCTCATCAATGGTGATGTCTTTATGGTCAATATAAGCACAGATAGCATCGATGGATTCTGATAAGTTATGCGGCGCCATATTGGTTGCCATACCCACAGCAATCCCCGAGGCTCCATTGACTAAAAGATTCGGAATTTTGGTCGGCAATACGGTAGGTTCTTTCAAACTATCATCAAAATTGTTTTGAAAATCCACCGTTTCTTTATCCAAATCGGCTAAAATTTCATCAGAGATTTTTTGAAGTCTTGCCTCGGTGTACCTCATCGCCGCTGGTGGGTCGCCATCCATAGAACCGAAGTTCCCCTGCCCATCCACTTGCATATAGCGCAAACTCCACGGCTGTGCCATACGCACCATAGCATCATAAACAGAGATATCGCCGTGTGGGTGGTACTTACCCAGCACATCTCCCACGATTCTGGCAGATTTCAGGTATTTTTTATTTGAAAACACCCCAAGCCCATACATACCGTATAATACGCGCCTGTGCACGGGTTTTAGCCCATCTCTTACATCGGGCAATGCACGAGAGACAATCACCGACATAGAATAGTCTATGTAGGAAGATTTCATTTCATCTACGATGTTGATAGGTATCAACCTTTCTCCTTCTTTTTGCATAATTTATCTTATTATACTGAATATCAGTTAGTTTTAAATGATTAAAAATTCCATTTTATCAAAGGGCTAATTTACGAAAAATTTACCGATTTTTGCAGTGATTTTATATAAAATAATCTTAAAAATTAGTTAAAAAAATGAGTATCCTCAGCATTACTTTTCACTGCGAAGAGCACAGTTTAGAACTTTGGGAAAATTATAAAAAAGAGCGCCTCTACCCGCTTTCGGAGAAAATCCCTCACCTTAAATATTTCATCTTTTCCGAAGTGGAGAGCCACCATTTGCAAGAAGGCAAAAACACCAACTTCCTCCTGATTTTCGCTGATGAAAACCAACGCCAAGCCTTTATGGAGAACGAGCTCACCTACATCACCGAGGCTATTTCTGAAGAGTTTGGAGAGCGTGTTTTAACCTTTGTTACCCTACTCAATCCCACTAAAAGCAACCTTGCAATTGGATAGTAAAAAAGGCAATCTACACACCGCAGATTGCCTTTTTTATATATTTTTTTTAAAAAAAATATTAGTCTCTTCGGGACATTAAAATCCTCAACACATACCAGAACAAAAGCATAATAGAAGAGAACAGTTGCAATGCCGCGCCTACATATTGATCTTTGGTGTAGGTTACTTTTAGTTTTTGTGTTTCGTACAAAATGCTAGCAGAAGCCAAAAGCACCATTCCAATAGAGAACCAAAGTCCTAAATTAAAGCCAAATAAAGCGCCCGCCACAATCAGCCCTAAGGATAAAAATCCGCCGATAATAATGATGTTTCTAAGAAATGAAAAATCTCGGTTAGAGGTAAATGCCACGCCTGTAAGCCCGCCAAAAAGCGCTAAAGTAATAATAGCCGCTTGAGGAATCACCGAGGCATCGCTATAATAGCTCGCGATATAAATCATCGGTAAGAAGATCACCGCTTCGATCAAAACATAGAACGCCAATCCTAAATATTGCGTTCCTCGGCTCTGTGCCACGGTCCATCTACTCGCCAGCATAGATGCCAACCAAAAAGCGCCCAAAATCAACAACCAAGTGAATTTCCCTTGGAACATTGATAAGATCATTTCCTTTGGAACAATTTTAATTAAAGCCGCTTCCACAAAGATAAAAGCCAACACTGCCAACGCAAGATGGAGGTAAGTTTTTTTATAAAATGTCGCTTTTTCAGATTCAGAAACCTGCGCCACTAATAAATGATTTTCGGTAGAATATTCCATAATAGTTTATTTTTTTGCAAATATAATCAATTTTTTAAATTGAAGTTAAAAATTTCATCGTATCCACATTATCGGCGTAAGTTTTTAAGTCGGGTTGCTGAGCTTGACCAAAATCTATACTTCCCTCTAAACCTAAACGAGGCGCCGCCGCCACACATTGAATTTCTTCTTTATGCGCATCAATAATAGTGAGGGCATCTTCCAATCGCTCGTAACGGCTAAAATGAATCACCGCCAGTGGACTAAACAAACGCTCATCTTCTTTGAGCATTACAAAATTATTATCCCAAAAAACCTCTTGGTTGAGGAGATACACCGCTTTATTATAGTCATAATTATTGGCATATTGATGGTGATGGATAATATCTTTAAAGCCAAAAAAATTCTCAAACAGACGGTCTAATTTAAAATCCTGCGGAATAAAAAGGCGCGTTACATTGCGACAGCCCAAACCATAATATATAAAGATATCTTGTGCCAAGCGCTGCAGCTCTTCATCGGTTTCATCACCACGAAGCACCGCCACAGAAGTTCTATTTTTACGGATGATGTGCGGTACTTTTTTAAAATAATACTCTAAATACCTCGCCGTGTTGTTGCTGCCCGTTGCAATAATGGCATCGTAATTTTCCATTCTCTCCACTAAGGTATACTCCAAATCACCACCGCAGAACGCCGCCCAGCGCTCCATTAAATAAGGAATCAGCCGCTGATCTTTAGAGGAACATTTGATGATTGGCGTATGCCCACTCAGCACCACCGAAATAATATCGTGAAAGCCTACCAATGGGATATTCCCTGCTAAAATAAGCCCCACGCGCTTCGGTTGGTCAATGGTAGGATAAGCAGACACCCATTCCTGAAGTTGGTCTTCCGTTAGAAGTTTTGCCCACTGTTGTAGCGCCCAACGAAGGCTCTCTGGTGTGAACCACGCGTTTTCAATTTCGCTGCGTTTTAAAACCTCTGAAAACTGTTGTTCATCGGCGGTATACTGGGCTTCTTCGGTGTTTAAAAAGTGGTTGATCCATTGCCCTAACTGAGCCAATCCTGAAATTTTAGTGCTTGCCTTCATTGCTATTTTATATAAATGTAATAACTTTGTGCAAATTTAAAAATTTTATTAGCAATGGCGATCATAATAACAGATGAATGTATCAATTGTGGGGCTTGTGAGCCTGAATGCCCGAATACAGCCATATACGAAGGTGCTGTAGACTGGCGCGCTTCGGATGGCACAGACCTTAAAGGTAGGGTTACTATGCCTTCGGGGCTAACCATAGATGCTGATGCTCCACAAGAACCTGTGAGTGATGATGTCTATTTCATTGTCCCAGATAAATGCACCGAGTGCAAAGGCTTCCACGAAGAGCCACAATGTGCCGCCGTTTGTCCAGTGGATTGTTGCGTGCCAGATGAAAACCATGTGGAAACCGAGGCGCAACTCTTATCTAAAAAAGTATTTCTACACGGTGAATAATTGGTGATGGATTATCCGCTCTTTAGTTACTATGGGGTGGATTTTACTTTTTGCTAACCTTCCCTTTTTCCAAGAAAATACAAGTATCAATGGGTAAAAAACATAATTTTAGCGCAGGACCGTGCATCCTTCCTCAGGAAGTATTTCAAAAATCTGCCGAGGCGGTTTTAGATTTTAACCACTCAGGGTTGTCTTTATTAGAAATATCACACCGGAGCCCAGATTTTGTAGAAGTTATGGCGCAAGCCAGAGCCAGCGTAAAGCGACTAATGAACCTCAATGACGATTATGAAGTGCTTTTCTTACAAGGTGGCGCCAACCTCCAATTTGCTATGGTGCCCTTCAATCTCCTCTCTACCGAGGGTGTAGCCGCTTATTTAGACACAGGCACTTGGGCGCACAATGCCATTGTAGAAGCCGAAAAAATAGGGCGTGTGGAAGTGGTTGCCTCCTCAAAGGCTGAAAATTACCACACCATACCGAAGGATTATCAGATAGATCAGCGCTATGACTATTTCCACTGCACTTCTAACAATACCATCTATGGCACACAGATGAAAACCTTTCCAAAAGGGGATACCATCAAAGTTTGTGATATGAGCTCCGACCTTTTTTCAAGGCAGTTGGATTTCTCTCAATTTGATCTCATCTATGCTGGTGCTCAGAAGAATTTGGGACCTGCGGGAACAGTTTTAGTCGTGGTAAAAAAGGAGATTTTAGGTCAATCAGGCAGAGTGATTCCTTCTTATTTGGACTATGAACTCCACATCAAAAAGGATTCTATGTTCAATACTCCGCCTGTGTTTGCGGTCTATGCCTCGTGGCTTAACTTGCAATATTTAGAAGCCCATGGTGGAATTTCGGAAATGGAGAAAAACAACCAAGCCAAAGCACAACTCCTCTATGATGAAATTGACAGAAACCCTTTATTTATAGGCACCGCTGCCAAAGAAGACCGCTCTATGATGAATGTTTGTTTCCACTTGGTTGATGAAAGCCTAAAAGATCAATTTGACCAAATTTGGAAAAGCCACAACATCAGTGGGCTCAATGGTCACCGCAGTGTGGGCGGCTATCGTGCCAGCCTTTATAATGCCCTGCCCATAGAAAGCGTACAAGTATTAGTAAATGCGATGCAACAACTCAAACCTTAACAAAAAAATGAAAATATTAGCGAACGATGGGCTTTCCCAAAAAGGAGTAAAAATGCTGACCCAAGCGGGGATAGAAGTTTTGGAACACCGCGTAGCCCAAGAACAGTTGAGCCATTTCATTAACGATAACCAGATTGATGGACTTTTAGTGAGGAGTACCACCAAAGTCCCTAAAGAATTGATAGACGCTTGCCCTTCGCTTCGGTTGATAGGGCGCGGCGGCGTAGGCACAGACAACATTGATGTGGCTTATGCGGAAAGCAAAGGCATCAAGGTTATTAACACGCCCGCAGCCTCTGCCCAATCTGTGGCAGAGTTGGTTTTTGCGCACTTTTTCACCTTAGCGAGGTTCCTTCACGAAGCCAATAGAATGATGCCCTTAGAAGGCGAAACCAAATTCAAAGCGCTTAAAAAATCTTATGCGCAAGCCGTAGAGCTCTCAGGGAAAACCTTAGGCATTATCGGCTTTGGTAGAATAGGAAAGGAAGTTGCCAAAATAGGCATCGCTTTGGGGATGAAGCCCTTGGTGGTTACACGCACAGCAAGAAAAGAAAACCTCAGCTGGTCGTTCTTTGATGGCAGTACGGTTCATTTTGAAATAGAAACCACCACTGACCTCCACGAGGTGTTATCACAATCGGATTTTTTGACCATCAACACGCCTAAAACCGAGCATTACCTCATCGATACACCTGAATATGAAGCTATGAAGTCTGGAATATTCATCGTGAATGCTGCTCGTGGTGGCGTTCTTAACGAGCAAGCCCTTTTAGACTTTATAGAATCTGGAAAAATTGCAGGCGCGGCATTAGATGTTTTTGAAACAGAGCCAGAGCCTTCATTAGCCGTTCTGATGAACCCTGCCCTTTCATTATCTCCACACTTAGGTGGCAGCACCGTGGAAGCCCAAGATAGAATTGGTACAGAATTAGCACAGCAAATTATAAAATTAAGATCATAAAATGCCCACTTTTAAACCCTTTAAAGGCATCCGCCCTAGAGAAGAATATATTAACTCTTTCCCTACGCACCCGCTGGACAACTATACCGATGAACAGCTTGCTCAGAAGGCTAAAGAGCCACACAGCTACATCCAAATGGTTAAGCCCTACGCGTGTAGTAAATCTAAAGATGTTGCCAGAAATCTAAGAAAAGTAAGAGCCAATTATGAGGAATGCCTCCAAAATGAATTGAAACAAGAAGACACTGCTTCCTACTACCTCTATGAGCAAATAATGCCTAACAAAACGGTATTTAGAGGGCTTTTAGGCTTGGTTTCGGTGGAAGATTTCTGGGCTGGGAAAATCAAAAAACACGAGGCTACCATTACCCAAAGGAAAGAAAAATTAGCTCAATATTTAGAAAAAGTAGAGCTCCAATCTGAGCCCGTGCTTCTGACCTACCCTGCCAATGCCAAGGTGGAAATGATGATGAGCCAAGAGGAAAAAAATATCCCTATCATCAATTTTTCTGATCCAGAGGGTATCCGCCACAAAGTTTGGAAGATAGACAACAGGCTGAAACTTAGCCAGTTTAAAGGCGTATTAGACCAAATAGAAGCGTTCTACATTGCCGATGGTCACCACAGGATAGGCTCGGCAGCCCTGCACGCTAAAAACCAAAAAGAAAAAAATAAAAAACACACAGGCACAGAGCCTTACAACTTTGTTTTTAGTTTTATCGTATCTAACCAATCCATTAAAATCCATGATTATAATCGGTTGATCAAAGACCTCAACGGACTTTCTGAAGCTGAATTTTTGAAAGCGCTGGAACAAGATTTTCTCATCTACGAAAAAGGCGATGTGCCTTATTATCCGTCTAAAAAGTTCCATATTTCAATGTATTTGGGTGGCAAATTCTACAGCCTCCACATCAAACACGACCTTCGCCCTAAAAATGAAGATTTAGACAGTATGGACCATGTATTGTTAGAAAAATTCATTTTTAAACCGATTTTAAACATAGAAAACACCAAAAATTCGGATAGAATTAAATTTGTAAAAGGGACTTCTAATATTGATGGAATTTTAAAACTTAAAGACAAGGTAGATTCTGGCGAGTTCAAAGTCGCATTTGGGGTTTACCCTGTGAGTTTCAATGATTTAATTAAGATCTCAGACCTTAATCAAAAGATGCCACCAAAATCCACGCTCATTTCGCCTAAGCTGATTACCGCTATGGTGATGTACGATATGAGATAGAGATAAAAAATCCTCGCTAAGTGTTTAGCGAGGATTTTTTTTTGCGTTACTGTTGTTCTAATCTTTTTCCCAAAACTTCGCTCCTTTAATGCCTAATTTTTTAGCATTGAAGGTAGGTGGCGAGATGCCGTTGCGTTTTTGGTCTTCGTAATCTTCCCACACTTTGATGGTAACATTGCTCAAGAGTAAAATCGCGATGATGTTTACCCACGCCATCAGCCCTACGCCAATATCGCCAATTTGCCACGCCAGCTGTGCCTCTCGCACCGTGCCGATATAGGTGGCACCCAAAAATCCAAACCGTAAAATCCAGATGAAAATTTTGGTATATCTCTGATTTTTAAAGACATAAGTAATGTTGGTTTCGGCATAATAATAATATGCCATAATGGTGGTAAAAGCAAAAAAGAACAATGCTACCGCCACAAATTCGTTCCCAAAATAAGTGAAATGCGAGGACACCGCCGACTGCGTAAACTGCGTGTAATCCTTGCCTGTCAGGTTCTCCACAAGCATTTGCTGTGTGCCTTCATCAATCACATTATAACTGTTGGTAAACAAAATCATCAGTGCCGTGCAGGTACACATAATCAGCGTATCAATATAGATAGAAAACGCCTGCACCAGCCCTTGTTCCGCAGGGTGGTTGACCTCCGCTGCCGCTGCCGCATGGGGTGCCGTACCTTGCCCAGCCTCGTTGGAATACACGCCACGCTTCACACCCCAAGCGATTGCCGAGCCCACAATTCCGCCAAAAGTGGCATCAAAACTCATCGCCGAATTAAATATCAGTGAGAAAATTTCAGGTATCCGATGCACATTCACCCCGATGATATACAGCACCATCAGAAAATAAATGCCCGCCATAAACGGCACAATGATTTCGGCGATTTTCCCCAAACGCTTCACGCCACCAAAAATGATGATGCCCAACAGCACAATCACCAGCGTTCCGATGATATTAAAATCATAGCCCAAAACTTGGAAACTATTGATATTAAAGGCATTACTCATAGATGAGGAAATGCTATTGCTCTGCACACCTGGCAGCAAAAATCCGCAACTGATGATGGTAACCACCGCAAAAAGAATGGCATACCACTTGATACCCAGCCCTTTTTCGATGTAAAATGCGGGCCCTCCACGGTATTGCCCATTGAGTTCTTGCTTGTAAACCTGCCCCAGCGTGGATTCCACAAAGGCAGAAGCCGCACCCAAAATAGCGATGCACCACATCCAAAACACCGCACCCGGTCCACCCAACGCAATAGCCGTTGCCACCCCCACGATATTCCCTGTGCCCACACGCCCAGAAATGGCTAATGAAAAGGCTTGGAACGGCGAAATCCCTTGTTTGGAATATTCTTTTTTGAAGAGGATTTTCATCATAGTTGGCAGGTATCGGAATTGCATAAACCGCAGTCTTACAGAGAAATAAAGCCCTGCAAAGACACAAAGGGCAATCAAGGCTACCGACCAAATATAATTGCTAATCAACGAGATGATGTCTTCCATATTACTTTTTTATTACAATTGATACGGCTCAAATTTACATTTTTTTTGAGAACCACTAAAAATTAAAAAAGCTGCCCAAAAGACAGCCTTATATTTTGTATTTTAGATTAAAATAACTCTTTTCTGATGATATTTTGCGTTCTCTCCGGTCCCACCGAAACCAAATAAACATTGATGCCTAAATAATCTTCAATAAATTCTATATACTTCTGCGCATTCAGTGGCAGTTCATCATAAGAGCGTGCGGCGGTAATGTCTTCCGACCACCCTGGTAATTCCGCATAAATCGGCTCGTAGTGGTAAAGTTTGGTGGTAGAAGAGGTAAAATAATCAATGATTTTGCCATCTTCGGTACGGTATTGGGTTGCCACTTTTATGCGGTCTATGCCCGTGAGAACATCTAATTTTGTAATCACTAAGTTATTGATACCGTTAATCATACACGCGTGTTTTAGGGATACCAAATCCAGCCAGCCTGTTCTTCGTGGTCGCCCTGTGGTCGCCCCAAATTCGTGGCCAATTTGTCTGATTTTTTCGCCTAAATCATCGTTAAGTTCAGTTGGGAAAGGTCCATTGCCTACGCGCGTGGTGTACGCCTTAGCTACGCCGATTAGGTTCTGTAGCGCTGTTGGTGGCACGCCCGCTCCTGTACACACGCCCCCAGTAGATGGCGAAGATGAAGTCACATAAGGATAGGTGCCAAAATCAATGTCCAACATCAGCGCTTGAGCACCTTCAAATAAGATGTTTTTGCCTTCTTTAATGGCTTCGTTGAGTTCTAACTCTGTGTCTACAATACGGTCTTTAAGTTGCTCGCCAATGGCTAAAAACTCGTTATAAATTTCATCAAAATCTAAAGTCGGTTTTTCAAAATACTTCTCAAAAAGGGCATTTTTGACTTTTAAATTGACTTTGATTTTTTCGGCTAAAATTTCTGGGTTTAAAAGGTCTATCATCCTGATGCCTACGCGCGCTATCTTATCTTCATAACAAGGACCGATGCCTTTTTTGGTGGTGCCTATTTGCTTCTCGCCAACGAGTTCTTCTTCTCTATAAGTATCTAAAAGAATGTGATACGGCATAATCACATGAGCTCTGCGGCTGATAAAAATATGGTCTGTTCTAAGCCCTTTGGCTTCTATTTGCTTAATTTCTGAGATGAACGCTTTGGGATCTACCACCACGCCATTGGCTATGATGCACTTGCCCTTAGACTGCAAAACGCCCGATGGCAATAGGTGCAAGACAAATTTATCCTCCCCCACATACACGGTGTGTCCCGCATTATTACCTCCTTGAAAACGAACGACATAATCCGATTTTGCGGAAAGTACATCGGTAATTTTTCCTTTACCCTCGTCTCCGTACTGAAGACCTACAACGACATAAGTTGACATATCAAATTTACTTTTTATAATTTTTATTGCAACAAAAATAACCTAAATAAATGGGATAAGCAAAGGTTTTTCTCAATAAGTTATCAGGATTTAATTTGATGAAAGGGCTTTTCTGAGCTTCTACTCTCCCCACTAAATCCTATCCGCACCGCCACGCCATTAGCAACGGTATTGAATAAAAAATCAATATATTTTGGTGATATGATAGATAAGGTAGTATCTTTGCAAAAGAGGATTGGAGTGTTTTTGTAAACATTTAATAATCAAAATATTGGCGTAATGGTTAGCGTATGAAAAAATCTTTACTTTTAGTTGGCGTGTTAGCTATGGCGGTCTGTGTGGTCAATTGTGCGGCGTGGGGCGATAGTTTGCAGTACCTTAATAAAAATATTAAAATTAAAAAAATACAAAAAGCCCTTTACTTTACACCTGAAATCATTCCCAATATTCCAGAGATAAGCTACCCTACCGACCAAGCTTTTTATAGCGCCGTTAGTGATTTTATGAAAGATGAAGACGGCTTAAAAGTCTCAAAAATAGACACTGTAATGCCTTATGATAGCATTGATACAGACTACATTCGCGAGGTGTGTGCCAATAATAATGCACAGGTGGTTTTAATCCCGAAAGTGAAATATTTTAAGGTGGGGTTCGGTAAATATGTGTTCTCTAACCAAGTTTTAGTGAGCGCCAAACTCTACGATGCCGATGGCAATTTCATTATAGAAACCACTTACGACACCTACCGCGGTAACGCCCGACTATTGGGCAGTGCCGAAAATTCAGTGAAAATAGGTACCAAAGGAATGCTCAAAAAAATGGATAAAGAAATCCGACGAAACAAGCTGAGCATCGGCACTTCTGCAGATTAAAACTTCCGCTATGAAAATCGTTTCGTTAGTGCCTTCCATTACGGAAACTTTATTTGATTTTGATTTAGGAAACAACTTAATCGGGCGGACTAAATTTTATATCCACCCCAAAGAGCAAGTGGCTCAAATAGAGATTATTGGCGGTACCAAAACATTAAATCTTGATAAAATAAAGGCTTTAAATCCTGACCTCATCATCGCCAACAAGGAAGAAAATGTAAAGGAACAGGTGGCGGTTTTGCAAAATGATTTTAATGTTTGGGTAACGGATATTCCGGGTCTTCCATCGCTGCAAGCGTTTTTTATAAGTTTGGGAGAACGCACCCAGCGGCAACAACAAGGCGAATATTTTGCAAAACAATTGGCTGATTGGCTGCCTTTTAATACAGTTTTCCAAAGCGCCAAGGGTGGCTTATCTCATCTGGCAAAATCCGTATATGGTGGCGGGCGGCGATACTTTTTTCCACAGCATACTCACGCATTTAGGTTTTGAAAACCACTTTAAACACACTATGCGTTATCCAGAAATTAGCCTTGAAGATTTGCACCGTGTAGAGGTGATTTTCCTATCTTCCGAGCCTTATCCATTTAAAGAAAAACACCTTGAAGCGCTCCAAAGTGTTTTTTCTCATCAAAAAATATATTTAGTAGATGGCGAGGCGTTTTCTTGGTACGGCACTCGCATCATCAAATCTCAACCGTATTACCAGCAATTGCGGCAAATGCTCTTTTAAAGCACGGTTGCCAACTCATCACAAAGCCATTCTAAAAGGGCAATATCTTCTTTTTTAAATGGATCGATGAAGTGAGAGTCAATGTCTATTTGTCCGATATTTTCGCCATTTTTAATAATCGGTACCACCACTTCTGCCTTAGTTGCGATGGAGCAAGAGAGGTAATTGTCCTCGGCATGGACATCTGGCACTTCAAAAGTTTGGTTTGACACTGCCACCTGACCGCAAATGCCCTTCCCAAAAGGAATCACAGTGTGGTCAGTTGCTTCACCAACATAAGGTCCTAAGATCAATTCTTTTTTATCGCCGTTTTTAAAATAAAACCCTGTCCAATTGAAATAATCATATGCCGCATCCAAAACTTCGCAAATGGACTGCAAACGCTCTTCTATTGGCGCTTCTTCATTGTGAACTATTGCGGTTAGCCTATTTTTTAAGTCTTCCATATTCATTAAAATTCTTTAATTTCTATCGCTTCTTTATAACCGAACATTCCTCGTTCTTTAATCATCTCCGCCACGCCCTCAGGAAGCTGATGTTCCCAACCTGGAGCACATTGGGCAATTTTAGATAAAATCTCTCTTGAATAAATTTCCGAATATTCAGGATTATGGTTTTTAATATCTACAATTCTATTATTCAGTTTGAAGTATTTATATAATTCTTTAAGATTATCGTGTACTTTTAAATTATCCGAACATAAATCTTGGTGCGTTTCTGGGTCTTTATAAGGGTAAAGATACACTTTCATATCGTTTCTGAAGAACTTACCAAAAGCCTCTAAAATACCGCCAGGAAGGTGTTTGTAGTATTCCTCATCAAAGACCATAAGGAGGTTGTTCACGCCCATACCGATGCCCAAATATCTGATGTTATAATTATAAAAATACTCTACCAATCGGTAATATTCTGAGAAATTGGAAATCATCACGGTATAACCCAACTTCGCCAAAACATCTACACGATCTAAGAAATCCCGCTCGTCAATTTTCCCCGTAGCACGGAGATTAGAAATGGTAATTTCAAAAATAATCACGGTATCTTCAGGCTTACCACCCGTATCTTTTAAAAAGAGCTCCAAGCCGTTTTCAAACATATCAATATTTACCAAAGTTACAGGGCGAAAGCTCCCACGCACCGCAAACACATCTTTTTTATAAAGAATATCCGCTGGCAGCATCGGCTTACCCTCCGAATTGAAAATCACCGCATCGGTCATTCCCTTTTTCACCAATTGAAGACTCATCAAACGGTTGTCCACATACTCAAATGCAGGCCCTTGGAACTCAATCATATCAATTTCAATCCTGTCGATGGAAATATCATCATAAAGGCTATTGATGAGCTGCCTCGGGTTATCCGCATAGTTGAACGCGCCATAGATTAAATTAACCCCAAGGTTCCCCAAAGTCTCTTGCTGGTGGGTAGAATCGTTTTCTTTAAATCTAATATGGATGATAATTTCGCTATAATCGGCATCTGCCTCGTGCTGAAACATCAGCCCTACCCAACCGTGACCTTTAAAGGTTTTATGATAATTGATGGTGGTCACCGTGTTGGCATACGAGAAAAATTTACGATGTGGCGTATCCTCATTATCCAAGCGCTCCTCAATAAGCCCTACCTCGTGCCGAAGCATTTTTTTGAGCCTATTCTGAGTCACAAAGCGGTTTTTCTCCTCCTTTCCGTAGATGGCGTTACTGTACTCCTTATCATAGGCAGACATCGCCTTAGCAATAGTTAATGATGAGCCACCAGCACGAAAAAAATGCCTTACCGTCTCTTGTCCAGCACCAATTTCTGCAAAAGTTCCATAAATATTAGGGTCTAAATTGATGGCCAGTGCCTTTTGTTTCGGGGTTAAAATAGGTTTTATTTCAGACATTATTTAAACTTAAAATTAGTATCAAAATTTTTTGTAAATTTACCAAAATGATTTAAATCTCAAAAATGCAATTGAAATTTTTAGGTACAGGGACCTCTCAGGGCGTTCCTGTTATTGGCTGCACCCACCCCGTATGCTTATCTAAAAACCCTAAGGATAAGCGACTTAGGAGTTCCGCCATCCTCACCACCGATGCCAAAAAAAAAATCCTGATAGACTGTGGCCCTGATTTTAGACAACAAATGCTCGCCCAAAACGAAAGCCAAGTGGATGCCGTACTCCTCACCCACGAGCACAACGACCATATCATCGGTTTAGATGACTTGCGTCCTCTGATTTTCAACAACCGTAAGCCGATGCCCATTTATTGCCAAAGCCGTGTTGCCCAAGAGGTTAAAGCCAGATTTCCTTATGCCTTTGCTGAGATAAAATACCCTGGTGCTCCAAGTTTTGAAGTGGTTGAAATCAGCCACCACCAGCCATTTCAAGTTTTAGAAACCACCATACAGCCCATTGAAATTTTTCACGGAAAATTACCGATTTTAGGCTATAGAATAGGCGGATTGGCTTATATTACAGATGCCAGTTTGATCAGCAAAGATGCGCTAAATCAACTTAAAAACTTAGAAATTTTAGTCATCAACGCTCTAAGGTTAAAGCACGAACACCCTTCCCATTTTATCTTGCCACAAGCCTTGGAAATCATCCAACAGTTGGCTCCAAAGAAGGCTTTTATCACGCACATCAGTCACAAATTAGGCTTCCACGAAGAAGTAGAGCGCCAACTACCGCCGCATATCCGCTTGGCGTATGATGGTTTAGTGGTCAATTGGTAAAAAAATCAAAATAATTTTGGTAGAATCAAAAAAAGCGCTATATTTGCAAACCAATTTTAAGGAATGCCCAGATGGCGGAATTGGTAGACGCGTTGGTCTCAAACACCAATGCCGAAAGGCGTGCCGGTTCGATCCCGGCTCTGGGTACAACAGGCGGAAAAGCCCTCCCACAACTACTTTTCCGCCGTTTTTTAAAACTCTTCATTCTCTGTGATTTTTCAAAAGCGGTAAACAAAACGGTAAAATGAAAAATTCACATTCAGAGATTAAAGTATTCCCGAAATAATTACTTCCTCCCCCTTTCTTACCCTACATCAATGCATTTACAAGTGGAATTGAACTACCTTTGCGAAAAATACGACGATGTCTGGATTGAAAATTTTAGCCGATTTTACCGCTCGATTAAAAAAGCGAGACGGCTCGATGCCTGCCCTGTTTATCGGACACGGCAGCCCTATGAACGGCATAGAGGACAATGCTTTTAGCAACAATTGGAAGGCGATTGGCAAGACCATCGACACGCCCTCTGCGATTCTCGTGATTTCCGCCCATTGGCTGTCCAAAGGCACGCACATCACAGCGATGGAACACCCCAAAACCATTCACGATTTTTCGGGCTTTCCGCCCGCACTTTCCGCCGTGCAATATCCTGCCGCTGGCAAGCCCGAACTGGCAAAAGAAATTCAGCAAATTGTACAATTTACCCAAATCGGCGAAGACCACGATTGGGGACTCGATCATGGTGCGTGGACCATTCTTCGGCATATGTTTCCTGATGCGGAAATCCCTGTATTACAGTTGAGTATAGATTATTATCAACCAGCGACTTACCATTTTGAACTGGCAAAAGAATTACAATTTTTACGAAACAAAGGCGTGCTGATTGTGGGCAGCGGCAACATTATTCACAACCTGAAAATGGTGGCATGGAACCGCCTCAACGAGGCATACGGCTACGATTGGGCACACGAGGCACACGCATTGTTCAACAAAAGCATCTTGTCTGCCGACCACCAAACGCTCCTCCACCCTGAGAGTATGGGCACTGCGGTTCAGTTGTCCGTTCCCACACCCGACCATTATTATCCGCTGATTTACACTTTGGGACTGCAAAAATCCAGCGATAGCATCGCCCTCTTCAACGATGAACTCTTGGCTGGCTCCCTCTCGATGACCTCGCTGGTGGTGGGGTAACTGCGGCACATTGAATATCGGTGGATGATGAAATAATGGATTTTAAATTTGAAATAATTTAAACTTTTGAGTTATTCGTTTGCTGTATTTAAAAAAAGTTATATCTTTGCAACCTCATACATAATAATCATTTAAAATAATATTGGAATGTATCTAACAAAAGAAAAGAAAGCGGAAATCTTCGCTAAACACGGAAAATCTGCACAAGACACAGGTAGTACAGAAGGACAAGTAGCCCTTTTTACTTACAGAATTAACCACCTATCTCAGCACCTTAAGGCTAACCATAAGGATTTCGCGACTGAAAAATCTTTGGTTAAATTGGTAGGTAAAAGAAAAAGATTATTAGATTATCTGAAAAATAAGGATATTGAAAGATATAGAGCACTTATTGCAGAGCTTGGATTAAGAAAATAATCTATCAAAAACCAAAAAGCCGCTTCTTTTTGAAACGGCTTTTTTATTTCCATTAAATTTTAAAAAAGGAAGAATATTATTTAAGCCTAACCTTCCACCCTTATTTTTTCTTTGTTTTTATCGATTTCCTAATAAAAATCCCACTAAATCTGAAAAAAAATATTACCTTTGCAAAAGAGTATTAAACAAGAATATTAACCCAATATCTGCCTAAAGAAGTTGCGCAGATAGCACCGCAGGTACACGAAGCCTCGGTATTAAAAAACATTGAATTTTTTATGAATGCACCACAAGCAATCACGGAAACCATTCTGCTAAAAGACGGCAGATCCATCACCATCGAAACTGGAAAATTAGCCAAACAAGCCGATGGTGCCGTAGTGGTAAAAATGGGTGGCACTATGCTATTAGCCACCGTAGTAGCCGCCAAGGAAGCCAACCCTGGCGTAGATTTTCTACCTTTAACTGTAGATTATAGAGAAAAATTTGGTTCTGCAGGGCGTATTCCTGGGAACTTTTTCAGAAGAGAAGCCAAACCTTCTGATGATGAGGTACTTACCATGCGTTTGGTAGACCGCGTGATTCGTCCGCTCTTCCCGAGTGACTTCCACGCCGAAGTTCAGGTGATGATTTCCCTAATCTCTTATGATGGTAAAGTAATGCCTGATTCCTTAGCTGGTTTAGCCGCTTCTGCCGCCATCGCTATTACCGACATCCCTTTCAACGGACCTTTTTCTGAAGTGAGAGTGATTAAAAAAGACGGTATCCTAAGCATCAACCCAAGTTGGGAAACGCTTCAAGAGGGTGTAGAGTTAGACATTATGGTCGGCGCTACCAAAGATTCTGTTGTGATGGTAGAGGGCGAGATGGACGAAATTACAGAGCAAGAAATGTTAGAAGCCATTAAATTTGCTCACGAAGAAATCAAAACTCAGATTGCCGCGCAAGAAGCATTGGCGCAAAAAGTAGGTAAATCTCTACCTAAAAGAGAATACAACCACGAAACGCACGATGAAGCATTGAAACAAGAAATCTGGGATTATGCCTATCAGAAATATTATGATATTGCTAAAAATCCAAGCGCTAAAGAAGAGCGTAGCGAAAAATTTGCCGCTGTAGTTAATGAATTCTTAACCCGATACACCGAGGAAGAATTAGAAGAAAAGGCAGAATTGGCAAAAATTTACTTCCACGATGTTCAAAAAGAAGCCGTAAGACAGCTTATCCTCAACGAAAATATCAGATTAGATGGCAGAAATAATCAACAAATTCGTCCTATTTGGTGCGAAGTAGATTATCTGCCTGCCGCTCACGGATCTTCAGTATTTACGCGTGGCGAAACACAATCATTAACCACGGTAACCCTCGGTTCTTTGATGGATGCCAACAGAATAGACAGTGTGATTACCCAACACGAAGAGCGTTTTTACCTTCATTATAACTTCCCACCGTTCTCCACTGGCGAAGCCCGCCCACTCAGAGGGACTTCCAGAAGAGAAGTAGGACACGGGAACTTGGCTCAAAGAGCACTAAAAGTGATGATTCCTGAAGAAACGCCTTATACCATTCGTGTGGTTTCTGATATTTTGGAATCCAATGGTTCCTCTTCTATGGCAACGGTTTGTGCTGGAACATTGGCATTGATGGATGCTGGTATCCCAATGAAGAAGCCTGTTTCGGGGATTGCAATGGGACTTATTACCGATCCAGAATCAGGAAAATGGACCGTGCTTTCCGATATTTTAGGTGATGAAGACCACTTAGGCGATATGGACTTTAAAGTGACAGGGACTGAAAATGGAATTACCGCTTGCCAAATGGACATTAAAATCCAAGGGTTGAGTATGGATATTATGGAACAAGCCTTGATGCAAGCTAAAAACGGAAGACTGCACATCTTAGGCGAGATGCTAAAAACCATCTCCGAACCGAGACAAGATGTGAAGCCACACGCACCAAAAATGGTAATGATGGAAATTCCGAAAGACTTCATTGGTGCTGTTATTGGTCCTGGTGGTAAGGTAATTCAGCAAATGCAAAAAGATACCGATACGGTGATCACTATTGAAGAAAAAGGCGAAATTGGACATATTGAAATTTCGGGAACCGACCGCAATAAAATCAACGAGGCTGTAGCACAAATCAACGAGATTACCTTTGTGCCAGTGGTTGGCGAGGTTTATAGCGGTAAAGTGGTGAAAGTCGTAGACTTCGGCGCATTTATCCAATTGGCAAAAGGTACCGAAGGATTACTCCACATTTCTGAAATTGATTGGAAGCGCACCGAAAAAGTGCCTTACCAAGAAGGCGATATTGTAGAAGTGAAATTTATGGGCTATGATGACCGTAAAAAAATGAAACTTTCCAGAAAAGTGCTTCTTCCAAAGCCGCCAAGAGAACCGAAAGGATAAAATTTAATCATTAAATATTAAAAAAGAGCGCTTCAACTTTGTTGAAGCGCTCTTTTTTTTGAATAAGCCAAGTTTTTTGATAAAAAACCGTATTAATTCAATTTAGAAGTCAGTTTTTTAAACTGTTTTTCAACATTTTTATCTTCGTATAAGACATTATAAATCGTGTTGATGATTGGGAGTTTTAGTTTTTTGGACTTTGCCGTTTCGTAGATGGAAGCCGCAGCGTAATAACCTTCTGCCACCATATTCATCGACTGTATAGCGGATTTTACCGTGTACCCCTTCCCTATCAAATTTCCTAAACTTCGGTTTCGTGAAAATAGTGAATATGCCGTTACCAACAAGTCGCCGAGGTAGGCGCTTTCATTCACATCTCTTGGCGCTTCATAGATGGCTTCTAAGAAAATTTCCATCTCTCTAATGGCGTTAGAAACATACACCGCTTGGAAGTTGTCCCCATACCCCAAGCCGCTTGCCATCCCCGCACCTATGGCATAAATATTTTTGAGAATAGCGCTATATTCATTCCCCAAAATATCGGTGCTGGTGGTCACTTTAATATAATCTGAAGCAAAAATTTCTTTTAATTTTTCCTCATTTTCAGGCTCCACGGTGGCTAATGTCAGATAAGATAAACGCTCCATAGCAACCTCTTCGGCGTGGCACGGCCCTGCGATAACCGCTTGATTTCTAAAGCCGATATTAAACTCATCTCTCAAATAATGCGCTACAATATCGTTATGTTTAGGCACAATCCCCTTAATTGCAGACACGAAAAGTTTGCCTTCATAAGGCACCGTCATCTTCTCCAACACCTCAGAAAGGTAGATAGAAGGTGTCGCGAGAATGATAATCTCGCAGGCGGAAACTAAGGCGTTAATATCCGTTGTAATCTCCAAACCTCGGGTGTTGAACATCACGGTTTGTAGATAGGTAGGGTTGTGTTTTCTCAATTCTATAGCCCCTTTTACAAATTCATTTCTAACGCACCAATGCACCATTTTGCAGTTTTCTTGCAGCATTTTCACAATGGCGGTGGCAAAACTTCCGCTGCCCACCACCCCAACTGAAAGGGTTGATTTTTTTCGTTTCTTAGCCATAAAATTCTTTTTTAGCAATACAAATATACAGAAAAGATTATTTTTCTAACCAAAGGCTCACCCATTCTTCTCTCTGGCGTTGGTTTTTCAGTTTTAAATTCTGAGCCGTACAAACCTCCATAATGTCTGCCACATCAAAGAAACAAAGCCCCGACAGCAATAGTGAGCCGCCTTCTTCCAAAACCGAAGCATAAGTAGGAATGTCGGAAATCAATATATTACGGTTGATATTGGCTAAAATAATGTCAAATTTTTCCTGCCCCAGAAGGTCTGTCGTGCCCTCCTCTATCCTCAATTCTATCCCATTTCTTGCGGCATTCTCTTTAGAATTCTCCACCGACCACGGGTCTATATCTATCGCCAAAGTGTCTGCAGCGCCCTTCATCTTCGCAAATAATGCCAATACCGAAGTGCCACAGCCCATATCTAAAACTTTTTTGTTTTGAAAATCCATCTCTAACATCTGTTGTATCATCAGATAAGTGGTAGCGTGGTGCCCAGTGCCAAAGGACATTTTCGGCTGAATGATGATTTCGTATTCTTTATTTTCAGGTTGATGAAATTCAGCGCGGATATACACCCGATCTTCCACATTGATGGGCGAAAAATTCTTCTCCCACTCTTCATTCCAGTTGATATTGGGCATTTCTTGGTAAGTATACGCCAACGCCAACCCTTCTTGATTGAATAAATAAAGCGCTTGGAGTTGCTGTTCATCAAAATCCGATTTGGGAATATACGCCAAAATGCCGTTGGATTCTTCGGTAAAGCTATCAAAACCAATGTGGATGAGCTCTGCCATTAGGATTTCGCTCCAAGGTTGTGGTGGATTTACCGTAAAATTAAACTCTAAATAAGACTGCATAATATGATCATTTTCAAAGATAGAAAAAACGAGAGGCTTTTGAGACCTCTCGGTTTTTGGGTTGTTAATGGTATGAAATCTGTTTTTATTGGGCTGATAGCGTATCTACCGTGGCGTGCTCTGCCGTGTCTACTTGTACGCTATCTACGGTCTGCGCAGGCGTTTCTGGCGTGGTTGGGATTTCTTCTTTCTTGTTGAATAATTTCCATACAAACCAGCCCATCAGCAATAATAACACCAGTGGAATTAACCATTTCCAGATGGAAACTTCCTCCTTAGACTCGTCGCCAAATTGCTGTTGTACTTTTTCTTCCGCTTGGTGGAACACTGATTTTACCGCTTCCGTTTTCTCAGAAACAAAATCTTTGGCATCTTCTAATTTCTCGCTCACGCTATCCTTAACTTCTCCAGAAAAATCTGCCATTTTTTCCTTCGCATTTTCGGCAAAGTCGGAGACTTTATCTTTGGTTTCTTCGGTAAAAGCACTGATTTTTTCTTTGGCATCATTGGCGTTTTGTGCCACTTTGTCGCCCAAATTTTCTGTAACCTCGGTTATTTTTTCTTTGGCTTTATCAAAAAATTGCTCTGCATGCCCCAAGCCCACCGCCGCGAGTGAAAAGCCCGCAGGCAGAAGGTTAGAGAAGTTGGTTTTCTCTTGATTTAAAAGATTTTTAAGTCCCTCGGCATCCAAATTTTGCTCCTTAGCGTAGCGCCCCATCGTGGCTAAAGAAGTGAGCGTGGTAAAGCCCAACAATGCGGCAGAAGACGCTGGTTTAATATCCGCAAAAGAAGCCACGCCAGACATCAGCGTATCCACTTTGTCGCCGTAAACCAACGATAAAACACTTGCCAAAAGTTCATTAGACTCTGGCGTATTTTGGCTCAACTTGGCAAGCACGCTGGTGTCCGCCAAATTGGTAATTTCTTTGAGCAAACGCGGATGGTCGGTTTGGGCAATCATTCCACCTAAAACCGCTGGTATAAACGCTTGTATCGCTTTTGAGGTATTCGCCTCTGTTTCTCCTAACTGGCTGGCTAAATGAGCGGCTACACCGTGCCCAAATTGCCCTTTAATTAAATCTATAATGTTCATTATCTGTTATTTATGTTTCGTTAATTTCCTTTTTTAATATGCCTTAGCGAATAAAACCCGTTGCTGAGAAGGCTTCCCTGAAATCATAGAAACGCCAGCCTCTTTTTCGCCTTCCAAAGGAATACAGCGGATGGTGGCTTTGGTTTCTTCTTTAATTTGCTGCTCTTCTTCCTCCGTGCCGTCCCAATGGGCTAAAATAAAGCCGCCTTTGGTCTCTAAAACTTCTTTAAATTCTTCGTAAGAATCTACTTTAGTAATGTTATTTTGTCTAAAATCTAAGGCTTTTTGATAAATATCTTTCTGTATTTGGTCTAATAAATTCTTGATATAGACTTCTACGCCATCTAAACTTTGAGTTTCTTTGGTTAGCGTGTCTCGCCTTGCAATTTCTACAGTATTGTTTTCCAAATCTCTGGCGCCCATCGCTATTCTTACCGGCACACCTTTGAGTTCATACTCGGCGAATTTCCAACCTGGTTTGTGCGTGTCTCGGTTGTCATATTTTACGGAAATGCCCAATGCCTTGAGTTTGTCTTGAAGTTCATACGCCACTTGGTCGATTTTCTGCAACTGTTCTTCGCCTTTAAAAATAGGCACAATCACCACCTGGATAGGCGCCAATGTAGGCGGCAACACCAAGCCATTATCATCGGAATGCGACATAATTAGCGCGCCCATCAACCTCGTGGAAACGCCCCAAGAAGTCGCCCATGCGTATTCTATTTTACCTTCTTTATTGGTAAATTTAACATCAAAAGCTTCGGCAAAATTTTGACCTAAAAAGTGTGAAGTTCCCGCTTGTAGCGCCTTGCCATCTTGCATTAAAGCTTCTATACAGTAGGTTTCCTCAGCGCCTGCAAACCTTTCGCTTGGTGTTTTGAGCCCTCGCACCACTGGAACTGCCATAAAATTTTCCACGAAATTGGCATAGATTTCCAGCATTCTTTCGGTTTCCTCCACGGCTTCTGTTCTTGTGGCGTGGGCAGTGTGTCCTTCTTGCCAAAGGAATTCCGCAGTTCTTAAGAATAAGCGTGTTCTCATCTCCCAGCGCACCACATTTGCCCATTGGTTAATTAAAATCGGTAAATCTCTATACGACTGAATCCAATTTTTGTAAGTGTTCCATATAATGGCCTCCGAAGTGGGTCTCACGATGAGCTCTTCCTCCAACTTGGCTTCCGGATCTACCATCAATTTCTGAGGATTGTCGGGGTCTGTTTTAAGGCGGTAATGGGTTACCACGGCGCATTCTTTTGCAAAGCCTTCGGCGTTTTTTTCCTCTGCCTCAAATAAACTTTTGGGTACAAAAATGGGGAAATAAGCATTCTCATGCCCAGTTTCTTTGAACTTTTTGTCCAGCTCATCTCTCATTTTTTCCCAAATGGCGTAGCCGTAAGGTTTGATGACCATACACCCGCGCACGCCAGAGTTTTCGGCAAGGTCTGCTTTTACCACTAACTCATTGTACCACTTGCTATAATCCTCTGCTCTTGATGTTAATTTTGCCATAATATTTTAACTTTTGTCTTATTTTTTAATCTAAATATAGAAGTTGGTTGTCCTTTCTTTATTATCCTTTAAATTAGATTTGGTAGTTTTATAAATTTGGTATAATTTTGGATATCCGAAAGGTAAGGCACAAAGATAAATAAAACCTTCATAAAATTATGAAAAAAATATCATTTAATCTTAAAAAAAATTGGGCATACAGAGCTTTGATGCTTACTTCTGTAAGTTTCTTACTCTCTTCTTGTGGCGCCCAGATGGGAGGTTATACAGAGACCGATGGCGTTTACTATAACCCTAACCAAGACACGATCCCTGAGGGCATCGTGATGAGTGATGGCAACCATGTTGATGAAAATTATAACTATAATAATAATTACAGCGTGGTGGAGCATTCTAAGGTATTAGAGAAATCTCAGCACAACAAATATAACCAGTGGAACTCTCACCCAGTATCTGAATCGGATTGGGGCTATTACGCAGGTTCTGAGCAATATTACAATGGCTGGAACACGCCTTACTATGGTAGCCGTTTTGGTTATAATCCATATTGGGGTTCAGGTTGGAATATCGGCTTTGGCTGGGGTGCTGGCTATGGCTGGAATTCTTATTTTAGTATGAACTGGGGCTATTATCCTTATGGTTACGGCTGGAATAGATGGTACACGCCGTTCTATAATCCGTATTGGGATTGGGGTTATTACGGCTGGAATCCTTATTGGGGCGGCTATTATGGCGGCTACGGCTATCCATACTATGGCGGTGGCTATGTGGTGGTGCCAAGATATAATTACAGAAGAAGTGGCGCTACCAACCCTCAATACAATAATGGACAAGGGCGCTATTCTAATCCGTTTAGAAACGGCGTTAGGTCTAACGGCAACAACATCTACAACAATAGAAACTATCAAAGTAACCCTAATGTAGCTTCTTCTGGCGGGTTCAGAAATGCGCCAAGCCGCACCGATTCTTATAACACACCAAGAACGAATAACAACAATACTTATAGAACTCCATCTTCTAATAACTCCAATTGGGGTAACTCTTCTAACAGCGGTGGCTTCCGTTCTGGCAGTAGTAGTTCTACACGCTCAAGCGGTGGTTTTAGATCAGGTGGTTTCAGATAATTTATAAAGCAATAAAACAATGAAAAGAAAAATAATAAGCCTTTGTTTGCTTCCTGCAGCGCTTTATCTTAGTGCTCAAGATGCTTCAACTATTAAAAATACAGCGGAGGTTTACTCTAACAGTACGCAGTTTGGTACCGCTAAATATACTGCTATGGCAGGTTCTATCGGTGCTTTGGGTGGAGATATTTCTTCCATCAATACCAACCCTGCAGGTTTAGGTGTTGCCATTACTGGGAGCATCGGTGCTACGCTCAATATGGTAAAAAATAGCAATACCTCCTCTATCGGTGGTGCTTCCCTTGAAAAATCAACCAACAAAACCAGTTTTGGTCAGGCGGGTGGTATCGCGACTTTTATGTTCAATGAGAGCTCTAAGTGGAAGTTTGTCAATATTGGCGTTAATTATACCAATCAGGATATAGAAGATTATATCCAATCTCCGAAGAGTGGTGCTGTCATCAGCCGAGAGCTTCTTAATAGCCAAAATCAAAAAGTGATAGGCAACTTTACCAATGAGGCACACGCGTTTGATAGAACAGGTTATGTTTCTAAAATGAACATCGGTGTGGGTGGTAACTACGATAACCGAATTTATGTAGGGGGAAGCATCAATTTCTCCAGCGCAAATATAGAACAGTATGATACCCAACGATTTGCATTAGATCTTGACCCCAATCATTGGTATGATTTTAACCAAAGGTTTACGCCATTTGCAGAAGAAAGCTCTGGGCTCTCCATTTCGGCTGGGGTGATTGCTAAAGTATCGCCTCAAATCCGATTAGGTGCTGCTTTGGAAACGCCAACTTGGTGGAAAATCAACCGTGTGTTTACGGGGCAACTCTTTACCAAAGATGGACAAGTGATCCCTGATAGCCAATGGCAAGATAATAATGGTTTTGTTGCCGAAAACTACACCGAAGACCGCAGCTTGACTACGCCTGCCAAAATGACCCTCAGTGGCGCTTTTGTACCGAACAAAAATTTTGCTTTCAATATTGACTATACTTTGGGGCTTTCTAAACCTAAATATAAAGTGCAAGGTGATGCAGAAACTGAACTCAACAATTTCTTAGATGAGAATTATAAAAACATCTCGGATTTAAGAATTGGCGCGGAATATAGATATGCAGGTTTTAGATTAAGAGGCGGTTATGGCTTTGCAAGTAGCGCTTTTAGCCAAGAGGATTTCTTAGGCAAAAGACATACTTTGGGCTTAGGTTTGGGTTATGATTTCAAGTCGTTTTATATAGATGCGGCTTACCAAAATATCAGTTCAGATTATAATCATTTCTATGGTGGTGGCAATTATTTCTCCACGAGTAACGGCAGCGAAATCTCCTTATTCTCCAACGATTATTCTCAAACCAAAATTAAAAACAAACAAAATAATTTCTTCTTAACCGCAGGTTGGAAGTTTTAAATAAAACAAGGATTAGTTTACAAAAAAATCCTTCTAAAATATTTTAGAAGGATTTTTTAATATTCTATAAAGTAAATTAAGCCTTAATCAAAGATATAATTCAAAGTTACACTGATGACTTGCTCAGATTTTTTCTTTAAAGTATTAGGATCGTCAGTATAGTTTTCCACCATATTAGGATAGGTATTTGAAAGACCTAAATCATACTTCAAGGCGATTTCCCATTGGCGTTTGTAACTAAAGCCCACTCCAGCGCCTATACCAAAATTAAAGCTATTGGCTTTACCGTTGATATTAGGATATCTTGGATCGCCTTCTATGGTATAAGCTAGGCGACTTGCCTCCTCTACTTTTTGGCTAATCAAGAAGTTAAATCTCGGACCTAACATTCCGAAAAATTCTGTTTCAGCTTCCGAAAAATATCCTTTAATATAGAGCGGTACAGAAATGTAATTATTGTAATAAATACTTCCTTTTTTTCCGTATTGAGAATTATGCCCTGTTTCTCCCGCTTGGTAATATTGAACTTCAGGTTGGATGTAAAATTGATCATCATTATCTGCTGGAATAGATGCTAAAATCCCTGCCTGAAAGCCTATACGCTTTCCTGATGGGTTGTGGGCATTTCTAACGCCAGAGTAATTTCCTCCTGCGCTAATCCCGAAACGGGTATTTTCAAACTGAATGTTAATTTGTGCAAAAGATAACGATGTTAGCAACAATGCACTGGCTAAAGCTAATTTTTTCATAATATTGTATTTTTAAGTATAAAAACCTTAATGATAAAACTACCATTAAGGTTTTATTATTTATTTTTTAATTGTTTGGAAATTATGCTAATACCTTAGCTACAGTTTTACCTATATCTGCAGGAGAATCCACCACATGGATGCCGTTTTCTCTCATAATTGCCATTTTGGCTTGTGCTGTATCTTCAGCGCCGCCTACAATGGCTCCAGCATGCCCCATAGTTCTTCCTTTTGGTGCTGTTTGACCTGCGATAAAACCTACCACTGGCTTAGTAGAGCCGCTGGCTTTATACCATTTAGCTGCTTCTGCCTCTAAGTTACCACCTATCTCTCCAATCATCACTACAGCCTCAGTTTCTGGGTCGTTGATGAACATTTCTAACGCCTCTTTAGTCGTTGTTCCAATAATTGGGTCTCCACCGATACCGATAGCCGTAGAAATACCGTAACCTGCTCTCACCACTTGGTCTGCAGCTTCGTAAGTTAGCGTTCCAGACTTTGAAACGATCCCCACTTTACCTTTTTTGAAAACGAAACCTGGCATAATCCCGATTTTAGCTTCATCAGAAGTGATAATACCTGGGCAGTTAGGACCGATTAAACGGCAATCTCTATCTGCAATATATTCTTTAACCTTGGTCATATCAGCAACAGGAATACCTTCTGTAATACAAACAATAACTTTGATTCCTGCATCTGCAGCTTCCATAATAGCATCTGCTGCAAATGCTGGCGGTACGAATATAATACTCACATTAGCACCTGCTTTTTCTACAGCCTCTGCTACAGAATTAAATACGGGTTTTCCTAAATGCTCTGTCCCTCCTTTTCCTGGTGTTACGCCACCTACTACATTGGTACCATAGTCTATCATTTGACCTGCGTGGAAGGTTCCTTCATTACCTGTAAACCCTTGAACGATTACTTTAGAATCTTTGTTAACTAATACTGACATCTTATTTTTTTATTTAATTTTTTATTTCTAATATCTATAAGCCACTTATATACAGTAACTTAAATTTTACTTTCAATTTCTATGAGCGCTCTATTCCGTAGCCCAATATTTTTCGGTAAATTTAAGAATTTTTAAAGAGATGAAAAAATAATTTTCTATTTTAAATGCTTCAAGCGTACTTCTTTCCTTAAATATTCTCTAAATTCTTCTGCAATAGGACCAAAATAGGTGCCTTTTTTCAAATTTCTATTTACGCCTGTTTTTGCCAAAAGCACAGTACCTTTTTCTATGGTAATGCCTGAAGCAATCCCCACTTGCCCCCAAATGGTCACTTCATCTTCAATAATGCAACAACCTGCAATCCCCGTATGGGAGGCGATTAAGCACTTTTTACCCACCACAGTATCATGCCCAATTTGAATTTGATTATCCAAAATACTCCCCTCACCAATAATGGTAGATGCCGTTACACCTCGGTCTATGGTACAGCCGTTGCCTATTTCCACATGGTTTTCTATGATCACATCTCCCACCGAAATCAATCGGTCAAAATGGCCGTTGTGCTTACGATAATAGAAGGCATCACCGCCTAATACCGTATTGGATTGGATAATCACGCCATCGCCGATGGTCGTGCGGTCGCCAATAACCACATTGGGAAAAATATGGCAGTTTTTACCGATTTTGACTTGATTTCCTAAAACTACCGAGGGATGAATAAAGGTGTTTTCACCGATTTGGACTTCGGTTTCTGGCGTTTTAAATTGCTGATTTTTGATAAAATAGGTGTTAATTTTATTAAAATCACGAAATGGATCATCGGAGATGATGAGAGCTTTGCCCTCTGGACAGTCCACCTTTTGGTCTATCAAAATCACGGTAGCCGCAGAGTTGAGCGCCTTTTCATAATACTTAGGATGATTAACAAAAACCAAATCTCCAGGGCGTACCATATGGATTTCATTGGTTCCCAATACAGGGAAATCATCATTGCCAATATACTGAGCTTCAATAATCTGCGCTATACTTTTTAAAGTCTGTGGTTGCGGAAAATTCATTCTAACAGTTTTAAAAATAGGAAAAGGCTCAGAAAAACATCAATTCTCTGAACCTTTATCCGTTTACTTGACTCTTTCTAAGTAACTACCGTCTTCAGTATTGACTTTAATTTTGTCGCCAGGTTCTATAAATAGCGGCACCATAACTCTCGCACCTGTTTCTACGATGGCGTTTTTAAGCGCATTGGTCGCGGTATTTCCCTTTACACCTGGATCTGCCTCCACTACCTCTAAATAAACCGTTGGTGGAATTTCAGCGGAAAGTGGCGTTTCATCTTCTTCTTTCATAATGATGGTCACTTCCTCTCCTGCCTTCATAAATTGGGCATTTTCAATCATTTCTTTATTGATGTAGATTTGAGAGAAATCATCATTATTCATAAAATGGAAACCGTTATCATCGTCATAAAGATACTGAAATTTACGGGTAATCACCTTCACTTCATCTATTTTGTGTCCCGCAGAAAAGGTGTTGTCTATCACTTTTCCGTTGGTTACAGATTTTAGTTTGGTTCTCACAAACGCAGGACCTTTACCTGGTTTTACATGTAAAAATTCAATTACTTTGTAAATGTCGTTGCTATAATTGATGCAAAGACCTTTTCTAATATCAGCTGTTGTTGCCATTGTTATTATTTATTATTTTTATTAATTATATATTTTAAACCTGAAAAAACTAATGCTAAAACAAAACTTTTAACGAGAATTTTCACAATATTTATTTCATCGTCAAATAAATAGGAGGAACTTATTGATACAATTAAATATATTATAAAAAATCTGAAAAAAAATCTCACCATCCTATAGATTGCCATAATCCCTCTCCTGCAGATGAGAATGAAGCTCCTAAAATTGCACCTGTTATAACTCCTCCTATAACATCATTAACATCAGCTTTCATAATCGCTTTATGTTGAAGTTTTATGCCTTTTCCTTCTTTCATATATAATGCTTTATATGGATTGAATAAATCTGTTTTCTAATATTTTGCAGAGCTTAACGATATATCACTCTTTGTAATATTTTTAAATTAAACAATATGATTACTAAAAAATTATTCTTTTCCCGTTCCATAACCTTTTACAATACCACGCGGCGAATTTTGAATAAACTGCAATATTTCATCGCGTTCCGCAGTCGGTAGCATTTCCTTCTCGATGAAAGAAACCGCTTGGGAAACATTCATTTTCATCTGAAATATCGCTCTGTATATCTTCTGAATTTCAAAAATTTTATCATTAGAGAAACCGCGTCTTCGCAATCCCACGGAATTGATGCCAGCATAACTCATAGGCTCGCGGGCAACTTTAATATAAGGTGGAATGTCTTTTCGAACCAAAGTTCCTCCAGAAATCATTACATGTTGCCCAATTTTCACAAACTGATGCACGGCAGAAAGCCCGCCCATTACGGTATAATCCCCGATTTCTACATGCCCTGCAATACCGCAGCCGTTCACAATAATCACATGGTTGCCCAACACACAATCGTGGGCGATGTGGGCGGTCGCCATAATCAAACAATGGCTTCCTATCTTAGTGTAACCCAAGGCTTTAGTCCCTCTATTGATGGTAACACACTCTCTAATTGTGGTCTCATCACCGATAATCACCTGCGAATCTTCGCCTTCAAATTTTAAATCCTGAGGCACCGCTGCAATAACCGTTCCTGGGAATATCTTGCAATTTTTGCCAATACGAGCGCCATTCATAATGGTGACATTAGGTCCTATCCAAGTACCTTCGCCGATTTCCACATCTGCCGCGATGGTGGTAAAGGGTTCTATGGTTACATTTTTGCCTATTTTGGCGCGTCTATCTACGGCTGCTAACTGATGAATCATGCTTTTAAAAATTAGTTTTTAGTTTTCGCTACTTGAGCCATCAGCTCTGCCTCTACCACTACGCTATCTCCCACATAACCATAGCCTTGCATATGGACAATCCCTCTTCTGATAGGCTCTATCAATTCTATTTTGAATATTAAGGTATCCCCTGGTACTACTTTTTTCTTGAATTTCACTTTGTCGATCTTCACGAAATAAGTAGAATAATTTTCTGGATCTTGCACATTGGCTAACACCAAAATTCCGCCTGTTTGCGCCATAGCTTCTATCTGTAATACACCTGGCATCACGGGTTCTTTAGGGAAATGCCCCACAAAGAAAGGCTCGTTCATCGATACATTTTTAAGCCCTACCACATGTGTATCCGAAAGTTCTAACACCTTATCTATCAATAAGAAAGGCGGACGATGTGGCAACAAACTCATAATACCGTTGATATCATAAACTGGTTCCTTCGTTAAATCAAAGTCTGGAACATTTTTTTTCTTATGAAGTTTCCACTGGCGGTTGAGTTTTTTTGCGAATTGCGTATTTACATAATGCCCTGGTTTATTGGCTATTACTTTACCTTTTATTTTAACTCCAACCAACGCTAGGTCGCCAATGACATCTAAAAGTTTATGCCGTGCCGCTTCGTTAGGATAATTTAAAGTCAAATTGTCTAAAATACCATTCGGGCGAATAGAGATTTCCTCTTTACCGAAAACTTTTTTGAGTTTTTCTGTAGTCTCTGGCGTGAGCTCTTTATCCACATAAACAATAGCGTTGCTGATATCACCACCCTTGATTAAACCGTGGCCCAAAAGCATTTCTATCTCGTGGAGGAAACTGAAAGTTCTGGCACTGGCAAATTCATTTTTAAACTCAGAAATATCTTTGAGCGTGGCATTCTGCGTGCCTAAAACCTTGGTTCCGAAATCCACCATTGTGGTGATTTCATAATTGTCGGAAGGGATAATGGTCAGCTCCGAACCCGTATTGGGATCCGTGTAACTCATCACTTCTTTAACCACTAAATATTCTCTCGGTTGGTCTTGTTCTTCTATGCCAACTTTTTCTATCGCTTCTACAAAGAACTTAGAAGAACCATCTAAAATAGGCGGTTCTGCGTTGTCCATTTCCAAAATAGCATTATCAATATCCAAGCCTACTAAAGCCGCCAAAAGGTGCTCCGTGGTATGGATCTTAACGCCTAATTTTTCTAAAGTGGTACCTCGTTCTGTGGTGGTAACATAATTAACATCGGCTTCCACTTGGGGGTGTCCTTCTAAATCTGTTCTTACAAAAACAAACCCTGTATTTTCTTTGGCTGGTTTAATGGTTAAATTAACCTCCTTTCCTGTGTGAAGCCCAATACCAGAAATGGATACCGCTTCTTTTAAAGTTTTTTGCTTATCACTCATTAGTATATTCTTTTGAGTTTTTATCTAATTGATTGATTTTATCTACAATCTTTCCGAAATTTCTAAAATGAACATAATTTCTACGGAAATCGTTTGCCGAGATGGCTGGAGAGCCGTATAAAATCTCGCCATCTGCCACCTTGGTATTCACACCGCTTTGGGCTTGAATTTTCACATGATTACCAATTTGAATATGCCCTACAATGCCCACCTGACCGCCAATTTGGTTCCAATCTCCAATGATGGTAGAACCTGCGATGCCTGCCTGAGCCGCAATCACATTATGGCGCCCAATTTTCACATTATGAGCAATTTGGATCAGATTATCTATTTTAGTGCCCTCACCGATGATGGTAGAGCCAATGGTTGCCCTATCAATACTGCAGTTAGAGCCTATTTCTACATCGTTTTCTATAATCACATTACCCAACTGTGGGATTTTTTTAAAGCCCTCTGCAGTCGGCTGGAAACCGAATCCATCGCCGCCCACCACAGTATTAGCGTGGATCACACAACGGTCGCCAATCACGCAACCATCATAGATTTTAACCCCGCTATCAATCTGGCAATGCTCGCCTATTTTCACTCTTTTTCCGATATAAACCTGCGGCGCTATCTGCGTGCCTTTACCTATTTTAGACTTTTCAGCAATGTAGGAACACGCCCCAACGAAAACATCTTCGCCTAAACTTGCGGTATCGTGAACCACTGCCCCAGCCTCTACGCCTGTTTTCTTCTCTTGAACCATCTCCTTATAGAGGTTCATTAGAATTTGGAAAGACAAATAAGCATCTTCCACAGCAATGATGGTGGGCTTATATTCCGTTTTGGTTAATAATTTTTCAGAAACAATGAGCACCGAGCAAGGCGTTTGCTCTATATAATCAGAAAATTTTTCTTGTGCTACAAATGATAAATCTCCATGCTGACCGCTCTCTATGGGCGATACTCCGGTAATAACGGCATCTGGATTTCCGATGATTTTTCCGTTAATGAAACCTGCTATTTGTGACGCTGTGAATTCCATGTCGTGCAAAGATAAATAATTTATCACATCTCCGTAACATTTATCGGCAAAAAATAACTTATACCGTGTAAAATCATACTTTAAAGTCTAAATTTATTCAAGAAATGATGCTCATATTTTACGCTAAAAAACAAGGCTTTCATAATATATATCCAATTATAAATGAGCAACATATGGATTGTTTTTCGTTTTTATACCCCATCATCTCTATTGATAAAACGAATTTATAGTATTCTTATTTTAAATATCTTAACAAATAAAATTGAACTTCATTAAAATCTATTAAAAAAATAAACTCAAAATAATTAGGTTTATAAAAAATTAGGCGTATATTTGCAGCATAATTTAATGACAAAGGCATCTTTTCGCCGCTTTCTGAATAGAAAGTTTTTTAGAATACACTTCTTTTTTACTCCCTTTCAGTTTTTGTGTTTCCAGTTGCCCGTTTGAGTTTTCAAATTGAAAACCTACAGTCTAAAATGGCATCATATGAATTTTAAAAACACTTTTTTATACTATTCTACTGAATATTCCCTATTAAAAGTTTAAATTTTTAACAATTCATAAAAAAATACCGACCAACAACTAATTATAATATATGGCAGACACCTACAATAAGAAAGAAAACAACAAGAAAAAAGCGCAGAAACTCAAAGAAAAAGCCCTCCGCAGAGAAGAACGCAAAAATAACAATAATAAACTTGGAAGATATGTTCCTCTATGTAGATGCTAACGGACAACTTACCCACATTAAACCCACTGCGGCAGACAAAATTGAAATCAGTTTAGACGAAATTCAACTGGGCGCAGCGCCACAAGACCGAGATGACACGCAGAACAAAGGCACCATCTCTTATTATAACGAAGAAAAAGGCTACGGCTTCATTAACGACCACCGCAGCCAAGAGAGCATTTTTGTGCATATCAACCAAACCCAAGAGGCTCTAAAAAAAGGCGATAAAGTTTCTTTTGAAAAGGAACGCGGACCGAAAGGCTACATCGCTACTAATGTAATCAAAATCAAATAAATATCAATTTTTAAATTCAATTACAATGAAACAAGGAACAGTAAAATTCTTCAACGAAACTAAAGGCTTCGGATTTATCACACCTAACGATGGTAGTGCTGATGTTTTCGTACACACGACAGGTTTAAAAACCAAAATCCGTGAAAACGACGAAGTGGTTTATGAAACTGAACAAGGCAAAAAAGGCATCAATGCGGTTAATGTAAGATTAGCCTAATTTTTCGCTTCTTAACTTTAAAAAACGAGCTATCTTAAATATAAGATGGCTTTTTTTGTTGTATTAAAATCAACTTTTCCCTTTATCATTTCATCAATAAATAAAGCTATATTCAACAAAAAATTAAAATCAAAAATCCCCTTTTTCGTTCTGTTCATCACAATTGGTTATCAGAAAGTTGGAATATCTATCACCCAAAAAATCCAATTTTAAATCATTTTTTGGAGGCAATTCGCATTTATTTCACAAAAAAGTCTTATTTTTAGGCGTTTTTTTTAAACGAAATACCCCTATGAATTTAGCTGAATTGATCAATACCAATGCAGACCGCTACCTTTCTAAACCTGCCATCGGCTTCAAGAAATACGATGAATGGAAAAGCATCAGCTGGTCTATGCTCCGCAGAACTATATTTAAAACCGCCAACAGCCTCAAAAATTTAGGCATCGCAGAAAACGCCAAAGTGGCAATTTATGCCGATAATTCTGCCGAGTGGATTATTTTTGACTTGGCAGTATTGGCTTTAGGCGGCATTACCGTGCCTATTTACAGTACCAACGGCTACCAGCAAGCGTTATATTGCATAGAAAATTCTGGTGCAGAGGCTATTTTAGTCGGCAACCAAGAGCAATACGATATTTGCACTAAAATCAAAAAAGAATTGCCACAACTGAAATACATCGTAGCGGCTAAAAAATCCATCGTACTGCGTGGCGAAGAGGGTGGCATCCACTTAGAAGATCTCACCAAAAAAGGCGAGGAAACGCTCAATATCTGCCCCAAAAATAAAGAAGACATTGCCACCATTCTCTACACCTCGGGCACCTCTGGAACGCCCAAAGGCGTGATGATTACCCACGGTAATTTTACCGATACCTTTAAAGCCCACACCGATTTTTTCAAATTTAAAAATTTTGAAAATGAATCTTCATTGGCTTTTTTACCGCTGAGCCACATTTTTGAGCGCAGCTGGACCCTCTATTGCCTTAGCCAAGGAGCCAAAGTGTCTTTTTTAGAAAACACCAAGCTCATCGCCCACGCGTTAGAAGAGGTACAACCCACCATGATGTGTGCCGTGCCAAGGTTTTACCAAAAAATCTACGGCGCCCTAACTGAAATGGTGCAAAAAGACACTCCCAAAAAACAGAAAATTTTCAACTGGGCACTGGGCGTTGGGCGACAAGTGGCAGAACACCGCCGACAAGGGAAAAACGCGCCTTTATTGTTAAATCTCAAAAATAAAATCGCGGGACTGTTGGTTTTCAACAAAGTGAAGAAAAAACTGGGCGGAAAACTTTGGTTTATGCCTTGTGGTGGCGCTTCTTTGTCGCCAGAAATCACGCAGTTTTTTGATGCTATGGGCATCCACATTACCGTGGGCTATGGCCTTACGGAGACCACTGCCACGCTCACTTGCTTCCCGCTCACCCACTATCAGTACGATACTGCGGGCGTCCCTATCGGTAATACGCAGATCAAAATAGGCGCTAACAATGAGATTTTAATCAAAGGCAGTAGCGTGATGAAAGGCTATTACAACCTCCCTGAAGAAACTGCCAACGCCTTTACCGAGGATGGTTGGTTCCGCACTGGGGATGCTGGTATTATAGAAAATGGCGCCCTCAAAATCACGGATAGAATTAAGGATCTGATGAAGACTTCCAACGGAAAATACATCACGCCACAAGCCATTGAAAACATTTTGACCAACAGCAACTACATCCAACAAGCGATGGTGGTGGCAGAAGGCAAACCTTTTGTCACAGCGGTCATCGTTCCTAATTTTGAGGCTTTAAAGGAAAAAATCAGTAGTATGAAAATCCCAGCTTCTGATTGGAAAGAAATCCTATCTACAGATAAAATTAAAGATTTTTATCACGATTTATTGCAAGATATACAGAAAGAACTCCCAAGTTTTGAAAAAGTAAAGAAATTCGTACTTCTACCTTCAGAATTTGAAATTCAGTCTGGAGAGATTACACCTACCCTCAAAATCAAACGAAATGTGGTACTCTCCAAATACCACGATTTAATAGAGCAAATGTATGCCCATTAAGAAGATTGAAAATCGTATTTTTGCACAAAAACTTAGTTTATGTCCCATCTATTTTTAGGAAATTCAACCTACCATAGCCATACGCACCAAGTTACGGAAACTTGCCCTTCCAACATCGCTTTGATTAAATATTGGGGGAAATATGCGCAGCAAATCCCTGCCAATCCCAGTATTAGTTATACCCTCAATCACGCTAAAACCATTACCCATATGGTTTTTACCAAAGGCGAGCCTTTTGCTGTGAAGACCTTCCTCTCCGACCGAGAAGAGCCGTTATTTTCCGAAAAAATCAAAACTTATTTTCAGAATATTCAGCCTTATCTCCCTTGGATTTTAGATGGCAGTTTTGAAATCCGAACCGAAAACACCTTTCCACACAGTTCTGGCATTGCCAGTTCTGCCTCTGGCTTTGGGGCAATTGCCAAATGCTTAATGGCATTAGATGCTGCATTTTCTCAAACCGAAAACACGCCAGATTTCAACCTCAAAAAAGCAAGTTTTCTCGCCAGATTGGGCAGTGGCAGCGCTTGCAGAAGCCTTTATAATGGCTTGGTGGTCTGGGGCGAAACGCCAGAAGTGGCAGGCAGTTCTGATGAATACGCCGTTCCCTATCCGCCGCAAGAAGTTCACGAGGTTTTTAAACATTTTAATGATTGGGTACTCCTCATCCATGAGGGGCAAAAATCAGTCTCTTCCTCTGTGGGGCACGGACTAATGAACACCAATCCTTATGCAGAAAGGCGTTTCCAAGAGGCAAGAGAAAATTTTATCCCGCTAAAAACCATCTTAAAAACAGGTGATATGGCAGGCTTTATCCAATTGGTAGAGCACGAAGCCCTTACCCTCCACGCGATGATGATGATGAGCCAACCCGCTTTTATACTAATGAAAACAGGCACTCTGGAGGTCATCAATAAAATTTGGGATTTTAGGAAAACCACCCAATTGCCGTTATTTTTCACCTTAGATGCTGGCGCCAATGTGCATTTATTATTTCCTGAAGATACCTCGGCGGAGCGCATTAAAACCTTTATAGAAACTGAATTGAAACCCCACACCCAGTCTGGTGGCATTATGAAAGACCAAATTGAGTTCTAAAAATACAACCGATGAAATTGCACCATTTAGCCATTATTTGCTCTGATTATAGCGTGTCCAAAGCATTTTATACTCAAATTTTGGGATTAGATATGATCCGAGAAGTTTACAGAGCGGAACGCCAATCTTATAAATTGGATTTAGGCTTAAATGGGCAATATGTGGTGGAACTATTTTCGTTCCCTCACCCACCGCAGCGCCCTTCGCATCCAGAAGCTTGTGGGCTGAGGCATATTGCCTTTTCGGTAGAAGATATTGAGGCGCAAAGGGCAACGCTCCTCGCTAAAAAAATCCCTTGCGAACCCATACGCACCGATGAGTGGACGGATAAAAAATTCTTCTTCACCCAAGATCCAGACGGGCTCCCCATAGAGTTTTACGAGGCTTAAAAATTATGGTTAAATGTTCAATCTAATTAAAATATAAAAATGAAAATAGGAATTTTAGGCGGCGGTCAGTTGGGCAGAATGCTCATCCAAGAAGCCTTAAAATACGACGACCAATTCTATACCTTAGACCCCAGTGCCAACTGTCCTTGCGCACACATTTCGCATTTTACGCAAGGTGATTTCAATGATTATCAGACTGTTATTGATTTCGGCAAGGACAAAGATCTGGTGAGCATAGAGATAGAGCACATCAACGCTGATGCTTTGGAAACCTTAGAGCAACAAGGCGTTAAGGTGGTGCCTTCGGCTAAAATCATTAAAATTATCCAACAGAAAATCAAGCAAAAACAATTTTACCAAGAACATCAAATTCCAACACCTGATTTTCAAATCATTAACAACGCTTCCGAAGCAAATTTCCCACTTCCTTTCGTTCAAAAAATGAATACGGGCGGCTATGATGGCAAGGGCGTTCAAGTCATCAGAACAGAAGCCGATTTGAAGAAATTATGGGATGTGCCCTCCGTATTAGAAAGCTTGGTGGATATTGAAAAGGAACTCTCCATCATCATCGCTAAAAATGAAAATGGCGAGGTTAAAACTTTCCCCGTTACCGAAATGGTGGCAGATCCACGGCTCAACCTTTTGGACTTTAACATCTGTCCAGCGCAGATTTCGCCAGAGGTACAGCAACAAATTGACCGCATTGCTGCACAGTTCATCGCAGCGGCAGATTCTGCGGGGCTCTTCGCTATAGAATTATTTCTGGACAAAGCGGGCAAAGTTTGGGTGAATGAAACGGCACCACGCCTCCACAACAGCGGACACCAAAGCCAAGAAGGCAATGCCAATTCTCAGTTTGAGCAATTTTATCGCGTGTTGAAAAATTTACCTTTAGCCAATGTAGATGCTTGTGGCTATTCAGGAATGCTCAATTTGGTGGGCGAAGCTGGTGCCAGTGGCAGAGTGGTTTATAACGGTATAGAGCGCGTTTTAGCCCTGCCGAATGCCTACATCCACCTTTATGGTAAAACCGAAACAAAACCTGGGCGAAAGATGGGGCACATCAATGTGGTTGCCGAGAGTAGAGAGGAACTCCTTAACCTGTTGTCGGAAATTAAACCGCTTATTAAAGTAGAAGCACAACCTTAATATTTAAATCAAAAAAGACCATAATTATGATAGGAATTATCATGGGTAGCCAGAGCGACCTGCCTATAATGCAACAAGCCGCCGATTTTTTAGACCAACTCAATATCCCTTATGAACTGACCATTATCTCTGCACACAGAACGCCAGAGCGAATGTTTCAGTATGCGCAAACGGCGAAATCAAGAGGGTTAAAAGCCATCATTGCGGGGGCTGGCGGTGCGGCGCATCTCCCTGGTATGGTTGCCAGTTGTACCACACTTCCCGTTATTGGCGTGCCTATATTAAGTAGCAACTCTATTGACGGCTGGGATTCTGTGCTGTCTATATTGCAGATGCCTTCGGGGATTCCTGTGGCTACGGTGGCGCTCAATGGTGCAACGAATGCGGGCATCTTGGCGGCTAAAATTTTAGGTGCTAATGATGAAGCCATCGCTCAGAAATTGGAAACTTATCAAAACCAACTCAAAAACAAAGTCTTAGACAGCGTAGAAGAGGTTAAAAGCAGATTTCCTAATCAGTTTGATTAAACCCAATATTTAAAACATCAAATTCTATCAGCCTACAAAGTTAGTGGCAGAAAGGCTTATGCATTATCCAAGCCTTAATATTGATGAAAAAACCTTAACTTTGCCCTAAAATAAATAAGAATGAATAGTTTTATAGAAGAACTAAAATGGCGTGGGCTCATCCACGATTCTATGCCTGGCACAGAAGATTTACTCAATAAAGAAATGGTTAAAGCCTATATTGGTTTTGACCCAACTGCAGATTCTCTACATATTGGCAGCCTTATTCCCATCATTGTTTTAGCTCATTTTCAAAAACATGGGCACAAACCTTATGCTTTGGTCGGTGGCGCTACAGGGATGATTGGCGATCCTTCTGGAAAATCTGCCGAGAGAAACCTCTTAGACGAAGATACCCTAAACCACTATATTGCCTGCATTAAAAATCAACTTTCTCAGTTTTTAGATTTTGATACCGACAGCCCTAACAAAGCGGAAATGGTCAATAATTACGATTGGATGAAACCGATTTCTTTCTTGGAATTTGCCAGAGATATTGGCAAGCACATCACCGTAAATTATATGATGGCTAAAGATTCCGTGAAAAAGCGTTTTTCAGGCGAAGCTGGCGTGGAAGGCATGAGCTTCACGGAATTTACATATCAACTTTTACAAGGTTATGACTTCCTCCACCTCTACCAAAACGAAGGCGTAAAACTCCAAATGGGCGGCTCTGACCAATGGGGCAACATTACCACTGGAACGGAACTCATCAGAAGAAAAGCCCAAGGCGAAGCGTTTGCGCTCACCGTACCACTCATTACCAAAGCCGATGGTTCTAAATTTGGGAAATCTGAAGCTGGGGAAAATATTTGGTTAGATGCCAAGAAAACATCGCCTTATAAATTCTATCAATTCTGGCTGAATGCCACCGATGAAGATGCGGCGCGCTTTATCAAATTCTACACCTTCCTCTCTCAAGAAGAAATAGAACAATGCATTGCTGAACACCAACAAGCACCGCACGAAAGGAAATTGCAGAAAAAATTAGCCCAAGAAGTGACCACCTTAGTTCACGGTGCGGAGGAATACAAAAAAGCCCTAAAAGCATCAGAAATTTTATTCGGGCGCTCTACGGCGGAAGATCTAATCTCCTTAGACAAAGCGACTTTTTTAGCCGTTTTTGAAGGCGTGCCACAGCAAGAAATGGATGAAAATACACTCATCGGAATGAACATCACCGATTTGTTGGCAGATTCTGGCTTCCTAAAATCCAAAGGCGAAGCCAAGCGAGAGCTTAAAGGCAACGCCATCTCTGTGAACAAAACCAAAGTTAATGAGAGTTTTGAAGTATCCACAGAAGATTTGATTGATGGCAGTTTCCTATTGTTACAAAAAGGGAAGAAACATTATTTCATCATAAAAGCAATTTAATGAGCTTACACTACCTCATCAGAGAGCCCCAAAATCTATCGCCAAAAACCCCATTATTGGTGCTATTACACGGCTATGGCAGCAACGAGGAAGATTTATTTTCCTTTGTGCCTAACCTACCTAAGCATTGGCTTATCGTGAGTTTTCGTGCGCCTAAAAGTACCCTTTATGGCGGTTATTCTTGGTTTGATATCAACCTCAATAACCCTGAAAATTTTATTGACATTGCCCAAGCCAAAGAAGCCGTTAATCTGGTTTCCACCGAAATAGAACAACTTAAAAACCGATATGGATTAACAAGCAGAACGCACCTCTGTGGCTTTAGCCAAGGCGGTATGCTCAGCTATGCTCTGGCGCTCAACCGCCCACAGTGGTATCAAAAAGTAGCCTGCCTGAGCACCTATCCAGAGGAACAGCTCATCAAAGAGCGACCGTTTAAAAAGGAAATGGAAGCGCTTAGATTTTTCATTTCTCACGGCACAGATGATGCCATCATCCCAATAGAATGGGGACAAAAGGCGGCAGATTTACTCTATGATTTAGGCGGTTATTTCACTTTTAGGGAGTATATGAGCGGGCATAGCGTTAATCAGAAAAATTATATAGACCTTATGGCATTTATGGCGGAAGAATCATAAAAAATTCTTCTGTATATTTGTAAAATATTTGGACGACAGTGACAGAAGAAGAACACCTTTTACAGCTGATAGAAAAAGCGAAGCAAAAAGACCAAAAATCTCAAACCAAGCTTATCAATTTATTCTGGGTAAGCGTGTTTTCTTTTGTGATGAAAAAGGTAAAAAACGAGACCGAGGCTGATGAAATTACCGTTAATGTATTCTCAAAAGTCTTAGCCAAGTTGGAGCTCTACGACCCCAATTTTCAATTCAAAACTTGGGTGCTCACCATTGCCCAAAACACCATAATAGACCATTGGCGAAAAAAAAATAAAGATACAGAAACCACCACAGAATATCTGAGCGATCCTAAAAATGAATGGGTAAAATCTCCCGAAGAACTCCTCATTTCTGATGAAGAAGAAAAGGAAATCATTAAAATTATAGAGAGCTTAGATATTCATTATCAAGATATTATAAGATTAAGATTTTTTGAAGAAAAAAGCATTAAAGAAATTGCAGAACAACTCAGCCTCTCTATCTCTAACACTAAGGTAAGGATTATGAGAGCCAAAAAACTACTGGCAGAGTTGCTTAAAAAAGATTAAAAATATCAACACAGACTTGTTATAATAACAAATAAAATGATGGAAACCAACACCGTAACACAAAAACCAAAGTGGATCAGGGTAAAACTACCCACTGGAAAAAATTATAGAGAACTCCGCTCTTTGGTAGATAAATATAAACTGAACACCATTTGCCAAAGCGGCTCCTGCCCTAATATGGGCGAATGCTGGGGCGAAGGCACTGCCACATTTATGATTTTGGGCAACATCTGCACCCGCAGCTGTGGCTTCTGTGGCGTAAAAACAGGTAAACCGCTGGATGTCAACTGGGACGAGCCCGAAAAAGTGGCGCGCTCCATCAAGTTGATGAAAATCAAACACGCCGTGCTCACCTCCGTAGACAGAGACGATTTAAAAGATATGGGCTCCATCCTTTGGGCAGAAACCGTAAATGCCGTTCGGAGAATATCCCCAGGCACCACTATGGAAACTTTAATCCCAGATTTTCAAGGTATTACCAAACATCTTGATCGAATGATTGAAGTTGCCCCAGAGGTCATTTCCCACAATATGGAAACCGTAAAACGCCTCACCAGAGAAGTCCGCATCCAAGCCAAATATGAACGCAGCCTTGAGGTTCTTAAATACCTAAAATCTGCAGGGCAACGCCGCACCAAAACAGGCATTATGCTCGGCTTAGGCGAGGAAAAAGAGGAGGTTTTCCAAACCATAGAAGACATCAGAAACGCCGATGTAGATGTGATTACCTTAGGGCAATACCTACAACCGACCAAAAAGCACTTACCCGTGAAAAAATTCATCACGCCAGAAGAGTTTGATGAATACGGTGCTTTTGCTAAGAGTTTAGGCTTCAGGCATGTGGAAAGTTCGCCTTTGGTCAGAAGTTCCTACCACGCCGAAAAGCACATTCACTAAAAAATATTGAAATAGTAGAAACCTTACGCTTCTTGATCTTTCTTCCAATTTTTAAGGTGAAAATCAAGGCTTTCCGCCACAGGGATAAAAGTATAGTTTAAGGTTTCTACTATTTTTTTGTTACTTATTGGAGTACAAGTCATTACCGCCATTCTATTCGCTTTATTCAACCATCGGAGTACAGGGAAAAGCCACCCGAACAGCGTATGGATCACGCCGCCCAAATGGAGCCAAAAAGGCGCTATTGCCTTCACTGGTTTTAGCCCTAAACTTTGCCGCACTTGGTTGGCTATTTCTAAATAAGTTTTATTTTCGGAAATGATGATATACCTTTCATTAACTTGTTGATTTTCCATAAGTTGTACCGCAATATTGGCGACATCCCTCACATCTACATAGCCAGTGCATCCACTAAAACTCAACGGCATTTTTTTCAAACTTCCAAACAAAGCGCCACTACTCTGTTGCCAATGCCCAGAACCGATGATCACCCCAGGGTTGAGCACCACCACCGGCAGATCTTCCGCCGAGGCGCGCCAAACTTCCATCTCCGCAAAATGCTTAGACACCGCATAGGCAGAATGGGGTTGTTTCGGGTTAAAAGCAGAATCTTCATCAATCATTCCCTCTGGATTCACTTGGTCTAAAACCGCAATAGAACTCACAAATAGGAATTTCTGCACCTGCATTTCCGCCGCTATATAAAGCCAATTTTTAGTGCCTTCTATATTGGTATGGTACATCGTGTGCTTATCCTTAGGATTAAAACTGACCTCGGCAGCACAATGATAAACCTGAGAAACGCCAACCAATGCACACCTTAAACTATCCAAATCATCAAAATCTACCGCTACCCATTCAATTTGATGATAAAGCCGCTCGGCATCCTCCGTATAATAACGGAACACCTCTTGCACCGCTGTGGTCTTGCTCCGCGCGCGATAAGTTGCCCTCACCGAGTAGCCTTTTTCCAATAATTTTAAGAGAATAGTGCTACCTAAAATCCCTGTGCCGCCTGTTACCAATACCATAAAAAATCAGTTTTGAAGTAAAAAATCTTTAACCGTTGCGCTAAAATCTTGAGGATTTTCGGCTTGCACCCAGTGTCCTGCACGGGCTATCGGCACTATTTTAGAATGCGGGAACTGTTGCTTAATCAAAAACTCATCTTGAGGCAAAATATAATTGGACTTCTCCCCTGCAATGAACAGCGTTTCCCCTTGAAATACACCAAACTGAATGGCTTTACTCACAAAATCGCTGTATTTTTCGGCTAAAGTATCCAAATTAAAGCGCCAATTGAGCTGTTTTTGCTCTATCCAATAGAGGTTTTTGGCTAAAAACTGCACCACGGATTTCTCGGGAATATATTGGTTGAGCGCCTCTTCTACTTCGGCTCTGGATTTAACTAAGCTGAAATCCACACTTTTTAAAGCCTTGATAATCCCTTGATGGTGCGGCGGATAGGACTTCGGCGAAATATCCACCACGATGAGTTTTTCCACCAACTCGGGGTATTTTATGGCACACTGCATCACAGCTTTGCCACCAAGGGAATGTCCCAACAGATGGGCTTTTTCGATATGGTGTGCTGCCATATATCGGCGGATGTCATCGGCTAAATCATCGTGCGACATAGATTCGGAGTGGAAACTCTTGCCGTGGTTTCTCAAATCGATAAGGTGGGTGGGCATCAGGGTGCCAAATTCTTTACCGAAACTGCCCCAATTGTCCAGCATTCCAAACAAACCATGAAAAACCAAGAGTGGCGTTTGGGGTAAATCTTGTCCATAAATTTTGGAATGGAGAATGGGGGTTTTTTGTTCTTCTACCATTGGGCTAATCTTTTGAGGTACGCTTGTATTGTGTTTTCTAAACCGAGATATAACGCCTCCGAAATGAGCGCATGACCTATGGAAACCTCCTGTAAATGAGGTATTTGATCTGCAAAATAACGGAGATTTTCTAAACTTAAATCGTGCCCAGCATTGATGCCTAAGCCGTACTTTAACGCTTCTTGAGCCGTGTCTACATAAGGTTTTATGGCGGCGGCTCTATCCTCGGTGTAGCCTTTGGCATAAGCCTCGGTGTAGAGTTCTATGCGGTCGGTACCCGTTTGGGCAGCGTATTTCACCATTTCTGGATTAGGATCTAAAAATATGGAAGTTCTGATGCCTGCGGCTTTAAATTCTGTAATGGTTTCTTTTAAAAAATCCAAATGCGTTTTGCAATCCCAGCCAGCATTAGAGGTGATGGCATCATCAGCATCTGGCACCAAAGTCACTTGCTCAGGCTTTACCTCCAGCACCATTTCTATAAATGGGCGGTGTGGGTTGCCCTCAATATTAAACTCCGTGGTCACCAGCGGTTTTAGATCATAGACATCTTGTCTGGTAATATGGCGCTCATCTGGGCGTGGATGAATGGTAATTCCCTGTGCTCCAAACTTTTGCGTATCTATTGCCACTTGCGTTACGCTGGGTACATCGCCGCCTCGTGCATTTCTTAAGGTGGCTATTTTATTGATATTTACACTTAATTTTGTCATCGTTATGCTTTTATTTTAGCGTTTTTTAGGCTTTAAACACCTTTATGAATGGTCAAATTTACAACTTTATGCTCACTTGCATCACTTCTAAATCAAATTTCTGTGCTGCCACAAGCAAATGGTCAAAAATATCGGCTTGTATTTCCTCATAAGTTTCCCATTTAGAATCGTTGGTAAAACAGTAAATTTCTAACGGCAAACCTTGGGGCGAACTCTCCAACTGCCGCACCATAATCGGACTTTCTTGGTCTATATTGGGGTGGTGTTTTAGATAATTGAAAGTATAAATTCTAAAAGTACCGATGTTGGTCAGCTGACGTTTATTCAAATCATTGGTTTCCAAATTTTGGGGCTCTATCTGGCTTTCTTTGGTTTTAATATAATCTTTGAGAAGATTCACTTCGGAGAGCTTTTTGATTTCTTGATCATTTAAGAATTTAAAGGATTTAATGTTGAAGTAAATCACCCGCTTGATCCTTCTGGTATTGGTTTCGGACATCCGTTGGAGGTTTTTAATCTCGGTGGAGAGGAGGTCATAAGTCGGGATGGTGGAGATGGTTTTATCAAAGTTTAAAATCTTGGTGGTCAATAGGTTAATATCTTCTATCGTCCCTTCTATATTGTACTTAGGAATACCGATCCAGTCGCCCACTTTAAGGTTTTTAGAGGTGGACACATGGATGCCCGTTACAAAACCGAGAATGGTATCTCTAAACACCAAGAGAATCACCGCCGTCATTGCCCCTACACTCCCTAAAATGGTACCTGCCTTAATGTGGAAAATCACCGAAATACCAATAAATGTGAAGATGATATAGCCCACAATCTTCAGGGATTGTGTAACGGCACGGATGCCTGTAATGCGGTAGAAATCGCCTTTGAGCACATAGTAACGCTCCGCCGCCTTCAGCAAGCGCACATAGAGCATCGCAAAGACCACCACAAACATCAGCGAGAAAATGGTTTCCAAAAAACTATGGCTCTTCGGGTGGCGGTAGAAGATGGAATAAATCATCTCTTGCACCAGCCCCACAGCAAAAAAATTAGCCACAGAATTAGAAACATTGCTTTCATATAAAGCCTTGATGATCGGCTTCTGCGAGTGTCTTTTTAGTAAGGCGAATACTATTTTGAACCCTACTTTTAGCACCAAATCTACCGCCAATAATATCAGTAGGATCAGAGCTAATTTGAATACAATCTGTGTGGTGAGGATCCATTCATCTGGGAACTGGCCTTTAATCCAAAAGTGCAGCTGGTCGCTGATTTTCTGGAAAAAATCTTTGGTATCTTTAAAATCATCATTCATAGGGCAAAAATACTAAAATCTAACTGTATTTTTTGTATGTGGGGAAGGAATTTGACCTCATATTTTTTCATCTCAAAACTTCATTTTCGCCCTCATCCCCCGCTGCTGTATATCAATTTTTCCTTATCTTTGCTCAAAAGACCTATGATGCAGTTGGAGCATTCTGAGATAGAAAATTCAAAACACAACCTTGAAATCAGCTTGGTGCTGGAGCATCTGCAATCGCCGCAGAATATAGGGCTTATCATCCGTACTGCCGAGGCTATGGGCGTACAAAAAATCTTCGTTTTATCCGAGAAATACCAACAACTAAACCCCAAAATAAAAGCCATCACACGCGCTACAGAGGATTATATAGAGGTTATTTTCGTGCAAGATTGGTCGGAAATTTTGGCGCGCCTCACTCCTGAAAAGGTTCACTTCTATGCCTTAGAAAAAACCAGCCACAGCGTGGATTATAGAAGTGTTTCATATAAATTTCCGTGTGTGCTCATCTGTGGCAACGAGCGCTATGGCGTTTCTGAAGAGGCATTAAAACTGAGCGAAAAGCACCTGCATCTCCCTATGTATGGACGCAACACTTCTATGAATGTCGCTATGGCTACGGGCATTGCCTTGGCTCAAATGGTCGCCTCACCCTCTACCCTTTAAAAACTATAAAAGATGAATTGGACAGATATTTTAGCCCCTATTAAACATTCCACTTATTTCAAAGAACTATGGCAAAAGGTGAAACACGCCTATGCCACCAGCCTATGTTTCCCGCCGAAGCATCAAATTTTTAGAGCGCTGGAGCTCACCCCTTTTGAGGAAGTTAAGGTGGTTATATTAGGGCAAGACCCTTACCATAACGATTTCCAAGCCAATGGGCTTTGCTTTTCTGTGTCCGACCAAGTGCCCGCACCGCCTTCGTTGAGGAATATTTTTAAAGAGCTCCACGATGATTTAGGCATCAGAAAAACCTCTAACGAGCTGGAGGCTTGGGCTAAACAAGGCGTGTTATTGCTCAACGCCACACTTACCGTAAAAGCCCACCAAGCCAACTCCCACAAAGACCTCGGTTGGGAAACCTTTACCGATTTCATCATTAAAGAAATAGCCGACCAAAAGGAAAATGTGGTCTTTGTGCTATGGGGATCTTTTGCGCAAAAGAAAGCCACACTTATCAATCCGCAGAAGCACCTCATCATCCAATCGGCGCACCCTTCGCCACTCTCGGCACACCGTGGCTTTTTGGGCAGTCGCCCTTTTTCTAAAATCAACCAATATTTAGAAGCTACCCACCAAAAACCAATAGAATGGTAGGGAAAAGCTTTGATTTTCCAATAAAAATCCTATTTTTGAAACCTATATAAAATCAGAAACAATGAAAAACATCTTAATAGTAGCCGTGGGCACTACCCTACTTTCTGGAGGACTGCAAGCCCAGCAGATAAGTTTAGAGAAAATTTATTCTGGACAATACCGTGCCAAGGGCATTTCGGGGATTTCGCCGCTCAAGAGCAATGAGTATTATGCCGTGATAGAGCCCGAAGGTATCGCTAAATACGCCTACAAAAATTTAGAAAAAGTAGACTACCTCATCCAGGGGCATTTTGAAGACTACACCCTCTCTGATGATGGCTCTAAAATCTTGCTACAGCTGGACAGCAGCCCCATTTATAGACACTCTTTCCTCGGCGTTTTCCAAGTGAAAGATTTGACCACTGGCGCTACCACAAGCATTTTTAATGGGCAGCCAGTGCAAGAGCCCCTCTTCTCTCCTGATGGCACCAAAGTCGCCTTTATCTCGGAAAATAATTTGTATTACCAAGACTTAGCCTCTGGAAAAATAACGACCGTTACCCAAGATGGCGCCCAAAATAAAATCCTCAATGGTTTGGCAGATTGGGTTTATGAGGAAGAATTTGGACACGCCCGACAGTACGAATGGAGCTACAAGAGCGATGCCCTCATCTTCGTTAAATCCAATGAAACCGAAGTACCAGAGATGAATATGCCCATTTACGGCAAAACCCTCTACCCTCAAGATTTCAAATTTAAATACCCTAAGGCTGGGGAGCCCAACTCTGTGGTGAGTTTATGGATTTACCACCTCCCAACAGCGCAAACCGCAGCGGTAGACCTCGCCGCTTTTCAGAATGATTATATTCCCAAAATATTTAAAGCCCACCGAGATGGAGAAATATTAGTCGCAACCGCTAACCGCCACCAGAATCAGGTGGATCTACTCGCCATCAATACCACCACCCACCAAGCTCAAAAGCGCTTCACCGAGAAAGACCCTGCGTGGATAGAAACCGACCAACTGACCTTAGAGTTTTTGCCTGACCAGAGCTTTCTATGGGCTTCGGAGCGAGATGGACACCGCCATCTGTATTGGTACGATGCCTCGGGGAAGTTAAAAAAACAAGTGACCAAAGGCAATTGGGAAATTACCGACTACTACGGCTACCACCCAGAAACGCAGGAAGTTTTGGTGCAGACCACGCAAAAAGGCAGCATCAATCGGGTGATTTCTAAAATCAATATTAAAACAGGACAATCCACTTTGATCTCTGCCCCCGAAGGGCATAACGCGGCGACCTTTAGTCCAGATTTTAAGTATTTCATCAATACCACCTCTACCGCTAAAATGCCGTACCGCTATATTTTAAAATCTGGCGATGGCACCACCATCAAAGAAATACAAAATAATGATGCCCTCCTCACGAAGCTAAAAACCGACCAGTGGGTGGCTAAGGAATTCTTTACTATCCCCAATACCCACGGCGATGAGATGAATGCTTGGATCATGAAGCCTAAAGATTTTGACCCTAAAAAATCCTACCCACTCCTGATGTTCCAATATTCAGGACCTGGCTCTCAGCAAGTGAGCAACGCTTGGGATGGCGGCAATGGACTCTGGTTTAATGTCTTGGTGCAACAGGGGTATATTGTGGCTTGCGTAGATGGCAGAGGCACGGGCTACAAAGGTACCGCTTACAAAAAAGCTACCTATCTGAACTTAGGTAAATACGAGATAGAAGACCAAATAACCGCTGCCCGTTGGCTGGGGCAACAGCCTTATATTGATGCCAGTAGAATTGGGATTTTCGGCTGGAGTTTTGGCGGTTATATGGCGAGTTTAGCCATGACCAAAGGTGCTGATGTTTTCAAAATGGGCATTGCCGTAGCCCCTGTTACCAACTGGCGTTTTTATGACAGCATCTACACCGAGCGCTTCCTAAGAACGCCGCAGGAAAACCCTAAGGGATACGATGACAACTCACCAACGGAATTTGCCCACTTACTCAAAGGCAACTTCCTCCTCATCCACGGTACCGCTGATGATAATGTGCACTACCAGAACTCGGCGGTCTTTGCGGAAGCCCTTATCCAACAGAATAAATCGTTTGAATTTATGACTTATCCTGATAAAAACCACGGCATCTATGGTGGCAAAACACGCCCACAGCTTTACCAAAAGATGACCCAGTTTATCCTCAACAATTTATAATTCCAAAGGTTGGTAACCAACCAAAAGCCCAAAGCCCCACCGTTCGCAGTGGGGCTTTATTTCATTAAATGAAGAAAGTCAGCCCTGCCCACTCCCTTGATATCAGTGTTCCTTATACTTTGGTCATACCTTTGATCCCTTTGGAAGGGGGTAACGACCATTAAAGAAGGGATATACGACCCCTTCGGAAGGGGGCAACGACCATTAAAGAAGGGGTATCCGACCCCTTCAGAAGGGGGGTAACGACCATTAAAGAAGGGGTATCCGACCCCTTCAGAAGGGGGTAACGACCATTAAAGAAGGGGTATCTGACCCCTTCAGAAGGGGGCAACGACCATTAAAGAAGGGATATACAACCCCTTCGGAAGGGGGTAATGACCATTAAAGAAGGGATACACGACCCCTTCGGAAGGGGGTAACGACCATTAAAGAAGGGGTATCTGACCCCTTCAGAAGGGGGCAACGACCATTAAAGAAGGGGTATCCGACCCCTTCAGAAGGGGGTAACAACCATTAAAGAAGGGATATACGACCCCTTCGGAAGGGGGCAACGACCATTAAAGAAGGGGTATCCGACCCCTTCAGAAGGGGGTAACGACCTCTAAAAAAGGGATACACGACCCCTTCGGAAGGAAGTGAAGATCATAAACGCAAAACTGTTCGGCACCACAGTTCGAGATAAAACGAACCTCATCACAATTAAACCCGCTGTTATCGTGTGTATTTTTATTTTTATGCTTATTTTTGTGGCTTCAAATTCAGCGTATGAAGAACTATCTAAAACTGATGCGAGTAGAACAATGGGTAAAAAATCTATTCGTTTTTGTGCCGCTATTTTTCTCTGGTCAAATTCTTAACCTACACTTATTTTCTCTTAGTTGCGTAGCGTTTATCATCTTCTCCCTTACCGCCAGTAGCATCTACATCATCAATGATTATATGGACATCGCTTCCGATAGGAAACATCCTGAAAAGAAACACCGTCCGCTTGCCAGTGGTGCCATTTCTAAAACCTCGGCAAAGGTATTGTTAGGGGTTCTGATGCTCTGCGTTTTGGTAGGAATAAGCTCTGGATTTTATGCTCAAATTGGCACGATGTTTCAGTTTGCCACCATTATTTTAACTTATTTCGTGATGAACCTCGCTTATACTTTTAAGTTGAAACACATCGCGATTATTGATATTACCATTATTGCCATCGGTTTTGTACTCAGGGTCTTGGCTGGGGGCTATATTACGGGGCTTATCATTACCCAATGGGCAATTCTCCTGACCTTTGTTTTAGCCTTAGTATTGGCGATAGGCAAGCGCCGTGGGGAGCTCATCAATGCCCAACTGACAGGCAAAACACGGAAAGCGCTGGATGGCTACAACATTCAGTTTGCGGATATTACCCTCTCGCTCAGTTGTACCCTCGCTATTGTTTGTTATCTTATGTTTACCCTCTCCCCAGAGGTGCAGGAGCGGTTCCACCCCAGAGTGTTCTATACGGTTATTTTCGTGATGTTCGCTTTCCTGAGGTATCTGCAACAGACTTTGGTGTATAACAAAACGGAATCTCCAACTAAAATTGTGTACAAAGACCGCTATATCCAAGTGACCTTGGTGCTGTGGCTGGTAGCTTTTCTCTACCAAATCTACGCGAAATAAAGCGATGTACCCAAAACAAAATCATCTAAAAAGACAATGAAAAAAAATTATATTCAAAAGGTTTCTAACTGGGGTAACTACCCTGTAGTGGAGAAAGAAATGGTGGCTGAAGACCAGCTGCACCGCATCCAAGACTATGTTCTGAGCAAGCCAGAACTCATTGCCAGAGGTAATGGCAGATGCTATGGTGATGCCTCGCTTGGGGAGGCTATTTTCTCTACCAAAAGGCTGAATAAGTTCATTGAGTTTGACCGCCTGAACGGCATTATAGAATGTGAATCTGGGGTCTTGCTCTCGGAGATTTTAGAAGTGATTGTGCCACAGGGCTATTTTCTCTATGTAACGCCAGGCACCAAGTTGGTGAGTGTGGGCGGTGCTATAGCCTCTGATGTCCACGGCAAAAACCACCACGCCGAGGGCTGCTTCTCTGAATATGTTACCGAATTTAAGCTCCTCAACCATAATGCCCAAGTCCTTACCTGCTCTCGTACGGAGAATGCAGATTTGTTCTGGGCGACCATTGGAGGTATGGGGCTCACGGGGATTATCCTCTCCGCCAGATTTAAGCTTAAAACTATTGATAGCGCCTACATCCGCCAAGAGAGCATCAAAGCTGAAAATTTAGATGAGATCTTTCAACTCTTTGAGGAGAGCGAAGATTGGACTTACACCGTGGCGTGGATAGACTGCCTACAAAAAGGGAAAAACATCGGGCGCTCTATTTTAATGCGTGGCGAGCATGCACTGAAAATGGAACTCCCTGAAAAGAAAGCTCAAACCCCACTAAAACTAAAACCCAAACTAAGCCCTACGGTACCGTTTTACTTCCCTAATTTTGTGCTCAACCAGTGGAGCGTTAAGGTTTTTAATTGGCTCTATTATAGAAAACAATCTAAAAAAATGGTGAAGAACTTTGTGGATTATGAAACCTTTTTCTATCCCTTAGATGCCATTAAAGATTGGAATAAAATCTACGGCAAAAGTGGGTTTATTCAATACCAAATGGTGATCCCCAAAGCCCAAGGCAAGGCAGGAATGTCCAAGATTTTAGAAACCATAGCGCATAGTGGCAATGGCTCTTTTTTAGCCGTGCTCAAGCTCTTTGGCAAGAACAATCCTGAGGCTTATAACTCCTTTCCTATTGAGGGCTATACGCTGGCATTAGACTTTAAAGTGAATAAAAAACTGAAGAAATTGGTGGCTGATTTAGACCAGATTGTTAAAGAATTTGGCGGCCGTATCTACCTCACCAAAGACAGTATGAGTAGCCCAGAGCTGACCAATTATTTAAAAAATGTGGAGAGTTATAAATATGTATCCCTCCAAAGAAAGAGAATCACAGGGCGAAGCATAGGATAACAGCATCAAGATGAAACTCAGAACGGAAGTGAACATCGTGGCGACCACGGCACAGCGCATTAAGGTAGAGCATCAAGTGTTTTCTATCGGCTCTTGTTTTGCTTCCGAGATGAGCCAACGGCTTTCTGATGGGCAATTGCGGACTTTGCACAACCCCTTCGGCACTATTTTTAATCCGTATTCTATCCACCAAGCGATGCAACGGATTACCGCCAACCACCACTACACCGCCTCTGATTTGATTTTTGAAAATGGGCGCTACCTCTCGTTAGACCATCACACCAGTTTTGACCACCAAGATGAAACTTTGGTTTTAGAGAACATCAACCAGAATATCCAGTCGGCACATCATTTTCTTAAAGAGGCACAGTGGGTCATCATCACTTATGGCACCAGTTTTATTTATGAATACCTCCCCACGCGCCAGCCTGTAGCCAACTGTCATAAAATCCCCCAACAACGGTTTTCTAAACGCCTCCTCTCCGATGCAGAAATCCAAAACGCTATGGCAGAAACCATCGCTTGTATCCAAAACATTGCGCCAGAGGATGTTCAGATTTTATTCAGTATTTCGCCAGTGCGACACACCAAAGAAGGCATGATAGAAAACCAATGGAGCAAAGCGAAACTCATCAACCAACTCCACCAAGTGATTGCCGAGCTGCCCCACGCCCACTACCTCCCCATTTATGAAATTATGGTAGATGATCTAAGGGATTACCGTTTCTACAAGGCGGATATGATCCACCCCACGCCACAAGCTGTGGATTATATCTTTGAGCAATTTATGGCGGCTTATGCAGCACCAGAAACCCGCGATTTCATCAAAGAGAATTTTAAAATTTTGAATGGACTACAGCACCGCCCTCTTCTGCAAGATGAGGCTTACACTCGGTTTTTAGACCAACTAAAACAAAAAATGGCTCAACAGCAAGCCAAAGTCTCTTTTCCTATTTTTAAAGAAGAAAGGAAGTAACCCCTTTGAATTTCATCATCAAAATAAAAAACCACCTCAGCCCAATGCCGAAGCGGTTTTTCTCTTATGATAACACATTAACTTTATTTACTAAAAACCTTGCTGCCGTTGGTTTGGTAGGCATAGGTAAAGGTATAGTAGCCTAAATCTTTAGGGTTGGTTGGTTGCTCTGGTGCATCTTTATAATAGCTGGCAATTTTCAATTTTGCATACTTACCCTCTGCCGTTTTAATAACGATGGTTTTCGCTTTGATAGGCGTAATGGTATGGGTAGAAAAATCATAATTGTACCAACCTTTGCCAGACCCTGTAGGGATAGCGAGAACATAATTGCCATTTACCAACTCGTCTATCTTCATTTGAGCATCTTCTGGCGCTTCTTTTACTTCCTCATAGGCTTTTTCAATAAGCGCTGCAGCACCTTTGGCATCTTTATTTCTGGTATAACTATTCACGATAATGGTAGTGCCGTTAAAACCGATATCCCATTTGGCAGTGGCAAGTTCTTTATCATCTACTTGTTTGTTCTCTTTCAGGCTGTAGAGCGTAAAGTTTTTGGCATCGCCATCGCTATAAGCACTGTGGACTTTAAGGTTTTTCACTTCTTTGACTTGTACCGTAGCCGCTGGATTTTCTACAATAGGCTCGTCTCTGTCGCTTGAGCATGAATACAGCACCATAGCTGCACATACGCCGAATAGGATTTTTTTCATTGCTAATCTTTTTTAATTGTTAATATTCTCTTATAAATCTATTTTGAAATTAAGCCACCACAACCTGCCATAGAACTCGGGGTTGTAATAGGCATCTCGATAATTGAGCACATTATCTACGCCCACCTGCACGGTGTATCGGCGTTGCCAAGTTTTCCCCACCGAGGTATTCATCAGAACATACCCTGGCGCCGTTTCCTTTTTATTATTGATGATGCCATTGCCATCTAAATCCGCAAAGCCATAACGCCCTCGGTAGATGGTGCGGACATTTGCCAGCCAGCCATTTTGGTCTTGATAGAAAATTTTAGCATTAAAGGTATGTTTGCTACGACCTATAATTCCAAAATAATGGTGAGGCTTGAGCTTGATGAGCACGCCAGCATCATTCTCGCCGCTACTGATGGTGCCATTTTTAATTTTTTCTAATACCGTTTCATCTTTGGCTTCAAGGTATTGGTAACCGCCTGAAAAGTTAAGGTAAGGCGCTATTTGCCAACTTAGTTCCGCCTCTATACCTTGGGTAAACACGCGGTCAAGGTTACGATAAGAGAACACATTTTGACCATTGGTTTTTCTGGCAATTGCCGCGGTATTGATTAAATTTTTAATCTGATTTCTAAAAATATTGAGGTTGATTTTCAAGTTTTTTATCGGTTTAACATCACCACCGAAATTCCACGCCCAAGAGCTCTCCGCCTTTAAATCTGCAATGTGCTCTGGAGAAATCAGCACTTGACTAATCAGCCCTTGTTGCTGCATTTTTGCCATCATCGTTTGCACCTCTTGTGTTCCCAACACCGAATATCCCACCAAACTATTGGTAAAATTAAGGTACAGTTGGCGGAAATCTGGTGCCTTAAAACCTCTGCCCACCGATGTCCTTAGCGTGATGGTTTTGGAGAATTTAAAATCGGTGGAGAGTTTAGGGTTAAACTGCGAACCAAAAATGCTATTGCTATCCCAGCGGAACCCTGCCAAAACAGTCCAACGCTCCATTGGTTTGATAGAAGCCTGAGCCAATGCATAATATTGCGTAGCGTGTTTGGTATCATCATACCTTGTTGCCGCGATGTCTTGCCAGATTACCCCTGCGCCAAAAGTGGTTTGCAGTTGAGGCATCCATTTCAGTTCGGTAAAATTTTCGGCTTTGTGGTAATGCTCACGGTAGAAAGTATCATCAAAAAGGCTTTGGTCGGACAAAAACCGAAGTTCACTATTATTCTGAAACCCTGTGTGGTAGAGTCTTAGCACAGAGGTTACCTTCTCCGATGGCTGCCAAGTGAGCGTGGGTGCGATATTATAATCCACCGTGTTAGAGGTGCCCGTTATTTTTTCGCCCTGATAGCGAGATTTTGTATCTATTTTCTCATTGTACCAACGCCCATAGACTTGCATTTTCCACTTGGGGTTAAAGGTATAAGTCCATTTGGTGGCATAGGTATAAGTTTCAAAGGGATTCACGGTTTTGGCATATTCATCATCTTGAAAACCATAGCCTTCCGATGAATATCTATTGGCAGAAAACTCGGCGGAAAGGCGGTTTTTCACCCAACTCAGGTTGCCGCTGATGTCCAGCGTGGTATTGGTTTCGCCTTTAATACTCAAACTTCCCTGCGTGGTTTTAGGCTCTTGGGTAATAATGTTGATCACGCCAGCCAAAGCATCAGAGCCATACAGCGAGGAACTCGGACCTTTAATCACCTCAATGCGTTGGATGTCATTCACGGTAATTCGGGATAGGTCTAAAGTCCCTGCCATTCTGCCCAAAAGCGGCATTCCGTTCACTAAAATTAGGGCATACTCGGCGCCCATCCCTTGGATTTGAACGCCTGTGCCGTGATTATGCGTAATCACCAAGCCTGTTTGCTCCAAAAGCACTTGGCTCAGCCGCCTGCTCCCTGATTGTTGGATTTGTTTTTTGTCGATAATCCGAATCGGAATGGGCACTTCGGAAGCCTTTTGCTCAAAGGTATTGCCCGAGATCACAACAGGCTCTATCTCTTTAATCGTATCTTTTTTAAACTGCCCCCAAACCAAAGAGGGCAACAAAAATACAACGGCTATGGTAGCATTAGGCTTCTTCATAATCTTGCATTTACAACATCTCGGATTGATAGTTTTATAAGCTGATCCGCTCATTTTCTTTCTCTTATCTTCATCATTAAGAATAAGAACGAGGCAAAAGTAAATTATTATTTTTAAACATTCTAAATAAGTTTTAATGATATTTGTCAGTTTTTATTTAGAATAATTTTAATTAAGTTTGCAACGAAAAATTATCAAACTATGTTTAATACTATTTTAGCTCAAAAGAAATTAGCGCTGGGGCTATTCCTCGCTTGCGGTTTATCCTACGCTCAAAAACAAGAAGATGTGAACGCCATCAAGGCGATGACGGGGTGCTACAAGGTATCCTTCAACTTTGCAGAAACTTTCTCCCCTAACAAAGACTACGAAAAAACGGACAGCTATCACTCTCGTGCGTTAGAATGGATTACCGTTGCGGATGAAAAACCTGGCAAAGTTGTGCTACAGCACATTCTTGTCGTTAATCCAGAGGGCGAAGGTAAAGATGCCATAGTCAAACACTGGCGACAAGATTGGCTCTATCAAAACACTGATTTTTATACCTTTGACAAAGAAAACCATTGGAAATTCCAATCTTTACCTGCAGATGCCGTAAAGGGACAATGGACGCAAGTGGTTTATCAAGTTGATGATGCGCCACGCTATTCGGCTTCTGGAACTTGGATACACGCCGATGGCAAAAACTACTGGGAAGCCAATGCTGATGCGCCACTACCCCGCCGAGAGTACACCACAAGGAAAGATTATAATGTACTGAACCGTACCAACAGACAAGAAATTATGCCTTGGGGCTGGCTTCATTTTCAAGACAATACTAAAATTTTAAGAGAAGACGGCAAGCCTGATACCATCATCGCGGAAGAAATTGGAAAGGAAAAATACACCAAAGTAGATGATGCCCGCTGCCTGCCTGCACAAAAATTCTGGAAGGAATATGCTCCACTGTGGGCTGCCGTACGCCAAGCGTGGCAAACCAGATTAGACCAGAAAAAAGACCTCTACACACAGCCTAAAACTAAAGATGTGCACCTCTACGGTCCTCTGATGAAATTAGAGCCCAACCAAACCAAAGAAGCTCAAGATTTAGTGAACCGCTATATTCTAAAATAATTTTAGCGTGTGGTGTTGGCTTGATGCACCGCAACAATAGAAGCCTCAGCGTACGCTGAGGCTTCGTCAATTATTGTCGTTCTATCATAACTTAAAATTGAAAAATCTATAGGAATAATATATTTTCAATTTGTCCTTAAAATAGAGTTGATAAAATTCCTATTCCTAATACTCAAACAACACGCTTCCCCAAGTGAAGCCGCTGCCAAAGGCAGATAAACAGACCAAATCGCCGCGTTTTACCTTGCCTTCTTCTATGGCTTCGCAGAGGGCAATTGGAATAGATGCCGCCGTGGTGTTGCCATATTTTTGGATATTGATGAAGACTTTGTCCTCTGGTAGTTTGAGCAATTGCTGTACATATTGCGCAATCCTGATGTTGGCTTGGTGCGGAATCAGCATATCTAAATCTTCTATGGTTTTGCCCGCTTTATTTAAAGCCTCCAAAATACTTTCTGGAAAGCGCGTAACGGCGTGTTTGAAGACAAAATTACCATTCATATAAGGGTAAAGTTCTTTCTTGGTAATGGCTTCTGGCTCTGTGAGAAGTCTATCGCTCCAGCCGTATTTCGTTCCTGGGAATTTCACGGCTAATTCTTCGGCGTATTTCCCTTCGGAGTGCATATTTACGGCTAAAATATTACCTGCGTTTTCATCTTCGGTAGCGGATAAGACCATTGCCCCTGCACCATCACCAAAGATTACAGAAACATTACGCCCTTCATCTGAAAAATCCAATCCAAAAGAATGAATTTCGGCGCCTACCACAAGGATGTTTTTGTAAACACCCGCTTTAATAAAGGCATCTGCCACGCTCATAGCATACACAAAGCCCGAACATTGGTTGCGGACATCTAAGGCGCCAACGGTATCGCAACCTAACATCTCTTGCAATATCACCCCACAACCAGGGAAAAAATAATCTGGCGACAGCGTGGCAAAGATGATGTAATCTATATCTTTAGCGGTAAGTTGCGCTTTGTCAAGGGCTTTTGTAGCAGCTTGGTAGCCTAAATATGCCGTGGTTTCTTCGGCGTCTATTTTATTTTTGCGGTGGCGTCTTTCCTTAATTCCTGTGCGTTCGGTAATCCATTCATCACTGGTGTTCATCCGCTGGGATAAATCATCATTGGTTACCACATGGTCTGGGACATAGTAGCCCATTCCTTTGATTATCGTTTTTGGCATATCAAAAAAATTAGGCTGCAAAAATAAGACTTTCCTTATTTATCTCCCAAAATAAAACGCCAATCTGATGAATAGGTGTTTTAGAAATGATATTTTTTCTATTTTTGCAAGATGGCAAGAGCACTTATTTTCAGCAACCCTTTTTGTGAATGGATTGATGTAAAATCCCCTGATAGAGAGGATTTGGAATATTTACACCAAACTTATAAAATCAATAAGCTCCACTTAGAAGATGCCATAGACCCCAGCCATCTCCCTAAATTTGAACAAGTAGACGGGGTTAAATTCTTCCTCACTCGGGAGAATATAGAGTTGCAACGGAAAAATCTTAACGGCGTGAACGATATCAGCACCAAACTCGGGATTTTCATCGTGGGAACAACGCTCATCACCATCCACAGAGCGGATAATAATAGTACGAAAGAGCTCATCAACCGCATTAAAGATCATCTTTATCAGTTTCAAAACACCACGGCAGACCAGCTCGCTTTGATCCTTGGGCTAAAGGTGATGAAATCTTTTGATGATGAGAGTAAACGGCTGGTAGAAATTGTGGATAAGATAGAAAACGAGATTTTTTTACAGAATAATCCCAACTATAACCCGATTAAAAAGCTCTACAAAATCAAGCGCAAGGCAGGACTCAACACGCGCGTGCTCAGTATGTCTTCAGATTGGATCAATGCCTTTAAATACCTCAACCTCAAAGATATAGAGATTGCAGATTTAATTGACAAACAGAAAGATGTGATGGCAGATTTTGACCACCTCAACTCGCAGATTACCAACCTGATCTCTATGTATATTGCACTTTCTGACCAAAAAGCCAACCAAGTGATGAAACTCTTAGCCATTTACTCGGTGTATTTTCTCCCTATTACCTTTATTGCAGGGCTTTATGGGATGAATTTTGAGTTTATGCCAGAGCTCCACCATCCGTTGGGGTACTTTATCACACTTGCGGTGATGGCAGCCATTGTCCTCGCGACCTTTATCTTTTTTAGAAAGAAAAAATTCTAATTGTTGCCTTATTTTTTAGGCTTCCATTGGTTGAAAAATGTCTTAACTTTCTCCACGCCATAACCTTTGCCATCTTCTAAAACAGCACTGTCTTGAATGTGGAGCATTTTGCCATTTTCATCTAAAACGATGAAAACAGGATAGCCATATTTAGCCCCTGGGTTGTCAAAACGAGCAAAAATGGCTTCGTTCTTATTTTCTTTGGAATAGTTGAGGTGATAGTACAAGTAGTTTTCATCTACAATAGACTGAAGTTCTGGTGTTTTCTTCACAAAATCATTGAACCTTAAACACCAAATGCACCAGTTGCCGCCCGCTTGTATCATAATATTTTTATGCTCCTTTTGGGCTTGTTTTACCAATTCTTGAAGCTTCGCCTCTGCATCTTCCTCAGGGTGGTAAGGCTTTTCTAAGCGCGCTCTTTCCTCTGCGGCTTTTTGTTTTTTCAGCGCTATAGAATCTTGCGTGGTGGCAGGTGCCGTTTCTGTTTTACTTTGGCAAGAATAAAGTGCCAAGTTAGCGAATAATAAACCGCCTAATATCAAAATGGATTTTTTCATTGTCTTGAAATTTTTAAGATTAGAGCCCAAAGATAATTAAATTTTAGAGATGTTAAATAGTTTACAATTTGTAAATTTGCTGCCGAAAAATTATTTTATTTTGAATCGTATTTTATTTTCTATTCTCATTTTAATATCAAAACTGCCACTGCGGGTGCTCTATCTCTTTGCTGATGTCATTTTTGTGTTGCTTTATTTTATTTTAGGCTATAGAAAAAAAGTGGTTTTAGAAAATCTCAGTAATGCCTTCCCAGAGCGGTCATCAGCGGAAATCAACGCTATTGCAAAACAATTTTATCGTGATTTTTCGGACTATCTTGTGGAAACGCTGAAGGCTTTTACCATTTCGGAAACGGAACTTCGCGTTCGGGTGCAGCACCTTAACCAACATTGGTTCCACCAAGCCAAACAAGAGGGCAAAAATGTCATTCTCCTCTCTGGGCATGTGTTCAATTGGGAATGGTTTAACGCTTTGGCAACGGTAGTTCCTCAGCAACATTCCTACCCTGTTTATCGTAAAATTCAAAATCAATTTTGGGAAGAAAAAATTAAGTTGGTGCGTGGGCGCTTTGGGAATACACCGCTGGAGGCAGGACAGGTGATCCGTCAAATGCTCAAAACGCCGAACGATGGCAATTCTATCTATATGTTTGTGGCTGACCAGTCACCGCATATTTCGGAAATCCACTATGGGCTTAAATTTCTCAACCAAGATACACCTACCTTTATCGGCTACGACAAGCTCTCCACCAAAATGGATCTCATCTTTATTTATTGCGAAATGAAGAAAGTTAAAAGAGGCTACTACCAAGTGAATTACCACAGAATTTACCCTAAAAATGGAGAGAAATTTGAAACTTACGAAGTGGTTAATCGCTTTCATCAATTGTTAGAAAACACCATCCGAAAGCACCCTGACAACTGGTTGTGGAGCCATAGACGCTGGAAATATCAACACGCTTTAAAAAAATAAAACCTCATAAAACCCTAAAATCTGCATCCTATGAACCTCGCTATCGCTATTCTCAATTGGAACGGCAAACATTGGCTCAAGCGGTTTCTTCCGAATGTCATCAAACACTCTCCAAATGCCGAAATTTATGTGATAGACAACGCCTCTACCGATGATTCCATTGCGTTTTTGACCACAAATTTCCCCGAAGTTCGCATCATCAGGAATGAAACCAACCAAGGCTTTGCAGGAGGCTATAACGAGGGCTTAAAGCACATCTCTGCCGAACTCTATTGCTTGCTGAACTCTGATGTAGAGGTAACCGAAGGCTGGCTTTCCCCTGTCCTTCGCCTCTTTAATCGTGATGAAACCATTGCGGCAGTGCAACCTAAAATCCGAGATTTTAACCAAGAAGGCTATTTTGAATTTGCAGGGGCAGCGGGCGGACTTATCGATAATTTAGGCTATCCATACTGCCGAGGTCGGATTTTTGAACAATTGGAAAAAGACCACGGACAATATGATGATGAGCAAGAAATATCCTGGTCTTCAGGCTGTTGCCTCTTCATCAGACGGGAAGATTTTTGGCGTTGTGGCGGTTTTGATGAGCGCTTTTTTGCCCATCAGGAAGAGATAGACCTTTGCTGGCGACTGAGGAACCAAGGACGAAAAATTTATTACACTGGGTTTTCTACCGTTTACCATGTGGGAGGCGGTACTTTAAATAAACAAAATCCGCAAAAAACTTACCTCAATATTAGAAATAATCTCTCAATGTTGCTCAAAAACTTACCTAAACATCTGTTATGGCTTATCTTTTTTAGGCTTTGTTTAGATGGCATTGCTGGGATTTATTTTGGTTTAAAAAATGGTTTACCCCATCTGTGGGCGGTGGTTAGGGCGCATTTTGCATTCTATGCCCAAGCCCCCGAAACTTGGCGCCGCCGCGCTCCACATCAAAAACGAAATTACTACCAAACCAAATGGTTGGTTTTTAAACATTTTTTATAAGGAGAGGAAAAGCCAACCTATACATTCAACAAAAAAACCGCCTTTGATTAGGCGGTTTATTTTTTTAGTGGTTTTCTTTAAAAATTTAGTCTCTGAGGAGAAGGCTATTGAGCAAGGAGGTTACAAAAGACAGCAAAATGCTAAAGCCTAATGCCCACCAGAAACTATCAATGCTCATTCCATCAACAAAATAGTCTACCATAAGGATAACGCCAGCGTTGATCACCAAAGAGAATAGCCCCAGCGTGAGGATAGTCAGCGGTAAGCCGATCATCTCTAATAGGGGCTTCACAAAAATGTTGAAAATCCCTAATACCAAAGCAAACAAGATAGCAGTACCAAAATCATCAATGTGAACGCCGCTCATTACTTTTTGCAACAAAAAGGCAGATACTGCCGTAACTAAAAGTCTAATAATCAAATTCATTTCTTTATTTTTTGTGAAGCAAAGGTAATAAAAAAACATTAACCTCATCTTCTTTTGTCTGTTTTAAACCTCATTTAAAACGATTTTAAATTTCTCCCTCATCACACTTTTTTACCCTTTGGACTGGCTTAATCACAGATGAGGATCAGCGCTCGCCCCCTCCCCTTTCCGCACGGCATAAAAAAGCTATGCCTATTAAATAAAAAGGCTATGCCTATGGAACAGAAATCCGATGCTTATAAAAAAAATTTCTATGCTTATAGAAAAAAATCCGATAAGCATAGAAATTTTTTTTATCACTATAAGATGGAGAATGGCGCTGCATTGAGGAATGCACCCTCTCGGTGGGCGGTTCTCACGAAGAGCACATTCAACCGATATTAAGCCGCGCTATTTCCTCCACAAAAGCCTACAACTGTGGGTTTTTGAGCCTTGCTTCTTTAGGGAAAGGCGTGGTGTAGCGTGCATCTTGGGCGGAAAGTTTATAGGTTTGCCCATCAAAAATATGGGTAATTTCAGGTTGGGTGGTGCGCCTTAAATCGCCCCAACGAAGACCTTCAAAAGAAAGTTCGCGTGCCCTTTCGTTCCAAAGTTCTTGCAGGTAATCTGCGCCCGATAATGCATTGATTTTCGCCTTAAAAGCCTGCAAGCCTATGGCGTTGTACCGCTTTTCTGCCAGTTGGATTAGCGTGCTTTTAGATGCCGCTTCTTGCCCTAAATGCGCCTCTGCCTCGGCTTTTATCAATAATAGATCTGCCACACGGAAGCTACATTTATAGTCGTTGTCTTTATATTTAGTGGTTTGCCAAGCATTGCCGTTTTTCTTAAAATAGTGTGCAAAGCGCAAATCGTTATTTTGGTCAAAGAGCGCCAAGTGTTCATCACTCACCCTTGAAAAGCGAGAGGTGGTGGCATTGACCGCCAAATCTAAATTCATAATAGATTCCTTAGATTGGTAATGGCTGGGCAAAACTGTGAACTGGTTGAAGTCCTCCAACTCGGCATTAACCGCCAAGACTTTCTCTGCCTCTGCCAGCGCTTGCGCCCACTCTTGCCGATGCTGGTGTAGGCGGGCTTTAAAGGCGTGCAGCGCCGTGGTGGTAAAGCGGTAATTGTAGCCTGCCTCATACTTTTCTTGTTGCAATAGCCCTTCGGCTTGGTTGAGGTCCGCCCATATCTGCTGGTAGACTTCCGCCAAAGTCGCTCTTGGGAAACTGCCTTCCAGATTGATATCCGTTACCAATGGTACGGCTAATTCGGCACCATTTTGAGGCTGAACCGCTGGGGCATAAATTCCCAAAAGTTGAAAATAAGTGTAGGCTCTTAGCGCCAATGCTTCGCCTAAAATCTGGTCTGTTACGGCGTTTTTAGCATTATACACCTTTAAGTTTTTGATGATGTAGTTGGTGTTGAAAATCACCTCGTAGAAAGAGGCATAGGGCATATTGATGGACTCGGAAGTCGCATTAGCCTCGCTCCAAGTGTAGATGGCTTTTAGGCTTTCCGAAGAATTGCCCGCTTTCACCTCATCGGTTTTTAAGTTGAGCAAGGCTTTGTGCTGCGGATATTGTTGGTAGGCACGGGTGAGCAAGGCTCTAAAATCTTCCTCGGTCTGTGGCACCACTCTGCCCGTTGGCGTGATGTCTAAATAGCGCTCGCAAGAGGTCACTCCTGCGGAAAGTGCGGCAATGAGTAATAGGGGTTTTATTATTCTTGATTTCATTGGTTTCAAAATTTAAAGTGAGTGAATTAAAATCCTACATTAAGCCCAAAAACAACGGCTTTCTGGATGGGTTGTGCATAAATATTTCCGTAGGTTTCTGGGTCAAAATAGCCTGTATAGTCCTTACCAAAAACGAAGAGGTTTCGCCCTTCTAAGGATAGCCTTAGCGACTTAATCCCTGTGGATTTCAGCAAGTTGGTAGGGAGCGTATACCCCAACTTTATCGAGTTGATGCGGAGGTAGCTCATCTCCTTCATCCAAAGGTCAAAATATTGGTAAGACCCCGAGGCATCCCAGTTGGAGAACCAGCCATACACCACCTCTTGCCCTGGCACGGTATCATTACCGATGAGCCTTGGGAGGTCGGTATTCGGTTGGGCTGGTGTCCACGCTTTTAAAACGGCATTAGAACCGTTGAGCCCTCTATCCACCGCGGTGAAGTTATACGGCGGCTTGCCCACCATCATCTGTTTGATGTTAAACGAGGCGGCAACGGTTAAATCCCAAGGTCCTAAATTAAAATAATTGGTAATCCCGCCGTAGTACTTAGGGTCGCGGTCGCCTATGTAGGTAAAGAGTTGCCTGAACTCATCACTACTGTATTCCGACTGCACAAAGCCGATGCCCCAAGGGTCCGATATTTTATAAAAATCTACCGCCGAAACCACCTCGCCATTGGCATTATAGAATTGTGGCAGTCCGTTGGCATCTAAGCCTGCCGTTCTAATCCCAAACACGGCATTCACAGGATAGCCTTGCCCAGATGGCAGGAAGACAAAGCGCCCATCATTCACTTGGTCAATATTGCTCTGGTTGGTAGCGATGTTAAAAGTGGTGCTCCATTTAAAGTTTTTATGGTCTATATTCGTGGTGCTGATGCCCAACTCAAAACCTCGGTTGGTAAGGCTCGCCCAGTTGATATTAGACAAAGAGAAGCCCGTTTCTAAAGGTAAATCCTTAGTACCGATGATGTCCTTGCCTTGTCTTTCGTACCAGTCTAAACTGATATTAACACGGTTAGACCAAAGCCCCAAATCTAAACCTATATCTTTGGTAATGGTCTTCTCCCACCTTAGCAAAGGATTAGGCGCACCATCGTTATTGATGGTATTTTCTTTAATATTTAAAATCTTGGTGTTTTTGTATTTCCCAGTATAATAAGGGCTGGTATTTCTATCAATATTGCCCTGCAACCCATAGGAAGCCCTGATTTTTAGGCGGCTCACCGTGGCATTATCTTTTAGGAAAGCTTCATTCTTTACATTCCAAGCGGCAGAAGCTGCCCAAATGGGGTTCCAGCGTTTATTGGTATCTGCACCGAAGAAGTTGGTGCCATCATACCGCACACTGCCGAATAGCGTATAGCGGCGGTCATAAGTATAGGACAGCGTTCCAAAAAACGAGGCATAGGCGTTCTCTACCTTCGTGTCTCGGTTCGGAATGTAGAGGTCACTATCCGACTGGCTATCTGGAATATCAAACGCCACCGAGGTTTTATTGCGAGCGTTGTAGCCGTACATTTGGCTCATCACATCGGTATATTGCGTGCGTCTAATTTCGGAGCCCACCAAAGCAGCCACATCGTGCTTGCCCCAGCGTGGCGTGTACTCTAAAATATTCTTGAAGTTATAATCCCAATCATCAGAATTGATGGTTTGCAAATAGCCACCTTTCGGCAAAAACGAGGCTTGCGTAGAATAGAGATAAGCGTTCTCTATGCGCTTTCTCATAAAATAAGTTTCCTCAGAGGCATAGCGTTCCGTTTTGGTATGCCCCACAGATACGCCCAATTGCGAGCGGAATTCTAAATGTTTCAACACCTTGTAATTCACATCTAAAATGGCTCTCAGGTTGCGGTTGAGCATCGTATAGCGCGTGTTTTCTCTCTCTTCTATAAAGTTATACGGAATGCGCACCTCATCGCCATTAGCACGCTCTATATAGTTGATGTCTTCATCGTAAATATAATTCCCTTGGGCATCTCTCGGTGCTAAATAAGGATTAGCCGTTCGGGAATAATAAGTGGGTGTGGTAAAGCTCCCAGAGTCTGATAAAAACGAGGTTTGCTTAGTGGAAACACCGAATAAAGACAAGCCGATATTCAGTTGATCATTGATTTTATAATGGTTTTTCAGCGTGAGGTTAAAGCGGTTGAAGCCAGCACCAATCACCGTGGATTGCTCATCATAATACCCCAACGAGGCATAGTAATTATACTGCCCTGTTCCGCCAGAAAGGCTCAGCGCGTGCTGCTGATTGATGGCGTCTCTATACAGCCAGTTGCCCCACTGGGTATTGGTATTTTTCAGTTGGTTAATTTGCTGTTGAGAGGCTGGACTGAGCGCCGCAAAACCGCCATTTCTTAAATGATCCCAATCTTGGTTAGCGGTTAATATTCGGGAAACCTCGCCGTTATTTTTTCTGTAGCCATCTAAATCTGCACGGGCAGCCATCATCAGTTCTAAATCCACTTTTTCCGTGGCGTTCATCAGGTTGAGCCGAGCAAAATCAGGGCGAAGATTCACAAAAGTGTTAGATGAAAAGTTAATGTTCATCTTACCGTTTTTACCGCTTTTCGTGGTGATGAGAATCACACCGTTTGCTGCTTGAGCGCCATATATTGCTGTAGCCGAAGCATCTTTAAGAATCGTGATGTCTTCTATATCCTCTGGATTAACCCCAGCGATAGAGTAATTTCTCAACAAATTGATGTCTTGCCCAATTTGATAATCTGGCGCTTGGTTGCCCTCCAAAGGCATTCCATCTAACACCCAAAGCGGATTGGTAGGTCCAGACAGAGAGGCGGTACCTCTAATTCTAATCGGTGCGATTTGCCCAGGAGCGCCAGAGGACGGATTGACCATCACCCCTGCCACTTTTCCTTGGAGCATCTGGTCTACAGAGGCGGTGGCTTTCTGTTCTATGCTTTTCATTTTAACCACAGAAACCGAGGAGGTCAGTTTACTTTTTTCAATTTTCTGAAACCCCGTGAGCACCACTTCATCTATCTTTTTCTCTCTTCCTAAGGTATCTTTGGGGCTTTGCTGGGCAAAGAACACACCCGGCAAAAGACTCAGCAATAGTCTTGTTTTCATATCAATTTATTTTTAATTATTTTCAACGGTATTAAGGGCTTTATTAAGCCTAATGAGCATATCTTGGTAATGGTTTTGGGTTGCCTCATCACCGCTACCAAGGGCTTTAGCGATGATATTCCGCACCTTGATAAGCTCGGCACGCTTAGCAGAACCGACTTCGGACAGGCGCTTCATTCCATCAAAATAAAACTCTAAATGCGTGTCCTGATGGGCTTCTTGCGGCGCTGCTGCGTAGTCACAAAGCATCGGCAGGTGCGTTCCCAGTTGTTTTTCTGTTTTTTCGTAGACTTTTTGGGTGTCTATAATTAGGGCATCAATGTAGTTTTTCTGCGTCATTCTCTCTGCAAGTTCCAAACGCTGTTTCTTCATCGTTTTTTTGAAGATAAACTGTCTTAAATCATCAAACAAATCGGTTACCGTCATTATCTTTTCCGATGAATGATGAGGTTTTAAAAACTCAAATTCCAAAATTCTCAATAGGCGGTTATCGTTCATCAAGCCATATAAAATGGCGGCTTGCTTCTCCCGAAATACATTATAAACCGATTGATCTACCAAGCCTTTCGGTGTGTTTTTGGCGGGTCTAATCTGAGCATTGATAGGCGACAAAAACAACCATTCTGGCAGCGTGAGGATGTGTTTTTTAAGGAAAGCCAAAGCTTCCTTTTGAATCTCGTATGGCACGGCTTCGTAGGCTTTAGCCGTAGCACCTTTGACCGTTGGCGTCAGGTAAATGCCGCCTACATTGGCTAAAACATGGCTGTTATAGCGATACCACTGGTTGATAATTTGGTTATAAAATTCCTTAGCTTCATCATAATTTTCGCCAGTTTGAGTGCTCCACGCTATAATGTTGGGCATTGTTTTTTTCAAATTGATGATACCGTATTCTCCAGCCTTCATCGCATCATCGCCTAAATCTTCGGCTTGGGCACGAGGGTCTATGATTTCTCGTTGTTGCTCACCATAGAAATAGAGCGGGTCGCCTTGGTGCCGTTCAATCCATTGGTTGGTTTTTGTGCGTTCCTCTTGCGGCGTTTTAGCACCTGTCCAGCGGTAGCCCCAATCAATTGCGAACTCATCGTATGTCCCTATTTTAGGAGTGATTTGCTTCACGCCATCGCCTTCTTGTGCAATATAATTGAACCTTGCATAGTCCATAATAGAAGGTGCCGTGCCGCCCATATTCTCCGTAAATTGCGGCGAGCGCAACTCCTCAACCGAAAAGGCGTGAGAGGCACCCATATTGTGCTTGAGCCCAAAGGTATGCCCCACCTCATGCGAGGATACAAAGCGAATGGCGTGCGCCATCTTAGCCTCTGGGAATACATTGCCTCGGGCTTCTGGATCTATGATGCCCGTTTGCACCCTCATCCAAGTGTGGAGCAATTTCATCACATTATGCCACCAGATAATATCGGCTTCCAAGATTTCTCCAGTTCGTGGGTCTACCACAGAGGGTCCCAAAGCATTCGCCATAGAAGAAGCGGCATAAGTGATCACAGAATACCGAACATCATCGGCATCAAATTCTTTATCATTAGGGTCTGGAAGTTGGGCAGTGATCACATTCTTAAATCCTGCTTTTTCAAATGCTTTATTCCAGTCTTTCACGCCCTCTATAATAGACTGTTGCCATTGTTTCGGCGTGGCAGGGTCTATATAATAAACAATCGGTTTTTGAGGCTCTACCAACACGCCATTCAAGTATTTTTGCACCTCCTCAGGCTTGGGCTCTAACCGCCATCTGGTGATGAGTTCTCTCTGCTCTACCTTCTGCTGTTGGTCGTTAAAATACTGCTTAGGCACCGTAAAATAGCCCACTCTATCATCTGAAAATCGCCCTACCATCGGCTCTGGCAAGAGTACAATATTGGTGGTTGTGCCCACGGTGAGGTCTGCTTTTTCGTTGGAAGTTTTGCCCTCTGCCACTTGGGTGGTAAGGGTAGCTTTAACCACGATATTTTTCGGAAACGCCTTGACTTGATCAATATAAGAATCTTTGGTGCGCACGCTGCCACCCATACCGATATTATCAAAAAGGTTGTTGAAACTCTTAGCGTTGCCGTTAAAAACATCATTTACCTGCACCACTGCGGTAGAGTCTGTGCCATAGGCTTTAATATCAAAACCTTGGATAATGGACTCGCCGTAGTTGTCCTTAACCGAATGGTAAATATTATCCTGCTCATTAGCGTGAATCTGCGGGTCAAAGGTTTTCACCCACACCTTTTTATTCCGAAGGTCTTTGTAAAATCTAATGATTTTGTTTTCGTAGTTCATTCCCTTGTTAATGCCCGCATTGTTGATGGGCGCAGGCACAGAGGAGATTTTATTCACGATGAGAAGATCTTGTCCCAAAAGTTGATTGGGAATTTCAAAATAAATTTTATCCTCCTTCTGATGTACCGTGAACAAACCTTTTTTGGTTATGGCGCCTTTCAAGAGTTTTTCATAAGCCACAATTTTAGATGATGGGCGGTCTACGCTGTCTTTCTTGGCTTCGGTTTTATCTTTTTTCGTTTCTGTGGTTGTTTTTTTGGAGGTTTGCCCCATTATGATTCCAGCGTTCATCACCACTAAAACGATGCTAATTATAGTCTTTTTCATTGTTTAAATTATCAAAGAAATTGATATTATTCTATCTATATAACTAAAAAATGATGCTCCATTAGGTTTGAAGCATCATCTTTTTATCTTTTAAGTTAAGTTTTATTTAATGCTTATAAACCACGGCATTGATGTTCATCCCCGCCCCCACAGAAGCGAAGACCACATAGCCACCCTCCTTAAAAGTGTGCCCTTCCATTTTGCCTTTTCTAATGAGATTATACATCGTAGGAATGGTTGCCACAGAGGAGTTTCCGAATTTTTGAACCGTCATTGGTGCTACAAATTCATCATATTGTTTAATGCCATAGAGCCTATACAAACGCGAAATCATTGCGTGATCCATTTTGGCATTGGCTTGATGAATCAGGATTTTATCAATATCCTCAATGCTTAGTCCTGCCTTGTCAATGGTAGCTTTAATGGCATCTGGGACATATTTTAGGGCAAATTCGTAGATTTTGCGCCCACGCATTCGGATAAAATTTTTGCCTTGCGGATACTCAGGGTTGAGCGATGGTCCATTTTCTAAATAGCAAATTTCATCACCATTGAAACACAGTGTGTTATCCGCTATTACGCCTTTTTGCTCTTCGGTGGCTCTAACCACTACGGCACCAGCGCCATCGGCAAAAATCATTTTGTTGCGGTCATAAGGGTCGGTTACACGGCTGAGCGTTTCGCCGCCCACCACTAAAATAAGTCGGGCTTTCCCTGCCTTGATGAGCGTATCTGCCAAAATCAACGCTTCTACCCAACCTGGGCAACCAAAGATCATATCATAAGTGGTGCAGGTTAAGCTTTTAATCTTGAGTTTATGCTTGAGCCTTGCCGCCATATTGGGCATAAAATCAGACACGCCGCTATTGCTGACCTCGCCAAAGTTGCTCGCATAAATAATATAATCCAAGTCTTCGGCATCAATCTGCGCATCAGCAATGGCTTCTTGTGCGGCTTTTAGTCCTAAATCAGAGTTATACTCATCTGGCTCCGAGTACCTTCGTTCACTAATTTCGGTGATTTCTACAAATTTGCTGACGATTTCCTCATTCGGTTTATCGATGTGTTCTCGGTTATCATCAAAAAAAATAGAATCCATAAAGGCAGACCCATCTATCACTTTTTTAGGGAGATAGCTTCCTGAACCTATAATGACGGTATTAGGCATATGCTGATTTTAAAATTAGTAACTGCAAATATAATAAATTTAACCTAAAATAAATCTTACCGCTCTAAAAAAACCTTTTTCTAAAGATTTAAAACTGACTTTATTCATTAAACTCAAAAATATTAGAAATCCCCTATCAGTTGGCACGATTTTTACATATCATCTGCCAAAATATAAAAACAACACAATGAAAAATCTTTTATTTACCGGACTTATTGGAGCGCTTACTTTGGGCTCTTGTTCCACGGTACAGCAAGGTCAGCAAGCACAAAACCAGCGTGCTGAATTCCTAAAACTTAAAGGCGATTGGCAAATTACCCGTGTAGAATATAGCAAAAGTTTTAAAGTAAAACCTTTTAACGAAGGAGCTGATGCTCAGTGTTTTGTAGGCAGCATTTGGAAATTAGTGCCTAACAATTGGACTGGATCTTATACCCTCAACGGTGAGAACGGCTGCCCAAGTGTAACCCAACCGATTAAATTTGAGGTGGTGAATGGCAATCAATTTCAATTTAAGAAAATCTATGCTGGCGAGAAAGCCAAACAAAATACCGCTGGTTATGTTTTAGGTTTTTCTAATCAAACCGACCAATCTTTCACACTTACACAAGACATTCCATTTGGAGGAGAATATGTGAAAGTTTATTATCAATTTCAAAAAATAAACAACAAATAAATATAAGAATATGAAACTATTTAATAAAACGAATATCGCTGTTGCATTTTTATCAAGTAGCCTCCTCCTTACCAGTTGTGAGTCTGTACAAAATGCTAACAGCCAACAGAAAGGCACTGCTATCGGAACGGCTGCAGGCGCTATTATTGGAGGAATTTTAGGAAACAACATCGGTAAAGGTGGTAATACAGCTGCTGGTGCAGTGTTGGGCGGTATCATTGGTGGTGTGGCAGGAAATGTCATCGGTCAAAAAATGGACAAGCAAGCCAAAGATATTAAAGAAGCCTTGCCAGGCGCCGAGGTAGAGCGTGTGAACGAAGGAATTAAATTGGTATTAAAAGAAAATACGGTGAATTTCGGTTTTGACTCTGCCAACTTGACCAACACAGCAAAAGCCAATTTGGATAAATTAGCAAAGGTTTTCGTGGAAAATCCTGATACCAACATCAGCATTTATGGCTATACCGACAGTAAGGGATCTGATGATTACAACCTTAAACTTTCGGATAGAAGAGCCAATGCTGTGGTGGCTTATTTGGCATCTAAAGGCATTGCTAAAAGTAGAATGAAAGCTAAAGGTATGGGCGAGGCAGAACCTATCGCCAGCAATGATACCGATGCAGGTAGAGCGCAAAACAGACGCGTAGAGTTCGCTATTACCGCTAACGAAGAAATGATCAAAGACGCCCAGCAAGGGAACTAATTTCAGTCTATTGGTATATCAATAAAAAAGATGAATCTCTATGAGGTTCATCTTTTTTTTGTGGCTTATTTTTTCCGTTTGGCTTTGGTTTTAGCTTTTTGTTGAGCCCTATTGACGCCCACTTTTTTGGGTGGTTTTCTTTTGCTCGGTCCGCCCCAATTTTCTTTTTTATTTTTATTTTTCTTCTCGTGAAAAGCGCCACCACCTTCATTCAGCTTAACCACCACGGGATTTTTCATTTTGATTTCATCTTTCTCTGAGGCTATTTTCTGCGGATTAATTTTCACTGCCTCTGGCATTGGATAGAGGTCCACCTCTTTTTTCATCAAAATTTCTATATCCAAAAACTGAGGTTCTTCTTTCTCCGTGATGAAACTGATCGCCTCACCAGCCTTGTCCGCACGCCCAGTCCGCCCAATACGGTGGATGTATTGCTCTGGGACTTCAGGAATTTCAAAATTGATCACCTGCGTAATATCCGAAATATCCAACCCACGCGCCATAACATCTGTGGTGATGAGCCCTCGCAGGTTTTCTTCTTCAAATTTCTTCATCGCACGGAGGCGGTAGTTTTGAGATTTATTGGAGTGGATCACATCAAACGCTTCTGGGAATACCTCATCAATTTTCGTAAAAAGATAGTCGGCGTGTTTTTTATTATTACAGAAAATCAGGACTTTAGACCAGTTTTCATTTTCCTCCAATAGGTATTGTAAAAGGTTGATTTTGGTATTAAAATTCTTGACTTTATAGCCTATTTGCTTGATTTTTTCTAACGGCGTCCCCGATTTTACGAGGGAAATTTCTATAGGATTGGCAAAATATTCATCCAACATTTCATCTACCGCATCGGTCATTGTTGCAGAAAATAGAATATTTTGACGTTTTTCTCTCATCATCTCAAAAATATGAGTCAGTTGAGGGCGAAATCCTAAATTAAGCATTTCATCAAACTCATCGATAATCAATTTTTGGACTTCTTTGAGGGAAATGGCATTGTCAATCGCTAAATCCATCACGCGCCCTGGGGTACCCACTAAAATATCGCAACCTTCATTAAATAGGAGCTTCTGAGTGTTGATATTTTTGCCACCATAAACGCCGATCACCCTTGCTGACAGGTTTTCACAAAGTTTTTTAACAATACCTTCCACCTGCACCACCAATTCTCGGGTAGGCACTAAAATCAGGATAGTGGGATTGCCAGATTTGTTGTATTTCCAATTTTTAAGTACCGGCAACAGGTAGGCAAGGGTTTTCCCTGTCCCTGTCTGCGCGATACCCATAATATCTCTGCCCGACAAAATAGGCTTGAAACTTTTCTCCTGAATAGGTGTAGGCACGAAAAGTTCTAAATCCGCTAAAGTATCTAAAATTTTTTCAGGCAGTTCAAAATCTGCAAAAGTGATGGTTTCTATCATTAAAAAAGGATTGAAAATACAAAGATAGAGATTTATTTGCTTAAACACCGCATCATCGGTTGATTATCGCTATGGTTTACCTTTTTTGCGTTCAATTCGTTTTACCAATAATCATAAAAAGATTGAGTATTGATGATAATAATGGAATGGTTGAGCACATTAAACAAAATTAAACCTAAAATAAGAAGGTTCAAACGCTGAGGATACAAGGTTTTAACCGCTGAGAAGACTAAGAAATACCATAATACGATAAAATTAAACAACAACCTTGAATCCAATGGATCTATATTGGTAATAAATATGATTTTATTTTTCTTTAATAAATGGCTATATAAATTCAAAATAAGCCCTTATGATAATGTTAATCACCATCATAACATAAGCTATAATGGTGATATTTTTATCATTTAAAATGCTTTTATTCATTTTCACTAATCTAATCTATTTCACGGATTGATTATCAAAAAACGATTAAAGTTTAAATTCTAACTTCACATTAAAAAACCGTCCTGTTAGGCGCACTGGCACAGGATAGGCGTACCCCGTAGCGGCATCATTCACCCATTGGTTAGAAATGGTATTCCTAATATTAAAAGCGTTGAAAACCTGAACTCCCAAAGTCAGCTCTTTGAAATTTCGCCAAAAATGATGCTGAGCACGGTGGTCTTTTTGGTCTATAAACACCTTGGAAAGCCCAATATCTACGCGTTTATAAGCTGGCAACTGTTTGGTATAGAGGTAAGGATCAGAAAATACCGCCGCTCCATTCGGCAAGCCGCTGGCATAGACCAAAGTGAGATTAACCTTCATACTTGGGTATTTCGGCATATAATCTTGATAAAACATAGAAAATCTAAACCGCTGATCGGTAGGGCGTGGAATATAGCCCTTGCCGTCTATCTGTTCAAAGGCACGCGCATAACTTGCAGAAATCCAAGAGTCTACACCAGGAACAAATGCGCCATACAATCTGGCATCAATCCCATAAGCATAGCCATCGGCATTATTTTTCCCTGAATAGCGGACCCTCACATTATCCACATAATAAGGGATTAAATGGTTCATTTTCTTGTAATACGCCTCCGTAGTCAGTTTGAAAGGACGCCCATACATTTGGAATTCATAATCGTGGGCGAGGACGAGTTGTAAAGATTTTTGCGCTTTAATATCTTCATTAAATTTCCCTTCTAAATCTTTAATTTCCTTATAAAAAGGCGCTTGGTAATACACACCGCCCGATAAACGGAATAGCATATCGGCATCCCAATTCGGTTTGAGTGCCACTTGCAACCTCGGCGATACCAAAGTCTGGTGGTTGAAACTCCAATTCTGAACCCTTACCCCAGCATTGAGGAACATTTTATTTTCGCCCCAAAAGAATTTTTTAGAGAGCTGCGCATATGCCGATAACCGATGAGGCTGAATAAAATTTTGCCCACGCATCTGGTATTTCAACTTTAAATCAGAATTGTCCAATTGTCCCAATGCTAAGTCTAACCTCGGCACGCTATATCCCAAAGAATCTGATAGTTGCCATTCATTCGTGTGGTCTTTTAACCATTCTTTTTCGTATTTTACGCCCATTTCGTAGGAGGTATTCACATCCTGAGCATAGCGCACCCTCAACTGGCTCCCCACGGTTTTTACCAATAAATCATTACGAGCGTGGTCGATCTGTCCTGCAATATCATAAGAAGTCACAGGCTCGCCAGTATTGGGGTCTAACGCTTCCAACTGGTACGCCGATGATATGGAATAATACTCTCGTTCCCTATTCTGATACGCAAAATTATCTAACGACAACTGCCATTTGACATTAGGTTTAAAGTGAACCGATGCCGTGCCCATCATCGTTTTGTAAGTATCATTTTCGCCACCTGCATAGAAGACATTGAGCGTTAGTGGGCGCTGCAAAGAACCGAAGTCTACTTTGCGCTGTTTAGGATACATTTGATACTGATTTTGAGCATAATAGCCTATAAAAGACAACTGCCATTTCGGATTAAAATGATAGTTGATAAAGGTCTGCACATCAGTATACCTTGGGTTAAAATCGGTATCTTCTTTTAAAGTATTGAGAACCAGATTAGTATTTCTATATCTGGCAGAAGCTATAGCGGTTAATTTTTTGTTTTTAGAAGCGCCACCCACCGTTAAGCGCCCACCAATAAGGCTTGCCTCGCCTGAAAGTTCTAATTTCTCAGGCTCTCGGTAATAAACATTTAGCGCAGAGGACATTTTGTCACCATATCTGGCTTCAAAACCACCTGCCGAAAAATTGATGGTAGACACCATATCTGGATTGATGATGCTCAGCCCCTCCTGTTGCGCATTCCGAATGAGAAAAGGGCGATACAACTCTATATCATTGATGTAGATTAAATTTTCATCATAATTTCCGCCTCTTACCATATATTGAGAAGAGAGTTCCGTGTTAGAATTAACGGAAGGCAGCGTTTTAATCAGCCCCTCTATCCCACCAGAAATCGTGGCGACTTGCTGTGCTTGGCGCGTAGAAATTTGCGTTTGGGTAAGGTCGGTTGATTTTTTTTGTGCTCTTTTTTGGAACACCACTTCTTTGATTTCTTTGGTTTCTTGTGCCAGCATCAGCACGGGTAAAAACGCGAGGGTGGAAATTATTTTTTTCAAAGCAAAAAAATTATGATTTAACTTAAATACAGTACACAAAGGTTATAGAATGGCCTCTCTAATCCGTGTTAATTTTTGTAATAATGGCTCCAACTGACTTAATGGCAGCATATTAGCCCCATCAGATTTAGCTTCCGCAGGGTTAGGATGCGTCTCTATAAAAAGCCCATCGGCACCCACGGCAATCCCCGCTTTAGCAATGGTTTCTATCAGCTGAGGCTTGCCCCCCGTTACTCCTGATGCTTGGTTGGGCTGTTGCAAAGAGTGGGTAACATCTAAAATCACAGGCGCATATTCTTGCATTGTGGGAATACCTCTGTAATCCACCACCAAATCTGTATAACCGAAAGAGTTACCGCGCTCAATAATGCCCACCTTATCATTATGCATATCTCGCACCTTTTGAACGGCGTATTTCATTGCTTCTGGGGAAAGAAATTGCCCTTTTTTAAGCGTAACGCACTTCCCCGTTTCTGCCGCTGCTACCAATAGATCCGTTTGCCTTACCAAAAAAGCGGGAATTTGCAGCACATCTACATATTGGGCAGCCAATGCGGCTTGTTCATTTTCGTGGATGTCTGTGGTGGTAGGGATTCCAAAAGTCTCGCCTACTTTTTTTAGAATTTCTAATGCCTTCTCATCACCGATGCCCGTAAAAGAGTCTATCCGTGAGCGGTTGGCTTTTTTAAAACTCCCTTTGAATATATAAGGAATCTCGTATCGGTCAGAAAGCGTTACAATATGCTCGGCAATCCGCAGTGCCATATCCTCGCCTTCTATCGCGCAGGGACCTGCAATAAGGAAAAAATTAGAGGAATCTTTATGGTGTATATTTTCTAAATGCTGTATCATAATCCTTTTTTGTATAGATAGTTTAATTGGCTAAAATTAAAGATTTTTTTTGAATTGAAGAAACCCTAGGCTTAACGCACCCCTATTTTCTGAATTTTAAGTTCTATCTCAAAAGGTTTAAATGCTATAAGTGGCTTGTATTCAACCGCATTAAAAATAAAAACCCCAGCCATAACAGCTGGGGTAAAAACTAATAACCATGAAAACTCAAATTAAACATGAGAATCACTTTTATTATAACAAACACTGTGCCAAAAAAAAACATATTTAAAAGTTTTTTTGAGATAAAATAAGTTCGTATTTTTGCAGCGAAAAAATTAAAACAAAATGTCAGGAAACATTACCTTTACAATGATTAAACCCGATGCCGTAGCAGACGGACATATAGGGGCTATTTTAGGAAAAATAACAGAGGCTGGGTTTAAAATAAAAGCAATGAAACTCACCCAACTTACGGTAGCTGATGCTAAAAAATTCTACGAAGTACACGCTGAGCGCCCATTCTATGGGGAGTTGGTAGAGTTTATGTCTTCAGGGCCTATCGTGGCAGCGGTTTTAGAAAAAGACAACGCTGTAGAAGATTTTAGAACCCTCATTGGTGCAACCAACCCTGCAGAAGCGGCGGAAGGTACCATCAGAAAATTATTTGCGCGTAGCGTAGGAGAAAACGCCGTACACGGCTCAGACTCTGATGAAAACGCAAAAATAGAAGCCGCTTTCCACTTTGCGGGAAGAGAGATTTTCTAATTAGAAAAAGTCCGACAAAACATAACGCCGCCGCATCTATAGATGCGGCGGCGTTGTGTTTCATTTAGTTTTCACTATACCTTTTGGTCATCAAAATAGGCTTTAACAGCCTCCACCGTTTTGGAGCTATTGCCTATAAAAATGGTCTTTTCGGTTAGAAAAACAGGGCGTTTAAGAAAACTATAATGCTCCAAAATCAGTTTTTTATAATCCGCTTCTGTTAGTTGGCTAACCTCTATACCTTGGGCTTTAATCTGCGTAGAACGCTTGCTAAATAAAGCCTCATAAGAGCCTGCCAATTGATGCATAGCTTCCAGTTCTGTCGCTGTCACATTTTCCGTTTTGAGTTCTCGCAAAGTCCAACCTTCCAAATCCAAATCTGACATAATGCGCTTGCAAGTACTGCAAGTTTTAAGATAAAATACCTTTTTCATCGTTATAATAATCTAATTTTATCCTCGGTAATCTCGATGATTTTGTCCTTGTATAAACCGCCGATAGCTTTTTTAAAGTTCTTTTTGCTCATCTGCAATTCTTCTTTAATCTCTTCTGGCGTAGATTGGTCAGAGAGGTACAATAGTCCATAATTTTCATCTAATTTATCTAAAATCCGCTGTTTAAATTCATCAATATTGGCATAACCTTCTGGCTGAAGCGCCACATCTATTTTGCCATCTTCTCTGATGTTTTTAATGTAACCCTTGGTCTCCGAAAGCGGATATAATTTCTCATAAATATCTGATGCATAGACCAATCCAATATATTTTTGATTGATAATCACATTCCAGCCTAGTTCGGTTTCGTTCATTAAAATCAACTGTACGGCATCGCCTTTTTTAAGGTCTATATTATGGTATTGCGGATTTCTTTTGAACTTGGTTGTCCCTGTGAGCAAGCCTGTTTCTTCATCAATATACACATAAATAAGGTAGCGCTTACCCTCCACCATCTTGCCTTTTTGCTGTTTGTATGGCACAAATAAATCTTTGATGATGCCCCAATCCACAAAGGCACCGCTTGGGAACGCCTGCACACAGCTCAGCACCGCGTATTCGCCCACCTGACAATAAGGTTTCTCTGTGGTGGCTTTTAGCACGCCATCATCTTGATACACCAGCACTTCTACCGCCTCGCCCACTTGCATTTCTGGTCTCACAAAAATCTTAGGAAGAAAGCATTGTGCCCCAGCCTCATCGGTGAGGTAAAGCCCTGCCTCCGTGGTTTCTGCAATTTTTAATATTTGAATTTTACCTATTTCCATTTTAAGGGTATTTTTTGCAAAGGTAAGGATTTTATCGCCCAAAGTAGCCACCACAAAATTAAAAACCGCCCAAAATCCATAGAATATCGTTATTTTTGCTCATAGATTTTGATTTTTAAAACCGATGAAGATTATAGGCATTATGTCGGGGACTTCTTTAGATGGCATTGATTTTTGCTATGTAGATTTAGACACCGAAATTTATCAATTTGATATTTTAAAGGCTCAAACACTACCTTATCCTCAAGAATGGGTTTCTATTTTAGCCTCGGCATCCGAGCAATCCCCCGAAGAGGTGGCTCGCCTCAACTTAACTTATACAGCATATCTCAATGAAATGATCCATCGGTTTATGGCGACGCACCAGATCAAAGATTTGGATTTAATTGCCAGCCACGGTCATACCATTTGGCACAATCCTAATGCGGGTTATACGCTGCAAATCGGCAATCTTGATGCTCTCAACCAAGGCATCAAAGTTCCTATAGTCTGTGATTTTAGGGTGCAAGATGTGGCATTAGGTGGGCAAGGCGCCCCTTTGGTGCCCATTGGCGATAGACTGTTGTTTTCAGCATACGATTATTGTCTTAATTTGGGCGGTTTTTCTAATATTTCCTTTGAGGTGCAGCAACAGAGAATCGCTTTTGACATTAGCCCTGTGAACACTTTGCTGAATTATTTTTCGGAGCAAGGCTTCCATCTGCCTTACGATAAAAATGGAGATTTAGCCAGACAAGGAGCACCTCATCCAGCACTCATCGCACAGCTCAACACTGTTGATTATTACCAGGAACAACCTCCAAAGTCTTTGGGTATAGAGTCGGTAAAATCTATTTTTATCCCTATGATAGAGGCTTTCATCGATGAAAATAAAATTGCGGCAAAAGATGTATTAGCCAGCCTTGTGGAGCATATCGCTATTCAGATTTCTAATGTTTTACCTAAAAACGAAAGCCCTAAAAGAATCCTTGTTACGGGTGGTGGTGCTTATCATCAATATCTGATAGAGCAGCTACAACACTACGCCACGCCGCATCAAATCCATTTACCTTCTGCAGAAATTATTGAATATAAAGAAGCCTTAATTTTCGCCCTTTTAGGAGTTTTGAGATTTCAGAACAAAGTCAATGTTTTAGCCTCCGTCACTGGTGCCAAAACCGACCATTCTTCAGGGAAAATTTTACGGCCCTCGGTATAAAATCTAAGCTTTATTGAGTTTCTTTTTCAGGTTTTTCAGCATATCTTGAGTCATCGCGGTGATGTCATAATCGTACGATAAGCCCCAATCTTGCTTCGCTACGCTATCATCAATAGAGGCAGGCCAAGAGTCGGCAATCTGCTGTCTGAAATCGGGTTGGTATTCAATTTCAAACTCAGGCATTTCCTTTTTAATCTCCTCTGCCAACTCTTTCGGCGTGAAGGATAAGCCGCCTAAATTATAAGAACTGCGCACCGTTAGTTGGCTTTCTGGCGCTTGCATCAACTGAATAGTGGCATTGATAGCATCTTCCATATAAAGCATCGGCATTGCGGTATCTTCTTTGATGAAGCTGGTGTATTTTCCGTTTTCCACGGCTTCATAAAAAATCTCCACGGCATAATCCGTGGTGCCGCCGCCCGCTGGTGCTTTCCAAGAAATAAGCCCTGGATAACGGATACTGCGGATGTCTACGCCATATTTTTCGTGGTAATACTCGCACCATTTTTCGCCTGCGAGCTTAGAAATACCATACACCGTAGTTGGATTAAGCACCACCTCTTGCCCTACATTGGTTTTAGGAATGCCACGCCCAAACACCGCAATGGAACTCGGCCAAAATATTTTCTTCAAATAGCCATCTTTTGCCAGTTCGCAGAGGTGTAGCAAAGGCTCCAGATTGAGTTTCCACGCAAAAATAGGTTGCTTTTCCGAAGTTCCAGACAACAGCGACGCCAAATGGTACACTGTAGTAATGCCGTTATCTTTAATAAAATCTTCTAAGAGTTTAAAGTTGGTTACATCTATCCTTTCATAGCGCCCCGCAGTGGTGATGCCTTCTCGCCATTTGTCAATACCAGAAGCGATCACATTTTCCTTGCCGTACAAGTCTACTAATTTGCTGGTCAGCTCGGTACCTATTTGTCCTAAAGCCCCTGTAATAAGGATTTTTTCTGTCTCCGTATTCATATTCTCAAAAATTTTATCTTGCCACAAATATAATAAAATAAAGCGCTTGATTCCAATACAAAACCTGAAATTCCTCAGTTATTTTTTAATGCATTTTTCTTATCACTTAGATTTTTTACGCAGCAAAGGCGGTTGGGGTTTTCCTAAAATGAAAATAGCTGGGATTTTATGCCAATTGTACTGTTGTTTTTGCCATATTTTAATTGGATAAGTTTTGATGATTTCCGCCTCTGGATGATTGATATTGGCAGCGATAGAAAGCTCTGTATTAGGATTGAGCGTTTTGATTAAATCCTCTAACAATTGCTGATTACGGTAGGGCGTTTCCATAAAAATTTGGGAATAACCCGTCTTCTGAACCTGTTGCTCTAAGAACAAAATTTGCTTTCTGCGTTCGTTTTTATCAATCGGTAAATACCCGTGGAAGGTAAACTGCTGTCCATTAAACCCACTGGAAATCAGTGCTAAAATAATAGATGACGGTCCATTGATGGGCACCACCTTAACGCCATTTTCGTGCGCCCAATGCACCACAAGATGCCCTGGATCCGCTATGCACGGCAAGCCAGCCTCCGAAAGCAACCCAAAATCTTGATCTTTTTTCAATAAATCTAAAGCTTCGGATATGTCAGAAAGTGTAGTGTATTTGTCTAATATATAGAGTTTTAAGTCGGATTGTTTTTTCTCTATACAAAAGAATTTAATCACTTTTCTGGCGGTTTTTTCATTCTCCACAAAATAATAATCCGTTCTTAGGATATAGTCTTTAATGATGGGTGCAAAATCCTCTTTTGGCGAGGCTTCGGAGAGGTAGGCAGGGATTAAAAAAAGCATTATAATGGCGTTTGGGTATTGATTTTTTCAGCGATTTTATCACAAGCTTTGTCTAACAGCGCGTAGACTTTTTCAAAGCCGCCCACACCGCCATAATAAGGATCTGGCACCTCTGCGCCGCCATCTAAAATCAGGGTTAATTTCTGCCGTTCTTCCTCATTTTCTGCCAACCTAAGCGCATCACGATAGTTCTGCTCATCCATACAATAAATTTTATCAAAATATTTGAAATCCGCAGTTGTGAGCGGTCTTGAGCGGTGATTTCTGATGTCTATACCGTGAAATTCTGCCGTTTGGATAGACCTCGGATCGGCAAGGTTGCCCTCGTGGTAGTTGCTGGTTCCTGCGGAATCCACCTCGTGTTCTTCTGAAATTTTGGCTCTTAGTATGCCCTCTGCCAACGGACTTCGGCAAATATTACCGAGACAAAGCATCAATATTTTCATAGTCTAAAAAATCCTAAGTTATCATTAAAAAAGAAAAAGGATTTTCCTCAATGCCCATCGCTGAAAATCCTCTCTCTATCTCTTTTATTTATTGTTCATCGCTCAATATTATTGATTGATTTTTTCTTTAAGCTCCTTGATGTATTTGCGCATTTGCTTGTCTACTTTGGCACCATCTCTCACCGCATCGCAGGCGTACATTACCGTAGAGTGGTCTTTGTTGCCCATTTCTTTACCGATTTTAGAGAAAGTAGCGTCGGTTAGTTCCTTGGCGAAATACATTGCCAACTGCCGAGGCAGGGCAATTTCTCTTTTTCTTGTTTTGGATAACAACTGTTCCCTTTTGATACCGAAATAATCGCAAACTACTTCTTGAATGTGTGGAATGTCAATCACTTTTTTCTGGTTGGTAGAGATTTTATTGATGGTTTCTTTGAGCAAATCTAATGTTAAATCCGATTTATAAATCATCGAATGGGCGATAACCGAGTTGATTACGCCAATGAGTTCTCTCACATTAGACTGCACCTCCCCTGCCAGATAGTCTATCATCTCCTCGTTTAGGACGATGCCATCACGGTTGAGTTTATCCTCAATAATCTTTCTTCTGGTGCCATAGTCTGGTGATTTCATTTCGGTAGAAAGTCCCCATTTAAAGCGAGAAACCACACGCTCCTCAATATCCATAATATCGGCAGGCGCTTTATCCGAGGTCAGGATAATTTGTTTACCATTCTGGTGAAGGTAATCAAAAATGTGGAAAAACGATTCTTGGGTGGCTTTCTTTCCTGATAAAAACTGAATATCATCAACGATGAGAACATCCAACATTTTATAGAAATTAGCAAAACTCTCTCGGCTTCCGGCATTCCCTCTTGTGGCGCTGGCTGCCTTAATGAATTGCTGAATAAATTTCTCAGAAGAAAGGTAATGCACCACCTTATCTGGATAGGTATTTTTAATTTCTAAACCGATGGCTTGTGCCAAGTGTGTTTTCCCTACGCCCACACCGCCGTGGATAAACATAGGGTTAAAAGAGGTTTCCCCAGGGCGTTTCGCAATAATCTTAGCCGCAGAATAGGCAAATTTATTGCTCTCCCCCTCCACAAAGTTGTCAAAAGAATGCACTGGATTAAGGTTAGAATCTACATTGATTTTCTTAATCCCTGGCACCAATAACGGATTTTGGATTTTTTCTGTAAGCTGCGGCATTACAGGCTGTGGCTTAGGTGGTGGCGTTGTATTGCCCTTCATATGCTGAACCACGGCATTAGGATGCCCCTCCGTATTATTTTCTAAAACCGCATACCAAAGTTTAACCCGTTTACCGATGTATTTTTTTAGCGCAGAAGAGAGTAATGCTATATAATTGGTTTCAATATATTCTTTGTAGAAATTACTCGGTACGGCTAAAGTTAGGTTATAATCTACCAGAGAGAGAGGGTAAACATAATCAAACATCGAGTGGAAAGAACCCTTTAAGTTCCCCAAGTCTTCATCCTCATTAGCATTCAGATTATCTTTCATAAACTGAAGGCACTTTTGCCACACTAAGGGTAAGTCTTGTTCCATATAATCTCTCTGCTTTTGTTAAACTTTAAAATGAATCGGGAGGGCAAATATCTAAGATTTTATTCAAAAAAAAAAATGTTTGCACTCTTGATTTTTTAGAAATATATTTGTATGCATAAAAGCAAAACTTGAGATGATAAAAACAACCCACTATATTAGAGTAAGATACGGCGAAACCGACCCTATGAAGTATGTCTATTACGGCAACTACGCCGAATATCTGGAGGTGGCAAGGGTAGAATTATTTAGAGAAATCGGAATTTCTTATGACGAAATAGAGCGCCGCGGCATCTGGCTCCCAGTCTCAGAATTTAGCATCAAATACCTGAAACCTGCCCGCTATGATGAGCGCTTAGAAATCCGCACCGTGATCAAGAAAAAACCAGATGGGGTGAGGATTATTTTTGACTACGAAATCTACAATCCTGCAGGAGAAAAAATTACCCAAGCCTCCACCACGCTCTATTTTTTAGATGCCCAAACACATAAAATTATCCGCTGTCCAGATTTTCTTATGGCGATGATACAACCTTATTTTGAAGCTTAACCGATGATAGCTTTAAAAGGTTAAAACCGTGCCACTCTCTACTTCGTATGGGGTTTTATTTTTCTCAAAAATGCGTGTGGTTAGTGGCCCTTGCACCGTAATCTCCTCACCGAGAATTCTAATCCAGTTGCCTTCTCTCAGCCCCACCACTGGCGTATCATTCTGAGACAAAAACTCTTTGATTCTGGTTTCTCGGGTTTCGCCATTGTGTTTTAGCGTAGGGTCGGCATCTAAATAATGCGGATTGAGGTTAAAAGGCACCAGTCCCATACATTCAAAACTCGGAGTGAAAACAATAGGCATATCATTCGTGGTTTGCATATTCAGTCCGCCAATATTACTGCCCGCGCTGGTACCCAAGTAAGGTTTTCCTTTCGTGATCTCTTCTCTAAGCACGGTCATCAGTTGGTTTTCGTGCAGCGTTTTCACCAATAAAAAAGTATTGCCTCCGCCTGTAAAGAAAGCCTTCGCCTCACGGAGCGCCGTTTGAGGATTTTCAAACTCGTGGATGCCTTTCACTTTAATTCCCAATTGGTTAAAAAATTCGGCAGCTCTTGCCGTATACTCATCATAAGTTAAGCCTTGAGGTCTGGCATATGGGATAAACAGCAATTCATCAATGCCTCGGTATAAAACTTGAAGCTCTTCTTTGAGGTATTCTAAATAAGCGCCCCCATAAACCGCCGAAGTGGAGGCTAAAATAACATTCATCATAAACAGTGTCTTTTCTTCATTAAGGCTACAAAAATAAAAAATAAAATCTACATACCCACTGACCCCTCTTGTAACCTTTCGTGGTTTTCTTTCGTATAATTAAATGAAACTCTTTTTTTGAGCGAGAAAATATTATGAGACAACTTAAAATTACAAAACAGGTTACCAATAGAGAAACCGCATCTCTTGACAAGTACCTCCAAGAAATCGGGAAAGTAGATTTAATTACAGCCGATGAAGAGGTAGAACTGGCACAGCGCATCCGTGCAGGGGACAAAGCCGCATTAGAAAAGCTGATTAAGGCTAACTTAAGGTTCGTGGTTTCTGTTTCTAAACAATACCAAAACCAAGGTTTATCGCTGCCTGACCTCATCAACGAGGGTAATTTAGGGCTGATGAAAGCCGCAAAAAGATATGATGAAACCCGTGGTTTTAAATTCATCTCTTATGCCGTGTGGTGGATTAGACAATCTATCCTACAAGCCTTGGCAGAGCAATCCAGAATTGTGCGCCTTCCGTTGAATAAAATTGGCTCTATCAATAAAATCAACAAGGCATACGCCCACTTAGAGCAAGAAAACGAAAGACCCCCATCTCCAGAAGAATTAGCGGAGGTACTGGATATGAGCGAAGAAGACATCAAAGAATCTATGAAAAACAGCGGCAGACACCTCTCTATGGACGCGCCGTTGGTAGAAGGCGAAGATTCTAACCTTTATGATGTGCTCCGCTCTGGAGAATCCCCAAGTCCTGATAAAGAGCTGATGCTGGAATCTCTACAAATTGAAATTGAAAGAGCCCTCCAAACTCTAACCCCTCGCGAGGCTGATTTGGTAAGGCTTTACTTCGGGCTTAATGGCAAACACCCTATGACTTTGGAGGAAATTGGCGAGACCTTTGACCTCACCAGAGAGCGTGTGAGACAGATTAAAGAAAAAGCCATCAAGAGGCTGAAGCACAATTCAAGAAGTAAAATTTTAAAATCTTACCTCGGTAAGTAACCCCAAAGGTTAAGGCAAGCACTCTCTGTCTTAACCTTTTTTTCATTCATCAACATTAAAAAAATCCTTTTTATGAGTACAAAAATTATCGCTCCTTCCTTACTTTCCGCTGATTTCGGAAATCTGAAAAAAGACATTGAAATGATCAACCACAGCCAAGCCGAATGGCTCCATATTGATGTGATGGATGGCAGGTTTGTGCCCAATATTTCTTTTGGGTTTCCTGTAATGAAGACCGTAAAACAGTACAGCACCAAGTTTATTGATGTTCACTTGATGATTGTAGAACCTGAGAAATATGTAGTGGATTTCATCAATGCGGGTGCCAATTTGGTCTCGGTGCATTATGAAGCCTCTACGCACCTCCACAGAACCATTAAACTCATCCAAGATCACGGTGCCAAAGCTGGCGTGGTCCTCAATCCTGCCACGCCTGTCTCCGTATTAGAAGACATCATCCAAGAGGTGGATTTGGTGCTTTTGATGAGCGTCAACCCAGGCTTTGGCGGTCAAAAATTCATTGAAAATACTTATAAAAAAATCCAGCAAACCAAAGCATTGATTACAAAACATCAATCCAAAGCTTTAATTGAGATAGATGGTGGCGTTAATCCTCAGAATGCAGCGCAGTTATTTGCAACTGGCGCCGATGTTTTAGTGGCGGGCAATGCCGTTTTCGCTTCTGAAAATCCAGTAGAAACCATAGAATTGTTAAGGGCTTAGAGCTTCTACTTTATCCAAAAACATCAGCCGCTTCAAAATTGAAGTGGCTGAATTTTTATTCTATTGGTTTAAATCATCAATATATTATCCGTGGAGCATTTTCCAGAGGACATCTTTGAGCTCTGTGAGCCCCTCGCCTGTAACGCCAGAGATGAACAATGGTTTTTTATTCTCTGGAAATTGAGAGGCTATTTCGGTTTTTAACTCTTGGTCTAAAAGGTCAGATTTAGAAATGGCAATCAGGTATTCTTTATCCAAAAGTTCCGGATTATACTCTTGGAGCTCGTTTTGCAGAATTTTAAACTCTTGGAAATAATCCTCCGCATCTGCAGGAATCAAGAATAATAAAATAGAATTCCGTTCTATATGCCTTAAAAAACGATGTCCTAAGCCCTTGCCTTCTGCTGCGCCCTCAATAATCCCAGGGATATCCGCCATCACAAAAGATTTATAATTTCTATAATCTACAATGCCGAGGTTGGGCGTGAGCGTGGTAAAGGCATAATCTGCAATCTTAGGTTTAGCCGCAGATACCGCCGCCAGTAGCGTGGATTTCCCTGCATTCGGAAAGCCGACTAAGCCGACATCTGCCAAGATTTTCAACTCAAAAACGATGTAGCCTTCCTCGCCTGGGAGTCCTGGTTGGGCGTAGCGTGGCGTTTGGTTGGTAGAGGATTTAAAATGCTCATTCCCTAAGCCGCCCTTGCCACCGTGCATCAGGATAATCTCTTGACCATCTTCCAAAATTTCGCCAATCACATCGCCGTTTTCATCTTTGGCAATGGTACCGATGGGCACTTCTATATAAACATCTTCCCCTTGTCTTCCCGTCAGCTGATTTTTGCCGCCTGGTTGTCCATTTTCGGCTTTCACATGGCGTGTGTAGCGCAGTGGGAGGAGGGTCCACTCGTGGGAGTTGCCCTTCATAATGATGTGTCCACCTCGTCCGCCATCACCACCATCAGGACCGCCTTTGGGGATATATTTCTCCCGACGAAGGTGCGCAGAACCTGCACCGCCGTGCCCTGACTTACAGTGAATTTTTACATAATCTACAAAATTTGACATAAGGGTTATTTTTTAAATTTGGTGAGGGTTGATTTCAAAAAAGGTTAGAGTTTTTCTATTTCGGCGTAGAGCTTGTTCGCTATTTCATCAATATCTCCTACCCCGTTGATTTCTACATATTTACCTTGTTTCTTGTATAAATCTGCCACTTCTGCCGTTTTGGCATAATATTCTTTAATTCTATTGCGGATAATCTGTTCATCGGCATCATCTGTTCTACCGCTGGTTTCGCCGCGTTTTAGTAGACGCTCCACCAAAATCTCATCTTCTACCACCAAGGCTAAGCAGAGGCTGATCTCTTCCCCCAATTCTTCTTTTACTATCTTTTCTAAAGCAGCGGTTTGCTCTGCCGTTCTTGGGAAACCATCAAAAATAAAACCTTGGGCATCGGTAGGTTTTCTTAAATCATCTACCAGCATATCTATGGTCACTTGGTCTGGTACCAGCTCCCCTTTATCGATATAAGATTTGGCTAATTGCCCTAATTCTGTACCGTTTTTGATGTTGTATCTAAATAAATCTCCAGTAGAAATTTGCTTCAGATTAAACTTCTGGATAAGGTTTTGTGCTTGTGTTCCCTTCCCACTTCCTGGAGGGCCAAATAATACAATGTTAATCATTTTATTTTTGCTTAGAATGCGGCAAATGGTTGCCAGCGTTGGTTATTTTTAATTTTTAATGGTTGATTCTCCCTTCTTCTAATTGGTATAAATCTGGGAGATTACGCCCCAATTCATCATAGTCTAAGCCGTAGCCTAAAACAAATTTATCTGGAATTTCTTTGGCGACATAGTCTATTTTAAAATCTTTCTTAAAAACCTCTGGTTTTAGTAGTAACGAAGCCACTTTTAGAGATTTTGGGCGATGTGTATTTTTAAAATATTCAAATAAACTTTCTATGGTATTTCCAGTGTCCACAATATCTTCCATCAGAACGATGTGGCGGCCTTCTATATCCTTAGTGAGTTCCATTTTTTTATAGACAATCCCCGTAGATTGCAGCCCTCCGTGGTAAGAACTGACTTGAATAAAAGCCACTTCGCAAGGTCCTGGGTAGTGCTTCATAAAATCGGCGAAAAACATAATAACACCGTTCAGCACGCCTACAAATACTGGGGTTTCATCTTTATAATCCTCATAAACCTTGAGTGCAAGATCTTTGATGTAAGTTTGAATTTCCTCATTTTTGAGATAAGGAACAAAAGTTTTGTCGTGAATTTTAATTTTATCCATTGTTTTTTCCAAAAGACAAAATTAAGAAATTTTTAATGTTTAGCCTTATTATTCTTCATAAATTTCCTTAATTCTGAAAAAGGTAACCAGTGGCATACGGCATTCCCCAACATTAAAACCGCTATGACCACCAGCGGTTTATAGCCCAAATTAAGCCATGGTTGTTTAAACTCGGGTAAAAGCTCTGCCAAGCCAATGCCTAATCCCGCTACTAACAACATCGATAACATCTTGATTGACAGTGGGAAAACTTTAAATTGATAATAATTAAAACTGATTTTAATCAAATTAAACAAAGTGAGAGAAATGGCATAAGCCAGCGCTACGCCCATAATCCCCAAAGTAGTATAATGGATAAAATAATAATTGAGCCCAATAGTGAACAATGCCAAAATGAGCATTACCACGATATTAAACCGATAATATTTAGACATAGAGATAATATGGCTGTTGAAGCCCGTTGCCAACTCAAAAAGTACCGCCGAGCCGATAATCCACACCAAAGGTTGCGCGGACAATATCGCAGCGCCATTTTTCGGCATATACACCGTAAGATAAGGAAAACCAACCACCAAACACGACAGCAACACCAAGCCCACCGCAAAAAGATGAAACGAGGTTTTTTGATGATAGCGATGCAAGGCGTCCATCGTGCCTTCCTCAAAATGCGTATTGATGATCGGTGCGGAAATATTGTACAACCCCATAGCGGGAATACTGACCAAAGAAACAATGGAATACACCGTGGCATAAACACCATTTTCCTCAAAGCCAATGCCTTCGCTGATCATAAAATAGTCAATATTCAAGGCTAAATAACTGCCCAAATTGCCTAAAAAACCATAAAAACTATAATCCAAAACAGGCTTCCATTTCTGATCTTCTTTTAAATAAGTGGTAGAAAAATCAAACTTGATCGACTCTAAACGATTTGCATAATGATAATATCCTAATAAAGCGAGCAAAAAAACCAAAATAAAGAGATAATAAGCCCCTTGTTCCGAAAATCCCATAAAGAAAAACAAACTAAATGCCCCGATGTTGGCTAATTTTGGGAATACATTTTCAAACAAATTAGAAATCGCAATACGCTTATAATTAGATATATACTTATTAAACACCGCCGAGAGCGCCAAAATAAGAATCAGCGGTAAGATGATATTTTTGAGTTTCCAAGTCTCCGTGTTTTGGTATTGAGGAAAAATATAGCCGTAAAGCCAAAAACCGAGGGTAAAAATCAAAAAATTGAACACAATAGCCAACAGCGACAGCGAGAGCATATTCTGATGCTTACCTGCGCGCTGCATCATCTGAAAAAATTTCACATTAGAAAAGGAAATCCCGAAGACCACTATCGGCAAAAACATCTGCGCCGTAGGCAGGATAAACCGCAGTTTTCCGTAAAAATCTAAATCATAAATGAAGAGAAAAAAAGTGCTTAAAATCCCTAATAGAGAGCCTCCATAGCCTACTAAGCTGTATTTTAAACTTTGGCGTGTTACGGTATTCATACTTTGCAAAAGTAATTATTTACAAAATTCTATCAGTGTTTTTTCTAAATTTTTGAGCACTTTTTCTTTGGATTTAACTTTCTCATTGGGTTGAGAGTTTCCCTCTTCCAAGGCTGCCAAAACTTGCGATAGATTTTTGGAAGTTAAAGTTTTTTTGTGATAAGTGATCCCGTCGGCTTGGTTACCGCTCATCTTGGTTTGTCCATAAATTTCGGGAATGCTCATAAACGCCGTATGCGTGTGGATGGGGCTCCAAAGCAATTGAGCGCGTGCCATCCATTCATCAAAAATAGATTGAGGCACCTTTTCAGTAAAAAAAACGAGGTCCAAAGTTTCGGCTTTTTGCTTTTGCAAATCTTGAAGCCACCGCAACTCCTGCCCTGCCGCTTTTCCCAAAAAAACAACTCTCAAAAAGCGCCCCTGGTAACCCGACAACTGTTCTATAACCGCCTGATAATCTCGCCTGCCCTGCGACACCGACCCCGCGATGACTATCGTCCGCTCTTCTGCCGCCTTTGGCAATTTTAAATCGTTTTTAGTAAAAAACAGCGGTAATTCTGGCTGCACCACAGCGGTTAAATTTTCATCTAAACTCCAAATCTGATGCGCCTGCCGATACACTTTATTTTTGAGCAATAAACCTTCTTTCAGCAATAATTTCAGCCTATAGCGGCGTTCTTTTTTAAACACCGAGCCCAATAATTGAAGATTTGACGCTTTGATAAAATTAAAATTATGCCCAATAATTCCCGTTCGGTAGCGTTGGGTGACGGCATTAAAAAGGTTAAAATAACGGTGCATCGTTCCAATAATCACTCCATCGTACTCGTGCTGAGACAGCGTAGTCCAAAGCGTATCTGGGTTCACTTGAAAGATATTGGGCACCGCTGGCGTGCACTGCAACAGATGACAAATCCGCTCAGAAAAATAATAATCTACCGAAAATTGCTGAGAATCTTGCATCAGTTCCTTAAACCTCATCGCAATTTCGGCGTGGGTGTCTATCTCTATATAAGCGATTTTTTTAGTAGCGGTGGACGGCATAAATTCTTATCAATCAAAATAATAATAAAAAACCTCAGATTTTTCATCTAAGGTTTTTAGGTGGTTTAGGCTTCGTTTTCGGTTTCTTTTAAATAAGCATCTATGATATCTAAAGCCCTTTTTTCATCGGCTAGGCTCACTTTTACACGCATCCCTGTGGCGGTAGGCGTAGATAAAAATGAAAGATAATTATTCTCTATCTCTGCAGCTATGCCTGCATCCTCTAATTTTGATTTAATCAATTGTACTTCCTGAGGTGTATCTCCCTCATAAACAGATACTCGAGTCGTTACATCCATAATTACATATTTTTTGAAACCCCAAATTTAACATTTTTTATCCGTAAAAACAAACCTCCCTAAACGAATAGAGAGGCTTGATGTTCTAAAATTGTGCTGCCACGCGGTCTATCATACTTAGTGCTTGGTCAATCTCCGCTTCCGATACGGTGAGATGCGGACGGAACCTCAGCGATGCCGTTCCACAACCCAATACAATCAGTTGCTCTTGATACAACTTCTCCCTCATCTGGTTTCTCACCTCATCTGATGGCAAGTCAAAAGCGCACATTAAACCACGCCCTCTCACATTGGAAATGAGGTTTGGGTATTTTTCAGATAATTTTTGTAAGCCCGATTGCAAATAATCCCCCACGCGCTGCACATGGTCTAATAAGTTTTCTTTCTCAATAATCTCTAAAATCAACTGAAATCTGAGCATATCTATCAAATTTCCGCCAAAAGTAGAGTTGATACGAGAGCTTTCTCTAAACACATTCTGAGGCACTTGGTCCATTTTTTCTTTATTGGCTAAAATGCCACAAACTTGGGTTTTCTTACCAAAAGAAATCAAATCTGGCACCACGCTAAAATGCTGAAATGCCCACATTTTCCCTGTTAATCCGATGCCAGTTTGCACTTCATCAAAGATAAGAAGCACCTCGTTATCATCACAGAGGTTTCGCAATTCCACAAAAAACTCATCTCGGAAATGGTTATCACCGCCCTCCGCTTGTATAGGCTCTATAATGATGCACGCCACCTCATCAGGATGAGATAAAATAGCCTCTTCTATATGCAAAAGTGCCAAGCGTTCATTTTTTATCGTTTCCTCCAGATTTTCTTCCGTTTGAGGGAAAGTCAACTTAGGGTTGAGAATTCTCGGCCAGTTGAACTTTGGAAAATACTCATATTTGCGAGGGTCCGCCGTGTTGGTTAAACTTAGCGTATAGCCACTGCGCCCGTGGAAAGCTTGTTTAAAGTGAATGCAGCTGCCCGCTTCTTTCTCTATTCCTTTGCTGAAATTTTTTCTCGTTTTCCAGTCAAAAGCGGCTTTTAGGGCATTCTCTACCGCCAGCGCGCCCCCAGAAATAAAGAAGCAATATTGCAGTTCCTTAGGCATTGCCACACGAGCAAAAACCTCCATAAAATGGGCATATTCCTCCGAATAAACATCGGCGAGGGTTGGTTTGTTGATCGCCATTTTGCCTAACCACTCGGACTTCGCAACGATGTCGGGATGGTTATACCCCACAGAAGCCGAGGCAAACATAGAGAACATATCAAGGTAATCTTTCCCTGTGAGCCTATCGTGAATCCAAGAACCGTGGGATTTTTCAAAATCCATAACGAAATCAAAGCCGTCGGCTAAAATATGCTGAGATAATATTTTCTTTACAGGATTGCCCTCTGATGAAGGCTGTGTTGCTATTGAATCATTCATTTTGTTTATCAATTTACTTTTTAATTAGACTTTTATTTTTTAAATATCAAATTTAATTCCTTGTGCCAGAGGTAGTTCCGTGGTATAGTTGATGGTGTTGGTCTGTCTTCTCATATAGTATTTCCATACATCTGAGCCCGACTCTCTACCGCCGCCCGTTTCTTTCTCACCACCGAAAGCACCGCCAATTTCCGCTCCAGAGGTTCCAATATTCACATTGGCAATACCACAATCTGACCCAGCGTGCGAAAGGAATAACTCCGATTCTCTTAAATTCTGCGTCATAATCGCTGAGCTAAGTCCCTGATGCACATCATTTTGCATCTCTATAGCTTCTTCTAAATCTTGATATTTCATCAGATATAATATCGGGGCAAAAGTTTCGTGCTGCACCACCTCAAAATGGTTTTCCACCTCGGCAATGCAAGGCTTCACATAACAGCCTGAGGCATAATTTTTTCCTTTGAGCACGCCACCTTCCACAATGAATTTTCCGCCTTCGGCTTTGCATTTTTCTATGGCTGCCAAATATTGCTCCACCGCCTGATGGTCAATCAACGGACCTATATGGTTTTTCTCGTTCAGTGGCGTTCCAATTTTCAGTTGCCCATAGGCTTTCACCAATCTATTTTTCACTTCATCATAAATAGACTCGTGGATGATGAGCCTGCGCGTAGAGGTACAACGCTGCCCTGCCGTGCCCACTGCACCGAAAACGGCACCAATGATGCTCATATCTAAATCGGCATTTTCCGTGATGATGATGGCATTATTACCCCCCAATTCCAGAATGGATTTTCCGAAACGCTCTGCAACATTGCGCCCAACCATACGCCCAACTTTGGTAGATCCCGTGAAAGACACCAGCGGAATTTGTTTGTCTTTAACTAAAATATCGCCAATGTGATGATCGCCCACCACCAGCGAAGAAATCCCCTCTGGCATATCGTTTTCCTTTAAAACTTCTGCGATGATGTTTTGGCATGCGATGGCACATAGTGGTGTTTTCTCTGATGGCTTCCACACCGTTACATTACCACAAATCCAAGCCAGCGCGGTATTCCAACTCCAAACAGCCACAGGGAAATTAAATGCGGAAATCACCCCAACAATGCCGAGCGGATGGTATTGTTCATACATTCTATGCCCCACCCTTTCGGAATGCATTGTATAACCGTGCAACTGGCGCGATAAGCCCACCGCGAAATCACAAATATCAATCATCTCTTGCACTTCGCCTAAGCCTTCTTGTAGGGATTTTCCCATTTCGTAGGAAACCAATTTTCCTAAATCTTCTTTATATTCTCTCAACTTAACGCCAAACTGCCGTACCAACTCACCGCGTTTAGGTGCTGGCATTAGCCTAAATTCTTTGAATGCCGCCTTGGCTTTTTTAATGATTTTTTGGTAATCTTCTTCAGTTGCTGTCTTCACCGAGGCTATTAAAGCGCCATCGGTTGGGGAATAACTTTCTATCACTTCGCCAGAAGCAAAGAATTTTCCGCCTGCTGAAGCGCCTTTATTAGATTTCTTGATTTTAAGTTTTTTTAGAGATTGGTGGATTCCAAAATCATTTTTCTTTTTAGACATATTAGTATAATTATTTTATTGATTGGCTAAATGTATAAAAAAAATACCACTTATCCAAAAAGCCCATCAAACTCCTTATCCAAGGGCTTTTTCACTCAAAAAACAAGCGATAAAACCATAATAAAGCCTTCATTTTTTCGTTCCATTATGCCAATATGCGATATTTAAAGTATGATAAAACTCATATTTTTCAGTATTTAAAATCAAATTAAATAACTATTTTTGCAGTAAAATTTAGGCAATATGGAAACGCCACAACCGAATAAAAATTCAAAATTTAAACTCTGGTTTAAGCGTGTAGGCTGGGCAGGACTGGCATTTTTCACCATCAAGGGGCTAATTTGGTTGGTGGTGCTTTATTTTGGTGTAGATGCCTTAGAAGGCTGTATGGGGAAATAATTTTTGTGCTATATATTTATTGCAACAAATCACCTCAATAAAAACAAAAAATTAAGCCTAACCCTTCAAAGCCTTTAAAAACATCTATAAATAATAAACAAAAAATAACTGAAATAACAGTTGATAATACAATTAGTGATATTTGTATTTTCGTATCAAGTTCTTTATTATCATCATTTTTTATGGGTAAATTTAGGTTTTTGGGATTTTTCATTAGAAACCCAATCCATATTAAAATGAGAGCATTCAATAGTATTGGAACAAACATCAATATTTTCTTTCCGAATTTTGCTTTATCCCCATATCCGTATATTCGGATGAGATCTGGGATATTTTCGAACTTATACAATAAATAGAATGTATAAAGAACCACTATACCGATGGGTATTAAGTAAAGTATTTTTACTTTTTTGTTCATTATTTTAAGTTTTGATACATAGAACACAAACAAATCATATTATCCCAAACACTTCCTAAAAGATAAGCCAATATCTATTTACTTTTATCAATATCATTATCGTTTTCTTTATAATATTGAATCCACTCGGCTTCTTTTCGTCTGATGTAATCGTCAGAAAGCAGGTTGGCTAATGTTATATAATCTCCATCTGGCTGGGTGATAATCCCTTGTCTGAGTTTTCGTGCAGGATCTTTTTTATGGTTCTCAAAGGCTTTTTGATATTTTGCTTTGGTAACGCTAATCGCTCTTTTAAAAACTCCAGGAAGATAGTCATTATCCGCTACATTGTTCTCCAAGCCTATCATTTTAAACACATAAGAATTGGTGCGATCATGGGCCGCCAAGACCAATCCTGGCAGCTGTCCTAAAATATAAGGTCCATACGAAAGCGGAATATCACTGGTAAAATAGACTTCCCAATCTCTGCCATTCACCTTTGCGGTGGCTTTTCGTGCGGAATAACTACCGATATTTTGAGTCTCCTCACCTATTTTCCATTGGGTATTTTTAACCTCTGGATATTTGTAGATATCTCCGTCAAAAATTCTGTATATTTCGTATTGTTTCCCATCATCTACCACGCCAATATTGTATTTTGGATACTTCATTTTACTAAAATCAACACTCACGCCACCTACTATTTTTGACTCTTCCAATAGTTTAGCGTTTATCGAATCCAATGATAGATATGTGGCATTAAAAAATTTAGAGGTATTTGTCTTGGTGTTGATTTCAAGGATATATACATCAATATCTGCTGGCGTTTCTGGGAGAAGATTGGGCTTACTCTCCAACTGATAATACACCCGAACGGTATTCTGGCTATACCCAACGATACAAAGCAACACAGCGCAAAAGAAAATTAACTTTTTCATTATTAAAAGATATTAGAATTACTAAAAAATATTATTTACCGAGGTTTTTATAATCATTTAGAACCTAAGATATGCCCAAAATTCTTGATAAAACCAACCTCAACGCAACAAATATAATCATTTTATAATAAAAAGCAATACCAAATCAACTTTTAAGATAATAAAAAACAGCAAACCGTTTATCAGTGGAGAATTTATAAAATTCGTAATTTTAATAAAAAAGCCCCAACGCATCGGCATTAGGGCTAAAATCATGATTAACAATATATTACCCTTGTTGGGTGGGGGCTAACATCACTTTATTCTGCACCTCTATGGATTCCTCGTGGATGGCTTTGAATATTTTTTCTATAAAACCTTGTCCCATCCCTGTTTCATCGGCTTTTTGGGTGGCATATTCGGTGATGATTTTCCAACGCTCAGGCTGAAATATCGCAATGTTATTTTCCTTTTTTAGCGCTCCTATTTTCTCGGAAATTTTCATCCTTTGAGAAAGCATTTCTATCAACTGAAAATCTAAATCCGAAATGAGCGCTCGGTGTTTGTCCATTTCATCTTTATAGCCCGAAATATCGGAAGTCCGCACTTTTAAACGGGCAATCATATCGGCTAAAACCTCTGGCGTAATCTGTTGTGCCGCATCACTCCACGCTTGGTCTGGGTGGCAGTGAGTTTCAATCATCGCTCCTTCATAACCTACATTGAGGGCTTCTTGGGTCACATCAAACAAACCTTCTCTATTGCCACAAATATGCGATGGATCCACCAACATCGGGATGTTAGGGAACTGATTTTTAAAATCTAAAGCAATTTGCCAATTCGGAATATTCCGATATTTGGTTTTTTGATAAGTGGAAAATCCCCTGTGTATCACACCCAAATTCTGTATATCCTGCGCCAATAACCGCTCCAAAGCGCCTACCCAAAGGGCTAAATCTGGATTCACGGGATTTTTAACCAAAACTGGCTTTTGGGTGCCTTTTAGTGCCACAGCAATTTCTTGGATTGTAAATGGATTCACCGTAGAGCGGGCACCGATCCAAAGAATATCCACATCTGCCTCCACGGCAGCGTAGGCGTGGTGGGCATTTGCCACCTCCGTAGCGGTTTTAAATCCGAACTCCTCCTTTACTTTTTTGAGCCAACTGAGCCCAATTACACCCACTCCTTCAAAAGAGCCTGGCTTGGTTCTCGGCTTCCATATTCCAGCACGAAAAATATCCACTTTTGGTGTGCTATTTTTTATCCTTTCTGCCGTTTCTAACATTTGCATTTCGCTCTCTGCACTGCACGGCCCTGCGATCATCATCGGTTGAGCATAGGCTTCTATCCAACGATTGCTCAAATCTTTTAAATTCATCATTTGTGTTCTTAATCCTAACTAAAATCAAATTTCATAAGATCGTCTAAATCTTTAAGTAAAGAATTAGCTTCTATCATTTTATTAAATATTTCACGCTTACTTTCTTCTTTTCCTGCGGTTAGATTTATGATTTTTTCTTGCTTTTCATACGCCAACTTTAACCGATAATTGTTGTATTTATGTTTAAAATGGCTTAAAAAATCAAGACTTGCGTTCTGAAACTCCAACTTGGCAGACTCGGAAGCGTATTTTATCGTAATTTCGTTTTCATTACTTTTATAAAGTTCAAAATTCCGCACGGCATTAAAGGTAACATTATCCTCCGTTGCCAATCTTTTCATAAAATGCTCCCACTCACTGAGGACATCATTATTACTGAAATGCCCATCTGGTAGATGCTCTTCGGTTTCCTTCTCATCCTCTTTTTCCTCCACTTGGCTCACCTTATCCATCGCTTGTTTAATGCTATACAACGAATGGTTTTGAACCTGCGCAATAGGCTGCGTAGCCGTTTTTACCGTTCTTTCGGGTGGTTTTTTAGTTTTGGGGGTAGAAGAAGCGGTTGGTGTAGATGCCGTTTCCTCTTTACGCACTGGCGGCGGTATAATTAAATGCTTTTTTTTTTAGTCGCCTCCGTGCCTTGGGTTAGGCTTGCCAATTGCATCAATGCAATTTCTACCGTGAGCCTCGGATTTTTTGAATTTTTATAGTTGATATCGGCGTGGTTACAGATTTCAATGGCTTCCACCAATTGTTGAGGCGTCCATTTTTGGCTTTGTTGAGAAAATTTTTCTTTCGTATTCTCTCCCACCTCTATCAAATCTAAAGTGGTTGGATTTTGCGCCATCATCAAATCTCGATAATGGTTGCCCAACCCCGCGATGAAAATATGTGGGTCAAAGCCTTTTTTCACAATATCATTAAACGCTGTGAGTACCTTTGGAATATCGGCAGAATGCGCAAAATCTACAATCTGGATATATTGGTCATAGTCCAAAATATTAAGCACCTCTGCCGCTTTAGCCAGTGTGATATTTTTCTGCGTAAAAGTGACCAATCGGTCAAAAATAGACAAAGCATCTCTCAATGCACCATCGGCTTTCTGCGCGATTAAAAACAAAGCATCATCTTCGTAAGAAATTCCTTCTTTATCCGCAATTTTTTTGAGATGAAGCTGAATATCTTCTATCGTAATACGCTTAAAATCATAGATTTGACAGCGGGATAAGATGGTCGGAATAATTTTGTGCTTCTCCGTGGTTGCCAAAATAAAAATGGCGTGTGCTGGCGGTTCTTCCAAAGTTTTCAGAAAGGCATTAAACGCCGCCGAAGACAGCATATGCACCTCATCAATAATATAAACTTTGTACTTCCCAATCTGCGGCGCATACCGCACTTGGTCGGTCAGCTCACGAATATCATCCACCGAGTTGTTAGAAGCGGCATCTAACTCAAATATATTATACGCGAAGCCGTCTTCACTGGTGGAGCCATCTTTTTCGTTAATTTTTCTGGCTAAAATTCTGGCACAAGTGGTCTTGCCCACTCCACGAGGTCCACAAAACAAAAGTGCCTGCGCCAACTGATTTTCCGCTATGGCGTGTTCCAAAGTATCCGTAATATGAGATTGCCCCACAACCGTTTCAAACTCTTGTGGGCGATATTTACGCGCTGATACAATGAAATTTTCCATTCGCCAAAAATAATCAAAAATAGACTAACAATGCAAATATTTATCTGAAAAAAGATGATTTTAGTGGTATTCGCTTGGTTAGCAAAATCTAAAAAGACTTTGGTTATCATCATCCCAACGCTTCACAATCAAACGCCTGTCTTTCATCGCTCCAATACGGCTCTATAAGCGCCCATCAGCTCTGCGGCGATCACTTCATCTTGAAATCTTTGCACATAATCTAAGCCCTTTTCTATGCGCCGTTGGCATTCGGCGGGGTTATCCCAAAGGAATAAGATTTTAGCTCGGATGTCGGCAATATTTTTAGGGTCTATATAGAGACTATCGGTACCGCCAGCTTCTGGCAAACTGCTGACATTGCTCGTGATTACCGGCGTTCCCGAAAACAAAGCTTCTATAACAGGAATACCAAAACCTTCAAATAAACTGGGGTAAATAAACAACTTTGCCAAACGATAAACGCCCGCCAAATCCTCCATAGAAACACCCGTAAGACACTGTACACTAACGCCTAAGCGCTGGGCTTCCTGTTGGATTTTATCATCATACGGCGTTGTTTTTCCCACCAGCACCAGCGGAATAGAAGTTCCTGCCAAGGCTTGCACCACACGATGCATATTTTTGCGAGGTTCTATGGTCCCCACATTGAGGAGAAATGCCTGAGGCAAGTTGTATTTTTTTCGGATAAGTTCTAATTTTTCCGTGCTAAAATCGGCTTTAAAAGCCTGATGACAACCTTGGTAGATCACTCTGATCTTCTTCTCTGGCACTTGGAGAAAATGGATGATATCTTGCTTGGTTTGCTCCGAAATGGCGATGATTAAATCGGCTTGTTGGGCGGCTTTTTTGAATTTCCAATAGTGGAGTTTTCTATCAATGAAAGAATAAAATTGGGGATAGCGCATAAAAATCAAATCGTGGATGGTAACCACTTTTTTCAATGCCTTGCCGTTCCATTTTAGTGGTAATTCACCAGAAAGCCCATGGAAAATATCCACTCTCAATTTCTGTGCCTCTATGCCCATTTGGAGTTGTCTGGCGCCCCATTTACTACAGTGTTTTTTAAACGAAACTTGCGGTAGAGCTACAATATCTTCCCCTCTATCCGAGGCTTTTTTTGCTAATAGAAAATACTGATTTTTAGGATAATATTCTGCCAATATCCTCACCAAATCTCTGGAATAATTGCCTAATCCTGATGCATTATGAAAAAAACGCTTGGCATCATAGGCTATTTTTAGCATCATAAATTTATTTTTTATCTTTCAGAAACTCGGTAAAGGTTCCGAAAGTTTTATTTTGTTTTTTAAAATAACGAATCAGCTGGTCAAAGCGCTCCACCATAGCATCGCCAGTGTTTTTGGTGGTATAAGCGGGCAGCCGATACTGAGGTTTTTGAATATCTACAAACTCCCAAGGATGAAAATAAAGGTTGAGATAGCCGTCTTTTTTCAATGCATAACGGCAAAGCCCTTGGTATAACACCTGTGGAAAATTATGAAAACTCAACCAAAATAAAGGCACCCTAAAATAAGACACCGATGCAGGCACCTGCCAAACACCACTCTGTTGAAAATAAGTGCGTGGCACCTTCAGATTATTATATCGCCCTGGTAAAAAAGTCGGGTTGATGGAGGAGTTATAATGATAACCCGCCTCCGCTACGGCTTGCTCTCGCACGGGGCTCATTCGTGGCATCCGCAATCCTCTAACTTCGGTGTTAAAAAGCGACTGCAACCGCTCTCGTGAGGTTTTTAAATCCTCCTCCTGAAACACCGAGTGGTACCAAGTGTGAGACGCCAACTCGTGCCCCTCCGCCAACAGCCGCTCCACCAAAGGTTGGGCGTGCTCTGCAAAAACAACAGTGGAGAAAAAAGTAGCCTTCACTTGGTGTTTTTTCAGCAAATCTAAAATCCGCTCAAGCCCTTGTGTAGAAACCGCAATTTGCTCCTCAAAGGGAATGTTGCCTTGGTACTCCAGTGGCATATCAAACTCTTCTATATCAAATGAAAGTAGAATCATAATTAGAAATTTTTGCTTCGGATGATGTAATTGGGGCGTTCTTTTACTTGTTTGAAAATTTTACCGAGATAAATCCCCATAATTCCCATCAAAATAAACTGCATACCACCAAAAAAGACAATGGTGATAATTAAAGATGCCCAACCTGATATTTCTGTGCCTGCCCAAAAAGCATACGCCACATATAGTCCATAAATAAGAATGGAAAGTCCTGAAATGATAAATCCCAAATACGCCGCCAAATACAGCGGTTTTACACTAAATGCAGTAATGCCCGTGAAGGCAAATTTCATCATTTTTTTGAGGTTGTAACTACTCTCTCCTGAAAAACGCTGTGCCGCCACAAACTCCACTCCTGTTTGCCGATAGCCTACCCAACTGGCCAAGCCTCGGAGGAATAAATCGTCTTCTTTCATCTCTCGCATAATGTCAACCACTTTGGCATCTATCAGCCTAAAATCTGAACCACCGCCGTGGGTTAAATCCACATCTGACAGTTGAGACAAAAAACGGTAAAACCATTGCGAAGTCAGCCTTTTAAAACGCGATATTTCTTTGGGATAAGTGCGAATGGTATAGACCAAATCATAGCCTTGTTCCCATTTTTTTATCAATTCTGGAATGAGCTCTGGCGGATGTTGCAAATCGGTATCCATAGAAATTACGGCATTCCCCTGTGCCCAATCCATTCCCGCTTTTACCGCTGGCTGATGCCCAAAGTTACGGGAAAACTCTATATACTTCACCTCTGGAAATTCCGCTGCCATAGCCTCCAACTCCTGCTGAGTGCGGTCGCGACTGCCATCATTCACAAAGATCAATTCAAAATCATAGGCTGGTAAATTCTCAAATACAGCTTTGATTTTCTGATGAATCGGACGGAGGTTAAACTCCTCATTATAAGCGGGTAAGATGATGGAAATGGTTTTCATAGGTGTTAGGTTAAAGCGTAATCTTTTTCAAAATCCTTGGTTAGCAATTCATAAATGATGCGGAACCATACCAAACAACACGGCAACGCTTTTAGGGAGTATTTTATGATGTAATCTTCCTTAATCCACTTGGGGAACAAATCCGAAAACCCAAAGCAAGTGAGCACCATCACGAACAACATTAGCCCTATGCTAAGCGGCGTTTGCGTTTTTTGTATGATAAACCAAATCATTACCCCTGCCACAGCAATAATATAAGTGGGCGACTCTGAACCTGAGCTAAATAAAACGATGAACAGTAGCGTAGAAGCCAAAATCATCATCTGGAAAGGCAAATGCCGATATTGCGAAATTCTAATATAAGGCAAGGCAAACACCAAAATACCAGGAATTAGAAATGTTAAATTAGAAATCTCAGCACGCCCTAAAACTCGGCGCACAATCCCCATCAGCGAGTAATCTTGCCGATTGCCCAGCACTTGGTTAGAAAGGTTTTTCTCGCTTAGAGATTGGTACCAATCCACATAAGAGTGCCAACCGAAATGGACATCAGAAAGCAACATCGGGAGGATGAAAAACAGCAAGCTCAGCCCAAACATTGAGAAAATCAATTTCCGTTTATTTTTAACGAAGAAAAAGCCTGAAAGCCCCGCTATACCATAAATTTTCACAAAAAACCCGATGAGAATAGCCGCCGCCGCGTGCACCTCCTGCCTACGATGGATATAAACCGCAGAAAGGATGAGCAATGCCGTAAGCGCCACATTAAACTGAAAACTTACCGCAGCGGTGATGTATTCCTGCAAACACAACCACGCCACAAAGGATTTTTTAGGCGCTGAGAAGGGTAACATTTTAAACGCATACACCAAAAGGGCAGCATTGGCTAAGTTCCAGAGTATCATCCCTAACCCATCTGGCAAAACAGCAAAGGGCATAATCAACCAACTGAAAAAAATACCATAATGGTTGCTATCAAAATACTGTTCAGGATAGAGGGCGTAGAGGTTGGTTTTCTCCAGCGTGTGGTGGAATACATATTTGAAAATCAAATAATTATTATGCCGACCTTCGCCCATTTTGCTCACCGCTGTAAGTACCGCTGCCAGCAAATAAATCCCAAAAATACACTTAGGATTTGAAAAAAAACGCCACGCCTTTGTTTTCATCATCAATGAGGATTTACACCGCTACATTATTCTCCCTCAGAGCATCGTTGAGCGAGGTTTTTTTATCCGTAGATTCTTTTCTTTTTCCGATGATCAAGGCGCAAGGGACTTGGTATTCTCCTGCGGGAAATTTTTTAGTTAAGCTCCCTGGAATAACCACCGAGCGCGCTGGCACAAAACCTTTATATTCCACTGGTTCTTCACCTGTTACATCAATAATTTTGGTAGAACCTGTGAGGACTACATTCGCACCCAACACGGCTTCTTTCTCCACATGAACGCCTTCCACTACGATGCATCTGGAGCCCACAAAAACATCATCTTCAATAATCACTGGAGCAGCTTGCAACGGCTCCAAAACGCCGCCAATGCCCACGCCACCGCTCAAGTGTACATTTTTGCCAATCTGAGCACAACTGCCCACCGTTGCCCAAGTGTCCACCATCGTGCCACTGTCCACATACGCCCCGATATTCACATAAGAAGGCATCATAATTACCCCTGGGGCAATGTAAGCACCCTCCCTCGCTACGGCGTGTGGCACTACTCTAACGCCTTTTTCGGCATAGTTTTTTTTGAGTGGCATTTTATCGTGAAACTCAAAAGGTCCTACTTCTATGGTTTCCATTTTTTGAATTGGGAAATACATCACCACGGCTTTTTTCACCCACTCGTTCACTTGCCAACCCTCGGCGGTAGGCTCTGCCACACGGAGTTCGCCCAAGTCTAACTTGGCAATGACTTCTCTAATCGCCTTTTGACTGTCCTCTTGGTTGAGGAGTTCTCTATTGTCCCAAATATTTTCAATGGTTTGTTGTAATGACATTTTTTATTGATTTTTATTGATATTAAAATTGATTTTTATACTAAAGAACGCGCCTTGCAAAGAGAAAAGCTTTGTTCCAATATTTTTCGTTCAAAGAGGAAATAATCACGCCCTTGGAAGTGGAAGAATGGATAAATGTAATCTCGCCATCTGCCGCTATGCCGTGCACAATGCCCACATGCGAGACTTTGGCGCCGCCTGCCGTGGCAAAAAAAACCAAATCTCCAGGTTGAATTTCAGTAACCGCCACACGCCTGCCCTCCAAAGCTTGGTCTGCGGAGCGCCGTGGCAAAGGGGTGTCATTTTCAATGAAAACCTTGCACACCAACCCCGAGCAATCAAAGCCCGAAGAGGTGTTGCCTGCGTATTTGTAAGGCGTTCCTAAATATTTTTCGGCATTTTTTAGCAATTTTTTAACCTTTGAAGAAACCGCAACAGTATTGGCTGATGAATACAACGGTTTCTGCGGTGCGGCTTTGCTTTTAACCGAGGTTGTTTTTTTATAACCCACAGTCTTTTTGGTGGTGCTACAGCTGTGTAAAACTAATACAGCACAAAATAAATAGATGATATTTTTGATTTCTTTCATACCCTAACAATACACAATAACTAAGCCCCAAAAGTACAACTTTTATTGGGATTAAAAAAGCACATTTCCCCACACACTCTTGGCTGTAACACGCTGGCTATGTCTTCACATTGGTTTAATTGAGAAAAATTTGATACTTGTGATAACTATTCAGCATCCTTAGCAAGTCTCCGCTGATTTCTATATTGGTTTTTAAACTCCGAAGTTCTAATATCTTATTATCCTTAGGGTTTTTAAGATAAAACGAGAGCGTTTGTTCGCCTTTGTGGGAGAGTAAATCGTTTTGGAAAAAGACCAAATCTTCCTTTTTGATTTCCGTAATGTCTACCACCACAGAGAGTGATTTTGCAAACTTAGAGAACACATCTTTAATATTAATCACCTCATTTACATTAACATAGATCATTGGAGCACCATCTTTGGATCTGGAAAGGCTATATTTTATTTTGAATACGACAAAACGATGGATTTCCAAGTATTCCCTTAGCCGCATATAATCTCTATCCCTCAAACGGAAACTATAAGAACCACTATAGTCCTCCAAAGTGACGAATGCTATCTTGTCGCCACTGTTGTAGCCATCTCGAACGGTGTATTCCGTGATGAGCCCTGCCACCACATATTCTGGTGCGGTATCATTTAACGCTTTTAAATTTTTCCACCTTGTGGTTTCATCTCCGATAAGTCGTTGCACATCAACATGAGAAAACACTCTGTCCTTATACGCATCTACATCATCCAAGTATAAAAATTTGAATTTCCCCTTGGGCTCTATATTTCGTTTGGGTTTTTCTTCCTCTATCTCGGTTTCTTCTATACTGATTTCCATACTCAAATCAGCATCAGTATCAGCATCTTCTTCTGGCATCAGTATTTGTGTTCCTAATTCTATAGTTTCTAAGCTATCCTCCACTTTTAGTTGCTCTACCACTTCTTTTCGGCTCAGATTTCCTTGGATAAAATCAAACTGAAACTTATACTCATCCAACGGATGCGCCGAGAGATAGAAGCCGATAATCTCTTTCTCCTTGTTGAGTTTATGCATATTCTGCCACTCTGGCGATGGTAAAATTTTAGGCTGTTCTATCTTAATTTCATCTGCAAAATCCGCGAAAAGGGAGTGCTCTACTTGATTTTTACTATCTTGGAAACTTTGTCCATATTTAAGCAACCGCTCGATGTTGGTTTTACCAGAAGCATCGTCAAAATATTGGGCTCTGTGGTAGGTGTCCAACTCATCAAAAGCCCCTGCCACCACCAAACTCTCTATCACTCTTTTGTTCAGTTGAGAGGCTGGCACACGCTCAAAGAAGTCGTAAATGTTTTTAAATTTTCCATTTTCTCGCTCCTTGCTAATCGCCTCACTTGGTCCCTCGCCGATGCCCTTGATCGCACCTAATCCAAAACGAATTTGCCCCTTATCATTTACCGAGAATTTATACTGGCTTTCGTTCACATCAGGCCCTAAAACATCTACCCCCATCGCGCGGCAATCCTCCATAAACATCGTAATCTGTGCCGTGTTGTTGATGTTGTTACTCATCACACTCGCCATATATTCGGCAGGATAGTTGGCTTTTAAATATGCCGTTTGGTAGGCAATTAGCGCATAACAAGTGGAGTGCGATTTGTTAAAAGCATACTCTGCAAATGCCTTCCAGTCGTTCCAAATTTTGTTGAGTTTTTCCTCATTAAGGTTGTTTTTCTTGCCGCCTTCTATAAATTTAGGGTACATTTTGTTGAGGACATCTATTTGCTTTTTCCCCATCGCTTTTCTCAGCGTATCTGCCTCGCCCTTAGTAAAGTTTGCCAATTTCTGAGAAAGGAGCATCACCTGCTCTTGGTACACGGTAATGCCGTAGGTTTCTTTAAGGTATTCCTCGGTTTCTGGGAGGTCATAGATGATTTCCTCAACGCCGTGTTTACGGTTAATAAAGTTCGGTATGTACTTAATAGGTCCTGGGCGGTAGAGGGCGTTCATCGCAATTAAATCCGCAAATACGGTGGGTTTAAGCTCGCGCATATATTTCTGCATCCCTGGGCTTTCATATTGGAAAATCCCAATGGTGCGACCTTCTTTAAAGAGTTGATAAGTTTTGGCATCATCCAGCGTAATTTCATCAGGGTTGATGTCTATGCCGTGCCGTGCCTTCACCAGTTTAATAGCATCTTTAATAATGGTTAGCGTTCTCAGCCCTAAGAAGTCCATTTTTAGGAGCCCTGCACTCTCTGCCACCGAGTTGTCAAACTGCGACACGAGGATATCGGCATCTTTCGCCGCGATGGAAATAGGCACCAAATTGGAAATATCTTCTGGCGTAATAATCACCCCACACGCGTGAATGCCCGTGTTTCTGATGCAGCCCTCCATTTTCTTGGCAGAATCTAACACAGCATAGCGTTCATCATCAGGGTTAGACAGTACCGCCTTCATCTCATCTACCAACATTTTGTCTTCTTCCTTCAGTTTATCGTACTTAGAAAGGGCTTTGGCGATGTTCATCCCTGGTACTCCAGGTACCAATTTGGCGATATTGTTGGTTTCAGGAATCGGTAATTCCAACACGCGCCCTGCATCTTTAATCGCTGATTTTCCGCCCAATACGGAATAAGTGATAATCTGCGCCACATTGGTTTTTCCGTATTTATCAATCACCCATTTGATGATTTTATCACGACCTTCATCATCAAAGTCAATATCAATATCGGGCATAGAGATACGCTCTGGATTGAGGAAACGCTCAAAAAGCAAATCGTACGCTATGGGGTCTACATTGGTAATTCCGATGCAATACGCCACCGCAGAACCCGCCGCAGAACCACGCCCAGGTCCCACCCAAACGCCCATTTTTCGGGCTTCGTTACAAAAATCTTGAACGATGAGGAAGTAGCCTGGATAGCCTGTATTAGCGATAATTTCAAGCTCAAAATCAAGGCGTTCACGGATTTCATCGGTAATGGTTTCGTAGCGGCGTTTGGCACCCTCGTAGGTCAAATGTCTCAGGTAAGCGTTTTCGCCTCTCTTGCCGCCATCTTGGGCATCTTCCGCTGATTGAAATTCTTCAGGAATATCAAATTTAGGCAATAAAACTTCGCGTTTTAGAGGGTAATTTTCAAATTTAGCCAACAAATCAGAATAAGCCTCAAAGGCATCTGGATATTGGAGGAAAGTGGTTTTCAGCTCTTCGGCATCTTTAATATAATATTCTTGCGAACCCAAGCCTCTACGTTTGCCAAAGCCTTTACCAATAGGCGTTGAAAGCTTTTCTCCATCTTTAATACAGCTCACAATATCTTGAATCTGAGCATCGGATTTTTGGGTATAGAAAGTTTCATTTTGGGCTAAGATTTTTGTGCCATATTTATCCGCCAAAGCCACCAAAACTTCGTTTAAATGCTCCTCTTCTTGCAGGCTATGGTTTTGGATTTGCACATAAAAATCATCACCAAAAGTTTGATGCCACCACTGGAAGCGCTCCTCCCCTTTTTGCTCTCCAAAGTTGAGTATCGCATCTGGAATATCGCCATAAATTCCCGAGGATACGGCAATCAGCCCTTCTTTATATTGGGCTACCATCTCGCGAGAAATCCGAGGCACACCAAAATAAAACCCATTAACAAAGCCTAAACTGGAGAGTTTTGCTAAATTTTTGTACCCTGTAAAATTTTTCGCCAGAAGCACCATCTGCGTTCTTCTATCGGGGTCGTCTTTGGTAAATTGCTTTTGTTCAGGGCGGTCGGAGATGTAAAACTCACAGCCCAAAACAGCGGTCAGCTCCTGTTCCTGAGGCGGTGTTTCCGTAAATTCTTGACCTTGCGCCTCTGCCTCATTTTTTCTATTTTGGTAATCTTGATGAAGTTTTTTAATGCCAGAATTGTGTTTTTCCACCTCTGCCACAAATTTAAAAGCGCCCATCATATTGCCTAAATCCACCATTCCTACGGCTGGGAAGGCGTTATCCTTGGCTTTTTGTATCAAATCTGAAATGGAGGTGGTAGACTGCAACGAGGAATAAATGCTATGGTTATGAAAATTGAAATATTTCCCTAAATCAACCTCACTAACTTCACCAAAATCTGTTTTTTTATTGCTTTTATTAAAACTTTCTACCTGCCTTCTAATCACAATCGCAAACGGGCGAATAGGCTCTGGGTGGGTTTGCTGGTAATGTTTTAGCTGTTCATCAGAAATCCGCAAAACCTCGGCTGGAATAATGCCAATCCGCATCATCTCAAAGAAGACTTGCGCCGTGGCATTCACATCGGCAGCGGCATTGTGGGCTTCATCAAATTTATGCCCATAAAGTTTTTCGTAAAGTTCTTCCAATTTTGGCGACTTGTACCGACCGTTTTTTCCGCCACCCAACTGGCAATAGTCGGTTCCTAAAATCATCGTATCTGCCGACGGCTTTTGCTCTAAGGCATTGGGCATTCCTTTCCTCAAAAACTCTGCCCCCACAATGTTGTAATCAAACACGATGTTGTGCCCTGCCACTACCTTGGTTTTCTCCAACACTTGAGCAAACTCCTCCAAAACCTCTTGCAAATCTCGCCCTTGCTCCATCGCGATTTTTGTGGTAATCCCGTGGATTCTGGCAGCGTTAAAGGGAATATCATAGCCTTCGGGCTTTATTATATAGTCTTGATTTTCAACTAAGTTCCCCTCATCATCGTGCAACTGCCATGCTATTTGCACCATCCTTGGCCAATTGTCTGAGTCTGAGAGTGGTGCGTTAAAATTCTTGGGTAAACCTGTGGTTTCGGTGTCAAAAATAAGATACATAATACTGAAATTAGGACTTCAAAAATAGTGATTTTTTTTGAGATTAAGGCTGCCTTTTGCCCAGCGTTTTGCTTCAATTTTGGACAATGAATGCTTAAATTCTGATTACAAAAGACTTAGATTTTTTTCTAAAAAGAAAGGGGGATTTAGAATATATAAAAACAAAAACCGCCCTATTTAAAGGCGGCTTGTAGCCCTATGAGGAATCGAACCTCAACCTAAAGAACCGGAATCTTTAATTCTATCCATTAAACTATAGGGCCATTATTTTTAGATTTTTTGGAGATTAAAAACTCACTTTTAAACCTCCAATAATCTGCGTTCCCAGTGTTTTGTAAGGACGATAGACCATATACTTGGCGCCCGCTAAATTGTTTGCGAGGGCAAAAATACTGAAATTTTTGTTAATTTTATACTCCGCAGACAAATTTATATCAGCATAGCCGCCTACTTTTTGCTCTTTTTCTTCCACAACATCGTACCTTGGAGGGTTCACAAAGTATGGACTTGGCGTAATAGTCAGCGCATTGGTGGTTCTATCACTCACAAAAAACGCCTTAGCACCGAGGAATAATTTCTGGTTGAGCATCGTGTATTTTGCGCCCACATTCATCTGTAACAATGGGCGATTATATACAGGTTCATCATTTTCCAATTGGTATTTTTGGAAAGACAAACCGCCCTCAAGCACCAAATCAGCAAGGGGCGTGTAATGAACATTCGCCTCTATCTCGCTCTTCGTACCATTGTGATAGTCTACGCTGTAAGTGTTTGCCCAATCGTAAGCGGCGCGGTTGGTGGTGATCTCTTTATTGAACAATCCATTGGTTTTATAAAACGGCATCGCGTTGATTTTAGCGTATTTAGCTTTAACATCATAGCTGATTTGTTCATTCCAATGCCCTTTTAATCCAATATAAAACTGATATTTCGTTTCGGTAGGTTTTATGGTTAAATCTGGTGCCAAATATGGATTTTCCGACAAATATTCCGCATAAGAATTCAGGTTCAAACCGCCATCTATCCCCGCATAAAACTGAAGTTCCGAAGACACGCCCAACAAGGCTTCCGCCTTTGGAAACCAATACCAATGGCTATTTTTTTCCTCCTCTGCTCCCTGTGCCGATTGCGCGCTTGTAAGGACTGAAAACTCCGAACCCAACATCAAGTAAGAATCACCTTTTCGGAAGGTCAACTTGGGTAAAAGTCCAGCTTTGAAATAAGAAGCCTGATGCGCCTCTAACGCTTTAAAACTCGTTTTAGATACGCCCACTGGCAAGCCCAAATCCAAGTTGAGTGCCACCTCTTGCCCTATTGGAATTTGGTATTTTGATAAATTAAGCTTAAAATCGACCTTGTTTTCATTCGCATCAAATTTATCCTTTAAAAATGATGTTTTCAACTGAATATTATTCAGAATTTCTTTGCTATAAAAATCATAATTACCGTTGAGTTGCAGCTGGGTATAAGTTTGGTTGAGATCCGTTTCTGCCTCTGGGCGTAGCGCCTCGGCGCCGTACCATTGGTAATCGTGGAGGTCTATATTCGCGGTAATATTGGCTTTTCCTATGCTGCCATAATGGTTCAAAAACCCTGAAATCCGCGCTTCCTTCTGCGCCGAGTTCCACGGATATTCTTTTTTAAGCCCTTCGTTGGAGAGGTAATGCACATCAGCACCTACCTCCACTTGATTTTGGATTAGCCCAGAAACATTGGCGTCAGCTAAAAATTGCTGATAGTTCCCATACCCCAAACGGAAATAATTGCGTGGATACTGTGCCGTAAAATTAGGCGCTACATCCTCCCCTTGGATTGTAGAAGGCTGGAAATCCGAAACCACAGGCACATCCACAATGGTATAGTCCACCGTTTCTTGGGTTTTAGCCTCTGGTGGATAGTTTTTTTCTGCCTCCACCGAGGTTTTCTTCTTTTCTATTCGTTTAACTTCGGGTTCTCTTTTTCGTTCCAAAATGAGTTTTTCTTCTTTGATCTGCGCCAAAGATAACCCACTCATTCCCAAAAATATAAGGGCTAATATGCTATTTCTATTCATTGTTTTTTTATTAAAATTAAGGCGATACGGCATCACCGCTCTTCTTCATCGTTTTTTTTTACTTTATTGTTTTCTTTACCGCTTTGGCTTCTGCCACCACCTCTGGAAAGTCTTGATAATTCGCGATAATCTGGTCGCAGGTGTAGCTGGCTTGGTATTTATCCTTCAGCGCGAGGTAATTTTTTGCCATCAGCACCAAAGCTTTGGCACCCCAATATTCTTCGGAGGCATAATTATTAGCGAGTTTGAAGATGGTAGCATTACTATTTTTAAAAGCCTTGGCTTGGTTTTGATAGTAAGCTTTAGCATAGAGCGCCTCTGCCGCCACCTCTGGGTTCGCTGATTTTTCTAAATTCGTGTAGGCTTGCTTGGCATCTTGGTCTTTGCCTCTTAGCATCAAGCTTCTGGCTTTGATGACTTTGGCTTGCTCTATCACCGTAGTCGCGTTTTTGGTATTCGCTAAAACTTGCTCGGCGTAATGCTCCGCCTTGTTCCAATTTTTCTGCTCGGCATAGAATTTCATCAACTCCACCTGAGCAAAAGACTTGATTTTAGCTTGGTTAGAAGTTGCCAAACCTTCCAAATAACCCACTGCTTCTGGGGTTTTATTTTGCGAAATTAAGATTTGTGCAGCCCTCACTTGCGCCTCCTCACGGTAATCATTGGTGGAGGAAGCCACGGCATTAAATTGCGCTAAAGCCTTCTCATCTTGCCCATTTTGATAGTAACTTTCGCCTAATTCATATTGGGCTTGATAGCTCGTGCCGCTGTTGGCTGGGGTTTGTAAATATTTTTCGTAATAAGGAATAGCTTTTTCGTATTGCTTTTGGGCATAAAATTGCTGCGCCGTAGAAAGGTTCAGCAACTCTAATTCCGTGGCATCTACCTTTAATCCCATTTGCTGCGCCAAGTTTTGATAGCCTGCCACATCGCCTTTGTTCATAAAATAAACTTTGGCAACAGCTGCCACTTTCTCTGCAAATGCCGTGTGCTGGTACTTTTCTGCTAAATGCTGAAGCATCGATTGGGCTTTCGCTTCCTCGCCAGCTGATACGGCATTTTGAGCTTGGTAAATCTCTGCATCTGCCACCAAACGAGCATCTTGACTTTGTTTCATCACGCGCTCAAAATATGCATTAGATTGAGCATACTCTTCATTAGCCGCGTATGCCGTGCCTATTTCATAGAGGGCATCATCTGCATAATCAGAATTGGGATGTTGGGCGATCAATTTTTTCATTTCTGAAATTTTAGCCTCGGTATCGCCTTTAAAGCCTAATGCCATCGCTTTTTGGAACAGCGTATAATCATCTGCTGTTTCCGCCGAGTTATAAATTGCAATCGCTTCATTAAGCTCATTATCAGCATAATGGGTATCCGCTAAGCGCAACTCTGCATCTGCCTTAAACTCAGGCTTTGGATTTTTAAGGTAAAGCGTAAACATCTGTTTAGCCTTGCCAAAATCTTTGGTTTTAAAGTAAGCATACCCCAAATCATAAGGGAGCTGCTGGCGTTCATCAAAAGGCGTTTGGGTCTTCATCAGGGTTTCAAAAAGGGCAATCGCTGATGGATAATCGCCTTGGCGCTCATACGACTGTGCCAGCCAATATTGGGCTTTTAGATAAAAATCTTCGTTCAAACGGAATTTTAAACTCTGCTTAAAATAATGCTCTGCCTGCTTGAAGTTGCCTTTATTAAATTCTTCTGTTCCCAGTAGATAAGCCGCTTCTTGCTCTATTTTATCCACCTCTTGGTTGTGCTGTGGCATCTGTTTTAAGGCTTCCAAAGTGGCTTGATAGTTTCCAGAATAGAGGTAAGATTTTACCAATAAAGGGCGCAATTCGTTGGCTTCTTTAGGGTATTTTCTGATGTAATCTTGAATGACGCTCGGCGATGCTTCGTAAGGATTACCAATATCATAACTCAACTTAGCATACTGAAGATGAGCCAGTTGCTTAACCTTAGCGTCATAAGACATCTGCTGTGCAGACCGAAATGCCGACAAAGCTTCCTGCTTTTGACCATTCGCTAAATAGGCGTTCCCCAATTGATAGTAAGCATTTTGTGCCAACTTAGAATCCCTGTTAATCAATTGATTATAATAAGACACCGCTTCTTCAAATAATGCCAATTGTGCCGCTACAAATCCCATTTCATAGAGGTCGGTTTCGCTGGGTTCTGGCTTGGTTTGGAAGTACACTTTAAGATGAGGATACGCCGCAGAATAATCGCCTTTCATAAAATAACTTTCGCCGATAATCTTATGCACTTCCGCTTTGTAGGCATCGGTTAAATCCTCTCTCAGTATATTTTGCCCTTCCGAAATGGCTTGGTTATAATCGCCTTGCTGGTAATACATTTGCAAATAATAAGGCTTGAGCACGCGCGCGTATTTCTCCGAATTTTTAATTTCATCAAAATAACGAAAAGCCCTCTCATTCTGGCGCTGCGTATAATAAAGATGCCCCAACATATAAGCGATGTCGTTTTTTTCTGGCGCTTCCGCATTTTGGTACGCCGTTTCTAAAGCCTGCACCGCAGCCTCCGCATCTCCAGACATAAACTGAGCGTAGCCCAATTTTAAGGCATATTGCGTTTGCTCCTGCGCCGATAAATGTGCTGGATTGATGGTTTTCAGCACTTCTAAAGCTTTACCAAAATCTTTTTTCAAAAGGTAATAATCCGCTAAGGGCATTTGAGCATCGGATAAAGCCGTGGCTTGAGGATGTTGCGCCAAAAAGGCTTCCAAACCTTGCTCCGCATATGGGTATTGGAGAAGCACCTCCATCAGGTGGGTATAAAATCCGTAAAACTTCTGCTGGGCGTGGGTCAGATGCTCTTGGTACAGCGCCTGCTGAGCGTATTCATAATGAGCGGCAGCGTAGGTTTTCTGCTGAAATAACTGCTGCGCCAACTGTGTGCGGTATTCGTTTTTATCTCTAAATACTTGGGACTGCTGCCCCGCTGCCCCTGCAAACCAAAATGCTGCAGCGGCGAGTAATATTTTATTTTTCTTCATAATGCATTTAAAAAGTGATGCTCAAATCTTCTACACCAACGATAATAAGCGGTTTTTATTGTTTTCATTAAGGGGTTACTTCAATAAAATGTGCCCTTTTTTTAGTTTTATTTCTATTGATTTTTAAGTAAAATCCAACCTTGTTTGGTTTCGTGGCGCTGGGTGGCAGGATCTAACCATTTTACCACATACCAATAGGTGGCTGATGGCAATACGCGCCCAACTTTTTTGCCATCCCAAGCCAAAGGCTCCCCAGATTGCGCCGAGAACACGGTATCGCCATAGCGGTCGGTAATGGTAATTTGCACTTCCTGCATTTCCTCTAAATGTTCCACCACCCAAGTGTCATTTTTACCATCGCCATTCGGGGTAATCACATTGTTAAATTTAAGGAAATAAACCGTTTGTGGCGCACCCCAACATCCTGTCGCTGATTTCACTTGAATTTCGTACACCGAATCTTGCGGATGCCAAAGCGTAGAAGAAGCCTGTTCCACACCATTAAATGAGTAAGTATATGGCGGCGTGCCTCCCTCTGCGCTCACTTCTATTTTATCATCATCAGTGCTGATGCTGGTGATCTTCGGTTGTTGCTCATCTGACACGGTAAAAGTTTGCTCCATTTGGCAGCCATTTTGGCTCTGCACCTTTACTTTATAAGTTCCCCAAAGGATATGCTCATAATCCAAAGAAAGGCTTTGCCCTTGCTGCGTTTGCCCATCTGGCAGCATCCATTCGATTTGGGTAAAATCTTGAGCATTGGTAATTTCGGTATAAAGAGGCTCGCCGTAGCACGGTTTTTTATCCTCCACGCCGTAGATTTCTTGTGGTAAATTCACTTTAATATCAAACGAAAATGGCGTGCTACAGCGCTGCGGATTTCGTGCCACGCCATAAATGGTTTCCTCTAAATTAGTATTGAGGTAAGCCTCTGGCTGGGCGATCAACTGCGTGTGTGCTGCATCTCGGTAAAAGCTCAGTTCTGCCGAAGTGTCTGCCGTAATTTGGGGTTTCCAATCGAAGAGGTTGAAGGTTGTTTTGCCATCTAAATCCGTATCACATTGTTCAAAAACAGGAATAGCAGAATGAACTTCCGTTGAGCTATTTTGTTTAAAATCAACCTGTTGTAAAGCCGAAAGACAACCTGTATTTTTATCTTTAATGTAAAACTTCGCTTGGTAAGGTAGCGCAATCCAAGTCCAATCCGAGGACAATGGCGACATTTGCTCATCAAAAAAATCATAATCCTCAGGGCGGTTGGTGATGGCTTTTTTAAAGTCTTCCAGCGGATAAGAAGTGCCCTCGCAAACTAAAATTTCTTGCACGGCAGCCTGCGGCTGAGGGTGGTATTTTAAATCAAAAACCAGCACCTCTGAACAAGTGGAATTAAACGCCACCTTGAGGTACGGACGCTCGCCTAATATAGCGACATCATAGTTTTCAATCTGTGCCTCGGTAAGCGGTTGGTCTTGGCTATCATAATAGGAAACCCTTGGCGTAATGGCTGCATCTAAATTATCAAAAAATAATGCGATGTTGTCTTGTTTTAATCTAAACACCGTGTTGCCTGCACAATTGGTCAGCTCTATTTTTCGCTTTTTTAAATGCGGTTTTGAGTAAACTTTCACATCAATCGTTGGAAAATTTGACGCTACACAACCTTGGCGATTTTCTACTCTCGCATACAGGCGCGTTACTCCTCGCCCCGCTCTGAACGCCGATTTATTAACAGCATCAATACCTTGCTGGGCATTACTTAAAGATTGATAAAAACTAATCATCACCTCTGGATCAGGGTTAATCAGCGACTCGTATTGGGTTAAGTTAAAAGATTGATCACTGGCGCACTGTTGCAATTCAAATGGGTCGATACTCGGTTGGTTTGCCACCACTTCTGGGTAAAAACTCAACTTTAAATCTACGATGCTGGCACATGAAAAATCAGGATGATTGATTTTTACCTTTACAACTGGCGTTTGCGCTGGATTGATATACTGCAATGTTTGATAAGTCTGCCCACCATCTAACGAATAACTGAAATGATAGCCTCTGCCTCTCCATTTCACTTCAAAATCAGCCACTTCAAATGATGTCACCCCAAAACAAACCGACTTCTGCTCTACCCCACCTTGCTCTGGCAACGAAAGGTAAGAAATGCTGAAATTGGCTTCTGTAGCACACGCAGGCGTTACACCAGCATTGGTTTCCACCTTGATTTTAAAGGTTTTGGTTTCTCCAGATTTAATGGTTGCTGTGGAGGCTTCCGTGCCATCTGGTTGATAAAATTTAACGGTATAATTGGCGCCGTTAGGATAACTGACCACTTGAGCAAGCGTGAAGCTTTTCTCAGTTTTAAAATCCGTGTCGCATAGTTTAAAATCTTGATCCCTAAAGGTCATCGGCGGAATAATAGAATTGATGTTCACCTCCATTTCATTAGAGGTTACCGAACAGCCGCCATAGGTGGATTTTGCCTTCACGATGTATTTTCCATTGCCCACCGCTTGGGTCGTGCCAGTGCCTATCGGTTGCGCCTCTCCCACACGGTACCATTCATAAACCATATCGGTTTGAGGGACTACTATTTTTAACATTGCTGGATTTACGCAAGTGCCGTATTCTGGCGAGGCTATTTGTGGCGGATTAGCACTTAATTTCTTAAAATAATGTACATAATTTTTGGGAGTGCCCACTATATTTCCATTATGATCTTTAAAAACCACTTGGGCTTTTAAGGTTTCTTCATTCTGAATGGGCGTATAGTGGACTTCCGTTTGGTTTTGCCACGCAGAAACTGGGGTATCATTGAGCGACCATTCCACTTGTGGTGTCAGGTGCAAATCAGGGGTAAAACTGAACGCATCAGCGCCGTTGCTCTCCCAGTCTTGATTATTATGAACGGATTCCTCCACACGAAAAAGCGTTGCATCTTGGTTCTGAACGCCCAAAATGGCTTTCTGCCCTAAAGACTTTTTGACTTTGATCACAAAAGTATTGTCCTCAAACAAGACCACCTGCGCGCTAAATTGATCCGCATAGTTAGACTCGCCGTAGATAATTCCCGACCATGAAATGATTAATCCCCGCTTGCCATCATATTCGATAGAACCATAAGTAATATTGTTATAGTCGTAGTCATTATAATAATTGAAGTGCGTAAATCCTGCAAAAATTTGGGCAAAATCAAAAGTGGCGCTCGGATTGGTGCTATCCAATTGATTATAAATAATATTGGGGAGCGGATGATGGTCGGACTGGTGACCGTTATAAACTTGGTCTACATATTTCGCTTCGTGGAGATGCTCAAAATCAGTACCTTTACCGAAAATAAGGCGACCATTAGAGCTGACCACCACCTGAGAATATTCCTCACCGAAAAAGCTAAAATTAAAGCCGATATCAACGGGTTTACTAAAATGATTATTGCCTTGTTTATTAGAAAATGGCACCAAATGATGCCCATTAGAAGGTCTAAAATTAGAGATTTTGGTTATTCTATAATCGCCAGTGTTGGTCTCTTCATCGCTTAATTTTAAATGAAAACTCTCGCCATCACAAAAATAAATATGAGCGGGCAAGGGTGCATTTTGGTCTTGGTTAATGATTTGACCAAAAGCGATATACAACACAAAAACGAAATAAAAACTCAAGTATTTTTTCATCTTACAAAGTTGCAAAAAAAATACAGATTACCCAATTTTTTGTTCCACAAACCCTTGATGAATTAAAACCTCCGCCTCTCGGAATGAAATTGGTCAAAGTTCATTTGATTCTTAAAAATAAAAAAATCCGCCCCAAAAACGAGGCGGATCGCATCTTATCATCTGATGATGAAGGGTTTTATTTGGTTTTAACATCAAAGATGGCATCAATATCTTCTTCGCCACCTTTGGCTGTTCCCGCTTCATCGCCCTGAGCATCTGCCACGGTTACGGAAGCTGGTTTATGGTGAAGTATCACATTCACTTTTGCGCCTTTTTCTGGTGCCGAAACGACGGTCCATTGGGTTTTTAAACCGACTTTTGTTCCATCTTTTCTGGTGGTTTCCGCAAGGTCTGTGCGCTTCACTTTTACCTGAACATTAGCGAAACGGTAAGTGAAAAAGTGCTCTTCTTTTTCTTCAATAATTTCATCTGTTACATCGTGCGTATGGTCGCCGTGAGGCTCCGAAAGGGACAATTCCACATTATAAACCGCTCCATTTTTTAAGGTAATCAGTTGGTCTGCACCACCTGCCTTAAAAGTGGAAGTTTGCACTTCTGTGCTATCGGCTTGGTTGGTCAGTTTTACGGTAAGATATTGCACCTCATCGTGGTTGTGGATGTCCTCTGGTGCTTCATCATTTCTACAAGAGTTTAAAGCAAAAATGGTAATTAAAGATAAAGCGATTGGTTTTAAAAATGATAATTTCATAATTTTTTCTTGTTTTAATGTTAAATAATAATTTTAAAAATGATAGTTAAGGGTAAGAATCACATTTCGCCCCAAAGCATCGGAGAAAAACCTCAACCGGTTAAGGTAATCCCGATACGCGGTATTAAAGAAATTATTAACCCTCAGATTCAACTGTAGATTTTTAGTCCACGCCACACCAGCCACCACATTTAGCGTATGATAACCCGCTGGCGGGGTACTGATGTCCAGCCACTCCGTGTGTACGGTATTGTTCTCATAAACCTCGTAGGGCAGGGTTCTTATAGGAAATCTATGTTGTTTAAATATAATTAAATGTTCCGCTTGGATAGACCAAGGATTCTTCGTTTTAGATTGGTATTTCAATGTATTTTTAACCTGCAATGGCGGCATCAAAATCAAGGGTTCTCGGTGGGTTTCATCTTGCCCATAGACATAGCTTGCCGAAGCCAGCCACTGCCATTTTGGTGCGATGTTCCACTGCACCTCTGCATCTATCCCCAACATTTTCGCCTTGATTTGTTGGTATTTCCACACAGGGAAATTGCCTCTAATGGTACTCTCCACACCTGCGGGCGTTTGGTTGATGAAAGAGCCTGACCACAAGGCATAAGGATTGAGCCGAATTTGCCACGCTTTAAGATTAAAATCTAAACTGAGCTGCACTTGATAGGCGACCTCTTGCTGCAGTGACAAATCACCTTTTTCAATAATGGCAGCCGCGTGGTGCAGCCCATCAGCAAAGAGCTCTGCTGCATTGGGGCTTCGACTGTTGCGCATAATATTCAGCTTGGTTTTTAGCCCATCCGAAGCCTGATACGCCAACCCTAACGATGCTGACATATTATGAAACCCCAACTGTGGGCGCACCAATGTTTTCACACCGTTGCGCACAATTACCATCTGCGTATATTGTTGCTGAAACGGCTTCCAGTCTTGGTTAAGATAATATTTATAAGCATCATAAAAGTTGTAATCATAGCGTGCGCCTGCCTCCCATTGCCAAGATTTTAATTGGTATTTAAAGATAGCATACGCCCCAGCATCATATTTATGATAATCTGGAATCAGCCGAGAGCGCTCCGTTTTAGGGTCTGGGAAATTCACCTGAAAAGCCCCCACAAGCCCTGTTTGCAAATCCCAATTTTTCCTTTGTAAAAGGTGATCAAGCCTTAGGCTTTGCGTGGTGAGTAATAGATCTGTGGCAGGTTTAGCGTTATAAGCCCCCCTGCGAACATCATACTCGTACCTGTGGTTGTGCTGGTAGGCATATTCTGCATTCAGTTTTCCCCATTGCCCAAAACGATGATACCCCTCCACCTTGGCTATTTGATGGCTGACCTCCTGCTGAGGATTTTCAATTTTATAACCGAAATCTCCTGTATAGAAAGCCAAGCCGTGGTTAATAGCATCGGCAAAGTTCCTCGCATTGCTGATATGGGCGCCTTTATAAATTCCAAAATTTTGGTTCATATGGCTATAAGACGCGGCAATGCCGTACGCATATTCCTTCTTTTGAATAGAGAATTGAAACGCGTTTTCATCCATCCCCGTATTTTGCAAACTATAATGAGGCGTCTGCAAATCGCCCAACTTTTTAGCACTGCCTTGGGTATGCACCGCCCAGCCTGTATGCCAAACTTTAGCTATATCTGCATTGAGCGCCAGCCCCTTCCCATTGCTCACGCCCGACAAAGCTATTTTGCCTATCAGCGTGTCTTTTTTAGGATAATGCGCTGGCTCCAACAGCACCACACCGCCCATAGCATCGCCGCCATATTTAAGCACTGCGGTTCCTTTCAATACATCAATATGCTCGTAAGCATTGGCATCTATGCTCGGCGCGTGCTCTATGCCCCACTCCTGCTCTGCCATCTTTACCCCATTGTTCATCATCAATATTCTACTGCCATAAAGCCCATTGATCACAGGTTTAGCGATACGATTTCCTGTTTTCAAACTGCTCACGCCAGAAATTTCAGACAGAATATTGCCTAAATTTTCCGTTGTATTCTGCGCGATGGCTTCTTGGTTTAAAGTCTTGATGATGGCGGTACCTTTGTTTTTATGCAAAGCGTGGAACACCACCGTTTCTATCTCTTGGGTATGGTGCTCCAAGAAAATAGAAATCTGCAATGGCTGATTCAGCGCCACTTTTTTAACAAAAGGCTGACAATCAAAATGGGTGACCTTCAATTGGTAATCTCCAGATGGATACTCCAACTGAAACTCGCCGCGCTGATTGGTGGTCGCCACCTCTACGCCATTCAAACTAATGTGGGCATTGGATAATACCGTATTATCGTGTAAATCTCGCACCACGCCCGTAATACGAAACTGCTGGGCACCCAGGCTTATACTCAAAAATAGCCCTACCCATATCCAAAAAAATCTCATTGGAATAGTCAATATAAAATGTTAGAACCCATTGCTCTACCCGCTGTAGAACAATAATTATCAAAATAAAATGGTGAATTTAAGATAAAAAAGGCGGGGCTCTAAGAGAGAAATAAATAGGCTCTGACACCCAAACAGACAGCGACATCTTAGCAAAACCTTCAGAGAACGCCTCAAAATATTGAGGCTTAACCTCCAATTTTTCTGGCACCAAAGAATACGCTGCACCAAAGAAATGACACACCAAACAATCATCAGCGGAAACTGTGGTTTTAGATTTAAAACTCGCCTTAGACCATACTTTATGGTAAGGGTCATCTAAGTTTGGGGCGTCTTTATGCTGGTGCAGAACCGATAACAACAACAAAAACAGCACATACCACGCTGAAAGAACAGCGCTAAGCGTTTTTTGATATGGTCTGGTTTTGATCATTAGGACAAAGATACAAAAATCCACCAAACCATAAAGAAAAAAGCCTGCTTTATCTCCAAAAACCGATAAAAATTTCTATCTTAGACCGAAAAATCTACGCCACTACCGCTTATTTTAATTTGAAATAAGGCAGTTTGATAATTATCTTTATTTTTGCAGAGATTATCTCAAGTTAAAATATATGTTTAAACTGATTAAAAAAATCATCGGAGCACTCATCATCATCAACATTCTATTGCTGATTGGTGGGCGTTTTTTCAATCCTATCATCACGATCACGCAACTGGATGGACTACTGACTTATCATCAACTTAAGCGAGATTATATCCCGTTTGATGAAATGGGAGACGCCATAAAAAAGGCGGTGATCGCTTCGGAAGATCAAAATTTTTATCAACATAACGGCTTTGATTTTAAAGCCATCCAAAGGGCTATCAAGCATAACAACCAAGCCAAAACCGTACAAGGCGGCAGCACCATCTCCCAGCAAACTGCCAAAAATCTATTCCTTTGGAATGGTAGAAGCTGGTTCAGAAAGGGTTTAGAGGCGATTTACACCTTCATTATTGAAAAAATTTGGAGTAAAGATATTATTTTGGAACGCTACCTCAACTCCATTGAAATGGGGCAAGGCGTGTTTGGCATAGAGGCGGCAGCGCAATATTACTTTAATAAAGAAGCGAAAAACCTTACCAAAAGCGAAGCCGCATGGATTGCCACTATCCTGCCTAACCCTAAAAAATACGATCCGCACCACCCCACACCTTATCTCAAAAGAAAGCACCAGTGGGTGATGCAGCAAATGAACCATATCTCTTTAAAATAGAACCATGCACCTTTTTAAAAAACATCATGTAGAAACTTTGGAATCCTTGCTCCAAAAGTATTTTACCTTTCAAAACGAAACAGCCTCGCCAGAGCCTTTGGCAGAGTTATTTGAGGCAACACGGCGGCTTGGTTTCGCTTCTTTATTAGAGATTTTGGAACTTCACCCTGAGTATCAAGCACATCTTGCCCATTACATCAAAAATGTGTTTAAGGGTAAAAAAATAGAACTCTCCCTAACCGAAGCTAATATTCTCTCGGAAAATTCCTTCTTCCCAGAGTTAAAAAAAAGGGTGATTGCCAAAATATTACCAGCCGTGGAAGATGAAAATTCCGTTTCTTTCATCATAGAAAAAGTCTTGCTCAACTCTAAGAAAAATTTTGAGTTTTTACTCTATATCTCTGACCAAGACTGGCAACGGTTCTTTGATTTAATGGGACTTTCCACGCTGATTTCTAATCAACAAGTTAAAAATAGTTTATTGCTCTCCATCAATATTTTGGTGTGGCGTGCTATCGGAAATGCTTTAGATGTAGATGTTTTAAAAATGGCGCCAGAATATAAAGATTTTGACAATCCTTTCATTGCCTTACAAAACGAAATGGACTATTTGGTGGAATATTATCAGAAAAACCCTAATCTACAACTTTCATCTAAAGAGGAACATTATAAGCAAGCCAAAATTTACCTTAAACAATGTTTGGAATTCATCAACCTTGCGTTTAAAAACACTTCCAAATACGGGATTTCCAGTAAAACCAACCAATCTTTAATGAAGATTCGGCAACAATTGGTGCGTATTTCTGAGATTTTACCACTCCTAACTATTGACGATGATGAGGACGAACGCAAAAAATCTATCATGCTGATTAAGAACATTTTACGATATAAATCCCACCGTAACAACTTCCGAGAATTGTTTGCAGAAAGTACTTTGCAAATTTCGCATTTGATTACCTCACATACGGCGCAAACAGGGAGCCACTACATTGCGCTGAATACTCAGCAATACCTCAATATGCTCTGGAAAGCGGCAGGCGGCGGCGTGATTGTCGGCTTTCTCTGCATGCTCAAAATGCTCTACAGTTACAGCAATGGCAGCGAGTTTACCCACGCGTTTATGTACTCGTTCAACTACGCGATGGGCTTTATTTTGATTTACCTTTTGCACTACACACTGGCGACCAAACAGCCTGCAATGACCGCCACCACGATGGCGAAGGTGCTTTCTGAAGATAAAAATACCACGAAAAATTATGTGGAATTTGCCCATTTGGTGGCGAAATTATTTAGAACGCAATTTATTGCATTCGTGGGGAATGTGGCTCTGGCGTTCCCTGTGGCTCTACTGATTGTTTACGGTTTAGATGTTTTATTTTCTCAAAACTTAGCCATAGACAAAGCCGATAAACTCCTGCTCGACCTCAATCCTTGGGAATCTAAAGCCATTTTGCACGCTTGTATTGCTGGGGTGTTTTTATTTTTTTCCGGGATTATTGCGGGAAATATTGCCAATAATTCAAGGTTTTATCAAATTCCTGAGCGTTTAGCCAAAAGCCCTTATCTTAATCGTGCTTTTGGGGCAAGAATTTCGCGCAATATTTCTATTTTCTACGCTAAAAATTGGGCTGGGATTATCTCCAACCTTTGGTTCGGTATTTTTATGGGTGCCACGGCGCCTATTGGGCATTTTTTAGGTTTAGATTTAGATATTCGGCACATTACCTTTGCGGCTGGCAATTTCGCGCTGGGGCTTTATGGTAAAGGCTTTGAGGTGTCTAATATGGTCTTTTGGACGAGTTTTGTCACCGTGTTTATCATCGGATTTTTTAACTTTATTGTCAGCTTTGGCTTGTCTATGTCGCTGGCGTTCCGCTCACGGAAAATTAACTTTGGCGAGGTCAGCCTGATTTATCGCGAAATCTTCCGTTCATTTGCTAAAAATCCGATTAAATTCTTCTTTCCGATTAAGTCAGATTTAGACCAAACGGCACATCAAATGATAAAAGAAGGCATCGGTAACGAGGAAAAGGAGAAAACACCTATAAAAAAGATAAATCTTTAATCTGGTTTTCTCCGATGGTATTTTGGAATTTTTGTAAAAAGAAGGATTTTTTTAGGGAAAATTCATGTTTAAGGAGCGGTGAGTTCATCCGAATAAAAAGATGTTGATTTTTTAAATCTACCGATGTAATCGCGCTAAAATAAGGCTCTCCCAAATAATCTTCTAAAAAATCTTTAATCTGCAAAGCCAATAATTTTTCCTCAAAACCAAATTTTTTGGCAAAGGTTTTCACCAAGTCTGAGGATTGGTATTGTCTTTTTTTCATTAGATTTTTTGTGTATTCAATCGTTTTTTTATTAAAGTATCGCTTCTATATTTTCTAATGGACGACCTATGGCAGCTTTACCATTTTTAACTACAATAGGACGCTGGATCAGGCGCGGGTGCTCTATCATCGCTTGTAGATAATCTTCTTCTTGCATTGATTTTTCACCATAGAGGTCTTTAAAAAATGCATCAGATTTCCTAATCAACTCCGAGGGCTTCATTTTAAGCAAAGTTAAAACCTCCTCCAATTGTTCACGCGTCACACCATCTTTTAACAAATTCACAATAGTTAAATCTTCTTTTTGTTCATTTAGAAATTCTAAGGCACATCTGGATTTAGAACACCTGTTGTTATGATATAATACCGTTTTCATTTTTTCAATTTTTAGAATAAACCATTGATTTCCGCATCTATACGCTCCAAAATCAACCCAAAATCTTCGGGTTTTTCTACAAAATCTAAATCATCAACTTCAATGATGAGTAGTTTGCCTTCTTTATAGTTTTTAATCCAGTTTTCGTATTTATTATTGAGTTTAGAGAGATAATCTATGCTGATTTCCGCTTCATAATCACGCCCTCTTTTGTAGATTTGTCCCACCAATTTGGGCACAGAGGCACGGAGGTAAATCAGTAAATCTGGTGCAGAAACAAAACTTTTCATCAAGTCAAAAAGGGCTGAATAATTTTGATAATCTCTATCGCTCAGCAATTGCATTTCATTCAAATTTTCGGCGAAAATATGAGCATCTTCATAAATGGTACGGTCTTGAATAATATTCTTCCCACTCTCTCGGATTTCCTTAACCTGCCGAAAACGGCTCCCCAAGAAATAAATCTGAAGCGCAAAAGACCACTTAGACATATCGTGGTAGAAATCATCTAAATACGGATTGTGATCCACATCTTCAAACTGAGCTTCCCACTGATAATGTTTGGCAAGCATAGTGGTTAGGGTGGTTTTGCCAGCCCCAATATTTCCTGTTACTGCAATATGCATACTGAATTATTTTTATGTTGATAAAAATTAAAACGAGGTGTAAAGATAGACTTTGTTTCCTATCACTGCCAAATATCCGCTGTAATTTTTTTCCACAATACGGGCTTTGGATGGGTTAAATTTGAACTGCAATGCCCCATCGACCAGTTCATAAACGGCTGTATTCGTGAGGATAAACAAGCGCTGACCTTCCCTTTTGATTTTTTTTGCTCCTGCAATGGCTATCGTGGTTTTATCCCCTATCTGCATATCATATTGAACGAGGCGATCCGCCGTTAAACAATACAAAACCGAACCCATAACCATAAACTCCTGAACATCAGCGATATCAATTGGTAAAACTATGGAGTTCAAGACTTTACCTTCTCTATAATCGTAATAAATCAAAGTTTTATCGGTGATATTGAGCAGCCACGCCGTTCTTAAATTTTGCACTGCCACTGCCTTAATATAGCCCAAATCTGACGGCACCTTAAACCGCTGAATTTCATTCAAGTTTTGGTCTACAATCCTTAATTCTTGCGCCGCTTCCGAAAATAAAAACACATTGAGCGGATTCTGAATCGGCTGAATTTTAAAGGGATACACGAGCATCAATCGCCCTTGTTCTTCCCCTTTAGCATTGAGTTTCGTCAGGCTAAAATCGGCTTGTTCATAGAGGTAAACATTCTGATAATCATCATAATACACCTCATCAATACGCTCTACCCAAAGGCTATCCACGGGGACATAAGTTTGCGCCTTTCCACCGATACAACAGAACAAAATAAAACCCAATAACGCTCTCAACGGAAATTATTTAATTTCTACTTCGTAAATTTTATCCCAATTTTTGCCCGTTACCAGCATATGGTCGCCCTTGAATGCGATGCCATTGAGCACATCATCTTCGCCAGTGGTATGTTTTTTTGCCAATTCCGAAAAGTCAAATTTAGCAACCACCTCGCCATTTTTAGGGTTGATTTTCAGTATAATAGGTTTTTGCCAAACATTAGCATAGATAAAGCCTTGGTGGTACTCTAACTCGTTCAGGCGGTCATAAGCTTGGTCGTGCCCAGCCACCGCAACAAAACGCACCACCTCGGAAGGGTTTTTAGGATTGAGGAAATACAAATTTTTAGAACCATCTGACACGATGAGATTTTGCCCATCATAAGTGATCCCCCAACCCTCGCCAATAATGCCTGGATAAGGGAATTCTTCTAATAATTTCAAGGAATTTTTATCGTAGATAAAGCCTTTTTTATTCTGCCAAGTGAGTTGATAAATCTTATCCCCCACAATGGTCGCTCCCTCCGAAAACACCTCATCAGGCTGTGCCACTGCCACTGTCGCCTTAGTGGTTCCCAATGGATATTTTATCATCCGAGAGTGTCCATTTTGCCCATCGCTTTCGTAAATGGTATTGCCTTCCAACTGAAAACCTTGCACAAAATTATTGGCATCGTGCGGATATTCCGCCACAATGGTATAATTGAGGTCTTTCTCGGGTTGCTTAGCATAGACATTGATGGTGGCATCTTGGGTCAGCGCTTCGCCGCCTTTGGTTTTGATGATAAAAGTCACATTATTATCACCCAAAGTGAAATATTGCGGATTGATTGTCAAATCCGAAGTCTCTTGGTCGCCAAAACTAATGCGCACTTGTTCTGCATTTTTCGTCACCTCTTCTGGTAGTTTTATGGCATCTCCAAAATGATAACCTGAGCTCTCCATAAAGATATTATAGTCGTTCAGAGCATTGAGGAGGTCTTTATCCTGATGACAAGCTCCCAACAATACCAAAGCCAAAATGGCGGTCATAATTTTCTTTTGCATAATTCAATAATTTTTAAAATATAAGGCAAAATATTTTATTTTTCTTAATTTGATTTTACAGCTTTACTTTCACCTTATCTACATTGATGATTTTATAAACCATTTCTTTTAAAAGTTGGGCATCCGTCATATTCACAGCGCCTAAACCTTTGCTTTTCATATCAAACTCGCGGAGGATAGAAATAATTCTGGTGGCGTGTTTTAAGGAATAAACTCTGGCTGCCGCTTCATAATCTTTTATAAAAAACGGATTGACACCCATGGCTGTCGCTATATTATTCGGCGCTTGTCCTTTCATCGTGTGGTATAAAATAATATTGGAAAAGAAAGAATACAAACTCCCCAACATTACCACCAAAGGATTAGATTTCGGATTTTTACCGATGTAATAAGCGATTTTCATCGCTTGAGCGGCATTTTTAGCACCCAACGCCTTCTGAAGTTCAAAAATATTATAATCCTTGCTGATGCCAATATGTTGCTCCACCACAGCGCTGGTAATCTGTTCGCCTGGTTTTAAAACCAATTTTAACTTATTGATTTCGTTGGAAATTCGGGATAGATCATTCCCCAAATACTCTGCCAAGAGCGTTGCAATATTCGGTTCCGCCTTTAAACCTGCTTTAGAAATTTCCTCTTGAATAAACTGCGGCAAGTGCCAATCTTTAACCTTTTCGCTCAAAAAGAGCATTTTATTTTTAGACAGCGTCTTTGTGAATTTTTTTCTGGCATCTGCCTTTTTATGCTTATGAGCAATCACCAAAATAGTGCTGGGAACGGGATTCTCCACATAATGTTCCAGCGCTTTAGAATCGGCTTCCGTCAGTCTGATGTCTTGTGCTTCTTTAATGATAATCAGCTGTTTATCTCCCATCATTGGGAATTGCTTGGCTAAAGACAACACCTCCGCGTACGAGGTATCTTTGCCATAAACCACCGTTTGGTTAAACGCCTTCTCATCTTCCGTTAACACCTCGTTTTCCAGGTGCTTTACCGCTTCATCTATGAAAAAAGGCTCCTCGCCGTGAAAGAAATAGATAGGCAGAAATGTTTTATTTTTTATATTTTTGAGGATTATTTCTAAGTCTTTCATACCGATGCAAGTTACAAAACTAAATTTTAAAGAAACCTATCATTTTCAATTTAAACAGGACAAAGATACATTTTTTATTTACGATATACTACGAAAATCTTGGTTGGTGCTCACGCCAGAAGAATGGGTTAGACAGCATTGGATTCATTATTTCCGAACGACCAAAGGTTACCATAATTCCGCCATCATCGCTGAGCAAAAAATACCCCTCAACCAAACCACCAAGCGCATAGATTTGCTGATCACAGAAAAAACACAACCCAAAATTCTCATTGAGTGCAAAGCACCCTCCGTGCTCCTTACAGAAGAGGTTTTTGAGCAAATTGCCCGCTACAATAGCATTATCCAAGCCCCCGAAATTATTCTCAGCAATGGGCTTCATCATATTTTTGCTAAGTATAAAAATGGGTATTACGCTTTCTACGACCCTCAAAATTCACCCTACGCCGATTTATAAAACTTATAAAAACGACTGATCAAAAGAAAACGGCAATAAATCTCTGATACACTGCGTTTTATAAATCTCACCGGACAATGAAGCGAAATAAATTTCTATCGGTTCATTTTGTTTCGCTTCGTATTCTAAAATACTTTGTCGGCACGCGCCACACGGCGGAATAGCCACGGAAGTAATGGCTTCTTTGGGTGCTCCTATCACGAATAATTTTTTCATTTTCACATTCGGATAGTTGGCAGAAGCCCAATAAATAGTGGTTCTTTCCGCACAAAGCCCCGAAGGATACGCCGCATTTTCCTGATTGCTACCCGTTATAATTTCGCCATTTTCTAACCATACCGCACAGCCCACCAAAAACTCAGAATAAGGCGCATAAGCCTTTTCTCTCGCGGCATAGGCGGCTTCATAAAGTTGCTTTTCTATGGCATCTAACGCCTCTACATTTTCAAAAACTTCAAAGGCGATTTGTAATGATTTTTGCATTTTTAATCTTAAAATAAGAATGTGTAAAATTAAAGTTTTTTTCTGATATAAACAAGCCCAACCGCCTGCCAACCCTACTCTAAATAGAGTTTCATTTTTGCCCAATCTTCAGGTTTGGGGTTGAGCATTTTTAAAATTTTAGCCTCATCCGTGTAGGTAATTCGGTAGAAGATGATTCTATCCGCATAGCGTTTAAAATAAGGATGTCGCTTCAGCCAAGCCTCTGGCGCCGTTGTCAATCGGTATTTTTTGATTTTAGCCGTTTCCAAAGGTGCCACTTCTAAAAGTTGCCGTGCCAAACTCTCCTCCACACCATAAATTTCTAAAACTTGATTTTTATGAACAAAACCGCCCAAACCGCTTCTAAACGCCACATAGCGCTGGGCGATTTTAGGGCTGAAACCGAAAATTTGCAATTGCTCAGCACTGATGTCGTTCAGGTCTATTTTGGAAAAATCCAATCGAGGACGCTCTGGCTCTGGAGCTTTCTGCTGCGCTGTTTGCTGGCTCTCCGAAAGCTGGATATAAGGTTGCAATTCTAAAAATTTCTCTTCAGAAATCACAAAGCAATTTTTAATTTCTTCCAAAGTTTTAAAGCGCCCTTTGAGCTTCGTTTCTTTATATTTGATAATGACAGCGGTTTGTTTTTCCGAAAATCCTAATTTCTGCCAACCCTCTTGGTCAAGTGCATTAGGGTCAAAATTAGCGTATTGAATTTTTGACTTCTGTGGTGATGAAGCCTGATGACGAGGCTCTTCAGGTGCTTGCTCTGGCAACAAAAGATAAGGCTCAAGTTGGGCATAATGCTCGGAACTTAGCGTATAGCAAGCTTTTAGCTGAGCTTTGCTCAAAAAACGCCCACCGAGGTAATGTTGATATTTAATAATAGACTGCGCTTGCTTGGGGCTCAAGCCTAATTTCACCCAATCCGCCTCGCTATAATCATTCGGGTTGAATGAGCGATGGATTTTTAAGCGATAACCTTGTTGGTTCGGCATTTTGCGAGAATAGGTCGGCGTAGTGGCGGTTTCTGGCAACAATATATAAGGCGCTAAAGTTTCAAATTTTTCTGGAGAAATAGCGTAACATTTTGCCAACTGCGCTTTGGAAACAAAAGTACCTCCCACCACATTTTTATACTTGATAATCGTCTGTGCTTGCCGTAGTGAAAAACCTAAACGCTCCCAACCTTTTTGGTCTAAATCATTCGGGTTAAAACCAGTAAGTAACGGTATATCAGTAGGTTTTTTTTCAAACGAAAGTTCTGGCAACGCCTCGTGGTGCTGGCTCCGCCAAACATAAAATAAAACCTGACCGATGACAACCAAAACGCCCACCGCGATCCATACTCTTATTTGCGTTTTGTACTGTTGAAAAAAAAGTTGTGATATTGGGCGTCTCATCGTCAAGGGGTTTAATGGTTTCTAATACACCTCATCTTTATCGAGCAAAGAGGCTTTGAGTTTGAGCAACTCGGCTTTTACATACTCTAAACGGTCTATCATTTGCACCGTATCGCCCACTTTTTCGTTGGTAGAGAGGGCTATTCTGGCACCGTCTAAGGTGTAACCTTTCTCCTTCACCAAGTGGTAAATCATCTTGAGGTGCTTGATGTCTTCTGGCGTAAAATAGCGGTTGCCTTTTTTATTTTTTTTCGGTTTAATGATGGGAAATTCCTTCTCCCAATAGCGGATTAGAGAGGTATTGACATCAAATGCTTTTGCCACTTCTCCTATGGAATAATACAGCTTTTCGGGTAGGTTGATTTTCATTGGATTAAGAAATAAGGACAAAGATAAGCATTCATTTTTAATATTGATTTTATTTCCTCAAAAAAAAGATTATATTTGCAAAACTTTGGTTTTAGATTGAAACCTTCTAAATGAAAAGGGAATGGAGTGCAAACCTCCAGCTGTCCCCGCAACTGTAAATCATCAACGCTGGCGTCACCGTGCATCAGACTTGTTTTTTGCTGATACGCCATTGCTCTATCAGGAGTGAGAAGGCAGTAAAAAAGATGAAAGCCAGGAGACCTGCCAGAGCCTTAATGTTAATATTAAAAAACTTTCGGAGGAAAAGGCTTTTAAGTATGAAGAAATTTATCCGCATCATCAGTTTAATTCTGATTTATCCATTAAGCGCCCAAGAGCAAACCACCAATATAGACACGGTGGCGATTCGCATTCTTGCGCCACAAAGCACCGCCATAGGGCATCAAGTTATCAAAATAAAGCCTAAAAATTCTGCCGTATTCCTCTCCGAAGCTTTACAAAAAGCGGCTGGCGTAGCGGTGAGAGATTATGGCTTTGGGCAGTTGAGTTCTATCTCCGTTAAAGGGCTTTCTGCGTCTCAAAATTTATTCCTTTGGGAAGGTATTCCGTTGAATTCCAGCCTGAATGGACAGGTAGATGCCAATATCATTTCGCCTTATACCACCAATACGATGACTTACCGTAGTGGCGCTGGGAGTAGCCATTTTGGCAGTGGTGCTCTGGGTGGCGTTTTCTCTATGGACTATCAACCCCTATGGCAGCCACACACACAAATTACGATGAACCAAGGTATCGGCAGTTTTGGGCTGAGCCGCCACGGCATACAGGTAGAGCACGGCAATCAGCAATGGAGCATCAGCGCTGGCACGCACTACCTACGCTCCAATAACGAATTTGATTTTGAAGACACTTGGGGCAAAAAATACCGCACCGAAGATGCTGGTTTTGATATTGTGGATCTGTACCTCAATACCGCATACGCCCTCAATGCCAAGCACCAACTTACTTTTAACCTTTGGAACCAATGGGCGGATAGAAATGTAGGCGCCACCGAGGCTCGCCCCAAAGCGGAGCAACGGCAATATGACCAAAACCAACGCTATCAACTCTCGTGGCTCTACCGCCACCAAGCGTTTAAGCACCAATTGCAATCTGCCTATACTTCGGAGTTTTTTGATTTTAGGCTCTCGCCGCAATCGCCGCAGTCTATCAGTTTTGCTGAAAATTATTTCCTAAACTATTACGCCGAATGGCAACGCCAAAATTTCGGATTGAAGGCAGGGCTACAATCACGACTGACCACAGGCGGTGGCGATAACCTCAGCACAGAGCCTTTGCGGGAACTTCACTCGTTTCTGAACTACCAACAGCGTTTAGGCGCTTTGAGCATCAGTGCGAATTTAAGAGGTTCGTTTTCTTCAAAATTTACAATACCGCTGACCTATGATGTTGGAGCACAGTGGCATTTTAACCCCAAATGGAGCGCCCGTGCATCGTATGCGACTTCCTACCGAACGCCTACTTTTAACGATTTGTATTGGAAACAAGGCGGTAACCCTCAACTGAAACCTGAGCAAGGCAAAATGGGAGAAATCGGCATCGTAGCCAATCTGGCGAAAGCCTTTCAGCTGGACCTTTCTGCTTACTACGGCGAGGTTAAAGATTGGATTTTATGGTATCCTAACGCTTTAGGCTTTTGGACACCCACCAATTTAGATTTTGTTACCACCCAAGGCGGCACTTTGCGAAGCCTCCACTCCTTCCAATGGGGGGCAATGAAAATCAACTTTAGTAATACCGTAGCCTATACCGATACGCACAATCAAAGGACTGGGCACCCTCTACTCTACACTCCAAAATGGAATTATAACAATAGCTTAAGCCTCAAAAGAAAGCACCTCGCGCTGGAGGTGACGCATTTCTATACCAGCAAGAGATCCACCGACAATAATGGTTCTTATTTTTTGCCAGCTTACCACCTTTGGAATACCAACTTGAGCCACACTGCCGCTTTAGGGCGAATGCGCTATACACTAAGTTTGAGCGTGAAGAATTTATTGAACCAACATTATAACACAATGCAGGGCTATCCTATGCCAGGCAGACAGTATTTACTTAACTTAACAACTATTTTTTAAATCTTGATATTATGAGAAAATTTTTAAGCATTTTAGCCACCGCTACGCTATTGGTAGCGTGTAACAGAGATGGAGAAGTCTACACGCCAAAAGGCAATTACGAAAGTGGGTTTTTAATCCTTAATGAAGGTAATTTCGGGCATAACAATGGCAGCCTTACCTACACTTCTTACCAGTTTACAAACACACAAAATAATGTTTATCAATCGGTTAACAATGAAATATTAGGTGATACACCACAATCTGCCTACCGCCATGGTAATGATCTATACATCGTGGTCAATTATAGCAACAAAGTGGTTAAAGTCAACCGCTTTACTTTGAAAAAAGAAGCGGAAACTTCAGTAGAATTGAGCAACCCAAGGTATGCTACCGTTGCCAGCGGTAAAGTTTTTGTAACCAATTGGGGGAATGGTTTTAACGCCGATGATGATTTCATTGCCGTGTTAGACCCTGTTACGCTGAAAGAAGAAACCCGCATTAAAACAGATTTCGGCGTAGAAAAGATTTTCAACTTTAATAATAAAGTCTACGCCTTGCTCCAAGGGGCTTATGGGCATAATAATAAGGTGGCGGTGATTAACCCGATTACCAACACCGTGGAAAAATATCTGACCGTAGGCTACAACCCGAACGGCTTTGTGGTGGAAAACGACCGCGTGCTGATTTCTTGTGGCGGTATGTGGGACTATTCGCTATGGCCAGACCCGCAAACCGTAGATGGCAGTTTGTGGGCGCTCAATACCCAAGGTACCGAAAAGCTCTCCGATTGGGCAGATACCACACCTGACCATAAAGAAAAAATCAGCGATATTACAAAAGTTGACCGTTTTTATTTCTTCTTGATGGATGGCAAACTCCACAAAGTGGCAGCAGGTGCTAATTTCTTAACGCAGTCAGAAAAAATATCAGATGTTAATTTCTACTCCATTAGTCAGCTGAGCAACCTTTTTGTGGTGGGCTTAGATGCTAAAGATTACCAATCTGATGGCGAAGCGTATTTCTTCCGCACCAATGGAAGCTTAGAGAAAACCACAACCACAGGTATCACTCCTAATAGCATTGTGGAATAATCCAACGGATTTTTTTAATCATCAATCCTCCTTGTTCTAAAGAATGGGAAGATTTTTTATGTTTTAAAATCGGTATAAAAACGATATAGAACAGAAAAATTAGAAAACCATCAAATCTCTATTTTTTCTCGCATTTTGGTATTCAGTCGGTAAAACTAACCATTGGAAAATGCATCACGCTTTTTCTTCCAAACCGATGATTTTTTCTCGCCTCACCTTATCGATGGAAAGATTAAGTTCATTGCCAAAGAGAATCAGCACAATGTTAAGATTGACCCAAATCATCACCAAAATAATACTGCCAATAGAGCCATAAAGCACATTATATTTGGCAAAATTGGTCATATAAAATACAAAGCCATAAGTGGTCAGCACAAAGAGCACCGTGGTCAAAATAGCCCCTGGAATCGCATATTTCCATTGTTTAATCTTCACACAACCCACCCAATAAAACAACACCAAAAGCACAAAGTAAAACAGCGGAAAAGAGATAAACCCAATAATCTGCGAGAGGTTACTCACCAGCCAACTCATATCGTACTGAGGCTTAAAGAGTTTCAGCACCACCTCGGAATAATAAATCCCAAAAATAGACAACAAAATCAGCGCTACAAAAACCACCGTAACCGCCAAAGAAATGGCATATTCCTTAATAAAACCACGCTTAGAATCGGTATTTTCATTAAACCCATTGATGAGCGAATAAGTGCCATTGGTCGCAAAAACCAACGCAAAAAGAATAGTCACCTTGCTCAAACTCTCCATATTGGGGATAATGCTGTCTTGGATATACCCCGATACATCGCTCTGCATATGAGCAGGGAGGATGTTGGGCATCAGCACTTCAAAAATATAAAATTGCAACTTGTCATAATGCGGCATATACGGCAGAATAGAGAGCAAAAACAAAATAAAAGGAAACAAACTCAGAAAAAAGCTCCACGAGATGCTGGACGCCTGTTTAATCACTTGGTTTTTAAACAATCCTTGACCATAGATTTCAAACATCTTCCAAAGCGAAATCCCTAAGAAAGGAATGTGGATGCTATCCAAATACCGATGAATTTTTATGATAAACGAAGGTAATTTCTTGGGCATATCTTATTATATTTGCAACACAAATATATTAAAAAATAATTAGCCCCTCTGCCAGACTATGCAACTCAAACTCATCTGCATCGGGAAAACCGACCAAAAAGAGATCCAACAACTGATGCTGTATTATCAGAAAAGATTGCCCAAGCACTTTAATTTTGAGATGCTGGAACTCCCTGATATTAAGCACCAAAAGCAACACACACCCGCGCTCATCAAAAAGGAAGAAGCCAAATTATTCCTCAACCAAATAGAGCCCACAGACCACCTTATTTTATTAGATGAAAAAGGGAAACAGTACACCAGTCGGCTTTTTGCAGAGAAAATCAACCAACTGATGCTCACCTCCGTGAAGCGAATTATTTTCCTCATTGGTGGTGCCTACGGCTTTTCCGATGAAATTTATCAACGGGCACAGGAGAAATTTGCCCTCTCCCAGCTCACTTTTACCCACCAAATGGTGCGGCTCTTTTTCATTGAGCAACTCTACCGTGCCGACCAAATTTTGCAAGGCAAACCTTACCATAACGATTAACCCACTAACCCCAAAACCACGATGAACACAGAAGCAAAAACCCTCAAAAACCTGATAGAACGCCGCAGAAGCCTCTACCCAAAAGACTACGCCCCTACGCCTATCGCCCCTGAAATTTTAGCCGATATTATGGAAGTGGCGAGCCTCGCTCCCAATCATAAAAAGACCAAGCCGTGGCGTTTTCATCTGTTTCAAAATGAAGAAAAAGCCCAGTTGGCAGAAGAAATGGCGACGCTCTACCAAACACATACCCCGCCAGAATTGTTCAAGGAGAAAAAATACCAAGATATACAGTTCAAAATCCGCCATTCTGGAGCGGTCATCAGCATTTCTGCAGCATTCAGTGGCAGTGTCCCCGAGTGGGAAGACCTCGCTGCAGTAGCTATGGGCGTGCAGAATATGTACCTGATGTGCACCGCCTACGGCTTAGGATGCTATTGGAGTAGCCCAATGTTTGCCGAACATCTATCTTCATTTTTATCTTTGGAGCCATCGGAGAAATGTTTGGGACTATTCTATATTGGGAATTTAGCGGAATAGTCATTCATTTTTTATAGCGATTGAGTTTTTAAACTCAGTCGTTTTTCTTTTGATTAGAAGTGAAAATGAACCTTAAATTTAAAGCATAATTAAAGCAACTTGTTGATGATCAAAATTCTCTTTATCTAACCTTAAAACGATACTTTTTTATCTTACCGCAACAAAAACAATGACTTAAACGATTTCCTGATGAATTTATATAGAAAAAATATTGTATTCTTTCACAGCATATATTTTAATCTATAACACCTCATCATCTTGATGATTTTTCATTTTTATTCAATGAATTGATAATACTAAGTCACCAAAGAATACAATTAGAAAAAGGATATAAAAAACTTTCGGCGGGGCTTCGCCCCGCCGAAAGTAAAAAATTAAAAGTCTCCCTCTCTATTTCACAAACCCTTTATCCTTCAACAAAGGCTTCAAGTCTGGGGTTCGTCCTGTGAAATCTTTAAACGCTTGGTTCAGATCCACCGTGTTGCCCACCGAGAGGATATATTTTCTGAAACGGTCGCCATTTTCGCGCGTCATACCGCCGTGGTGCTGTATCCAATCCCACGCATCGGAGTTGAGCATATCGCTCCACATATACGCATAATAGCCCGCCGAATAGCCGCCGCCCCAAATGTGTGCAAAGTACGGCGAGTGATATCTCGGCGGCACCTGAGGCACCAAAAGTCCATATTTTTTAAGGGCTGATTGCTCAAATTCCAACGCTGGCAATAATTGCGAATCCGCTGTTACCGAATGCCACGCCATATCCAAAGTCGCTGCCGCCACAAGCTCTGTAGTCGCATAACCTTGGTTGAAAGTCGCTGCCTTTTTGATTTTATCGATCAACGCCTGTGGCATCGGTTGTTTGGTTTGATAGTGCAGTGCATAATTCTTCAACACTTCGGGCTCCAACGCAAAAAACTCATTGATTTGCGACGGAAATTCCACAAAATCTCGAGGTACATTAGTCCCCGAAAGACTCACATATTGCTGGCTCGCAAACAGTCCGTGTAGTGTATGTCCAAACTCGTGAAACATCGTGGTCACATCATCATAACTGATCAGCGAAGGCTTTCCTGGTGCAGGTTTCTGATAATTGAAAACATTCACAATCACTGGTTTTTGCCCCTGTTGATAGGATTGTTCCACAAAATTGCTCATCCACGCCCCGCCATTTTTATTGTTGCGCGTGTAGAAATCCAAATAATACAACGCCATTGATTTCCCATCGCGGTCAAACACCTCATACGCCACCACATCTGGGTGATACACAGGCAGATCCTTTCGCTCTTTGAAGGTGATACCGTAGAATTTTTCCGCCGCATAGAACACACCTTTTTCCAACACGGTGGTCACCTCAAAATACGGTTTAATCTCGTTTTCATCGAGGTCATACTTGGCTTTTCGCACCTGTTCGGCGTAGAAATTCCAGTCCCAAGGTGCCAATTCAAATCCACCTTTTTGGGCATCTATCAATTGCTGAATTTCTGCCGCTTCTCTGTGAGCCGTTTCTACAGCGGGTTTCGCCAATTGTGCCAATAGATTGAGGGCAGCCTCTGGTTTTTTTGCCATTTGGTCTTGAAGTTTCCACTCGGCATAAGATTTTTTGCCTAATAGTTGGGCTTTTTTCAAGCGAAGTCTCGCCAATTTTTCCAAAGTCGCTCGGGTGTCGTCGGCATTGCCTTTTTCCGCTCTAAACCACGACGCTTTGAATAGTTTTTCACGCGTATCTCTATTTTTAAGATTCTGAAGTAGAGGCTGTTGCGTGGTATTAAGCAAGGTCAAAAGATACTTACCTTCGTGCCCTGCCTCTTTGGCATCTTGTGCCGCTGCCGCAATCTGATCTTCCGTAAGTCCGTCGAGGGCTTTTACATCATCAATGAGCAAAGCACCGTTTTTGCGCGCATCTAATAATTTGTTGGAAAACACGGTAGATAGCGTTGCCAATTCAGAGTTAATTTGCTTTAATTCAGCCTTTTGAGCATCGGAAAGATTTGCCCCTGCGATGTCAAAATTTTGCTTATAATATTCCACCAAGCGCTGACTTTCAGCATCTAACGCACCTCTATTTTCATAGACTTTCTGAATGCGTTGGTAGAGTTTTGCATTGAGGAAAATCTGGTCAGAATGCGCCGAAAAAACAGGAGCATATTCCTGTTGCAAATCCTGCAAAGTCTGGTTGGTATTAGCACTCGTGAGGTTGTAGAAAAGACTTTGAGCTCTTTTTAGCACCTCGCCGCTGTTTTCCAATGCCAGCACGGTATTTTCAAAAGTCGGTGCTTCGGCATTATTGGCAATTTGCTCAATTTCAGATGATTGCACCTTTAATCCATACTCAAAAGCGGGTTTAAAATCTGCATCTTTAATTTTATCAAATTCTGGAGCAAAATACTGCAAAGTACTTTTTTTAAGAAAAGGATTGCCCGCCGGCACGGGGATTTCCGAAGATTGGGTTTGTGTTTTGTTCATCGTAGTACAAGCCACCACCGATAGCCCCGCAGAAGCCAACAGTAGTGAAGATTTAATCGTTTTCATTAGATTTCTAAATTTTAAAAGGTAAAGATAATAAAATTTTGGTAAAATGGAGGCAGCCTCTGGATAAAAAGCTTTATTTTTTATTTGTTCTCTCAATATAACTGATAAAAAAGCCTAAAATAGACTTATCTATTTTGATTTTTAGTAAATATAAGGTAAAATATCGCCTTTATTTACATTTTTTAGGAGAGAAACACTCCGCTATGTGATTAGATATTTTTAATTTCAGATTTAGCGACTGAAGAAATAACTTTAACAGCTATTTTTAACGGAAAGATTTTCTATATCATTTTCAGCGGCAGAGATTTCGTAGGTCAGCCGATGCTATTTGTTGATTTTTCTATGCCAAGTTTCTATATCAAAACGATTCGTTTTTACTCACTTCAATTGTTTTAGCTTCCCAGTATCTACACGAAGATTTTCTTTACTAAAATCTTTTGCCCTGATTTTTTATGCATTTAAATGCCTTTAATCGCATCATTTGTATAAATGATTTTATAATTCATACCGCAAATAAATCCTTTTCTTGTTGAGGTGAGAGAGCTACTTTTTCACTTTTTTAGAGTTTTCAAGCATTATTTCATATTCCTCTTTACTCATTTTGGCAGGGTCTTTTTCCTCAACTTTGATGGATTTTGCTTTGAATTTCTTCAATAATGCCTCCAACAAAGGAATGTCCTTTGTATTGACTTCGGCTTGTATAATGGCTGTGCTCATATCTTTTTTCTTACAAAGATATAATTTTTTGAAGTTCCACTTCTATATTTCAATCAAAAAATTAGACTTTTTTCTGATTTTGAATTGAGCCCTCCCGCTTTCATAAATGATATTTATCATTGTTTATTATTTGTAAACATTCTAAATTAAAACTAACTTTGCCTCGTTTTAGTTTTTTGGAGAAAATAGGTAAGCGTATAAAGGTCTACAAAAATACGATTGCTATTTAACCATTTGATTTTTACAGCATCTATGGGTGTGTGAAGGATAGAGGCGGCATCCTTTTTTGAGGAGGAACGACGAAAAAAAAGATAGAGCCGAAAGCCCGACCCGAGGGGCAGGAATAAGCCTCGGCGAGGGGCACGCCCTAAACATAACAGAACTATAAAAAATTTAGATTATGAAAAAATACATCATCCTCAGCCTTGGGCTTAGCGTGAATGCCCTACTGGCGCAAAATACTCTTTTAGAGAAAAACTTCTGGCAAAATCGTCCCAATGTGGCGGTCGTAAAAGCGGAAATTGCGAAAGGCAACAGCCCATCAGCGGCTAATCCAGCTAACTTTGATGTGGTTACCCAAGCGATTATGCAAGATGCCCCTCAAGAGGTGGTGCTCTATCTACTCCAACAACCGGGAAATACCGTGGATAAGCTTACACACGACAGCCGAATCTACCTCCATTGGGCAGCTTATAGAGGAAATTTGGATTTGGTAAAATGGCTTTTGGAACACCAGTCGGACATCAATCATATGGACAGCAAGGGCTATACGCCTTTGGTTTTTGGGGCTAACTCGGGGTTGAAAAATCCTGCGCTTTATGATTTATTTTTTCAATATGGCGTGCCGCTTCACCAAAAATATAAAGATGGTGCCGAGATTTTTCACTATGCCATCGCGAATGATGATGCCAACCTCACTTTAACAAAATACTTCCTCGGCAAGGGCTTCCAGCTGAATGCCAAAGATGATTTAGGGCGCACCGTGGTAGATTATGCCGCAAGAAGTCAAGACCCTGAATTGCTGAAAAAACTCATCCCCCAAGGGGGAATATACACTGATGAAATCCTCCTCTTTGCTGCCAAAGGCACTAAAAACGGCGCGGAGGCACAGCCTGTATTTGATTACCTAATCCAAGATCTTAAAATTTCGCCTAAAACGGTGGATCATGAGGGCAACAACCTACTTCATTTCCTACTATCAGGGCGAAATATGAATGAAACGCTTGCCGCAGAATTCATCAAACAAGGCATCAGCGCTGAACAAGCCAACCACGAAGGCGTTACGCCACTGATGAAAGCCGCCCAACGCAATAAAAAAGCGCTCGTAGAATTGATGGTTCAGCAAGGGCTTAAAAACATCAATGCTGTGGATAAAAAAGGACTCTCCGCCCTAAGTTATGCTATGCAGAGGGCAAGTCCAGAAATGGTGGAATACCTGATTAGCCAAGGGGCAGATGCTCAAATTAAAGACCGAAAAGGCAACAGTCTCGTGTTCTATGCCCTCAATTCTTACAGCGATAGAAATAAAAATGCCGTATCGGATATTTTGAAAAAATTAGAATTATTGAAGCAAAAAGGCATCGTGATAACACAAGCTCAACCTGATGGCAACACCTTAGCTCATCTTGCTGTTAATCAGCATAGTGTGGCGCTTTTAGAGGCTTTAAAACCTTATTTTACCGACATCAATGCTCAAAATGAGGAAGGTCTTACCCCGCTCCACCTCGCCGCGATGCAGTCTAAAGATATGCAACTTATTGAAGCCCTACTCCGCTTAGGTGCTGATAAAAACATCAAAACTTCTTTAGATGAAACCGCCTATGATTTGGCAAAAGACAACGAAATTTTAGGTCAAAAATTAACAGAAACAGCAATTTTAAAATAATACAACAATGAAATTATTAAAACCGATCTTCATATTAGGTAGTCTCCTAACCGCAGCGGTGAGCTTTGCTCAAACCTCCACTTACAAATGTATGCTTCAGCTGAAAAACTACAAAGGCGAAGGGGCTTATGTGGTGGCTTCCCTCTTAGATGATAAAGGGAAATATGTGAAAACCTTAGCCGTAATGGGCGATGACGACCAATGGTACAAAACCGTGAAAGAGTGGCATAAATTCCAAAAAGTGAAAAAAGAGAAGTTAGATGCCATCACGGGGGCTTCCATTTCGCCAGGGAGTAGAGCTGCCAAAGTGTTCAAAATTGAAGACCAACTCCTCAACAAAGGCTATAAAATAAGATTTGAAACCGCTGTGGAAGATGAGCCTTATTATAAAGACGACATTGAAATTCCGCTCAGCACTTCAGAAATTACCCAAAAATACGAGGGCAAGGGCTACATTCGGTTTGTGAAACTCAACAAAGTATAATATAGATTATCGTTTATGCAGACCTCGCTGTGGCGCTCTATCCATGGGATTTTAGCGTGCTTAGTTTCTCTGTTTTTAATTATCGCCTCCGTTACAGGAGGCATTTTGGCGTTTAATCAATTCTGGGAATCTACCCATACACCGCACCGTATTGGGCAAGAAACGCTCTCGGAATTAGTACCCAAAATTCAAAATCAACTTTCCGAAATTTCGGAATTAGAGGTGGTTCATCAGCAAATCATCGTTAAAGGTTTTGATGATGAAATGAACGAAGTAACCGCCGTGGTAGAGCCTTCCACAGGGCAATTGATGGGCGCTCCTACCTCACCTCCAGAATGGATCAAAACCGTGACCACGCTCCACCGCTCGCTGTTCCTCCACGAAATGGGTAGAAGCATTGTTGGTGGCGTGTCCGTTTTATTTCTTTTTTCCTTGTTGAGTGGCTTCATCTTGCTGTACATCAGGCAAGGGCACCGCTGGCTCTCCAATTCCGAAATGCGTAACAAAGCCGATTTTATCCACTTTTTGGGAGGAAAATGGTTCTCGCTACCGCTGATGATCATTGCCCTGACTGGAAGCATTTTATTTTTGTTCCGCTTAGGTTGGTTAGAAGAAAAAGAAACTCCCACCATTGCGCTATCTGCACAACACACGAAAAAAATTGACATTCAGGATTTTCCGATTTTTAAAAATACGCCTGTCAAAGAGGTTCAGAAATTAACTTTCCCTCTATTTGAAGATGAAGAAGAATTTTTTGAGCTAACCACCCTCACTCAAAAACTGAAAATCAACCAACAAACTGGTGATGTGGTTTCTCGGCAAGAATTCCCAGCAACGCACCATTTATCGTATTATAACAAAGCCATTCACACTGGCGAAATCCACTGGGCATGGGCGTTGGTTTTATTTTTATCCTCGTGGATCATCCTCTTGATGGTGGGCTCTGGCGTATGGCTTTGGCTCAATCGAAGACCACAACATCTTAAAAATCAATACACTGCCGAAGAGGCTGAATACATCATTTTAGTCGGCTCCGAAGGCGGCACCACTTGGGCTTTTGCAGAAAAAATCTATCAACAATTGCTCAACTTAAAACAAAAGGTGTTTTTAGCTTATCTTAATGATTTTCAAAGTTTTCCAAAAGCCAAATACCTTATCATTTTCACTTCTACCTATGGCGATGGTGATGCTCCTCATCACGCCGAAAAGGCTTTCAACTTAATTAAAAATACCGCTCAGCAATCACCGATACAATATACCGTTTTGGGCTTTGGCTCAAAGAGTTATCCTAATTTTTGTGGTTTCGCGAAAGATTTAGACCAATGTCTTGCAGAAATGCCGTGGGCGGAGCCTTTGTTGCCACTCCACACCGTGAACGACCGCTCCTTGGAAGAAATAGCACAATGGGCAACCGCGTGGAACGAAAAACACCGCCTCCAACTGATGAGCAATCCGATGTATTACCACCTGAACATCGTGCCAACGGAGACTTTAACCGTTATCAACAAAAGCGATTTAGACACTGAAAATCAGACCTTTTCAATCGTTTTCAAAACCTCTTATCAGGATTTTTCATCTGGTGATATTTTAGCCATTTACCCTGAAAACAACGAAAAAGAACGCCTCTACTCTATCGGAAAAGTTGGTCAAGATTTGCATTTGATGGTCAAACTACATCCTCACGGCTTGGGTTCTCAGTTTTTACACCAACTTACGGTTGGCACGCAGCTCAAAGGTAGAATTATTAAAAATCCTTATTTCCACCTGCCTGCCCAAGCTCCTGCTGTTCTGATGATTGCCAATGGCACGGGCATCGCACCTTTTTTGGGTATGATCCGCAACGCTACGCCTGTTAAAAAATACCTCTACGCAGGGTTTAGGCACCGCACAACAGCCACAATCAACATTGAAAAAGAGGCTTTAAATTTTGCACAACACCATCATATTCAAGAGGTTAAAACAGGATACTCGCAATCCGAAACGCCTCAATATGTTACAGATTTGGTGCGAGAAAATATAGCCACCGTGGCTTCCATTTTGAGAAATCAAGGCGTGGTGATGATTTGTGGTGCCTTAGCGATGCAAAAAGACGTGGAAGCGCTATTGGACACGCTATTACCTCATTATCAGCTCCATTCCGTGGCTTACTATAAAGAACAACATCAGATTTTAACCGATTGTTATTAAAATGAAACCGCTATTTCGCTTTAAATTAGGATTGATTTTAGCCTTATTTTTTCATACTTTTTTGCTCGCACAAGTGGCTCAGCATAGAGCGGTAACCCTTATGGGCAGCAGGTTTGACATCACCATTGTTGATAAAGATAGCCTTGCCGCCGAGCATAAAATAGACCTTGTCATTCAGGAAATTAGTCGGATAGAAAACCTCATCTCCGAGTGGCAGCCACACACCATCATCTCCGAAGTGAACCGCAATGCTGGCATTCGCCCTGTGGTAGTGCCCCGCGAAGTTTTTGAACTGACCCAAAGGGCTTTATATTTTTCTAAAATAACCGATGGTGCGTTTGACATCAGCACGGCTTCTATGGACAAAATATGGCGTTTTGATGGATCTATGCCAAGTTTGCCTCCTGAGGAAAGCATCAGAAAATCAGTACAATATGTGGATTATCGGAATATTATTTTAGATGAAACGAAGTCTACAATTTTCTTGAAAAAAAAGGGAATGAAAATTGGTTTTGGTGCGACAGGCAAAGGCTACGCCGCAGAAAAAGGCAAGGCGCTGATGCAATCTTTGGGCGTAAAAGCTGGCATCGTGAATGCTTCTGGCGATATGGCAGTATGGGGACTTTCGCCGAAAGGAAAGCCTTGGCGCATAGGCATTACCAACCCTTTTCGTCCGCAGCAAAGCATCAAAATTCTCTCGCTCCAAAATGAAGCCATCGTAACCTCTGGCGACTACGAAAAATATGTGATCTTAGGCGGTCGGCGCTATGCACACATCATCAATCCAAAAACGGGTTATCCCTCCACAGGGCTCACAAGTGTGACCATTAAAGGCCCCAACGCTGAATTTGCCAATGGACTCAGCACTTCTATTATGGTTTTAGGACTCAAAAAAGGGAAAAAGCTGATGAAGCAATTTCCCGATTATCATTATTACATCATTACCGATAGTGGTCGCGTGGTACAATCTAAAGGCTTTTGATTTTTTTCCTTTTTTGTTGGCGCCATTGTTCGGGGGCGATGGCATCTTCTGACCAAATGCCGATTTTCTTTTGTCGGGCTTCTTGCTCTAAACGGGTATAGGTAGGGTCTTTGGAATATTTTTTGAAATGCCACGCCAGCCCTTGCTTTACCAAAATTTGATTGAGAATGCGCCCATCGGGCAAGATAATTTCTGCAATGAGCCGACCATAACGGTCTTTTTTCTGATGATGGCGGACTTGCACTTGCTTTCCAAAAGCTAAATCCGATGTAGCTTGCTTGGCTTTGGTGCCGAAAAGCTGCTTTTTTTCTGGGCAGTCTATATGCGCTAACCTCACGGTCATCGGCTTTCCGTCCACCAAAAGCTCAATGGTATCGCCATCTTTTACACCAATCACTTTATAATACACCTTCTGTTGAGGATATGATACCACACTAAGGAATGCATTAGGTAAATAAAAATAAAGAAGTAAAAAAAGTAACGGTTTCATTTTAGTTTTTGTTGTTTTTGGAAGGAAAAAGAAAATTCTAAATAGTTTTATTTGTTTATTTAAATTTTACGATTTTCTAATTATTTTCCACCAAATGTATTTAATAATATAATAAACATTTAGCGCCACTGTCCCCACGATGATAATAGGCAACAAAACCACAAATAACCAATAGTTGATTTCCGTGTAGCCCATTCCAAAAAGCCCTCCCAAATAGTGGAGAAATACCACGCAAATCCCAAATAATCCTTTGAATATATTTTCAATGAGTTCCATTATGCTATTTTTTATTGGATTTATTTTTTCTTTCCTTGAAATATTTAAAGAATTTCCTATTCGCCCAAAAGGATAAACCTAAAAACAAAGGAACTAATATACAGTAAATCAAGATGTTGATAGAGGTGTAAGAAATCCCTGTGAATTGACTTAGATCGATTAAACCGTACATCACAAAATCAAACCATTTTTGAGTATGCACCTTAAATTCTGGACTTCTCTGTGCTAATGGTGGCTTTTTGTAAACCACATAAACCGACTCTGTTTCAGTGTTTTGATACACTTTAATATCGCTGGTAGAGAGCACCACAGGGTACTTTTTATAAATTTCCTCTTTTTGATTTTGAGGCAAATGTTCTGGTAAATAATTGGTAGTGGCATCATAACTTATTTTGGCAAAAAGAATGAGAATACTGAAACTCAATCCATAAAGCCACCTTTTATAATAAGGGCTAATATGAAATTTCTTGCTGATTCTGTATATCATCACAGGCAAAGCTATAAGACACAGAATGATTAAAAGAGGATAAATGAACATGGTGTTATTATTTTTTGATACTTTAATTCAGTCATAAAAATAGGGTTTATATACTAAAAAATCAATATATAAACCCTATAAAATCGCACTTTATGATTTTTTCAATTGTGATTTAAAAAAATTGCTAATTTTAGTTTTGGTATTTTGTGGGATATCGGTCTGATAAATCGAGTATTTCGCTACGCCCATTTCTTTAAACCATTGGTCCAAAACGGCATTAAGCACATCTTCTTCATAAGGGGATTGTTTTGAAGGATTGATATTCATCTAATGTTTTTAACGCTTGTTTTGTAATAAGAAACTCAGCGAGAAAAGTAACATCCTTCGCGAATTTGATCTTTTTCTTCATTTCAAGGTCTAAATATGATGTAGGTATTCATTTTACTAAAAATCAGTTTTTGAGTTTTATCCGATTATTTTTATTATCAATTTCTATACTTCCGAATTGCTCTAACACACTCTGTCCCAGCAATAAAGGTGCTTCATTATTATCAATCACCAAAGCGGTAATGTTATGCAATACTCTATTACCTATTTTTACGGTTTTTAGGTTAATCATCATCCCTTCGGAAATACCTCCTGTAGCATCTTGCATGGCTTGGGTTCCAATAAAATCTTCTTCCTTTAAAGTGCCTTGTCGGTATAAAACAATGGCTTCGGCTTGGGAAATACAAATATTACTCGCCCCTGTATCAAAAATAAACCTCAGCCTAATGCCATTCACTTCCACCCATACATAGCGTACACCACTTTCTTTTTCCATTTCCAAGATTGTATATTCACTATCAGGAGTGGGTGTGGGCTCTGCCGCTGGTATGGATTCCATTGATTGCTTTTGTGGAGGCACTTCTGGTAGTTGGACACCGTGGACAGGCTCTAAAACCGTAGGAGACTGTTGGGCTTCGTTCTGAAAAATCTCTGCATCTGGATGTTTGCAACTCCACAAGGCTAAAACAACGCCTAATATCAACTGTTTTTTCATTGATTTTTGAGTTTATTTTTTATAACTCGGTACATCTTTAAACTGGTTGTCTACCAACTTGCCATCTCTAAATAAATAAGAATTTCTCTTTTGTAATAACTCACCATACGCCTGTTCTTTTCCAGTATAAGGTTTTCCAATATCATTAGGATTGGCTTTAAAAATACGGTGGACCACTTCCTCAATCGGCATAGGCAAATTTTCCTTAGGAAATTGTTTTTCTATCATTTTTTCAATTTCCGCATTATTGAGTTGTGCATTAGGTTCCGGTGAAAGACTTAGAGTATCTTGTTCTTGATGGGACTCTACTGGGACGACTTTAGCTTTATCATCATATATTCTAACTTCTGCAGGTTGCTCTGTTTTTTTCGTGCCAGAAAAATATCTATAAACCCAAAGCCCTCCTACCAACATCCCTCCTACAATTGCAAAGAAAAGCCCTAAACCTAAAGCAATAATTATGATATTTTTTTTATTTAGCTTTATTTTTTTATGCTTTGGGCGATCATGGCCATCACCATCATAAGGCTCACTCGGATAATGCTGTTGCGGTAATGCGGGCACCTCTCTCATTGGTTTTGGAACTTTATGAGAAGGTGTATTAAGTTTTGAAAGTTGTGGAAGTTTTTTGTTATGGTTAATATTTCCCTGAACTTCTTGTTGGAGCTCCGTAATTTGCTGCTTGGCTTTTTCTATTTCTGAATAAGATAGTTTTTCACCTTGTAAACGAGAAAATAGCATACGAATTTCTTCATTCTTAGCATTGATATTTTCTACTAATTTATTGTTTTCATTTTCTAAAACCGTTAATTTTTCCGTATTTTCTTGATGAATACGCCGATTTTCTTCCAGTTTAGCCTTATTATCCTGATGATATTGTGTAATCTCCTGACTCCATTTTTTTACCTGATGGAATATTTGTTCCACCTCTTTTTTCTTTTGTTGTTCTATTTTGGCTTGTAATGCCTTGAGTTGCTCTCGTTCCATTACAGGGATCAAACCTTTGCTATGGGTAAAATCTGCAATTTCCTTATTATGAGTAAAATAAATCGTATCATATAAACTAAGCAATTGGAGACCTTGCTCAAAATAGGTGGTAAGATGAGTATACAAATCCTTATCATACACCAACAATGCTTTTTCTGTGATCGCAAAACGGACATCTTCTATGGGGTGCATTTTTTGCTCTAACCCTGTAAATTCTTTAAAGCCCTCTACCTTAAAATCATTAGAATGCTTGACTTGAATATCTCCCGCCTGAATATTTTGAGGATTTTTAATCAGTTTTTTATGAAAATCACCTAATGCTTTGATGGATTCTTTAACCTCTATTATCGTATTGATACCTAAAAGCGCTGAACCTACAAATGTACCTCCTCTGGTAGACCCTACTTCCTGAGCATAAGTATATACGGCATAGGAAATTACTTTTTGCCCATGGCTAACCTCTTTTCTCAGTGCCCACATTTGGGTTTTATCAAACAGTTGTATAGCATTGGTTTTTATATCAAAAGTTTTAGGCTCTATATTAAGTTGCACATTTTTATGTGGAGAATAAATAGATTGAGTGAAGCCATTGGGATTTCCAAATGTGCCAAAAACAGCAATATTAAAATCTTGTTTCATCTTCTTCTATTATTTTAATCCTAAAGACCACTTGAGTTGTTCCCCAAAAGTACCTTGATATTCTACATCTACACCTGTAATACTTTTGTACAGCCATTTGGACAATCTATATGCCGAATCTAAATTGAGATTTTTTATCCGCTCTCTATTTTCTCCTTCTCTGCTATAAAGTTCCCCTATCGTATAATAAGTTTTTGCCAACCCATTGGTTTCTAAAAAATTATGAGTTAAGGGCAATTTTTCTTGTACAAAATTATCCAATTCTTCTTCTGATGACACATGCTGACTTCCTGATTGATCCCATTTAGAAATAACTAAAATAACATTGGTATTATTTAAATTATGCCTTTTCTGCTCTAATAAAAATAGGAATTTTTTCAATAAAGCATCTTCTCTGTGGGCAGCTCTATACCCTGTTACTAAAATAAAAGTTAAAGGAATATCAGCGGATAAATAAGCATCTATACTGGAATGTAGCATCCCCGCTCTTCTTATCTCATTCCAGTTTTCTCCCGAGGTTTCTAAGAAAGTTAAATCGATAGGAGGGACTTTTTTAGATTTGTTATTAGGCTTGAACACTAAATCCATACGGGTTACTTGGTCTCTGGTTGTACGCCCAGGGAGAATACCTCTTGAGATATTTTCAAAAAACTCTTCTAATAAAACCTCTGCTTCTTTTGTATTGGGTGTACCTATTTTAGGACTTAGCACACCATATTTAGTCTGCATAGCATAGAGCATAGAAGATAGAATCACAGATTTTCCGGACTCTCCACTTCCAAAAAAACTAATAAAATTACTCTCCTTATTGATAATAGTCGTAGGTTTAGATGACACAAAATCATCGTCATCATCATCTATAATTGATGTACTTGGTATAAAATCCGATTTTTCATCACCAAAATCAATCGGTTTTATTTCTCTTTCATGATCAAAAAAAGAGGTAATAGGTTCTAATTTTTTTTCTTGTGTAGTTTCTTTTTGATGTTGTGGTTCATCATCGAAAAAGATAGGCTTTATTTCGTCGCTCATTATTTTTTATCTTAGTTTATTAAACTTGTTCCTTTTTTCTTATTAAAAATATTCTTTTTTCGGGAATTATCATCTTGGTCTGTTACCAATAATATAATGATAACAATCACGAAATCTAATAATATACACCCTGCCAGCACTACAAACTGGTACATTCCAAAATTATCAATAGCGTGTCTAAATGCATAACCAATCTTCCCTACCTCGTGTGCGTTAGACGCTATGGGTTGAAATTGGTATTTAGCTCCTAAGATACTCTGCGCTTTGTTGCCTAATTTATTGTATTCTTGCACAGATGCTTCTATTTGTGCTACAGCAGAACCATTGATAATTTCTGGAGTAGAAGCCAAAAGTTTTTGTGTTTTTTGGTTCCACTTAAGCACGGCGGCATCTATCTCTTCTTTTAATGCTTTTTCTTCTGGATTAAGCACCTCCATCATAGTAATAATCTGCTCTGCCATTCTTTCTGCCAAATCTTTGTACCCCGCAGGGGTTTGGTTAATTGGTGTAAGTGGGGTAATGGGCTTGCCTAATTTTTTCTCAATTCTATTGATAATCGCTCTGGCTTCTGGTCCTATACCCTGATTTTGCGGGTCTTGAATCTGAATAACCAACTGATTGACTTCACTAATAATGTCTTGTCTGGTTTTAGGATCCACACTATAGGTTAGTCGGCTATCTACATCAGCTTGCAATGCATTGAACTGATCATTGATTTTTTTAATCTCTGTGGAATAGATTTCGGTTTTCATAAACCGAGTATACAGTGCATTAAAATTAGCAATAAAACAAAATGAGGCTATAAAAATATAGATCCCCACAAGCCCCCTCGTAGATTTCCCTTTTATTTTGGCATCTCTTAATAGCCAACATAAAAATAATAGCAATAAGGAGAGTACCAATGCAATTACAAAAGAGGCACCGCCAAAAATCTGTGATAGCCCTAACCAAGTTTGCCAAAAACTTACACTTACTAACATAATAGCTAATAGAGCCAAAAATAAATCTGTTGCTTTAATATTCATTTTTTTTATAATTTTATTTAATGATTGTTTTTATTATCTACACACACTGCAAGTTCCGCCGTTTTTAGCACAATTTTTACAACCTGTACAGTTTTTACAAGCAGTACATTTTCCTTTGGGACTGCAGCGTCCGCCCATAGTATAGTCGTATACGCCGTAAGAGCCGAGGCATAGCCCCACGCCTAATAAACCTAAAATGATTGTTTTTTTCATGTTTTATAATTTTAATAATTGTATTTCAACGCCTTCTTAAAATTTTCTCCTGCAAAATAACATGGGGCATCAGACAAAAGGTGTCCGTCTATTATAAAATTAAGGGAATTTTTTCTCATAGTTGCCAGATGATCGTGATAGAGCAAGGTTAATTTCCCCAACAGTCCCATAGCCGAAAGCGCCGGCCGAGAATAAAAACCTCTCCACTGACGGTATTTTTTGGGGAAATATAAAATGATTATGCGTGATGCGTGATGCGTGATGCGTGATGCGTGATCTACTACTAAGATACGAAAAATCAGTAGATTACACAAGAAAAACAGGATATTTCTCACACTTTGTATCACTTTTCAATGGTTATTATGATGCCACAAATTTAATCTTTTTTTAACATCTACAAAATATATTTTTGATTTTTTTAACATTTCGTTTAAAAATCATTATTCGCAAAAAAAGACTATTATTTTTATACTAATGACAAAAAAGCTATTCCTCAAAACCGATAGCTAAAAAGGCTTCGGTGAACCGCAGTTGGAAGGCTGTTTTGGGAACGGTAAAAGAAGTGATACTATGGAGTGGAAAATGATAACTCGCCTCTACAAAATAGCGTGGTGTAATAGCGAACCGACTACCAACCAAACCTTTAGCGTGTAGAACTTGAAACCGCTGCCGAATTTCGGATTCTATATCATCGCCATGAGAAGGTGGCGGTGGGTCTGTGGGTGGTTCTTTTCGGACATTTTTCTCTTGGTAAGTGGCATAAAAAATCAGTGTAGGCTCTACACCAGCATAGATTTGGAAGCGCTTTTCGGTGTAATAAAAACTCAATGCCGTGCTCACTTCATAAACTGCTAATTTCATTTTTGCAAGGCGATACGGTGCAATCCCCAAAGGCAATTCTCGCTTGCCGTACAACGAGTTTTTGACCTTCCCACCCGTTTCGGCTAAGGCAACGGAAGCTTCTATTCCCGTGTTTTCAGACAGGGCATAATTTCTTTGATATTTCAAAAAATAGCCTATTTTACCACCAGAAACCAACTTAACCGAGGTATCATCCGCCCCCGCTTTTACCCAAGAAGTATGCATACCTGCCACCCAACTTTGCCTCAAATTTTGGGCAAAAACCAAGCAACCGACATTTAGAAATAAGAAAAATATACCGTATTTTTTCATTTTTTTATAAAAAAGAGAAGCCACCCTAAGAAAGGGCAGCCTCTTTTATGATTGTTGTTTTTATCATTAGAACTTGTAGCCTACGCTCACTTGGAAATACCTTTGTTTAGCGCTCACATAGTCGGTATAGTTTTTATTTAAACTTGAAATACCGAAGTTATATCTGGCATCAACAAAAATATTGTTATTAAACATATACTCGCCGCCAAGGTGAAGACCAAAGTTAGCCCCTGCCAATTCATTTTTGATGGCATCATCAAGTTTAAATCCTGCATCTTGCTCTAATTCAGACTTAACATCTTGACCATCAGCTTTAATTTTAGTACTTACCCCAGCTTTAAAATTTACATCAAAACCGCCTAAAAGCGAAAATTGATTAAATGTATATTTCAAAGACACAGGTACCGAAATTTGATTTAAAGACAAAGTGGCTTCCGCTTTATTTAGCTCAATGGCATCAGGGTCAATCCCGAACTCTGTCAATTGTTGCTTGCTAATTTTAGAGGGATCCACAGTTGCTTTTGCCCCTACATTGGTATAAAGCACCTCACCTTGAAGGCTTAGATTATTCCCTAAACCGTACTCCACAAACGCACCAGCACTGAAGCCAGACTTGTTTCCTAAAAGAACTTTTGCACTGGAAACTGCCGCTTTAGCACTTACATTAGACAAGTTATAACCTGCCTTTACACCGTATTTCACTTGAGCATTTGCCGCTCCGAAAAGTGCTAATGCACCTAATAGTAATGTTTTTCTCATGTTTTATTATTAAAAATTTTGGACAAAGATAAACTTTATTCTAATAATAACCAACTTTTCAATACAATTTCTTCTAATGCGCTTCTAACCAGTTATCGCCGATGCCAACCTCTGTGAGGAGGGGCACTTGGGTAACATACGCCTGTTCCATTTCTGTTTTGATGAGCGCTTGGGCTTGTTCTACCTCATCTATAGGCGCCTCAAAAACCAGTTCATCATGCACTTGGAGGAGCATTTTGGTTTTTAAATTTTGCTGAGAAAGCGTGCGGCTGATATTAATCATTGCTAATTTAATAATATCCGCAGCACTGCCTTGGATTGGAGCATTCACCGCATTTCGTTCGGCGTGACCACGCACCACAAAGTTATTAGAATTGATGTCTTTCAGATGTCGGCGCCTACCCATAATGGTTTCTACATAACCCTGCTGGCGGGCTTTTTTGACCTGTTCCACCATAAAAGCTTTGAGCTTAGGGTAGGTCTCATAATACGAGTCTATCAACTGTTTTGCTGCCGCCCGAGAAAGCCCCGTTTGTTCAGCCAAAGCAAAAGCACTCTGCCCATAGATAATTCCGAAATTAACCGTTTTAGCCTGACTTCGTTGCAGTTTTGACACTTCTTCTATCGGAATATTAAACAATTTAGAAGCTGTGGATGCGTGGATGTCTTCGCCATTTTGGAACGCCTTAATCATCGTGTCTTCGCCGGAAATCTCCGCAATAAGCCTCAACTCTATTTGAGAATAGTCCGCAGAAATGATTTTAAAACCCTGATCCGCCACGAAAGCCCCACGCACCTGCTGTCCTCTAAGTGTTCGGATGGGGATATTTTGTAAATTTGGATTGTTGCTCGCCAGCCTGCCCGTAGCCGCCACGGTTTGTGCAAAAGTAGTGTGCACCCTACCATCAACAGGGCTAATCTGCTGCGGCAAAGCATCTACATAGGTAGATTTAAGCTTCTGCAATTGGCGATAATCCAAAATCAGTTGGATGATGTCGTGCTTGCCAGAAAGCTTTTGCAGCACCTCCTCCGAGGTGGAATATTGCCCTGTTTTCGTTTTCTTGGCTTTGGCATCTAATTTCAATTCTTCAAATAAAACCTCGCCGAGTTGTTTGGGAGAGTTCAGATTGAACGGTTCTTTTGTGAATTTAAAAATCTGAGTTTCTAAGTCTTTTAAATCCCGCTCTAAGTCTATGCTTTCTTGAGCTAACCACGCTTCATCAAGAGCTACGCCAGCCAATTCCATCTCCGCTAAAACTTTAACCAAAGGCATTTCTATATCATAAAACACCGCCTCTACCGCTTCTTTTTTAAGTTGTGGCGCAAATAATTCGTAGAGCTGGAAAGTAATATCGGCATCCTCGGCGGCATATTGGGTTTGCTCCTCTATGGAAACGGCACGCAGCGTTTTCTGATTTTTCCCTTTCTTGCCAATAAGACTTTCTATCTCTATCGGTTGATAATCCAAGTACATTTCCGAGAGGTAATCCATACCGTGTCTGCCATCAGGATTGAGCAAATAATGGGCAATCATCGTATCAAAAAGGGCACCTTGGATCTCAATTTGGTACTGCCGTAGGACTTTATAATCAAATTTGAGGTTGTGGGCGATTTTAAGGATTTCTTCATTTTCAAAAAACGGTCGGAAGCGCTCCACCACTGCCTGCGCCGCCGCTCTATCCTCAGGAATCGGCACATAGTACGCCAAGCCTTTTTTATAAGAAAAGCTTAATCCAATCAGTTCCGCTTGCATCTCATCTAAGCTCGTGGTCTCCGTATCAAAGCAAACGGCGGACTGCGAGAGTAAGTTCTCCACCAATAGCCGCTGCCCTTTTTCGGTGTCTATATATTGATAAAGGTGGTCGGTATCTTGGATATTTTTCTTGCTGGTGGTGCTTTTCTCCAATGCCTCAAAGTCTGAAAATAAGTCCAACTGCACACCCCCTGTCTGAGGCTGATTTTCTTGAACAGGCGCCGCCGCAGGGGTTTCCTTTTGAGTAAAAGCTCTATAAAGATTTTCGTATAAACGGCGAAATTCTATCTCTTCAAACACAGCTTTAACCGTCTCAAAATCTGGAGTTTCTAAGTCGTATTCGGTTTCGTTAAACGCAATAGGCGCATCACAAAGGATGGTGGCTAATTTTTTAGACAACAAACCACGCTCCGCCGATGCTTCCACTTTTTCTTTTAACTTGCCTTTCAGCTGGTGGGTGTTTGCCAATAGATTTTCCATTGACCCAAATTCTTTGATGAATTTTTTGGCGGTCTTCTCTCCTACGCCCTCTAAACCTGGGATGTTATCCACGCTATCCCCCATCATTCCTAAATAATCTATGATTTGCTTAGGGTGGTCAATCTCATATTTGGCTAAAACTTCCGGCACGCCTAAAATCTCAATATCACCACCTTTTAGTCCTGGTTTATAGATTTTGATATGATCCGTAACGAGTTGCGCAAAATCTTTGTCTGGCGTTACCATAAAGACTTCGTAGCCTTGTTTCTCCGCCTTGCCAGCAATAGTGCCAATGACATCATCTGCCTCATAGCCTTCCACGCCCAAAATAGGAATGTGCATAGCCTCCAAAATACGATGGATATAAGGCACCGCAATTTTTATCGCCTCTGGTGTTTCGGCACGGTTGGCTTTGTAGTCAGAAAAATCTTCGTGCCTAATATTCTGCCTGCCCACATCAAAAACCACCGCCAAATGGCTTGGTCTTTCCCTTTTAATGAGCTCTATCAGTGAGTTGGTAAACCCATAAATAGCCGAGGTATCTAAACCGTTGGTGGTCAATCTCGGGTTTCTGATAAAGGCATAATAACCCCTAAAAATCATTGCGTAGGCATCTATTAAATAGAGCCTTTTGTCTGTGGTATCCATCATAGAGCAAAGATAATATTTTTAACGCAACCGAGTTGGTTTTAAAGTAGAAATCTCCATTGAATGCCTTTTTTAGACTTCTATTTTTGTTTTTTATTGAAATTAAACGGCTTTTTTATCTCAAAATCAATGTTTTTCGCTTTTTTATTTATCACCAATGATGATGCATTCGTATAATCTCAGTTATAATTTTTCTAATTTGGCAAATTTCAAAATCAGGTTTTTCTCGCCCTCGTGTTCAAAGTCAATGCGCGCCTTCACATTAGAGGCATCGGAGCCGTCTAAAAAGACCACCACGCCTACACCAAAACGATCGTGCCGCACTTGATCCCCCACCTGAATTTCATCTCCAGCCCCTGCCGGCGTTTTAATCTGCGCCGATGCCAAAGGCGTTAGCTTTTGTTCCGTGGTTTTCGGCTCTAAGCGCTTAAGGGTTTTCTTCGGTTCTTTCTTTCTAAACGCTGTAGCTGCTGGTGGCGTATCATCAAAAATATTGGATTTAAGCCCCGATGTATTGATGTATTTTTTCTCGACATTGGGATTGAGGAATTCCAAATATTCCGCCTCTATCTCGCTGAGGAAGCGGCTAGGCTCGGCATCTGTAATTTTTCCCCACTGAAATCTGGAAATGGCATAAGTGAGGAACGCCTGCTTTTCGGCACGGGTGAGCGCCACATAAAACAGTCGCCGTTCTTCCTCTAAATCTTCGCGCGAGGTGCTGCTCATAAAGCTCGGAAAGAGGTTTTCCTCTAAGCCCACCAAATGGACAATAGGAAATTCTAACCCTTTGGAAAGGTGGATAGTCATCAGCGAAACTTGGTCTTCATCCTCTTGTTTATCCTGAGTATCAGAAGATAACGCAATATTTTCTAAGAAATTAGACAGACTGGCATCTCCATCTTCTAACTGCTGTTGCTCCTCAATGAAGCCCTGCATAGAGTTCATCAATTCTTGGACATTCTCCAATCGGGAAATGCCTTCTGGCGTTTGGTCGTCCTTTAAAAATTTAATCAGTCCGCTGCGTTTTACCACTTCCATACCCACAGTGTAGGCATCTTCGGTTTTGAGCATCACTTGGAAGGCTTTTATCATCTGCCAAAAGTCATTCAGCTTGTTTAGGGCGGCATTATTCATCCCTAAATGGGCGGCGTGGCGTGGCAAATCGGATAAAACTTGAGCAATCGTTAAGCCCTGAGCATCAGCATAAACCATCAGTTTATTTTGGGTGGTTTCTCCAATGCCTCGGGCGGGATAGTTAATGATTCTAAGCAATGCCTCGGTATCGTTTTCGTTGACCAACAGGCGGAGGTAGGCTACCAAATCTTTAATTTCTTTTCTTTGATAGAACGAAAGCCCGCCATACACACGGTACGGAATGCCTTTTTTACGGAGGGCATCCTCAAAGGCTCGGGTTTGAGAATTGGTACGGTAGAGAATCGCGAAATCCTTGAACGACCGCTGTTCCGTATGGCGCTTTTCCCAGATATTACTTGCAACAAAACGGGCTTCATCTGCGTCTGACAGGGCTCTGAATACCTTTAGCCTCTCGCCTTCTTCATTCTGACTAAATACATTTTTTTTGAACTGCATTTGGTTCTTAGAAATCACGACATTAGCAGCATTAACGATGTTCTGCGTAGAGCGATAATTTTGCTCCAAAGCGATGGAAACCGCGTCTGGATAGTCTTTTTGGAAGTTGAGAATGTTGTAAATATTAGCCCCTCGGAATGAGTAAATAGATTGGGCATCATCTCCCACCACGCAGATATTTTCGTATTTAGATGCTAAAGCCTTAACTATCAGATACTGAGAATGATTGGTGTCTTGGTACTCATCAACCAAAATATAACGGAAGCGCTCTTGGTACTTCGCCAATACCTCTGGAAACCTCGTGAGGAGTTCATTGGTACGGAGCAACAAATCATCAAAATCCATAGCCCCATTTTTGAAACAGGTGTCCACATATTTTTGGTAAATCCGCCCTAAGAGCTTCATATTGGCTTTCGCATCTGCCTCCAACAACTCGGGATTGTTGTAATACGCCCGCACGGTAATCAGGTTATTTTTGTACTGCGAAATTCGGGCTTGTATTTTCTTGGGTTTGTATAAATCCGAATCTATATTGAGGTCCTTAATGACTTTTTTAAGCACATTGAGGGAGTCTTGGGTGTCATAAATGGTAAAATTAGAGGGAAAGCCGAGGTAATGGGCTTCGCTCCTCAATATCCGTGCAAAAACCGAGTGGAAAGTCCCCATCCATAGGCTGCGGGCATCACTCTCGCCGACCACTTTTGCGATCCTCTCCTTCATCTCCTTGGCGGCTTTGTTGGTAAAGGTGAGCGCCAAAATGTTAAAAGGATCTACCTCATTGGTAATCAGGTGGGCAATGCGCATCGTGAGCACTCGCGTTTTTCCAGAACCAGCACCCGCTAAAACCATAAGAGGACCATCTAAAGTGGTAACTGCTTGATACTGTGCTTCGTTCAATCCTTTTAAATAATCTATCATCTTGGCGTTTTTAATTTAAGAACTGACAAATTTACAACCTAAAAACGATAAATAAAAATGGCTTTTTGACTTCACTGCGAACCATTTCATATTCAAAAATTTAAGGATAATAAAAAAGCACGAGCCAAAAACCCGCGCTCTTCCCTTTCGTTAGAAAGGTTATTTTATGAATAAGTTACCTTAAAGTCTTTGAATTCTATCCTCTCCGATTTTCCAAAACCACCGGTGTTTTTTGTATGATATCTATTTTTAAATCGTAACAATTTGATGATTTGAGGCATTCCCTCTTCTACATCTTTATAAACGAATGTCAATTTGATCTTCTTGGGTGTATTTAGAAAAATTTCTCCTTGATACTCTTCGGATTTAAAATAATCCATCTTTATTTCATTGCCTTCAATATCAAATGTTGAGCATTCATCAATATAAAAGCTTTCATTCTCGTGGATGGGTTCAATAAGCAAGGTTATGGTGACCAGCTTTTTGCTTTTATCGCCTTGAACTTTGGTGATTTTGTAAGTTGTATTTTCGCCTTTGACCTCCAATATAGGCTGGTTGATGTCCAGCGCCTTTTTGAGGTAAATATTCTCCGACTTGACCGATTGAATTTCGGTGTGTAAATTCTTCACACTGATTTTAAGGTCTTCAATGTCTTGGCGTAAATCTTTGGTGCTTTCTTGTGCGGGAAAGTTGAGCGCCGAAAAAAGACATAAGCCCAATAATAAAGGTTTATTCATAGGTTTTGTTTTATGGTTTGCTGACAAATGTACAACCTAAATCCGAAAAATCAAAACCCCTGCACAAAAAAAAGGGACTATTGAAAATTTCAATAGTCCCTTTTTTAACCCTAAAATTTATAACTTACTGATTATCAGTATATTTTGTGGAGAATACGGGATTCGAACCCGTGACCTTTTGACTGCCAGTCAAACGCGCTAGCCAACTGCGCCAATTCCCCTAAAAATTTTTGCAATAATACGGTTTTATCTTTAAATACCAAAAAAATTTATGAGTTTTTTATCTTCTGATTTTTTAACAAATGTGATCAAGTTATAAAATCATGAAACTGATAGAATTCTGGTTTCCTCCTTTAAAGCAACCCTTTCCAGATTCCAGTGGGAAAGATTTAATTTTAGGTTCAGTAAAAATGTTTTTCATTATCCGAAACTTTTTTCATTTCAGATACAAGGGGCGGTAGAAAAACAGATTTGTTTACTTTTGTTTATTTTACAAAAAAACCGATAAAGGAATTCCCTGTTTATCGGCTTTTGCAAAGAATTTGCGGAGAGAGAGGGATTCGAACCCCCGGACCTGTGACAGTCAACGGTTTTCAAGACCGCCGCATTCGACCACTCTGCCATCTCTCCAAGCAAAACGAATTTCGTTTTGTTTTCAGTGGTGCAAAGATATAACTTTTTTTATTCTCTGCAAATTTTTTGAGCTACTTATTCTTTAAATAATTGATTTTTAGCTTTAAAAAATTAAATCCTACCCAATTGTAACCCTAAAATAGTAGCCAAAATTCCGAGAGCTAAGCTTAAAATCAAGTAAAAAAAGAGCGTCGTATAGTTCTGATTCTGCCATAAAATCACAGTTTCATAAGAAAAAGTAGAGAAAGTGGTAAAGCCACCACAAAACCCTGTGATGAATAAAAACTTCAACCCTTGTGGATCATTTTTAATAAAATAAGCAGAAAAAAGCCCTATTAAAAGACATCCTATCGTATTAACGAAGAGCGTTCCAATGGGAAATGTATACCATTTAAGCCAATTTTGAGTAAAAGCGGAGCCATAGAACCGCAACACGCTGCCTATGCCTCCGCCTAAAAAAATATAAAGAAAAGTCTTCATCAGTTGGTTTTACTCTGTGGCACGGGTTGGTCTAACTTCACCTCCAAAATATCGGCAGGAAGTTTATAACCTTTTTGGAGCACCGTTTTATAAACTTTCAGCATAATTCTACTTTTAAGTTTGCTGGAAGGCACTGTCATATCCGCCGTTTGTATCCAATACATCACACGAACATTCACCGTGCTGGCGGCTAATTCTTCAATATAAACGCTTGGTGCTGGCGTTTTTTCTATTTCCGAAAAACTCTTGACCGTTTCTTCTATAATCGCCAAAACAGTCTCCACATCATCATCGTAATCTAATCCGATAAGAAAATCATTTCTCAAATAATTATCTAAAGTGTAGTTTTGTAACGGATTTTTCAAAATCAAACCATTGGGCACAAAAACATCTTTACCATCTAAAGTTTTGATGTTGGTTTCTCTCAAAGACATTCGGGCCACCTTACCTTTAATGCCTTCTACTTCTATTAAATCCCCTACACGAAAGGGTTTTTTAAACGCCATAAGGATACCCGCTAAGAAATTTTCGCCAATATCTTTTAAGGCAAAACCAATCACAAAGGTGCTAATCCCAGCTCCAGCCAAAATTTTATCCGTAATGCTGCCCCACCCCAAAATACTCATACAAATCACGATGAGGAAAAGCATCAAAATGAATGAAATAATATTGACCAAAAAATCACTAACCAAAGGGTCGTCAGACTTCTTTTCAATCAAATTGGTTGCGATTTTACTGACGTATTTGATGATAAAAAAACCTATTAAAAATACCAAAATTGCCATAGCAATGGCTGGTAGATTTTCAAGAAAATTTAACCACGAATCATACAGTAAACCATTAAAATCTTTGATTTCTTTATCCATAATACTATTGTTTTGTTTGAAAATTGATTATTTAATCAGTCGGTCTAAAACCCAAGTGATCATATTTTTTTCCGACGCATGGTGGTCGGCAGAAAACTCTCCTCTGCGGCGGTTAGCGATAACACAATTAACCGTTAAAGCCTTGTGTCCTAATAACTTAGATAATCCATAAATAGCGGAAGTTTCCATCTCAAAATTAGAAACGCCCAAACTATTTAAAGTTTCCAAAAACTGATCATCCACCGCTTTCAGCCTCAATTGCCTGCCTTGTGGCGCATAGAACCCAGGGAAAGTGGCCGTGTTACCGTGGTATTTGGCATCTTTATAATAATCCGAAATATCCTCTGCCCAATCTGAAAAGTACAGCATTGGCTTAATATTTTCGTACGGAAACTTGGCTAAGAATTTTTTAGAAAATTCATTTTCAAAGCGATAATCTTGATAAAAATGCAATAGCCCATCCAAGCCCACCACATTCTGCGTTACCAACATTTGGTCTACTTCTATATCAGGGTTCACACTACCGCAAGTCCCTAATCTAAACAGTTCTAGAGTATGGTGTTCCTTTTTGATTTCCTTATTTTTAAGGTCAATATTCACTAAAGCATCCAGTTCATTCATCACAATATCAATGTTCTCAGTGCCTATTCCCGTGGACATTACGGTAATACGCTCCCCACGAAGCACCCCAGTATGGGTGTAGAATTCTCTTTTATTTTTCTTGATTTCTATTTTATCAAAATACTGAGAAACCCTTGCCACACGGTCTGGATCGCCTACTAAAATAATTTTGTCCGCGATATCTTCGGGTAACAAATTAAGGTGATATACACTGCCATCTTCATTAAGCACCAATTCTGATGCCGCTAATTGATCAATCATAATTTTATATTTTTAATATTTTTGTCTAATTTTTAATTATTGTTGAAACTATCCACCCACGCGTTTGGTTTTGTAGCCCATTTGGTGCAAAATATCCATAATTTTGTCTCTATGGTCGCCCTGAATGATAATATAACCATCCTTTTCAGAACCACCGATACCGAGCGTGGTTTTTATCTTTTTAGAGAGTTGTTTTAGCGCCGAATGGTCGCCCTCAAAGCCTTCTATCAAAGTGACGGGCTTACCATTTCTCCCTTTTTTTTCATACTTGCAGATGAGTGGTGCTTTCTGTACAAAAGGCGTTTCGGGTGTCTCAATCTCTTGTTCTATATGGTCTGGGAATAAATTTTTTAATTGCTCTCTTAAATCCATAGGTCAAAATTAAGGATTAAAATTGAATCATAACAAAGAATAAAGGCAGATTTTTCTCATCTATTTTAATGCTTGGGCAGTGTTGTTGGGTGAAATTTAATTCGTAAATTTGTATAATCAATTAAAAACCGATTAAAAATGTCAAAAAAAGCATTATTAGCCATATTAGATGGCTGGGGCATAGGGAAAGATGATAAAATTTCTGCCATAGCCCAAGCCAAAACGCCATTTATAGATTCTTGCTATCAAAAATATCCGAATACCACACTGGAAGCCAGTGGATTAGCCGTAGGACTACCCGCAGGACAAATGGGAAACTCCGAGGTGGGACATATGAATTTAGGCGCTGGGCGCGTGGTTTTTCAGAATTTAGTCAAACTGAATATCGCGGTGGAAAACAATACTTTAGCTCAAGAAAAAGTTATTGTGGATGCCTTGGAATACGCTAAAAACAACAATAAAAACATCCATTTTATCGGCTTAGTGTCAGATGGTGGCGTGCATTCTCACATCAACCATTTAAAGGGATTACTATCCACCACGGCAGATTTCGGACTTACTGAAGGCGTTTATGTTCACGCATTTACCGATGGTAGGGATTGTGATCCTCATTCTGGCAAGGGCTTTATAGAAGATTTACAAGCCTTTATGGCGAAAACCACGGGCAAATTAGCCACCATTGTGGGGCGCTATTACGCTATGGATAGAGACCGCCGCTGGGAACGCGTTAAACTGGCTTATGATGCGATGGTCAACGCCATAGGAACTTCTACACAAAACCCTATTGAAGCCATACAAGTCTCTTATGATGAAGGGGTTACAGATGAATTTTTGAAGCCAATTATCGTTTTAGATGAAGCCTTTCATCCTGTGGCAAAAATCCAAGAAGGTGATGTGGTGGTGAGCTTTAATTTCCGTACCGACCGTGGTCGCGAGATTACCGAAGTGCTTACCCAGCAATCGTTTCCAGAGTTTGGGATGAAGCCGCTTGCCTTGCATTATGTTACACTGACCAATTATGATAAAGCATTTAAAAATATCAATGTCGTTTTTGATGAAGAAGTCCTCCAACAGACCTTGGGCGAGGTTTTAGCCTCTTACGGAAAATCTCAAATCCGAGTGGCAGAGACCGAAAAATATCCTCATGTGACCTTTTTCTTTTCAGGCGGAAGAGAGAAAGTTTTTGAGAATGAAAGCCGGATCCTTTGTCCAAGCCCCAAAGATGTGCCTACTTACGACTTAAAGCCAGAAATGTCCGCCTACGATATTACGGAGCGGATTGTGCCTGCGATAGAAGAAGAGTCAGCGGATTTTATTTGTTTAAATTTCGCCAATACCGATATGGTGGGGCATACAGGCGTTTTTGAAGCTGCAATGAAAGCCGCCGAAGCCGTAGACCAATGCATTAAAAAAGTGGCTACAACCGCTTATGAGCACGGCTACACTGTTTTTATTTTGGCTGACCACGGCAATTCTGATGTGATGATCAACCCAGATGGAAGCCCTAATACTCAGCATTCTACCAACTTGGTGCCTCTCATTGTGATTGATAAAGACCGTACTTGGCAGCTCAAACCAGGGAAATTGGGCGATGTAGCACCAAGCATTCTCAAAGTGATGGGATTACCTATTCCAGAAGTGATGACGGGAGATATTTTGGTATCTTAGGCGTTCAGATGATTATGCTTATATTTGCAGACTTTAAAATGTTAAACTTATGCTGAATAATAAAAAATTAGCCATAGATTTTGATGGCACCATTGTGGAAGATGCCTACCCAGGGATAGGAAAGCCAAAGGTGTTTGCCTTTGAAACCCTAAAAAAACTGCAGATGGAAGGCTATCGTTTAATATTATGGACCTACCGAAGTGGTAAAACTTTGGAAGAAGCCATAGAATTTTGCAGAAAAAATGGCTTAGAATTTTATGCCGTTAATTCCAGTTTTGAAGGCGAAGTCTTTGACCATACCACACAAAGCCGAAAAATAGATGCAGATTTATTCATTGATGATAGAAATTTAGGCGGTTTCCCAGGTTGGGGCGAGGTTTATAACATCATTAAAGATAGAATAGAATTTAAGGTAGAAGGCAAGGAAGTTCTGGCATATTCTAAAATGAAAAAAGAAAAGAAAAAAGGACTTTTCTGGTAAAATTTTATAAAATACAATAGCATTGATACAATTAAAAACGATAGAGGAACTACGGCTGATGCGGGAGAGCGCACAGTTGGTTTCTAAAACCCTCGGGATGTTAGCAAAGGAAATTCAGCCTGGGGTAACCACCAACCATTTAGATCAATTGGCGGCAGATTATATCCGTGACCACGGCGGCGAGCCCGCTTTTTTAGGGATGTATGGCTTTCCTAAAAACCTCTGCATTTCTCCAAACGAAGAGGTGGTACACGGCATTCCCAACGACAAACCATTGAAGGAGGGCGATATTCTCTCCGTAGATTGTGGCGTTTATATGAATGGTTTTTATGGTGACCACGCCTATTCTTTTGAGGTGGGCGAGGTGGCTCCAGAGGTTAAAAAACTCCTCAAAGTGACCAAAGAATCTTTATATAAAGGCATAGCGCAATGCGTGCGTGGCAAGCGCGTGGGCGATATTTCTTACGCCATACAATCTTATTGCGAAGCTCACGGCTACGGTGTGGTCAGGGAGTTGGTAGGGCACGGTTTGGGCAGAAAAATGCACGAAGATCCACAAGTGCCAAATTATGGCAGAAAAGGCAGTGGCAAAGTGCTAAAAGACGGCATCGCACTCGCTATAGAACCGATGATCAATCTGGGCACTCACGAAGTGGTTTTCCATTCTGATGGGTGGACGGTGACCAGCAAAGACCGCTCGCCATCGGCACATTTTGAGCACGATGTCTGCATAATTAAAGGTAAGCCTGTGCTCCTTTCCACTTTCAAATACATTTATGAAGCCTTAGGCATCCAGAGCGATGAAGAGGCACCTTTCACGATGAATTTTTAAGTTTTGAAGGGCTAAATATAAAACAAAACGGATAGAGTTGATTTCTCTATCCGTTTTTTGTAAATAATTCTTAGCCTTTAGTTAGCGCTGATTATTTTTCTTCTTCATCTCTTCGCCGATGATGTTGGCGGTGGAGAACGAGGCGATCATATTGTTGAGCATATCGCCAGCAGCACTCGGAGAGTTTGGCAATAAAATCAGGTTAGATTTATTGGTACCACCGATGGAAGAAAGCGTGTCATAATGCTGGGTCACCACAATTAAAGCCGAAGCCTCTTGGGAGTTGATGCCCACCTTATTAAGAACATTCACAGACTCTTCCAGCCCTTTGGCAATCTCGCGTCTTTGGTCTGCAATCCCTTGTCCTTGTAGCCTTTTGCTTTCCGCTTCCGCTTTTGCTTTTTCCACGATGAGAATGCGCTGTGCATCTCCTTCATACTGAGCCGCTATTTTTTCTCGCTCAGAAGCGTTAATACGGTTCATCGCGTGTTTCACCTGTTCATCAGGGTCTATATCCGTTACCAAAGTTTTGATGATATCATAACCATAATCGTTCATTGCTTCTTGGAGTTCAGATTTTACCGCAATAGCGATGTCGTCTTTCTTCTCAAACACATCATCTAACCTCAATTTTGGCACCTCAGCACGCACCACATCAAAGATGTAAGAGGTAATTTGCGCCTGCGGATTATCCAGCTTGTAGAAAGCATCATAAACCTTATCTTTAATCACCAGATACTGTGTAGATACCTTTAATTTCACGAAAACATCATCTTTGGTTTTGGTCTCCACCACCACATCTAACTGCTGGATTTTCAAAGAAATACGCCCTGCAATTTGATCTATAAAGGGAATTTTAAGGTTGAAGCCTGAGTTTCGCACGCTATGGAATTTCCCCAAACGCTCCACCACCACGGCAGTTTGCTGTTTCACAATAAACCACAAGCCAAAAAAACTAAGGAATACAATTCCGAAAAATAAAATGGCACCTATAGAGCCAGCAACAAATAAAGTCATCATATCAATTCTATTTTGGTGTAAATATAACAATTTTTTATTAAATAGGCAAGAATAATGAGAATATAATATTCTATTTTGAGGCTATTATTAACTAATATTAAAATGAAGAGCCAGTAAAAAAATCTGCCGAAGCAATAAATTGCTTCGGCGGAAAGTTGGTCATATAGATTTTATCGTAATTTATCCGATGCTCACGCCATTTTCCACGCGGTCATCAGGGGTAACAAAAGAAAGTTTGCCATCTGGTTTTGTGGTCAGTAGGAGCATCCCTTGGCTCTCTATCCCTCGGATTTTTCTCGGTGCTAAATTAAGGAGAATCATCACCTGTTTACCGATGCATTCTTCAGGGGTAAAGCTCTCGGCAACACCAGAAACCACGGTTCTTACATCTACGCCAGTGTCCACTTTAAACTTAAGGAGTTTATCGGCTTTTTCCACCTTTTCGGCTTCTAATATGGTTGCCGTACGAAGGTCTATTTTCGTGAAATCATCAAAAGTAATCTCTTCTTTCATCGGTTCTGCGTTAGGGTTCGTTTTCTTATTGTTGATTTTGGTTTGTTCCAGTTTTAAAATCTGCGCTTCTATCACTTCATCTTCTATTTTAGAGAATAACAAAGCCGCTTCACCGATTTCGTGTCCTGTTGGGATGAGAACGGTTTGTTGCTCTATATCTTGCCATTTGAGCGGCGTACAGCGGAACATTTGTAATAATTTTTCTGAGCTAAACGGCATAAAAGGCTCGCATAATTGAGCTAAAGCCACGGCAATCTGAGCGCCTACAAATAAAGTTTGAGCCGTTTTAGCCTCATCGGTTTTAATGGTTTTCCAAGGCTCTTCGGTTTGGAGGTATTGGTTTCCAAAGCGCGCAAGGTTCATCAGGGCAGAAAGTGCATTTCTAAACTCAAATTTCTCTAAGTAATGATGAATTTCTTTCGCCGCTTTACCAATTTCCTGCAACTCAGGAGCGTTAGCATCACCTGTTGGCACCACTCCCTGATAATATTTGTGGATGAGCACCGCCACACGGTTGATAAAGTTACCGAAAATCCCCACCAACTCCGAATTATTTTTGGTTTGAAACTCCTTCCAAGTGAAGTTGTTGTCCTTAGTTTCTGGCGCTGAAGAAAGCAAAGCATAGCGGAGAACATCCTGTTGCTCTGGAAAATCTTCCACATATTCATTCGCCCAAACCGCCCAATTTCTGGAAGTGGAGATTTTATCATTTTCAAGGTTGAGAAACTCAAAAGCTGGCACATTAGTCGGCATAATAAAATCACCGTGAGCCTTCATCATCGCTGGGAAAATAATACAATGGAAGACAATATTATCCTTCCCTATAAAGTGAATCAGCTCCGAGTCTTCACTTTGCCAAAAGTCTCTCCAATCTTTGCCGTTTTTATCCGCCCATTCTTTGGTGAAAGAGATGTAACCAATAGGCGCATCAAACCAAACATAGAGCACCTTACCTTCGGCATCAGGGAGTGGCACAGGGATTCCCCAGTTAAGGTCTCGGGTCATAGCGCGTGGTTTTAGCCCATCATTGAGCCAAGATTTAACCTGCCCATAAACATTGGGTTTCCAGTCGTCTTTGTGCCCTTCTATAATCCATTGGTTGAGGAAATCCTCGTATTCATTAAGTGGAAGATACCAGTTTTTGGTCGGTTTGAGGACAGGGCTGTTTCCGCTGAGCATTGATTTAGGATTGAGCAATTCTGTGGGAGATAAAGTGGAGCCGCACTTTTCGCATTGGTCGCCATAGGCATTCTCGTTACCACACTTAGGGCAAGTGCCCACAATATATCTATCGGCAAGAAACTCACCAGCTTGCTCATCAAAAAATTGCTCCGAAACCTCTTCCGTAAAACGCCCTTTTTCATACATTTTAAGGAAGAAATCAGAGGCGGTTTTATAGTGCTCTGGGCTGGTGGTTCGGGAGTATTCATCAAAGGAAATTCCTAAATCTTCAAAAGATTTTTTAATAATGCTATGATACTGATCTACAATATCTTGAGGAGATACACCCTCTTTTTTCGCTCTGATGGTGATGGGGATGCCGTGCTCATCAGATCCGCAGATAAACGCGACTTCTTTGCCTAGTCTCCGCTGAAATCTCGCATAGACATCTGCCGGAATATAAACCCCTGCCAAATGCCCAATATGCACGGGACCATTAGCGTAAGGGAGGGCTGCTGTGATTAACTTTCTCTCTGCCATTATTTCTTAATTTTTTGCAAAGATAATACTTTTTAAACGCATAAAAATAAAAAGACACCGCTCTGCTGTGCCTTTTTAAGTCCAATATGGGCTAAAATTTTAGCCTAAGATGGTCACGCCGTGCTGTAGCATTTCATAAATGGCATCTCTCCCATTCTCTGGGCGGACATTAACCGCACGCGTGCCATTAAAGTGCAAACAAGTAATAAAGCCCTCTTGCACAGCATCTATACAAGTGTATTTTACACAATAATCTAACGCCAAACCAGCAATTTCCACCAACTGAATATCGTGAGATTTAAGGTAATCCGCGAGTTCCGTTTTCATAAAATGGTTGTTGTCTTTAAACGCGCTATAGCTGTCTATTTCTGGGTTGGTGCCTTTTTGGATGATATGGTGCGGACGGCTCATATCCAAATCTGGATGAAAGGCAGCGCCATGGGTGTTCTGCACACAATGGTCGGGCCACATAAACTGCGGAATACCGTTGAGGGTAATGGTATCGCCCACTTTTTTACCTTGGTTAGAGGCGAAACTTTTGTGGTTAGCTGGGTGCCAATCTTGTGTGAAGATGATTTGGTCATAATCATTCTCTTGGATCAGGGCATTGATGTAAGGAATAACCTCGTTGGCGTGAGGCACCGCTAAGGCACCACCTTCGCAAAAATCATTCTGAACATCCACCACGATTAACGCTTTTTTCATAATTTTACTTTAAATTGATATGGTGGTTTGTGGCAAACTTTTAGCCAAAAAATAAAGGGCTGACAAATAGGCAGATGCTTTGCCGGTTTTTAGGACAAGGTCAAATCTCATCAAAAATGATTATCTTTGGTTCTAAAATCGAGTTGCTATGATGAATATGCAGAATTTTAATCACCACCTTTCGGAGGTTTTAGAGCTTCCACCAGATACGCTTTCCGCTTGCGAGGGGCTTTATACCATTAAAAAAGTGAAAAAAGGGCAGTTGATCTTGCAGGCTGGCGAGGTAGGAGATTTTACCGTTTTCGTGGAAAAAGGATTGCTGCGGATGTACTCTATAGACCGAGATGGCAAGGAACACATCATCCAATTTGCACCAGAGCATTGGCTCATTTCCGACCGAAATAGTTTGTTTTTTGGGGAAACTTCTCAGTTTTATATTGAAGCGATAGAAGACAGCGAGGTGCTGATTTTAGATGCTGAATTTTTTACACAGCTGGTCAAGCGCTTTCCACAAATGGCAAAACCGCAAGATATTCTGTTGCAAAAACACATTCGGAATTTGCAAAATCGTGTGAATGCCCTTTTGGGCGCCTCGGCAGAGGAACGGTATTTGGATTTCATCAAAATGTATCCCGATATTTTGCTGAGGGTGCCGCAGTGGATGGTGGCTTCTTATTTAGGCATTACGCCCGAAAGTCTAAGCCGTGTGCGGAAACATTTGGCAGAGCGCAATTTTAAACCTCAACAATAAATGGAGTCACGGATTTATAGCTTTGCACCTGTGCTATCTTCGGCATCTCAAATTCTAATATTGGGCTCTATCCCAGGGGCGCAATCTTTAGCAATGAATCAATATTACGCTCACCCTCAAAATCAGTTTTGGAAAATCATTTTTGAACTCTTGGCAGTGCCTTATACCACGGACTATCCACAACGGATTGCGGTGCTCCAGCAACACGGCATTGCCCTTTGGGATGTGATAGAAAGTTGCGAACGCAAAGGCAGTTTAGATGCCACCATTAAGAACGAAGCGGTGCATAACCTCCACGAGGTTTTGGCACGAGCGCCACATATCAAAAGCATTTATTGCAATGGGCAGAAATCCTACCAAACCACGCTAAAAGTCTTAGGCAAAGATTTTAGACTGCCCATAAAACCACTGCCTTCCACCAGTCCGCTGCATACCATTCCATACCAAGAGAAATTGAAAGTCTGGCAACAGATTTTAAATGATTTAGGTTGAAAAAAGCCAACTTCACCTCACAAAAAAAGACTTGGATTTTTTCATTTCCCAAGTCTTTTTTTGATTTATTGTTAATGGAGAAAATCCTATCTTCCCCCGAATAGTCCGCCCATATTTGGCATTCCTCCGCCCATTTTACCCATCATCGCCATCAGTTGTTTACCCTGTGGTCCTTGCATTATTTTCATCATTTTGCTCATTTGGTCAAATTGTTTCATCAGTTGGTTGACTTCTTCTAATTTTCTGCCACAACCTTTGGCAATTCTTTTTTTACGGCTCATATCAATGATACTCGGTCTTCTGCGTTCCTCTGGCGTCATCGAGTGGATAATGGCTTCTATATGTTTAAAGGAATCATCGGAAATATCAACATCTTTAATCGCCTTGCCTACGCCTGGGAGCATCCCCAAGAGATCTTTCATATTCCCCATTTTTTTGATTTGCTGGATTTGCTTAAGGAAATCATCAAACCCGAATTCGTTTTTGGCGATTTTCTTTTGTAGCTTGCGGGCTTCTTCTTCATCAAACTGCTCCTGAGCCCTTTCTACTAAGGAAACCACATCTCCCATTCCCAAAATACGGTCTGCCATTCTCTCTGGATAGAAGAGGTCTAAGGCTTCCATTTTCTCACCTGTGGAGATAAATTTAATCGGTTTGTTCACCACAGAACGGATGGTAAGCGCCGCACCACCGCGGGTATCACCGTCTAATTTGGTCAGCACCACGCCATCAAAATTGAGGGCATCATTAAAGGCTTTTGCGGTATTTACGGCATCTTGCCCTGTCATAGAATCCACCACGAAAAGGGTTTCCGTAGGCTTAATGTAATAATGTATCGCCTTAATTTCATTCATCATTTGCTCGTCAATAGCCAAACGCCCAGCGGTATCCACAATCACCACATCGTGCTTGTTGGCTTTAGCAAAGTTGATGGCATTTTCTGCAATATTAGATGGATTTTTATTGTCTTCTTCGGTGTAAACAGGAATGCCCGTTTGGTTCCCCAAAACTTTCAGCTGGTCTATGGCGGCAGGTCTATACACATCACACGCCACCAAAAGTGGATTTTTGGCTCTTTTCTTTTTGAGGTAATTGGCTAATTTTCCAGAAAAAGTGGTTTTACCAGAACCTTGTAGCCCCGCAATAAGAATAATGGTAGGCTTCCCCGAAAGGTTGATGCCTTCCTGCGTGCCGCCCATCAATTCCACCAATTCATCGTGTACAATTTTGGTCATCAGCTGTCCAGGGGTAAGACTGGTAAGAACATTCTGACCGATGGCTTTTTCCTGCACCCTTTTGGTCAGGTCTTTAGCGATTTTATAATTAACATCTGCATCTACCAAGGCACGGCGAATTTCCTTTACGGTTTCTGCCACATTGATTTCTGTGATTTTACCACGCCCAGAGAGGTTGTGCAGCGCTTTATCTAATTTATCTTGTAAACTATTGAACATAATTTTTGTATTGAAAGTTGCAAAAATACGGAATTTTTAAGATTTAAAGAAAACATAGCCTATTTTAAATCAACCTTTTGGCATGGAAGGGGAAACGCAATGGCATAGATCAGTGTTTGGGGATTGTAAAAAATGATAACGACGATGATAAAAAATTGAGTTTTTATCAAGTTGAGCCTAAATAATTGACTATAATTATAATGTGGAATAAAAATTCCCTCTCCTCAATTTGTAGATTTTACAACTTCAATAGAAATATATACAGTTTAAAATCAATAACTTACTATTTTCAACCCAATAATAGATGCCACCAAGGTACTGAGGAAAAACAACCTTAAAAATGAAGCGGGTTCCTTAAACACAAAAACACCAACAAGCACCGAGCCAACTGCGCCAATCCCCGTCCAGACCGCATACGCCGTACCAATAGGCAAATGTTGCGAGGCTTTGATGAGTAAGCCCATACTCAAGCTCACCGAAATCAAAAAACCGAGGTACCAAAGGTACATTTCTGCTCCGCTACTCGCCTTTGCTTTACCGATGCAAAAGGTAAAGGCAACCTCAAACAATCCTCCAATAATGAGCCACAGCCAATTCATATTTTTTTAGCAAGTATAAGGAAAATAAACGAGAAAATAGCGTTCGTAAAACGGCAAAATCTTCCCTCTTATAAAACAAAATTAAAATAATCACAATTTAAACACATTATTATTCAAAATACCATAATTCTAATTTTAAAACAAATACAACCGATTCTTTTCATATTTTTTCAGTAATTTTGTTCGCTATGAAACAGCATTATATCAATTGCAATGGGAGGTTAGTGGATTTATCCACGCCTAAAATTATGGGAATTCTGAACATCACACCAGATTCTTTTTCTGATGGAGGTCAATTTAATTCCCAAAAAAAAGCCCTGCAACATACCGAACAAATGCTCAAAGAAGGGGCTACTTTTATTGATATTGGCGCTCAATCTACGCGCCCCAACGCTCAATTTCTCTCGGCGGAAGAGGAGATAAAGCGCCTCGGCAACCTCATTTCTTTAATCAAAAAAAACTTCCCCGAAGCCCTGATTTCCTTGGACACTTTCTATGCAGAGGTGGTGCGATTTGGGCATCAAGAAGGCATAGACCTCGTGAATGATGTTTCTGGTGGTACCTTTGACCAACCGATGCTGAGCGCCGTTGCCCACTCTGGATTGCCTTATATTCTGATGCACAGCAATGCCACTTATCAAAATATGCATCAAAAAATACAATACGACGACATCATCACGCATCTTAACTTTTATTTCTCTGAAACCACAGCTTACCTTAAAACCTTAGGGATTAAAGATCTGATTTTAGACCCTGGTTTCGGATTTGGTAAAACCATTGAAAATCAAATGCAAATGGTGGAAGAAGTCGGTTATATTGGTTTTGGAGAATTTCCAATTTTAGTGGGGATTTCTAAAAAATCTTTCATTTATCAACCTTTAGGAAAATCCCCGCACTACATCAATGCTGAAATGCAAGCACTACATCTCAAAATGCTACAGCAAGGCGTTTCCATCCTCCGCGTTCACGATGTGGCAGAAGCTCAAAACACTATACAGATGTTTAATTCTTAGCCAGTTTTTCGGCGTATTCTTTAGAAAATAAGGTTTTATCTTGTTGCAGAGCTTCCAAAGTAGTGGGAAGTGTATATGAGAACAACACCTCTTTCTGTTCCGATAGAAACACCAATTGCTTAGGCTCTCCATCAATCATTTGTGCAAAAATATCCCACATAGAAGCATCTTTTAGCTTAAGAAATTCAAAAAAATCTTGGGCTTTAATTTCTACTGTTTTCATATTTCGTATTAAAATCCTAATAATTTTAGTTTTAATTGAATTGCAAAATTGTCTTTAAACTGAGGGCTGTGGTAATAACCTACACGGTAGAAAAACCCAAGATTAAAGCTGGTGGACAGAAAATTATTCCACTCTATCCCTGTTTCTTGGTAGAGATGATTCAGCGGCTCAAAATTAAACTGGTGATATTCAGGGTGTTTCATCCCTCCAATTGCGGCTTTATAAACCACATCAAAATTAGAAATATTCCTGCCAAAACTCTTGAAGTTCCAAGGAATTCGGTGGGTGATATAAGTCCCAACAAAGCGGTCAGCATAATATTTTCGGGCATCCATCGTGGCAAAACCTAAATAGGAAGTCAAGTTAAAATTCGTTCCTCCCTTGGCGGCATTAAGCCCTGCGATTTCAAAATTATGCCAAATTGGCACATCTCCTAACACAAAACCACCATAAACCCGAGCTCCCGTACCGCCCAATTGCGTCTTAAAATAACGCGAATAAAGCGCATCTATTCGGCTATAATGAAAAGGATTAAGCCCTTGTTCATAATTAAAATATAACGCGGAATGCCCTGTATCATAGGTAAACTTGCCGCTTGGCGTCATCAGACTTTTTTCAAATGGCGCATATTTTAGGCTGAACATCACGCTACCGGCATCAAAAGTATCGCCTTGATCTTTGTATTGGTAACCAAACAGCGCTTTCTCATTCTGATATCTCCAACGCAGGCGTGCTGTGATCGCACTGCCAAAATCCGTTTCGTAACTGAGACTTCCTCCTTTGAAACGCCAGAAACGGTCGTTATTCAGGTCCACTCCGCCGTTCATCAGCTGCATTCTAAAATTCCAAAAATTCTCATTGAAACGCCCTGCAGATTGGACATCATTATAATATTCTACCCTAAAAAAGCTATTTTTTTGGAGGGTGGTTTTCACATCTACCCCTACTCCATATTTAAACGCTTTATCCTTGAAACCATACGCCACATAGACATCTGGCGAGATATAAGGGTTAAATTTTTCATTGAGTTTTGCCGCTACACCTATGCGGGTGCCTTCGTAGCTGTTGTATTTTAAAATTTCGCCTGCCAAAAAGTCCACTTTTCCCCAGCGGATTTTCCCACTGAGTAGCGTGGATAAAAAGCCCAATTTCTGGTCTACCTTATATTTTTGACCAATGCTATCCACTTTTTCATAAGCCAAAACATCTCGTTCAGAAAGGTTTTCCTTTCTAAATTCCGCTATTTTTGAGCCATCAGCATTCTCTACCGACATTGTGTAACCTTTAAACACACTCGCTTCCTCATTATCCATAGGCACTTGATAATCAAAGTAATAATAATTAACCCACAGATAATTTCCGAATTTTTGTTTTTTACAATCTTCATCTTTAAATGAAAAAGAACCGATCTTAAATTTGCCTTTTTCCTGTTCTATAAACCATTTTCCAGACTGCAATCTCCAAGTTTTTTTGATATACTCTTGCCCCTTAGTCTGCCGATTTCCTGCTATCTCTTTGATGCCGTAAGTGGCTTGGTCGATGTAAATATAACCGTTGTATTTTTTAGACTTCAGTGTTTGTTTAGTTCCTGCAAATCTAAAGCGGATCACATAGGTTTTTCTGCCCTCTATCATCAAGCTATCAGCCAAGAAAAAGCGGTATAGCGCTCTATTTTTTTGGGCAACCTCTTCGGGCTCTTCATTTTTGTCATACTCCATTAAAGCCAATATTTCATAAGGAACTTGCTTAATTCCTGACATTTTTTGGTCTAAAACCTTAATTTTATCGCCATATTTTTGAGAATAAAGAAACTCCTGTGCACGCTCCCAAATGAATAATTTGCTTTGGGCGGCTATTTTGTAAATACTTTCTTTATCAAATTTGATGAGTTTTTTCTTTGTTTCCGAGTCTTTTTTCGGTAATAATGCCAACGAATCTGCTCTATGTTTGATGAAATCTTGGTAAGTTTTTAGGCTGTCTTCATCAAAATCTATAGATATTTTTTCGTAAGACTTAAAGGCGTAAGAAGGCAACTGGCGAGGGCTATTGTCTTGAAAGCGCGCATTGACCTCGTCTAAAATTTTCAAGGCTTTGGGGTCGCTGCGGTCTAATACCACCACCGTTTCTATATCCTTCGTTTTGGTGTCTTTAATCGGTTGATTTTGAGCTTGTAACCACCAACCCCAGCCGACTAATATCAAAGATAAAAAAAATCTCATCTGGTCTTTAATTAAAAAAAATTAAGGCAGAATAAGCCGTAACTCATTCTGCCTTAGCTCTATAGATTATTTATTCTGGTTTATAAGAATCTTTAAGAGTTAGCGTTCTGTTGAATACCATTTTCTCCTCGGTAGAATCTTGGTCTTTGGTAAAATAGCCGATGCGCTGAAACTGCAAAGGCTCACCCACCTGCACATCCTTTAACGAAGGTTCTGCAAAGCCTTGCACCACTTTTAAGGAATCTGGGTTGATGAGTTCCATAAAATCTCTATCCTTTTCGGCATCTGGCTGTGGCTCTGTAAATAAGCGGTCATAAATGCGAACTTCTATCGGTTCTGCGTGTTTTGCGGATACCCAGTGCAAAGTACCCTTCACTTTTCTTAAACTCTCTTCGGTGCCACTTCCAGATTTTGATTTTGGATCATAGGTGGCATAGATGGTGGTAATTTCTCCGTTTTCATCTTTCTCTACGCGCTCAGCTTTAATGATGTAAGCCGATTTTAATCTGACCTCGCCACCTAATTTTAAACGGAAAAACTTGCGGTTGGCTTCTTCCTTAAAGTCCTCTCTCTCAATGTAAAGTTCTTTAGAAAACGGGATTTTCCGTGTGCCAGCGTTTTCATCTTCGGGGTTATTTTCGGTTTCTAACCACTCTTCCTCTTGGTCAGGATAGTTCTCTATCACCAATTTAACAGGGTCTACCACCGCCATTACCCGCTTAGCGATTTTGTTCAAATCCTCTCTCACAAAGAATTCTAAAAGCTGAATATCAATTAAATTTTCCCTTTTGGAAACCCCTACTCTATCAATAAAATTACGAATGGCATTCGCGGTATACCCCAAACGGCGCAGCCCTGAAACGGTAGGCATCCTCGGATCGTCCCAGCCTGTCACCACATTTTCCGCCACTAAACGCTGCAGTTTTCGCTTAGAAGTGATCATATAAGATACATTCATTCTGGCGAATTCCCTTTGTTTTGGCGCTACTTTGCCTTCATCATAAACATTGGAAAGGTACCATTCATAAAGTGGGCGGTGGTTCTCAAACTCCAACGAACACAGCGAGTGCGATACTTGTTCTAAATAGTCACTTTCGCCATGCGCCCAGTCGTACATTGGATAGATTTTCCAAGCCTCGCCCGTTCTGTGGTGCGGTCTTTTCAAGATGCGGTACATCACAGGGTCACGCATATTCATATTAGGCGAAGCCATATCAATTTTAGCCCTCAAACTCATACTGCCTTCTGGAAATTCGCCGTTTTTCATTCGTTCAAAAAGCTCTAAAGACTCTTCAATAGGGCGGTTGCGGTATGGTGACTCCACGCCTTCTTCAAACGGAGTTTTTCTTTGTGCCGTAATCTCCTCTGATGATTGCTCATCTACATAAGCTTTTCCTTGTTTAATCATCTCTACAGCCCACTCATAAAGTTGCTGAAAATAATCCGATGCATACACTTCTTGATCCCACTCAAAGCCGAGCCACTCTATATCTCTGCGGATGGCATCTACAAACTCTTGCTCTTCTTTTTCTGGGTTGGTGTCATCAAATCTAAGATTAACAGGGGCGTTGTATTTTTTACCCAACCCAAAGTTGATGCAAATGGCTTTGGTGTGCCCAATATGCAAATATCCGTTGGGTTCTGGCGGAAAACGAAATCTCAAATTTTCCTTAGGCATTCCATTTTCTAAATCTTTTTCTATAATTTGCTCAATAAAATTGAGAGATTTTTTTTCTTCCATAGCTTCTATAAAGTTCTTAGTCTGCAAATTTATGATTTTTTTTTGAGTATCAACAGACAAACTTCTGCCTCAATTTAAAATTTTGGCACGGACTTTGCTTATAAGAATCTTGTACTTAATAAATAGTTTTTTCAGAACACAAATGTTGAAAAAAGGCTGCTTTTACCCTTCGTAGAAACAGCCTTTGTTTTTTATGTGTCAACCAATTACATCTTTATATATCAACTACTTATACCAAAAACCGAAGTTGATTTTTTTCTAAAAATAACGGAGTTTCCAAATTATTGGTAAATAGTTCGCCTGTGCCTAAACCTTGTGGCATTGGGTTGTTCTTGGTATAGGTGTACTGCGCAATGGCATTGAGCCCAATATTGCTCTCCAAAGCGGAGGTAATCCACCAGCCTATACCCAACGATTCTGCGAGCATTATCCATTCATCTGAGCCAGAGAAACCGCCCACCAAAGATGGTTTTAAAATAATATATTGCGGCTGAATGAATTCCAACAACTCCCTTTTTTCATCAAGGTTTACTACGCCAATCAACTCCTCATCTAAAGCAATGGGCGTGGGCGTACTGGCGCACAATTGTTGCATTTGCGCTTTGTTTCCCGCCTTGATGGGTTGTTCTATAGAATGAATATCCAGTTGATACAAATCCTCCAAGACCTTTTGCGCTTCATCAAAATCAAATGCGCCGTTGGCATCTACCCTTAATTCCAATTGTTCCTTTGGAAATAGGCGCCGCAACTGGGCTAAGATGTTTCGCTCCACTTTCCAATCCACTCCAATTTTCAATTTGATACAATCAAAACCTTGGGCGAGCTTAGCCTCGATCTGCTGCTGCATCGATTCCTGAGAGCCCATCCAAATTAAGCCATTGATGGCAATTTGCCCTAAACCTTGCGTCAGCTCCGATGGAAAATAAAGCGCACCACCATAGTCTAAATTCCGTAAGGCTTGCTCATAGCCTATCCAAATAGAGGGATAGCGCCGTAATTTTTCCTTTAAAAAATCAGTATCTTTATTGATATTTTCACAAAGCCACGCTAAGGTTTCCTCATAGTTGGGGACATCATCACAACTTAAACCACGGAATAAACCACACTCGCCAAGTCCTGTTTTTTCTCCGTTTTTTACCTCTAAAAAATAGGTCTCTTTGGTGGTTAAAACGCCACGCGAAGTACCGCTTGGCACCTTAAAATGAAGCGTATATTTTCGATAAGAAGCCTGCATTCTATTGATATTGCGCCATAAACTCTTCGGCTTTTTCTACCATTTCGGAACTTCCGCAGAAGAAAGGCACCCGCTGATGAAGCTCGGTAGGCTCTATTTCTAAAATACGCTGATAGCCGTTAGAAGCCTTGCCCCCAGCTTGCTCCGCAAGAAATGCCATAGGATTACACTCATAGAGTAACCTTAATTTACCATTAGGCGCGTGCGAATAAGATGGGTAAATATAAATGCCGCCTTTAATCATATTTCTATGAAAATCAGAGACTAACGAACCAATATATCGCGAAGTATAAGGTCTATCGCCTTCTTCCATTTGGCAATATTTGAGGTAGTCCTTCACCCCTTGAGGAAATTTGATGTAATTCCCTTCGTTGATAGAGTAGATTTTTCCTTTTTTAGGGAAAGTCATATTAGGATGAGACAAATAATAAGTGCCCAAACTTGGGTCTAAGGTAAAGCCATTAACACCGTTCCCAGTGGTATAAACAATCATTGTAGAAGAGCCATAAACCACATAGCCAGCCGCCGCTTGGTTAACGCCTTTTTGTAAAAAATCTTTGAGTTTCACCGGCGTTCCAGGCTCCGTTACCCTTCTGTAAATAGAGAAAATAGTCCCCACAGAAACATTCACATCAATATTAGAAGAGCCGTCCAATGGGTCTATCAGCACCACATACTTGCTAAGGTGTCCATTTTCTCCGCATTTAATCTCAATAAAATCATCGCTTTCTTCTGAGGCGATCCCACAAACGACCTCTCTCTGAGACAGCGCATTGATGAAGATATCATTGGCTAAAACATCTAATTTCTGTTGGTCTTCGCCTTGTATATTCGTGTTGCCTGCTTTACCGATAATATCGGCGATGCCCGCCTTGTTCACTTCTCTATTGACCACCTTAGAAGCCAACCGAATGGCGCTAAGCAACCGAGAAAACTCCCCTGTAGAATACTGAAAATCATCTTGTTTATCAATAATAAACTCGCCGAGTGTTTGTAATGCTTGTTCTGACATTTTTACATTTTATAGTTAATAGCGCAAATTTCGTAAAAAAGTTTGATATAATCCGCATTTTACCTTTGAGAATTTAATCTCTGGCTGACTTTTATCAGCGGTGCGCATTGGGCATTCCAATAGATAAGATTGATGATATCAAAAATAATCGTTAAATTTGCCCCTAAATCTTTTGATTTTATGCAACAATTAGTTTTACTCTTTACCAAAGGCGGCTTGCAATACCAACTGATCCAAGGCAAAAAAGTGGTGGAAGATGTGGCTTTCTTTAATGAAGAAGAACAGTCTATTGATTTTTTAAAGGAAAAATTAGCCACTTGCCTCGCGGTGCCTCACCTTTCGGCGGTGCGTGTGATTTCTGCGCTCAACCACTTCACGATGATGCCCGAAGGCTTCTCTCAGCACGAGTTGGCTTATGATCTAATCCGCTACAATGCCCCTGTAGATGAGGAAAACGAGGAGGTGATGCTCTCTCTCAATAAAAAATATAAAGTTCAGTTCTACTATACCCTACCCCGAGTTTTTTACCAAATGATTAAACAACAAGCACCAAAAGCATATTTTAATTTCTCGGGAGAAAAGTTTCTCAACACGCTACAAAACCACGGGAAGAAGGAAATCCACATCAACCTCTACCACCACCAGTGCGAGTTTTTTGCCCTGAACGGTAATCAAGTGGTGTTGTATAATAATTTAGATGTGAATTCCGAAGTGGATTTTCTTTATTTCATTATGTTCACGCTGAGCAAAATCGGCTTTGGGCTGGCGGAAACCCACTTTTTTGTGTATGGTGAAACAACGGAAAATGACACCTTTATTTCGGAGCTTACCAAATTTGTGAAGCACCTGAAAATCGGCTTTGACAACCTGCATCAGAAAAATTTCATTATGGCGCTATAAACGCTTTTTTCACTTTTTAAACCCACGCTTCAATTTATGTACAGAATTATCTCGGGACAATGGAAATCCAAAAGAATAGCCGCACCAAAACATTTTGAAGTCCGTCCTACAACGGATTTCGCAAAGGAGGCTTTGTTTAGTATTTTAGAACATCGGCTGGATTTGGGCTTTATTTCCGCATTGGATCTATTTGCGGGCATCGGTTCTATTTCTTTAGAATTGGCGTCACGGGGGTGCCAAGATATTACGGCAATAGAGTTTAATGCCAAACACGCGGGATTTATCAACAGTACCGCGCAAGATTTGGGCTTTGGGTTACAGCTGAATGTTCAAAAAAGCGATGTTTTTGAGTGGTTAAAAAAGCGCCGAAATCAAGATAAATCTTACGACCTCATCTTCGCCGATCCTCCTTTTGATTTGCCTGAAAATAAATATCAAGAACTCCTTCAACTGGTGCTGGAACAACCTTTATTGAAGGACAACGGCATCTTGATTTTAGAACATCAGAGCAAAATGAAAATAGAGCATCCGCTATGCACTGAAACCCGAAAATACGGCAATGTGAGCTTTTCGTTCTTTCAACTTCAGCCTTAGAGGTTACAATATTTTGAGCTCTAAATGGATCGCTTTACCAAAGAATTTCTTAGAGATTTTCTCAAAGTTTTTGGTTAAATCTGAGAGGTAAAATTGGGTCTCCACCCCTGCCGAACCATCATTGAGCAAGTTATTCTTCTCCAATGAAGTTCTAATATCATTCGCTACAATGCTCGGCGAGTCGATCACTCGGACTCTGTTGCCGTAGTACTGTTTTACCTCATCTATCAACAGTGGGTAATGGGTACAGCCCAAGATTAAAGTCTCAATATTTTTGAGTTTTTTATTGCTGAGATAATGGTAGAGAATGGCGTGCGTAATCGGATGGTTTTTAAAGCCTTCCTCTATGGCAGGCACCAACAGCGGCGTTGCCAACTCATCTACCTTGATATATTTATTGTACTTGCGAATGCTTTTTCTATACACGCCAGAATTCACGGTGGCTTTGGTCGCAATAACACCCACATTCGTATGGATTTCATACGCCACTTTCTCCGCCACAGGGTTAATCACATCAAAAACCAACGCTTGGTTGCCCACCAATTTTTTAACCTCTTTTAAGGCATTGGCGGTCGCAGTGTTACAGGCAATCACAACGGCTTTGCAGTTTTGTTCCAACAAAAAAGAAGTGATTTTTTCAGAAAAACGGATAATCGCCTCCTTGGATTTATCCCCATACGGCAAGTGCTTGGTATCGCCAAAATAAATGATGCTCTCGTGAGGCATCTGCCTTTTAATTTCCTTAGCTACGGTCAGTCCGCCCACGCCAGAGTCAAACATGCCAATGGGCTGTTGCGGTGATAAATGCGAATAATGCTGATGTTTATTTTTCAAAATAAAGCCTCTTTTGGTGCTGCAAAGGTAAACATTTTTAATGATATTTTGCCGATGATACGGTGTCTACAATGGAGGGACTCCCCTCATTTAAGGCGTTTCTTTTTCATTTTGGTCAGCATCCATCAGGTGGTTATTTTTAAGGCGCTGCCGATAAACAGGGAAATATTTTTCAAAATAAACCTTTGCCACCTCGTACCTGCCTTGCTCCACCAAGGGGGACAACCGCTCCGAAGTGTAGACAAATTGTAAAAAATCATCAATATAATGTTGGGGAATTTTCTGATTGATGAAGTAGGCATCACCATAATATTTCCGAATGGCACTGGTGGTATTCAGCATTTTTTCATACGCTTGCAAGCGCTGTTTCTTCTGTTGCTCGCCAGAAATCATATCATAAATGGTACTCAGATTAAAGCTCAGCCCTCCCCCAGCCAAAGCCACAGGAGCGTCTGGAAGGCTTTCGCCTTTGGGTTCTGGCAGGTTGAGTTTCCGCTTGATTTCCAATGCCGAATGTGGATTTTCCAATGCCAAAATATCTTTTTTAAGGATGCCACTGGGCTTAAATTTGGAAATTCTAACCTCCGCAATTTCCTTGTATGCCCACTCTAACGCGATAATGTTATGTTGAGATTGGAGCATCTCTGCGGTGACTTTCACATCTTTTCGCTCGGTGGATAGAGAGGTAAATCTGACCACATCGCCCAGCTGTGCCGCCACCGAAAACTGCCCTCTATAACCACTCAGCTGTGTTTTCTGCGTGGTCAAGTTGGTCACATAAACGGGATTAAAATAGGTATGGGCGCCCTCTTTAATCATCACCTCCCCTTGGAATTGCTGCGCCGAAATGATGACGCTCCAGCACAACACCAATCCCCATAAGCGGTATTTCATTTTAATCTTCAATTTCAATATTTCCTGCAAAAATAAAGGAAGTCGCCATAAAATAGCGTTAATTTTTTCACAAAATCAACGCTATAAAAGATTAAATAGAAGTTAAAATTAAACTGTAAAATTCTAATTCTGTATAGAGGTGGGCGCTGTTAGTGAGATGATCATATTTTTATGAACATTCTTTTTAGAAGCATAGACGGCGCCACATAATACGCCACTAAACTCATAATCGCCTTTTTCTATAACGATGCTGTTTTCACCTTGGGCAGGCACAGGGAGCTGGTAAAGCCCTTTCCCCTGAAGTTTCATCACTAAATTACATCCTGAATTATTCTTCACCAATACTATGGTTTGACTATTGGTAGGATCGCTATCAAAGAGTTGGTTTAATAAACTGAGTGTTCTTTGGCTATGTTTAGCCTCATATTCGGTCATTAGTTTTTTAAATTCTTCATCAGAAACCACCAATGAATTATTTTTCAAAGTCATATTAAACACTGGTTTAGGATATACCATAACCACGGATTTTTGCTTCATCCATTCTTTGCTTTTCAGAACTGCCAACTTTTGTTTAAGTAGAAATCGATTAGGGTCTGATAGACTCGTTTTTTGAATATAATTTTCGATTTCTGTAATGCTCTGACTCTCTAAAATCGCATTAACATTATTGTCTTGTGTTCCGCAACCCACTAAAATCATCATTACAAGCGGAAGAAAAAATTTTCTTTTCATTTACTATTGTTTATTAGCCTCGCAAAAATAATAGAATACGCGACATTTTACAAGTGTTTTTGCCATTATTTTTTATTTTTAAAATTGAGCTAAAATGCCCCAATGGATTTTGGTGTCTTTAAATCTAAGTGGCTCTCCAAAGGCTGTCCCGTTAGAAATCTGAAAACTCATAATGCCCAATGGTAATTTGATCCTAAACCCTGTGCCGATACTATAAAGCCGAATGGCGCGATCAAAAGAAGGATTTTGCAAATGTGCCAATTGCGTAAACACATCAAAAAAAGCTTGATTGCCAATTAAATAGCGGTATTCAGCGCTGCCATAAGCATAAAACTGTGCCAACAAGCTGTTTTCATTAAAACCTCGGAGGGAATTCCAACCGCCCAGCCTCAGCATCTCATTGACAGACAGTTGCTCAGGTGTGCTGATGCCTACCATTTCGGCTTTAACATTGAGAAAATGCCGCCCTTTCAACCGAATATTATGCTCCCCAAAGACCTCATAATATTGCTGTCCAAAGTGCTGCTCCGCATCCATATCTTGCATCTGAAGCGCCGAAGCTTCGGCTTTTACTTTCGTTTGATAGAGCAAGAGTTCATACGGGCTATTTTGTTCAAATTCATACCAAAGTCCAACGCCTTTTTTATTAAAATTCTTGGCTGTGGTCCGCTCTTGAAGCGCCGAGGACAACTCAAAATGCCCTTTCAACCCAATTTTATGCTGATTTTGCCATTGGTAATAGAGGCTCGGCTGGATTTTAACATTCGCAAAAGTGGAATCTTGTCGGAAAATATTCATCTGAAACTGCGCCCCCACATCAGAATTTAAGATATACGGCAATTCCGTTTCTAAGTTGAAAGTCTGTCCGCCATTCGGGTTTTTCTGCCAGAAGAAATGCACGGTTTCAAAAGCATTAAAGATATTTTTAAAGTTAAAATTAAGGCTTCCCGTTAGGCTTATTTTCTCGGAATCATTATTGCCAAAGCCCAAAACACCATCAAAATAATTGGCTTTTTTCTTTTTTAAGAAAAGGAACACCTGCGTAGAATCTGCCGTAAAAAGCGTTTGCGGCGACCGCTCCAAAGCCACAAACTGATGATTTTGGAAGACTTTCATGATCTTCTCTAAAGCTTGAGGCTCATAAGTTTTGCCCACAAACTGGCGTTCTAAATTCTTAACCACGCGTTTAGGCAGGCGCTCGTAACCTCGTATTTGAAAGCCATCTATCGTTCTCTTTTCGGTCTTTACCAATGAGATTTTAACCTCTGGCACCTCATCTTTCATCCGCAAATATTGGGTTTTCACGCGGCTAAACGCATAGCCTTCATCAATATATTTTTGGTTGATTTGATGTTTTAAAGCCTCTAAATTCGGTGTAAAATAGGGCGTAGGAAATTGCAGTTTCTCCATTATTTCTGGAGAGAAAACCACCCAAGCTTGGTTATAATTTTTCCCTTTATCATACAGAATTTCAATCTGTTCAGGCTTCTGCTCTACCCTAAGCACCTTGGCAAAATAATAATGCTGTTCCACCAAAGAATCTAAAAATTGAGCCGCAGCGAGAGAATCTTTTCTCAACACTTTTTGCTGGGTTTCTTGGTCTATCAGCACCATAGGCAATTGCTGTGTTTTCGCCCAAACACTACACAAAATCAGGAAAATAAGCCTTATTTGCTTTATCATTTTAATCCATTTGATTGTACTTGCGCATCAGTTTTTCATAAAACCTTTGAGGCAATAGCCATTTGAGAGGCACGCCTATTTTCTGTCCCAATTTACCATAATAATAATGGGGCTTCCACGATTTTTTCTGGAGCAACTGCTCTATATATTGGGCGACCGCTTCTGGCGGCGTGCCTTGGTCTACATGGGCGTTCATCAGGGCGTAGACCTTTTCAAACAAACTCTGGTAAGCGGGTGATACCTGAGATTTCACACGGTGGTCTGCAATATTGGTTTTTATGTCGCCTAAATGTAGCGCGCAGACTTGCACCTGCCATTGGGCAACCTCATAGCGCATCGCTTCGGTTACCTTATCCAAAGCGGCTTTAGAGGCTGAATAAAAACCTCTAAACGGCAAGCCCATCTCTGAGCCAATGCTGGAAATATTGATAATTTCGCCACGCTGCTGGGTTCTCATCGTGGGCATTACAGCACTCATCATCTGCACTGCTCCCACCAGATTAAGGTTGAACAGTTTTAAAATATCGGCTTTGGTGGCATCTTCCACAGCGCCCACCATACCCATTCCTGCATTGTTGATGAGAACATCTATCCGCTGTTCTTGGGTTAAAATCTGCTGCACTGCCTCTGTAATTTGCTGTTGCTCGGTGACATCTACAGAAATGGAGGTCCAAAATTCAGAGTGGGTGGGCGTGCGGCTGAGCCCATAGACACGATGCCCTTTCTTTCCAAAATAATCTGCCAATGCCTTCCCTATTCCTGCTGAAGTGCCTGTAATGATGATGACTTTTTGCTGTGGTGATTCCATAAAACCCAATTTTTCTATGCAAGAATAAGCATTTTAGCACAAATAAAAAAACGACTCACTTAGTGCAAGCCGTTTTTAAATCAGAAAATGGAAAATTATTTCTTATTTTTTCGCTGTTGTTCTTGCAATCTTTGTTGCTCTTGTGCCTTCTCCATCATCTCTCTCATTCTCTTTTGGAATTTGCCTTCTTTTTTAGGTTTCGCCTTGTTGGCTTGGATCTGAGCATGGATTTTCTTTTCATCTAAAATCACATATTTAATCACTAAGATAATCAAAATATTGATGGCATTAGACACGAAATAATACCACGATAATCCCGATGCTGCCGAGTTAAGGAAGAAGAAGAACATCAGTGGGAAGATGTACATCAATGGTTTCATATTCGGCATACCTTCTTGGGTTGGCTGTTGCATATTACCTGCCGTCATCATCGTATAGATCAGCACTACCGCTGTACACGCCAACGCAAATAAACTGATGTGCTCACCCAAAAATGGAATGTGGAATGGCAGTTTTATAATATCATCATAAGCGGTAAGGTCTGTTGCAAACCAGAAACTTTTTCCCCTTAAATCCAACATATTCGGGAAGAAACGGAACAAGGCATAGAAAATCGGGATCTGCAATAATGCTGGCAGACAGCCCGCCAACTGGTTAACGCCCGCCTTTCTATACACCGCCATTACTTCTTGTTGCTTTTTCATTGGGTCGGCATCTTTGTACTTGGCGTTGACCTCCTCTATTTCTGGGCGGATCACACGCATCATCGCACTGAGTTTGTGCTGTTTATAGGTAATCGGTGACAATACAATTTTCACAAGAATCGTCATCAAGAATATTACCCAACCTGCAGCAATGCCCCACGAGGATATCATATTATACATTGGAATGAAAATCCAACGGTTAACGGTACCGATAAACGACCAGCCTAATGGCAATATTTCATCAAAGTTTTTGTTGTAGGTTTTTAGTAAATCTAAATCCAAAGGCAAGAAATACCAAGTGAAGTTTTGGTTAAATTCTCCAGAAGCCAGCTCCAATTGTCCATCAAAGTTGAACTTCTTCAAATACTCGCCTTGCTCTATCATGTCTTGGTTTCCTTTTGAGTTTTTGAAACCTTGTTTCGCCTCTATAATCGGAGCGAAGAATTGTTGTTTTATCGCTAACCAATTGAGGGTTTCATCAGGTTCTTCCAGCGTCGTTCTCGCATCATAATCGGTGCTTTTGTATTGGTTAAAAGCGTATACAAACTCTGTGTGCTGTTGCTCCTGAGCTCTTCCTTTTTCAAACTCTCTTGGGGAGTAATTCCAAAGAAAATCTGCCTTATTGCCAGAAACAATCTGCGAAAGCCCCTGCGTAGCCACCTGAAAATCAACTTGATAATTAGAAAGCGTGTAAATATACTGGAGCTTAGCGCCATTGAATGCGGCGGTCATTTTCACGATGTTCCCTTGAACTTCTGGGGTAAAAATTAAATCTTGGGTGTTGATGATTTTCCCCGTTTTATCCTTAAACTGAAAGCCGTAGGAAGAATTATTATTGTTGATGAGATACAACGGCAAATCATCTCGGTTGGTTTTGGGGTTATACGCCTTATATTGCGCCATCATCACTGATGAAATCTGCCCACCAAGGGTATTAAACGCCACTGTGATTTTATCATTTTTGAGCTCCACCGTTTTAATTTCGGAGGCTGCCACCGCTGTGTTCAGGTTTTTAGCCGTGGTAGGCTGCACCGATTTTGGCGATTGGGTTTGTTCCGTTTTGGTCTGTGGTTGCTCCTCTGATGATTTGTTCTGGAAGTAGAACATCACCCCGAAGAGAAAAAGCGTCAAAAAGATAAACCCTAAAATTTGATTTTTATCTATTCCGTTATTTTGTTGCATCATAATGATTATTTTACATAAAGAAAAGGGAGAGGCTCCCTAAAATTTCGGACTGCGAATTTAAGTTTTTTTTGATAATTAACCGTTATTTTCGTTAAGAATTCCTTTTTTCTTGATAAAGCATAGCGGCTTCCACCAAGGCTTTGAACAACGGATGCGGCGTAGCGACCGTACTTTTGTACTCTGGATGGTACTGCACGCCCACATAAAACGGATGCCCGCTCAGCTCTACCGCTTCCACCAATCCTGTATCTGGGTTGGTTCCTGTTGGGATAAGCCCTTGGTTTTCATAATCTTCTCTATACTCACTATTGAACTCGTAGCGGTGGCGGTGGCGCTCCGCAATGTTTGAGGTATGGTAAATTTCTGCTAATTTAGACCCTTTTTTGAGACTACACTTCCACGCGCCCAACCTCATTGTTCCGCCTTTTTCTACCACATTTTTTTGTTCTTCCATTAGGGAAATTACAGGGTAAGGCGTGTTGATATCAAACTCCATAGAGTTGGCTTTTTCATACCCTAATACATTTCTTGCAAATTCTATGGTCATAATCTGCATTCCCAAACAAATGCCTAACACAGGAATGCCCTGTTCACGCGCATATTGGGCGGCTACAATTTTGCCTTCTATACCTCTATCTCCAAAACCTGGGGCTATCAGAATGCCATCTACGCCTTTTAAAACTTCGGCGGCATTTTCATTTTCTAAATCGCCACTATACACCCAGCGGATATTGACTTCGGCTTCTAAATCGGCGCCAGCGTGGATAAATGCCTCTACAATAGACTTATACGAGTCTTGGAGGGATACATATTTCCCCACAAGAGCTATCTGCACCGAGCGCTTAGGGTTTTTATATTTTTTAAGGAAGTTTTTCCAATTGTCTAAATCTGCGGCGGCAGTTTCTTTAAGGTCTAAAGCCTTCATCACCACCTCATCAAAGTGTTGTTTTTGGAGCTCTATCGGTACTTGATAAATGGTATCGGCATCCATACACTCAATCACATTATCGCTCGGCACATTACAGAACTGGGCTAATTTGGCGCGAACATCTTTCGGGATTTTGTGTTCTGAACGGCACACCAAAACATCGGCTTGGATACCGCTTTCCATCAGCTGTCTTACCGAATGCTGAGAAGGCTTGGTTTTCAACTCGCCACTGGCTGCCAAATACGGCAACAGCGTGAGGTGGATCACCATAGAGTTATGCTCGCCGAGTTCCCATTTGAGCTGGCGCACAGATTCTATATAAGGCAGAGATTCTATGTCGCCCACGGTACCACCAATTTCGGTGATGATAATATCGTAATCCTTCTGTCCTAAGATTTTAATTCTCCGCTTGATTTCGTTGGTGATGTGCGGAATGACTTGCACAGTTTTCCCTAAAAAATCGCCACGGCGCTCCTTCTCAATCACCGTTTGGTAAATGCGACCTGTGGTAACATTGTTATTCTGAGAGGTTGGCGCGTCTAAAAATCGCTCATAATGCCCGAGGTCCAAATCCGTTTCGGCGCCGTCTTCCGTTACATAGCATTCGCCGTGCTCATAAGGGTTGAGCGTGCCGGGGTCTATGTTGATGTAAGGATCTAACTTCTGAATTGTAACATTGAAGCCTCTTGATTTTAGTAATAAACCGAGTGATGCTGAGATAATCCCTTTACCCAAAGAAGAGGTAACACCACCGGTAACAAAGATATATTTGGTATTCTTTTTACTCATTAGTTTAGGTTTGTGCAAAGTTAAAACAAATGAACGAAGTAACCAATTTTTAGTTTCATTTATTGTGCTACGCCCCACCTTTTGACACAACAAAGCCACCGCTCAAAATGCAAAACAGTGGCTTTAATGTCTTTATAAAGTAAAAATTTAATCTAACTGATAAACTACGCGCACGCTGGCTTCAAATTTAATTTTCTTAAACTCCGTGTCTATCGGTTCTGGTGGTGCAGGCGAGGCTTGGGTGTATTCTTTTCGCATCATCATATTGGCTGCCACAGGCGTATAGTAAACACTTTCATCTACCATATGGATGGCTTTTCCTAACTTTTGACCCAATGGTTTTACCATATTTTCTGCTATTTTGTGAGATTTCGCCACTGCCATCGCTTTGAGGGTCATCAGCAATTCTTCAGCTTTGGAATATTCCACTTTAGAAATGTACACATTAGAAATCCCCTGTTGCTCCAAGCCCATCAGCACTTTTCCAGCCGTTACGGCATCTCTCACCAATAGGTTATAGCGTTTTTGCTTCACCACATTTTGACCTCTTAAAAAATAGCTTTGATAATTGCTCCCCAAAGATTGCAGTGATAGATCCTTCTTCACCTCTATGCCTAAAGATTTTAGCACCTTCTCTAAACGCTGCTCCTGCTCTTCCACAGAAATCCGATTTTTGCTATCCGCTTCGTTGAGTAGAATATTGAGGTAAATACGGTCTGGGATGACCATAGAATCTGCTTTTGCCGAGGTTTCTAAATACGGCTGATCTATAAAATTTTTCTGTGCCAGCATCCATTGTCCCACCAAAAGAATGCCTAATAAAACCAATTTTCTCATCATTTCTTAATTTTTAATATTGATATTTAAATCATCACCAAATAATGTGCCGTAGATCAAAAGTACTTTTATCCAAAGGAAATCTGCACTGATTATATCTCATTATTAATCAGAACTTTATATTTATTTATTAGAAAATTATTGCTTACCAATATTTATTTTTGTAATTTTGGAGTTCAATTATTTTTAGCAATGGCAAAAACAGATAAAAAGGAAATCAACCCGATTGAAGATAAAAAAAAGGCGTTAGCCGCCGTATTAGAGAAATTAGACAAAGCTTATGGTAAAGGCACCGTGATGAAATTAGGCGACGGTATTGTGGATAACAATATTGAAGTGATTTCATCTGGCTCGTTAGGTTTAGACTTGGCATTGGGCGTTGGTGGCTACCCTAAGGGGAGAATTGTAGAAATCTACGGTCCTGAATCTTCAGGAAAAACCACCCTCACGCTACACGCCATCGCCGAGGCTCAAAAGTCAGGTGGTGTAGCCGCTTTTATTGATGCTGAGCACGCTTTTGATATGAGCTATGCCGAAAGATTGGGCATCAACTTACAAGAATTGATCATCTCTCAGCCTGATAATGGCGAGCAAGCGCTGGAAATCGCCGATAACCTCATTCGCTCTGGCGGTGTAGATATCGTGGTGATAGACTCCGTGGCGGCATTGACCCCAAAAGCTGAAATTGATGGCGATATGGGAGATTCTAAAATGGGACTCCACGCCAGATTGATGTCGCAAGCGCTGAGAAAGCTGACCAGCTCTATTTCTAAAACCAAATGTACGGTGATTTTCATCAACCAATTGAGGGATAAAATTGGCGTAATGTTCGGAAGTCCTGAAACGACCACAGGCGGAAATGCTCTAAAATTCTATGCTTCGGTGAGAATTGACATCCGCAGACAGTTGAGCGACACTGGAAAAATCAAGGACAAAGCAGGTAATGTTATCGGTAACCGCACCCGTGTGAAAGTGGTTAAAAATAAAGTAGCACCGCCATTCAAAAGTGCCGAATTTGATGTGATGTATGGCGAAGGGGTTTCTAAAACGGGTGAGATTTTAGATGTTGCCACAGAATTAGGTATCATCAGCAAAAGTGGATCTTGGTTCAGCTACGGCGATACCCGCTTAGGACAAGGACGAGACACGATAAAAGAGCTCATCAAAGACAATCCAGAACTCGCCGAAGAGCTGGAACAAAAAATTAGAGAACAACTACAAGCTAAAAAATAAGTTCAAAAACCTCCTAAAATAGGAGGTTTTTTGGTTTTTGCAACAAGCGTTTGAGAATTGTTTGGGAAAATTGGGCAGAAGAGAGCGGTTTTAAATCCTTTCACTGGAAAGAGAAAAGCACGCCCGCTTCTCTACCTTATAATTATGTCCAAAAATTGATGAAAAAATAAAATTTTATTTTTTCTATAAGCAAAAAATCTTTAACCAAGAGCGGCTACTTCCTCAGCCGCTCTTTTATTTTTTGGATGTTGGCTTTGGCGGTGTCTTCTAAAACGAGGCTGGCACTCATTTCTATGCGTTGAGGCATCAGAGCATCAAAGTGCGAAGTTCCCTGCCACGCCATCTCTTTTAGGTAAGCCAGCGCTTGAGCACTACGCCCCGAAAGCTGAGCCAAAAAGCCTTCTATATGGGTATCCATCTCCTCTATAGAATCGCTGAGGTGGTGATAAACATTGTAGCGCTCTGCCCATTCTGCCGTTCTAAACTCCGCATCTATTGCCATTGCCATCAGTTGTGAAGCCCCAATTTTACGCTCCACATAAGGACCAATCACAAAGGGACCAATCCCCAAATTGATTTCCGTTAAAGCCATAGCTGCCGCCTTAGTCGCAAAACAATAGTCCGCTGCACAAGCGATGCCCACACCGCCACCTGTTACCTTGCCTTGCACCCTTACCACCACGATCTTTCCGCAAGTTCTCATCGCGTGGAGAACCTTAGCAAAACCGCCAAAAAACCGCTTAGAAGTTTCAAGATCTTCAATGGCTAAAAGCTCATCAAAGCTGGCACCTGCACAAAAAGCTCGCTCACCCACGGACTTGATTAGTAAAGCTTTCACCTCTGTTTTAGCGGCTTCTTGCTGTATGGTGGTCGCCAATCGCTCCAAAATATCCCCTGGCAAGGCGTTACTTTTTGGCGTCCCGAAGGTAATTTCGGCTATAGAATTTTTAATCTCTGCGCTTACAAATGCTTCCATTTTATACTTGATTATTTATGAGCCACTAAGATAATATTTTTTTGCGAATAGAAACTGCCATTGCCAGACCATAAAGCAAAAAATAAGAATTTTATTTTGTAACTTGCACCTGTTTAATCTCAATTTTAATTCTAAAGTGGCTAAAATAAAAACCGTTTATTACTGCCAAAACTGTGGCACTCAATATTCTAAATGGCACGGACAATGCCAAAACTGCGGCGAGTGGAATACGCTGGTGGAAGAAATAGCCACCCCCGCATCTTCTTCTAAAAACTACGCTGGCGACTTCGGCAGACCCCACATCATCAATATTATAGAGGTAGAAACCCACACAGAAGAGCGCATAAAAACCCCAAGCGAGGAGCTCAACCGCGTGCTGGGTGGCGGCATCGTCTTAGGCTCTGTTACGCTCATCGGTGGAGAGCCCGGCATCGGAAAATCTACACTATTGCTGCAACTCGCCCTGAAGATGAAGAAGAAAATCCTCTATGTTTCTGGCGAAGAGAGCGCCTCTCAGATTAAAATGCGAGCCAACCGACTGACCGAAAAACAGAACCCCAATTGTTTTCTCTACACCGAAACTTCCATTGAAAAAATCCTCCACGAAGCGCAGAAACTATCGCCAGATTTCGTGATTGTGGACTCCATACAAACCCTGCATTCTCAAACGATGGAGAGCTCCCCAGGAACCGTCTCGCAGATTAGAGAATGCGCCTCGGAGCTCATCAAATACGCCAAAGCCAGCAATATTCCGATATTTTTGGTAGGGCATATTACCAAAGATGGGCAGATTGCAGGCCCCAAGGTGCTGGAGCATATGGTAGATGTAGTGCTTAACTTTGATGGCGATAGGAACCACCTGTTCCGATTGCTTAGAGCCAACAAAAACCGCTTCGGTTCTACGGCAGAAATTGGCATCTACGAGATGATTTCCGCTGGGCTCAAGGAGATTAAAAACCCCTCCGAAGTGCTGATTACCAAAAAGCTGGAGGACTTCTCTGGCAATGCCGTTGCCGTGACTTTGGAGGGCAACCGCCCGATGCTTTTGGAGATGCAAGCCTTGGTGAGCACCGCCGTTTATGGCACACCGCAGCGCAGTTCTACGGGGTTTGATGCCAAACGGCTGAATATGCTTTTGGCAGTTTTAGAGAAGCGCTCAGGCTTCCAGTTGGGCTCCAAAGATGTCTTTCTGAACATCACAGGCGGCATCAAAACGGATGATCCAGCCTTGGACTTAGCTGTGGTCGCCGCCATTCTCTCCTCTAACGAGGATATTGCCATCCCAGAGCGGTTTTGCTTCGCTGGGGAAATCGGTTTGAGCGGTGAGATTCGCCCTGTGCCCCAGATTGAGAAGCGTATTTCCGAAGCGGAGAAGCTTGGCTACGATAAGATTTTCATTTCTAAACAAAATAAAATCCCCAGACGCAAAATTAACATAGAGATTGTAGAAGTGTCTAAAATAGAAGACTTCCACGAGATGCTTTTTTGACATCCGTTGCTCAATATCCGCTATTGGTCATCTATCATCGGTGAGGTTATCATAATTAACCCCTCCGATTTTTTATTGATTGCTGCTTAGGTATTGATTGACCTTATACAGAAATCAATTATCTGCACTTAGAATTTAATCAACCTCACATAGAAATCAATCAATCGCAGACAGAAACTAATAAACCGCACGCAGAAATCAATAAACCGCACGCAGAAATGAACCAACCGCAGACAGAAATGAATAAACCGCACATAGAAATCAATAAACCGCAGATAGAAATGAGTAAACCGCACGCAGAAATCAATAAACCGCAGATAGAAATCAATAAACCGCAGATAGAAATGGATTACCTTTGCGGTTTATCCATTTCTATAAACAATTCTATTATATATTAGCAAAAACAATCAATTTATTTAAAATAAAAACTCATTTATATAATCAAAATATAAAAATCAATAAGCCATTAACTTAAATAGTATAGCGAAAAATAGACAACAGAATGAAGAAATCTATATTATATATAAAGAAAAACCTCAACTTAATGAATAAATAGACTATCTATATCAAAAATGCTGATACCCATTAGCATATTATCATCATATATTAGAAGTTTATTTAAATAGTATAGTGAAAAATAGGTAACAGAATGAAGAAATCTATCTTATATATAAAGAAAAGTCTTAACTTGATGAATAAATAGATTATCTATATCAAAAATGCTGATACCTATTAGCGTATCAGCATTATATATTAGCGGTTCCCTCTTCCCTATTTACCTCACCAACTCCTCAAAGAGGCGGTCAAAGGTGGCATCTAAGTCTTGGGTTTTGCCTGGGTGCGGTCGGGAGGTTTGGATGACGGCACTACGAACAGCGGTCAGCCAACGGAACCGCTCTGGAATATCCAATTGAGCAATGGTACCACCCTCGGGGCTACCCTCTGCAATTTTCTTGAAGTTGGACAGCTGGTGTGCCACCTCCTCATAGTCCATCGGGCAGCGCATCAGTCGGAATTTTTCCTCGCAAAGGTGGAACGCCACACGGATATAGCGGGCTTTCTTGCTGAACAAAACCAAGCCTACATTAAAAAACTCTTCACGCTCAACCTTCGGCACTAAGCGGATTACGGCGTATTCATATAATTTGTCCTCTTGCATTTTCGGCTTCTTTTAGAAATATTGATGAATGTTGAAGTCGGCGGGTGAGGAACTGAAAATAAACCTCTCGGATCTGTGCGGGCGTTTCCTCCACATCTTGCCACTGGAGCCATTCTTCGGGGATGAGGTTGACCAATTCTCGGAAAAAATCCTCGTTCAATACTTGATGTGCCCACGCATCTGCCGCCGCCAACTCGCTGGCTTGGGGCAAAAGGGCGTGGTCCTTCACATAGGCAAACGGCGACTGAGCTGCCTTCTCAAAATTCGCCCACGAATGGTGAAAATAAAAGGACGCCCCATTGTCTATCACCCACAATTCTTTGTGCCACATCAGCAGGTTGGTGTTTCGGAAAGTGCGGTCAATATTGGTGGTAAAGGCATCTAACCACACGATTTTTGATGCCAAAAGAGGGTCAATTTTAATGGAAGGTTCATAAGTAAGCGCCCCCGAAAGGTAGTGCAGACCGAGGTTGAGCCCCTCGCTGGCTTTCAGTAGGTCTTGGATTTCCTCATCGCCCTCGGTACGCCCAAAATCCACATCCAACAGAGCAAAAACCAACTCTGGAATTTGCAGTCCCAAAGCTTGGGCAATCTTCCCGCCGAGCAACTCGGAGATGAGCATTTTCACGCCGTGCCCTGCCCCACGGAATTTCAGCACATACTTAAAATCATCATCAGCCTCTGCCAACGCCGGCAAAGAGCCACCCTCTCTCAGTGGCGTAATATAGCGCATCACGGTAACCGTTCTCATCTCTTGCATCGCACAAAGGTAAGAAAATTTTCAGGTTCAAAATGATTCAATGATTTAAAAATTGAAAGATTGAAAAAAAAATTCTTATGCCTTTAATCAAGCCTACAAAGCAAATTTCTCATCAAATAAAATCACTTAGGTTTATAAAAAATGCACTACACTTAAAAATGATAGTATAGCGCATTTTTTGATGATAAAATCATCTTTGTTAATTTCTTAAATTCTCAAAACCAATGGTTTTATTTCAAAAATAACCTTTCCTACTGTTGAGGCTTTGCGGCTTGCATTGGATTTAATCTCCCTTGCGATGCCCCACGGCGCGCTGGCTCTCCCTTCATCTTAAAGACTTGGAATTTAGAAACCTCAGGTGCTTGACCTTCCGCTGACCAATGGTTATTGGTGGTGTCAATATCGGCGGTTTCCTCTCTTGGATCCAGCTGTATGGCTTTCAATTTTTTATCAAAATAATAAGTGAGGGACACTTTTTGCTCGTTCTTACGCCATACCTGCGCCGAGATTTTATCGTGCAACTTAGTGCCATCTTCAAAGGTAAATTCTAAGATAATCGGCATTACCATTCCGCCTTTATTGGAGAAATCAATTTGGTAGGCTTTAATATTTTCTAAATTCTTAATGTTTTTAGCACTCACCCGCTCAAAAGGTTCTTCCACACGGCTGATTTCCTTCACTTTTAATTGTTCTTTTCCACGAGAATAGCGCCAATAGAAATCCCTAAGACTGTGGTCAGCATCGGTATAAAAAGTTTTGCCTTCCTCTCGGTTGCGCTGTTGTGTGATGGTTTCAAAATCGTTAATCTGAGGCTCATCAACCTTAATATGCACCTCTTTTTTAGGAGGTTCGGCGCTAAAATCTGGCTCTGCCACAGTGACTTGATCAATACTAATATCCACAGGATCAATATCAAAAAACCAACCCCTCCAAAACCAATCTAAATCCTCGGCGCTGGCATCTTCCATCGTTCTGAAAAAGTCCGCAGGCTCAGGGTGCTTAAACGCCCATCTTTTGGCATAGGTTTTAAAGGCTTTATCAAATAAATCTCTACCCATAATGGTTTCCCTCAATATAACGAGCCCCGTAGCTGGCTTTGCATAGGCATTAGCTCCAAAATTGTTGATATTTTCGGAATTGACCATAATGGGTTCCAATTGGTCTTTCGGGAGTTTCATATAGTCTACGATATTCCGTGCAGGACCTCTTCGGGTGGGGAAATTTTTGTCCCAAAGGTTCTCCGCTAAGTATTGTAAAAAAGTGTTGAGCCCCTCATCCATCCAGCTCCATTGCCTTTCATCAGAGTTGATGATCATCGGGAAATAGTTGTGCCCCACCTCGTGGATAATCACGCCAATCATTCCGTTTTTGGTGGCTTCGGAATAGGTACCATCTTTCTCGGTACGCCCATAATTAAAGCAAATCATTGGATATTCCATACCGTTTGCAGCCTCCACCGACTGCGCCACAGGATAAGGATAAGGAATGGTAAAATCCGAATAAACCCTGATGGTATGTGCCACGGCTTTGGTAGAAAATGGGCGATACAGCGCATAGGCTTCTTTAGGATAAATGGACATACACATCACCTTTTTGCCGTTGTCTTTGATGATTTCTGCCATTCCGTCCCAAATGAATTTACGCGAAGAAGTCCAGGCAAAATCTCGGACATTATCGGCTTTAAATTGCCAAATTTTACGGTTTTTATTTTTATTTTTTTCGGCGGTTTTAGCCTCTTCTAAGGTGACAATTTCCACGGGTTCTTTGGCATTTTGGGCTTTTTGCCATCGGCTGTATTGGGCTGGTGTAAGCACTTCTTTATAATTCTGCCCCTCGCCCGTTGCCGCTACAATATGGTCTGCAGGCACATTCATTTTGACTTTAAAATCGCCAAAGGTCAGCGCAAACTCGCCTCTGCCTGTAAATTGGTGGTTTTGCCAACCTTTAAAATCGCTGTACACGCACATTCTCGGATACCACTGCGTGATGGTAAAAATATGATTGCCATCTTCTGGAAAATACTCGTAACCGCCCCTGCCGCCCATGGTAATGCGGTTGGGAATGTTGTAATTCCACTCAATGTTGAACTTAAACACCTCGCCTGTTTTTAAAGGTTTCGGCAAGTCTATTCTCATCATCGTTTTATTGACAATATAAGGTAAAGCTTTGCCATTGGCATCGGTAACTTTCTCTATATTAACACCATAGCCATTATCTTTCTCCGGTAAGTTGGTTACTTTTAAGCCTTCATCAGTGGCTATTTTAGGCAAACGAGAACTGAACTGATAGCCTGCATTTTTAACCGTAGATTGCTCATTTTCGTCCAACTGAAGCCAGAGATAATCCAACTGATCAGGCGAGTTATTGTAATAAGTAATGGTTTCGGCACCTTTTAAATTGAGCTTTTCCTCATCTAAATACGCCGAAATATCATAGTCTGCGCGTTGCTGCCAATACTGACTACCAGGGGCGCCCGAGGCGGTTCTATACACATTAGGCGTCGGTAAAATGGTGCCTAATTGCTCAAATTTATTGCCGTGGTTGCTTTTAGGGTTGTTCTGAATATTCTGTCCATAAGACAAAACACCACAAAACACGCCTATTATCCATAACTTTGCTTTCATGATATGGTTCATTTTAGTCCATCGTTTAATCTGTGTTCAAAAATAAGAATTTTTATTTACAAAAATTATTTTTATCATAAAAAAATGGCTTTTGAAGTTTTCCTCACATTAAACTGTAAGGGTTTCGTTTTTAGGCTTGCTCTAAATTATTAGGGTTGATTTCAGATGAAAAAAAATCCTTAACTTTGCTCAAAATATAATTTTATGAATAAACCGATAACAGAATTTATTGAGAAATACTATTTGCACTTTAATGCTGCGGCTTTAGTGGATGCTTCCAAAGGCTATGTAGCCCATTTAAAAGATGGTGGCAAAATGATGATTACCCTTGCTGGAGCGATGTCTACGGCAGAGCTTGGCAAAATTTTAGCCGAGATGATTCGGCAGGATAAAGTTGCTATTATCTCTTGTACTGGGGCTAATTTAGAAGAAGATTTGATGAATTTAGTGGCGCATTCTCACTACGAAAGGGTGCCGCATTATAGAGACCTTACCCCTCAAGAAGAGTGGGATTTATTGGAAAGAGGGCTCAACCGTGTAACGGACACTTGTATTCCAGAAGAAGAGGCGTTCCGAAGATTACAAAAACACATCTACGAAATTTGGAAAGATGCGGAAGCCAAAGGCGAGCGTTATTTCCCACACGAATATATGTACAAAATACTTCTATCAGGCGTTTTGGAGCAATATTATGAAATTCCAAAAGAGAACTCTTGGATGTTGGCGGCGGCAGAAAAAAACTTGCCTATCGTAGTGCCAGGTTGGGAAGATTCTACCATGGGGAACATCTTCGCCAGCTATTGTATTAAAGGGGAATTGCAGCCTTCCACCGTGAAATCAGGCATTGAATATATGACTTTCTTAGCCGACTGGTACACTAAAAACTGCGGTGGCAAAGGGGTTGGTTTCTTCCAAATTGGTGGCGGTATCGCTGGAGATTTCCCGATTTGCGTAGTACCGATGCTCTACCAAGATATGGAGATGCACGATATTCCGTTCTGGTCTTATTTCTGCCAAATTTCTGATTCTACCACCTCTTACGGTTCTTATTCTGGCGCTGTACCGAACGAGAAAATCACTTGGGGCAAATTGGATATCACCACACCGAAATTTATTGTAGAAAGTGATGCTACCATCTGTGCACCGCTGATGTTCCAATATATTTTAGAGAATTCTTAAAATTTTAGTATTTATATTTCCGATTTTGTTTTTTCTCGGAATTTAACTTTTTAGCCTTCAATCGCTTTTCTCTTTGCGCTTTTGAAGGCTTTGTTTTATACCGTTTTTTAGGAATATAGAGGGCTTGTTCAATCCATTGAACTAGCCGCTCTGTTGCTATTTTTTTATTTTGAAGTTGTGTTCTGGTGTCACTTGCCGTGAGTTGAAGAACACCTTCTGCATTGATTTTAGAGCTTAATTTCTCCATAATCCGTTGCTTTTGATCCTCCGAAAAATACGCCGAATCTGCCACGCACCACATCACCGTAACGGCAGTTTCCACTTTATTAACATTCTGCCCTCCTGCCCCACTACTTCGTGAGGTTTTGTAGGCAAATTCTGAAGCATAATCACTCATTCTAAGCATTTTTTGAGTTCTAATCGGCTCACTTTTCCGTTAGGCGTGCGTGGTATTTTCGGCATAAACACGACCGCCTTAGGACGATGAAAGGATTTTTCATACGCCAAATTTTCTATTTGCGTTTTAATTTCTGGCGTTTCCTCACCTTCTACCACTACGATTAACTTTTCTCCTAAAACCTCATCTTTAACACCGATAAAAACCAACTCTCGGTCAATGGTTCTCTTTGCCAAAGCTTCCAATTGTTCTGGGAAAATCTTGGCGCCCCCCGAGTTGATAATGGAATCTACCCTGCCTAAAAAATAAAATTCTTGCGGCGAACCAAACGCTACCAAATCATTGGTTATCAATTGGTCTTCATTTAATTTAGGTGCATTGATGCCAAGGCAGCCGCGTTCATCTTGGAACAATTGCACGCCATCTAAAGCCTTAAAATACTGAGCTTTCTGAGGCGAAATCTCCCGCAAAGCAATATGAGAAAGGGTTTCGCTCATTCCATAGGTTTCATAAACTTTCTGATGGGGGATTTTCAAATCTAAAATTTTATCGTTGAGCGTTTCCGAAACGGCGGCGCCACCAATAATCAACTTTCGGATTTGATGGAGTTCTGCCAAAGAATGCTCCACCTGAAGCGGCGTCATTGCACAGAAATCTACCGTTATATTTAGATTTTTTAGCGGCTGAACAGATGGCGGCACCACCTTCAATTTCAAACCTTGCTCCAACGCCCTTACCACCATCATTTTTCCTGAAATATACGCCACAGGAAGACATAACAACGCCGTATCGCCTTTATTAAGTCCTAAAAAACGACAAGTTTGCTGTGCAGAATATTTCATTTTTTCCTTTTCTACCTCAAAGATTTTTGGTGTTCCCGTAGACCCCGAAGTCTGCACCTTCACCGTAGGTGCCGCCGAAAAACAGTCCTCCAAGAAAAGCACCACTTGGTGTTCAAAATCGTTCTGAGGGCGGAGTTTTGAAATATCAATCTCCTGAGAGGCGTCTATAAGCATTGTATTTTTTATTTTTAAAGAAATAGGCTTTTGGAAATACAAATATAATAAAAAAACCGCCAAATTAATTTGGCGGTTTTATGGTGGTGCCTCCAGGAATCGAACCAGGGACACAAGGATTTTCAGTCCTTTGCTCTACCAACTGAGCTAAGGCACCATAACTGCTTATCAGTTGTTTTAAAGTGGTGCAAAGATATACACTTTTATATTACCACGCAAGTTTTTTATCAACTTTTTTAACTTTATTTATTAACCCTCTGTTTATCAGAATTATTATTTTTCATTTTCGTTTCTCATCTGCTCGCTCATTTCCTCTAATACTGGCTTTATCGTACTTTCTGGTAAATCGCTAATCCGAATGTACATCAGCCCATCTACAGCATCATTAAAATTGGGATCTACATTAAAAGCCACGACTTTTGCATTTTGTTTGATGTATTTTTTAATCAAAACTGGGAGGCGCATTTCTGGCTCTAAATCATCAATAATCTTATCCAATTTGCCTAAATCAGAGTCTATAGCCTCAAAAAAGAGGTTTTTATCTCGCTCGCGCATTCGGACTTTGAATTCATTTTTAGGATGAATGTACTGCGCCACCGCAGAATCATAGTAGTGGGAACGCATAAAATCTATCATCAACGATTTAGAAAAATCGGAAAATTTGTCGCTGATGCTTACGCCACCCATCAAAAATTTATGCTCTGGATTTCTCAAACACACATGCACAATGCCTCGCCAAAGTAAAAATAACGGCAATGGTTTTTGCTGATATTCCGTGGAAATATAGGCGCGCCCCATTTCTATCACTTTCTTAAAAAAAGGCTGCAATTCTTGATCAAAATCAAATAGAGAACTGGTGTAAAAACCGCTGATGCCATATTTTTTCATTACCTCTGTCCCCAACGCCATACGGTAGGCTCCTGCCAACTTCTGCGCTTCTTCATCCCAAAGGAACAGGTGGTGGTAATGGCGATCGTATTCATCTAAATCAAAAGGGAGGTTACTGCCCTCGCCTACGGCTCTAAAAGTCAATTCGCGCTGCCTGCCAATCTCCCGCATAATGGACGGAATTTCCTGATAAGCGCCGAAATAAACTTCGTAATTGCCGTTTTTGAAGAGCATTTTGTTCTCTGCCCTCAGGCTGTTGATGTCTTTCAGAAGGTCTTCTTTTGGCGTTTCTTCAATGATATTCTGTATGACATTTGCGGATTTGTTTGGTGACAATTTAAGATTTAAATTCGGAAGTTTCATTAAATCCACCAAAGATTTGCGCTTATCATAATAAGATTTCATTAAATAAATCTTTTTCTGAAGAAAATCGCCCAGTTCCTCTGGTGTTTCATACTCTTCCATTGTCTTGACCGAAACGGGCTTCCCTATTCTTATGCGAATTGGTTTTTCGCGTTTGTTCATCATCTCGGAAGGGAGCAAAAGCGTCTGTAAATCAGGATGCACCTGCGCCGCCGAGTAAAACAATCGGCTATTTTTAGCGTGAAAATACATCGGTACTACAGGAACTTTGGCTTTTTTTATCAATTTTAAAGCTGGCTTCTCCCACGCTTTATCCAAAATCTCCGCATAGGCGTTGTTTTTATTGGAAACCTCGCCTGCAGGGAAAATCCCCAAGCAACCGCCCTCTTGCAAATGCGCCAATGCTGCCCGCATTCCTAACGCACTATTTTTGAGGTGTTTCCTGTTTTCAAAGGGATTAACAGCGATCACATAAGGCTTCATTGGCTCTATTTTCTCCAAAAGAAAATTGCCCATCACCTTAAAATCAGGGCGAATTTCTGTGAGGATTTTACACATCAAAATACCATCAATAGCGCCCAGTGGATGGTTAGCCACCAAGATGAAAGGTCCTGTTTTAGGGATTTTCTGTAAATCTTCCTCAAAAACCACATATTTGAGTTGCCTCTCTTTGATGAATTGGTCAAAGAAATCACTGCCTTCTGTATCTTTCAATTTATCATAAAGTTGATTCACTTTGTTGATTTTCGTAAAATACATCACAGCCGTAGCCAAAGGCTTTTTAAGCAAGCCTAAACGGTTAAAACCTGCGGCTTTTATTATATCATTCTTTGAAATGAGACTCATATATTTTTGTTTTTTCGTGGTCAAAAAGTAACAACTTGCACCGTGTTTCTGGACAATTGTTCTAATAAAATATTTTTGCCTTCGTAAAAGTGTTCTATGTTTTTCATATGGGCATTTCGCACAGTGTAGAGCTGCACATTTTTGGTCAGTTCTGTTTTAAATTCCGCCTGCAAAGCCTCGTTAAAATCATCTAATTTTCCATATTTATCCTCCAAGCACAACGCCAGAGAGATCGCAGAATTTTGCATCAGAGACACCTTAATTTTATATTCCGCCAATAGATTAAAAATATAACTGATATGATCCTCCGCAATAAACGAAAAATCTCTGGTAGAAATATGGATTAAATGCTGATTTTCTTTTAAAATATAGGATTCTTTCTTTTGATTATTTTCGGAATTCCCAATTTTGGTCCCCGCTTGCTCTGGTTCTAAAAAAGATTTCACAAAGAATGGAATATGCTTCTGTTTGAGCGGTTGCAAGGTTTTAGGGTGAATCACCGAAGCGCCATAATACGCCATTTCTATCGCTTCTTCATAAGAAATATGAGAGAGCAACTCTACCTTATCAAATTTCCGTGGATCGCCCGTCATCACGCCTGGCACATCTTTCCAAATGGTCATCACTTGGGCATCTAAGGCATACGCAAAAATAGCCGCAGAATAATCCGAACCTTCCCTACCGAGGGTTACCGAAAAGTTATGCTCATCAGAACCTATAAACCCCTGAGTAACATAGCATTCCGTTTGAGACAATTGTTTAATATGGTCTTCCGTAAGCGCCCAATCAACAACGCCTTCTCGGTAATTATGGTTGGTTTTGATGAAATCTCGTGCATCTAACCACTGGTTTTTAAACCCTTGATTATTAAGGTATTCACTTAAAATTTTAGAAGAAATCAGCTCACCACAGCTCACCACCTGGTCATAAACGAAGCTGTAATTTGGAGATTTATTTCGTCTTAAAAAAGCCTCTATATCATCAAAAAACAGGGCTATTTCTTCAAATATCTCGTGCTGAGCATCAAATAAATCCGATGCGATCTGGATATGGTTAGACTTGATGGTTTTAATTTCCGTTTTGTAATCTCCATTGTTAAAATAAGCCGCCACCACTTGCTCCAAAGCATTAGTGGTCTTGCCCATAGCGGAAACCACCAGCAAGCACGCTCCCCCCCCCTGCGAAGCCAAAACTTTTGCTACATTTTTTACGCCCTCTGCATCTTTTACGGAGGCGCCGCCAAACTTAAAAACTTTCATACCCAATTAATTGTTTTTGCTCCAAATCCTGTGTTCTTCATTTAAAATAAGTTTCAAAAATATGAAATCTTATTAAAAAAAGAAAATAAAAAATGATATTCTACACCTCAATTATGAAAAAATATACCGCTCCATTGCCTTTATTGGTCGCATATTATTCCTTTTCTTCAAGGGTGATATTTTTGGTAATTTTATATTTTTTGCGTTTGCGCTGGGTGTGTTCTTCGCCTAAAATTAATCCCCAAGGTTTCAGCCCATCTATGCGTTCAAAAATCACTTTCATCATCGCTAAAAATGGAATACACAAGAACATCCCTGAAATCCCCCACAGATGCTCGCCTACCAAAAGCGCTAAAAATGAGAACAATGCATTGATTTTCACCTTAGAACCAATCACGAGTGGAAGGACTAAATTAGCATCTATCGCGTGGATTACGCCGTAGCCAATCAGCACCATAAGCGTATGCTCACCGCCTGTAGCAAAGGAAATTACGCACGCCAAAAAACCCGTGATGATGATCCCAATATAAGGAATAACATTGAGCAACCCTGTGAGCAAACCGAGCAATAGCGCATATTTAACGCCTAAACAAGTCAATAAAATGCTGGACAAAGTACTCACAATAATAATCTGAATGAACAAGCCGATAATATAATCTTTGATGATTTTTTGAATTTCTAAAATAATCTCATTCACCTTTGCGAAATGCTTCTCATTAAACACAGAAACTATGAATTTATACAATAATCTTCTGTAATTCAAGATAAAAATAAGAAACAAAGCCGAGAATAAGAAAAACGCCAATACAGAAGAAAACATTGTTACCGTAGTACTTAAAATAATACCCGAAGAGGCTAATATTTTCTCCAAACCTTGGTTGAGATACTCCATCTGTTGGTCAAAATTCACTTTAAAAGTTTTGGAAACCCAAGTTTGCAAATCAAGGAAGGCTTGGTTGATATTCAGCATCAGCGTAGGAAAATCAGCGACAAAATCACTCAGCTGTGCCGAGAAAAAATACACCACGCCAGAGACCACCAAAAGCATCAGCAATAATGATGTAAAAGTGGATAGCGCTCTGGAAAATCGCCATTTTTGCTCTAAAAAATTAGCAAACGGCACAAATAACAGCGCCAACAAAAATGCAAAAAAGAGCGGCGCCAAGATGGTTTGCCCTAAAACTGCCAAATAACCCAATGCCAAAATGCAAATGAGCACCATAGCGAGTTTCATAATAAAAGGTAATTTGATTTCCATCATTTTAGAATTTAAAATTGAATACTATTGTTTTATGTTTTGCAAAATAACGAAACTATTTGCAATAATAAACACTAAACAAAAAAATCTTTTAACCACTGTTCTAAGGGTTTAGGGAAAGATTTTTGCGCTGCCATTTCTGGATTAACCACATCGTAGCCGTGTTGCTGGGCATAGGCGTGGAGCTCTTGCAGCGTTTTGGTGGGCACTTCATTCATTTCTATGATTAAATTTCGGTGGGTTAGTTTATGGTTAACCACCTTGGTTTCTCGGATAAAAGGCTGCCACGCCTCAGGAATCTGCGTTGGAAATTCGTATAAATTTTTCCAAATGGAGGCCCTATTTCTTTTTTTAATTAAAAAATAACCTTGGCAGTGTATCATATAATAAGTTAGGTTCATTGTAGTGACGCTCACTTTTTTATGCTTCACGGGAAACTCTAAAGCCCTGCCCGTTTGATAAGCCATACAATCTTCCGAAACGGGGCACAGACCACATTGTGGCGTTTTAGGTTTGCAGACCTCCGAGCCCAAATCCATAATGGCTTGGTTGAAATCTCCAGGGCGGTGCGGCGGCATAACCCGATCTGCCAATGCCGAAAAATATTGAAACGCATTGGATTTAGAAATATCAAAATCATCGGCAAAAAGTCTGGAAAAAACACGGTAAAAATTACCATCTACCGCAGGATAAGCCTCGCCAAAACAAATGCTCACAATGGCAGCTGCCGTATATTTACCGATGCCTTTTAGGCTTAAAATCTCTTGATAAGTGGAGGGAAACTCACCGTTGAAATCCCGCATTATTTGCTGTCCGGCTTCGTGGAGATTGAGCGCTCGGGAGTAGTAGCCCAAACCTTTCCAGTAGAGAAGAACCTCGTCTGTATCTGCCTCTGCTAGGGTTTTCACATCTGGGAAACGCTCTATAAATCTAAGGTAATAAGCACGCCCTTGCTGCACTTGGGTTTGTTGTAAAATAACCTCGCTGATCCATATTTTATACGGATTTTGGGTGCTTCGCCACGGAAGTTCGCGCGCATTTTCATCGTACCAATCAATGATTTTGGTGCCAATGTTTAGAAAATCAGGGTTTTGTTTGTTTGTTTTCAAAAATAAGTTATATATTTGCACACCAAAAATAAAAACAAAAAAGGACATGACAAAAGCAGAATTGGTAAATACCATCTCTAATAAGTTAGGAATGGAAAAAAATGACACTCAAAAAGTGGTGGAAGCATTGATGCAGGAAATACGAAATTCTCTATACGAAGGAGATAATGTTTACCTTAGAGGGTTTGGTTCGTTTATTATCAAGACGCGCGCTGCAAAAACAGGAAGAAACATCTCTAAAAATACAGCGATAGAAATTCCTGCCCACAATATCCCTGCATTTAAGCCTTCAAAATCTTTTGCAGAGAAAGTGAAAAACAAAGTTCCAGTAAAGAAATAATCCAATTTATTATTAACAAATAAAAATAAAAGACTATGCCTAGCGGAAAGAAAAGAAAAAGACACAAGGTGGCAACCCACAAAAGAAAAAAGAGAAGAAGACAAAACAGACATAAGAAAAAGAAATAATCTGTAGTCTCTTTTTTAAATGACATAAGCAATATAGTTGGTGTTTTTATTTTGGTTGATAAAGCATCAACTATATTTTTGTTTCACTATTTATAAAATTTTAGAATGAAGAAAGAACTCTTAATATCCAATGAAGATGGTGCTTCTAAAATTGCATTGATAGAAGACGGACGCTTATTTGAACTACACGAGGAAGAACAAGACAATACCCTTGTGGTAGGTGATATCTATTTAGGTAAAATTAAAAAATTAGCACCCAACCTCAACGCCGCTTTCGTGAATATCGGCTATGATAAAGATGCGTTTTTACATTACCAAGATTTAGGCCCACAGTACCTTACTTATAAGAAATTTCTCAGAGAAGTCCATTCTAAAAGAAAAAACGACTCCAGCTTGAAGAATTTTCCAATAGAAAAAACCATTGACAAAAATGGAATGATAGATAGCGTTTTGGCAAAAGATGACACCGTGCTCATCCAAATTACCAAAGAACCTATCTCCACCAAAGGTGCCAGAATCTCCACACAGATATCCCTCACAGGCAGGTTTCTTGTGCTTATTCCTTTTGACCAAAAAGTTTCTATCTCTAAAAAAATCAGGGATAATGCGGAAAAAGACCGCCTAAGAACCTTGATAGAAAGTATAAAGCCCGAAGGCTTTGGCGTGATTATCAGAACAGTAGCAGAAGGCAAAAAAGTTGCCGAACTACACAATGATATGAACCATCTGGTAGAGAAATGGGAAACTTGTTTCAAAAATATTCAAAAAAACAAAATCCCCTCTAAAATTTTAAGCGAGGAGGACAAAGCGTCTGCCATTCTAAGAGATAATTTTAATGCAGATTTTGTAAGCATCATCTGTGATGATGAAACCATGGTGCAAGATATGAGAAACTATCTGGAAGTCATTGCACCAGAACGAAAAAACATAGTGGAATTTTATGATAATCATATCCCACTTTTAGAGTATTACAATGTAGAGAAACAGCTCAAACAGAGCTTTGGCAAGCATGTGAACATCCCGAGTTCCAAAGGCGCCTATCTGGTGATAGAACACACCGAAGCCCTCCATGTGATTGATGTGAACTCCGGCAACAACATCTCCACAGGGAGCCACGCCAACAAAGAGCACGCCTTAAAAGTCAACAAAATGGCAGCAACAGAAATCGCCAGACAGCTGAGACTCAGAGATATGGGCGGCATTATTGTGGTGGACTTTATCGATATGAGAGAAGCCAACCACAGAAAAGAACTCTACGAACATCTAAAAACGGAAATGAAGCGTGATAAAGCACGCCATAAAATACTACCGCCCAGCAAGTTTGGGCTTATACAAATCACCCGACAGCGCGTGCGCCCAGAAAAAGTGATAGAAACTAAGGAAGAAAATCCTAATAAAGACGGCGAAATCTTAGCACCAGTCGTGATTGTAGAGCGGATGTCTGAGGTGATTAGAAACTTATTACAAAAAGAAAAAGGACGCCTATATCTGCACACCCATCCCTTTGTAGAAGCCTACCTAACCAAAGGACTGATGAGCATACAAACCAAATGGTTTTTTAAATACAAAAAATGGGTAACGATAGTCCCGAGAGACTCCTTCAAATACTTAGAATACAAAATCTATAACGATAAGAAAGAAGAATTGGTCAGTTTCTCAAACTAAAACACAAGCACACATTTCTCTATGTGTGCTTTTTTTATGGACAAAATCAGCACTTTTTGGCAGAGTTTCTGTCATATTTAATTAAACAAACATTTAATTCTATACTCCTGATAATAAACAAGATAAAACTAACCTCCGCACCATATTATCACTTTGGCACGATTTTTACAATTACACCCTGCGAATTAAAAAACGAAAAATAATGAAATCAATTAAAAAAGCTGTATTAGCATTAGGCATTTTGTCTGCAGGTTTAGTTTCTGCACAGAGCGTTTCTATGACCAATATGTTAAAATTAGGCATCAATGCGGGCGCTTCTACTGGGGGCAATACCTCGGCTAACTTAGGCGTAGATTTATCTTACCAAAATTTAGTTACACCAGGTTTCGGTTTAGGGATTTCTACAGGGTACAACCACTTTTTCGGTAAAGAGAAAGATGGCATCAAAAACAACGATTTCGGTGTGGTACCTGTAGCGGCAATGTTTAAATTCTACCCTCAAAAATCAGGTTTCTACGCTGGTGCAGATTTAGGTTATGGCTTTATTGTAGGCGATGACAAAGTGGCTTCTAACTCCACTGTAGAGATGCCAAAAGGCGGTTTCTACCTTAAGCCAGAAATAGGTTTCCATAACAGAGATTGGAATTTCTTTTTACACTACACCAAAGTATTCACAGGTGATGATGGTAAAATCGGCAACCAAGACTTCAACGCTGGTAGCATAGGCGCTGGTGTAGCGTACAACATTCCATTAGGAAAATAATCCGTACAAAATAAATTTTTCAGAGCTGCCTCTCTACGAGGCAGCTTTTTTATTGCGGATATAGAGAACAAATCAACCCAAAACACAGCCACTTGCACTTTATAAAAAAAATTTTATATTTGTTTCCAACAAAAAAATAGAATTTTATGAAAAGTAAACACCCCAAAGGACTGCCCTATTTATTCTTTACAGAAATGTGGGAGCGTTTTGGCTACTACCTGATTTTAGGCATCTTCGTTTTGTATATGATAGACCCTTCGGAAACGGGCGGTTTAGCATTTGAAGATAAAAACGCCGATGATATCTTCGGAACCTTTATTGCGCTCACTTACCTTACGCCGTTCCTCGGTGGCTTCTTGGCGGATCGGGTTTTAGGCTACATCAAAGCTGTGTATATCGGTGGTTTTCTGATGGGCTTGGGCTATATCGGCTTAGGGCTTTTTAAGGAATTGCCTTTATTTTATGCCTCCTTAGGACTGATTATCGTGGGGAATGGATTTTTTAAACCCAGCATTTCCACACTTTTGGGGAACCTCTACTCCGAAGAACCTTACAAAGCCAACAAAGACGCTGGCTACAATATTTTCTATATGGGGATCAATATTGGGGCGTTTGCGTGTAATATTATCGCAGCGTTTATGCGAAATAAATTCGGTTGGGGCGAAGCCTTTATGACCGCTGGTTTCGGGATATTTTTAGGATTGATTATCTTCAGTTTAGGGCGAAAACACATCTTACACGCCAATGTGCTAAAACCTGTACAACAAGGCGATACCACCATTTCTTCCGTGCTTTTAAAAGTCTTTATGCCTGCCATTATGGTTGGCGTTTTGGGGTGGTTTATCCCTGGTAATATTTTCGGTTCTGATACCACTGATGCCTTTATTTTTGCTTGTATCCCTGTGATTGTTTTCTATGTTTCGCTTTATGTAAAAGCCAACGCCGAGGACAAAAGACCTATTGGCGCACTCCTCGCGATATTTGCAGTCAGCTTGATGTTTTGGGCAGTGTTTAAACAAAATGGCACTGCGCTCACCCGTTGGGCAAAATATTACACCGATAGAAGCGTGCCTGCCGTGGCGGAAAAGCCTTTGGAAAGCATTTATTTGGTGGATAGCAAAGACTTCAACACCCACGAAGTTCCCGTTTATGATGCGCAATATCAAGCCGTAAAAGATGCCCAAGGCAATGCCGTAAAAGAGCAAGGCAAGGATATTTATTTCAGAAATATTAGCCCAGAGCAAAGGGCAAAATTAGAACAAAACCCTGACCAAAAAGTTTATTTATATAATACAGAACTCTTCCAATCCATTAACCCATTTTGGGTGATTGTCCTCACACCTTTGGTGGTTGGTTTCTTCCTGATGCTCAGAAGAAAAGGCAAAGAGCCGACCACACCTGCCAAAATTGTATTGGGGCTTTTCATCTCGGCACTTTCTTGTTTGGTGATGGTGGGCGCTGTACACGCTGGCGATAATGGCTTGGTTAAAGTCTCTGCCCTGTGGTTGGTTGCGGCTTATGGCGTGATTACCATCGGCGAGCTTTGCCTCTCCCCTATGGGACTTTCCTTGGTGTCTAAACTCTCCCCACCGAGGCTTACAGCCCTTATGATGGGCGGTTTCTTCCTCTCCACTGCTATTGGGAATAAACTCTCGGGCGTGCTCTCCAGTATGTGGTACAATTATGAGGACAAAGCCAACTTCTTTTGGGTGAATTTTGGATTGCTCCTTTTGGCAACGCTCATTGGGCTCTCCATCCTCAAAAGTCTCAACAAAGCGATGAAATCTCACTAAAAAGCGAGCTAAAACCTTATAGCCTTTCCTAAAATTAGCATTTTGGGAAAGGTTTTTTCTTTATATCTTGATATATAACTCATTAGTTTAAAGGTTTTTAACGAAATCTACGGCATTTTAAAGCTTATTTTATTTTGTAAAAACCAAAAAAAGTTTATATTTGTTGGTCTCAATAAAAATTATATTTTATTCATATGGATACAACACTAAAACAGAAAGGACATCCTAAGGGGTTATACCTTTTATTCTTTACAGAAATGTGGGAGCGTTTCAGTTATTATGGAATGCGGGCAATTCTCATTTTCTACCTTACCAAAACTTATTTACAAGGCGGACTTGCTATAGATCCTGCTACCGCAAGTTTAATCTTCGGAAACTTTACAGGCTTGGTATATTTTACCCCGCTGATTGGGGGCTGGCTGGCAGATAAGTTCTTAGGACAACGCCTCGCCATTACCATTGGGGGGATCACGATGATGCTTGGGCAATTCACTTTGTTCGCCATCAATACGCATTTTGGACTTTATTTAGGTTTGTTACTACTCATCATCGGAAACGGATTTTTCAAGCCTAATATCTCCATTTTGGTAGGAAATCTCTATCCTGAAGGCGACGACAGAAGAGACTCTGCCTTCTCGATTTTCTATATGGGGATCAATTTAGGGGCGTTATTGGCTCCGATCATTATTGGTGTGCTTACCGATAATATTTTTGCAACAAAAAATGCCTCTGGTGAGATTATGTCTTACGGCTACAAATACGGCTTCTTAGCGGCAGGGATAGGAATGCTTTTAGGACAGTTGCTATTCAACACTTTGGCGCATAAATACTTAGGCAATATCGGCAAAAAACCACAGAAAAAAATTGAGGTTAAAGAAGAGTTAGAAGTAACCAAAGAAGAAGTTTTACACGGCAACGAACTCAAAAAAGTGGAAAAAGAACGGGTGAGCGTTATCTTCATTTTGTTCTTATTCGCGGTGTTCTTTTGGGCAGGCTTTGAGCAAGCGGGGTCTTCTATTGCCTTATATACGGACAAATTTATCAATCGTGATATCACCTTACCGTTCTTAGGGCACTACACCATACCAGCATCGTTTTTCCAATCGGTAAACCCTTTCTTTATCGTGATTTTGTCACCATTATTTGCGATTTTCTGGAATTCTAAATTAGGAAAAAAACTGACTACGCCTGTTAAAATGGGCTTGGGTATGATCATCTTAGGGATTGGATTCTGGTTTATGCTCGGAGCCGTGGCAGAGCGTGGCGGCGATATCCAAGATCCAGCGATAAAAGCCAGCTTATGGTGGTTGGTGATGACTTATTTCGTGCATACCGTGGGTGAGCTTTGCCTCTCTCCTGTGGGGCTTTCTGTGGTTACCAAATTAGCCCCAGTAAGGTTAGCTTCCGTGCTTATGGCGGTTTGGATGCTGTCTTCATCTGTTGCCAATTTCTTAGGCGGATTTATCGCAGCCTATGTAGAAAAAATGGGTGCAGGGCAGATCTTCACCTATATTTCAGGATTTGTGATTGGTTGTGGTATTTTACTCCTCCTCCTCAGCAAATTTATCTCTAAACTGATGCACGGCGTGAAGTAGTGAGAATTTTTCTCCATCATAAAATTAACCAAAAACCTCTGAATATTCGGAGGTTTTTTCATATCTTCGTAGCCTTATTTCACTTTTATGAACTTAACAACGGAACAAATTCAGAATTTTCAAGGGAAATATCCTAAACAGATCTGGAGTCTTTTCTTCTCCGAGATGTGGGAGCGTTTTTGCTTCTATGGTATGCGGGGAATGCTGGTGTTTTTTATGATTTCTCAACTGGATTTTCAAGAAGCACAAGCCAACCTTCAATACGGTGCTACACAAGCCTTTGTATACGCATTTACCTTTATAGGCGGGCTTTGCGCTGATAAAATTTTAGGCTTTCGGAAGTCCTTATTTTGGGGCGGCATCTTGATGATTATCGGTAGTTTAATCCTCGCCACAGATCCACACCGTTATTTCTTTTTGGGCATCGCCTTTACGGTGGTGGGAACGGGATTTTTCAAACCCAATATTTCCTCTATGGTAGGGCAATTGTACAAGCCCAACGACCCTCGGGCAGATGCTGGATTTTCGCTGTTCTATGCGGGGATTAACCTCGGTGCCTTGCTGGGCGGCTATTTATGCATCGCTATTGGTAAAGGGGAATTGTTTGAAAATGCTATCCCAGAGCACCTTCGCTGGAATGTCGCTTTTGGTTTAGCCGCTATTGTGATGGTTGTTAGTTTGGTTAATTTCATCTTTACGCAAAGAAGTTTAGGCAGCATTGGGCTTCAGCCTGGGCATCCGTTGGCAGAAATCAAAACCGAAGCCATTGCTAAATGGAAAGAATACGGCGTGTATGCCCTGTCTTTGGTGTTTGTACCCATCATTATGGTGATGGTAGCCCAAACCGATTATACCGATTATTTTATGTGGACCATCGGGCCGCTCACGCTCATTTATTTGTTTTTTGAGATGTCTAAACTCAAAACCGAAGAACGCAAAAAGCTGTGGGCAGCACTCATTTTCATTCTATTTTCTATTTTGTTTTGGGGAATATATGAACAAAGTGGCGGCTCGCTGAGTATTTTTGCGGCTAAAAATCTCAACAAAGATTTGTTAGGTTTAGACCCTAATGGCGTGAATAATTCTGGCGGTGCATTCTTCATTATTTTCTTGGCACCACTCATCGGTTTGTTGTGGATATGGCTGAATAAGAAGAAGATAGAACCCAATACCATCATTAAATTTGGCTTAGGCTTCATCTTCTTGGGCTTGGGGTATTACCTATTATTCAGTACCCGATTTTTTGCTAATGCGGCAGGGATTACCTCTCTAAATTTCTTTACCATTGCCCTATTGGTCATTACTTTTGGGGAATTATGCCTCTCACCGATTGGCTTATCCATTATGACCAAACTCTCCACCAAAAATCTCCAAGGAATGATGATGGGAATGTGGTTCCTCGCCTCGGCATATGGACAATATGTGGCGGGAATTATTGGAGCCAACTTAGCCGAAGCTAAAGAAAATGCCTCCAACTACGAAGCCCTACTCTCCTACACCGAGGGATACAAACAACTCGCCATCTATGCCCTTTTAGCTGGATTGGTATTGATTTTGATATCTCCATTCATCAAAAAACTGATGGGCGAAGTGCGGTAGGTTTATTTTTATCTTTTAATGACAATTTTAATCATAATATAATATAATTTAATTACAATGAAAAGGATAGCATTGATATTCAGTATCTTATTACTCAATTTGAGTTTTGCACAAGAGGTTAAGTGGCTTACCTTTGATGAAGCCATAGCGGCACAAAAGAAAGCGCCAAAGAAAATACTTATTGACATCTATGCGCCGTGGTGCGGACCGTGCAAAATGATGGAGAAAAACACTTATGGACATCCTGAAATTGCCAAAATCATCAATAAAAACTACTATGCAGTAAAATTCAATGGCGAAGGAAATGAGGTGGCGCATTATCAAAACAAAGTTTTTAGCAACCCTAAATACAGAGCCAATGTTTCTGGGCGAAATGCACCACACGAGTTAGCTCGATTTTTTAATGTAACCGCCTACCCTACCACCGTATTTTTAGATGAGACAGGGGCTCCTATTACCAATTTGGTAGGCTATTTTAACGCCAAAGAATTGGAACCTTATTTATCACTTTTCCATACCGATACCTATAAAAATATAGAGACCAAAGCACAGTGGGAAGATTTCCAAAAGAAATTTAAATCTAAAATTAAATAAAATTTAAAAATTTTACCCCCAAAAAGCCGAATACAAAATATTCGGCTTTTTCATATTTTAAAAGAAAATTATGATTTGATCTCAAAAATTTTAAAATCATCATTGATGTTTTTTAAAATTTGCTCGGTGCGTTCTCTATGGGTATCCGTGATGAAGATCTGCCCAAACCGCTCTTTACTGAGCAATTCTATCAGCTGTGTCACGCGCTTATCATCTAATTTATCAAAAATATCATCTAAAAGGAGCAAAGGCGTTTTATCAGTCAATTGCTTTATTTGGTTAATTTGAGCTAATTTAAGAGCAATCAAAAACGACTTCTGCTGACCTTGAGAACCTATTTTCTTGATCAATTCGCCATTCATTTTAAACAAAATATCATCTTTGTGTATCCCTTTGGAGGTGTAAGTCAGCACCTTATCTTTTTCCAAAGTTTCCGAGAGCCAAGCCTCCATGGGTTGAACTTCTAAGTCGGTTTGATAAACGAGATTCACCTGTTCTTTAGCCCCAGAAATCATCTCGTAAAAGTACAGAAAAGTCGGTTTGAGTTGGTCCAGTCTATTTTTTCTTGTTTCAAAAACCGTGCGGGCGTGTTTGACTAAAGGTTCGTTATAAATTTCCAAAGCCTCAGCATCAAAAAAACGATGTTTTGCGAAAGATTTAAGCAAGGTATTTCTTTGCTTCAACGCCTTTTGATACTGCATCAAACTGAATAAATACGGGCTGTCTATTTGCGCAATCATCGCATCTAAAAAGCGGCGGCGGCTTTCGCCAGAATCCGAAATCAGGTTGGCATCATAAGGCGAAATCATCACCGATGGCAAAAAACCGATGTGGTCTGCAATGCGCGCATAGGATTTATCATTTTTTTTGATGATTTTTTTGGTTTCTCTATTTTGAATAATTTTGAGGATAATATCCTTTTGGTCGGTTTTTATTTCGGATTCTATAACAAAGAAATCGGCTTCATTTTGAATATTATTGACATCAGAGTTACCTAAAAAACTCTTGCCCACCGAAAGGTAATGTAGAGCATCTAAGATATTGGTTTTGCCCACACCATTATTCCCCACAAAAGCATTGATTTCTGGAGAAAAATCAAAAATACGATCTTGATGATTTTTAAATTGTGTAAGGTTTAGCTTATTGATTTTCATACGAATACAATCTTCGTTGTGTTAAAAATATTTTAATAAAATTAAAAACAAAAATGGAAGTCCGCAACAGGTCTCTACGCCAAAGGAAAAATAAAGGTCTTTACGGGTTTCCGCAGCTCCAGCCACCAACCCCACCGAAACTAAAACAGCGCCTAAAAAAGCCCAAGTTTCCGTTGCTATCCCATAAAACCAAAACGCCAACAACCCACTGATTAACAACAATATATAAGCTAAAATTTTGGTTTTTTCTACGCCTATCCATTTGGGGAAAGTTAAGACTTCATCTTGGTTTTTATCGCGAATATCAAAGGGTAAAACCAATGCCGAAATATACAAAACGACAATAAAAAACGCCTCCCAATGCCAAGTTTCAAATGGCAACCATACGCACATCAGCCCCCAAGTGATGCCCACATAAAAAATCTTGAACAGCGGTATTTGTCGGACAAAATATTTCAAAAAATAACTGTCATACAAAAGTCCAATCACAATGATAACGCTCCATTTAAACAGCGTTGCTACGCCGTGGTATTTCCATAAAAATAAAAATCCAAAAATAAAGGAAAATAGGTTAAAAACGATAATTTTCAACCATTTAGATTTTATATTTTGATATTTGGTATAAAGATAACCACTAAGATAGGTCAAAAATATTAAAATTTGTAATGACCAACTAATCGCGCCCAAACTACTGCTAAAAAACAACAACAAAGCAAGCCCCATCAAAGAGACATAAACCTGACTATCAACAATATATGTTTTAAAAAAACTAAAAATAGGCTATGTTTTAAATTTTATGTTTTGAAATCACTTTCACCAAAATATACCGCCACTGCGAGGCATCAGCTGGTGGATTCTCTACGGCTTCCTCTCTTACCAAAAGTTCGTAAGTGTAGCCTTTTTCGTGGGTAAAACCTTCAATATCGTTATAAAAATACTGCCAATCTTGATCGTTTTTATTCCATTTGATGAGGAGACATTGTTTGCGCATAACGCCAGCATCACAAGGTTGTGTTTCTGGAGCCACCCAGATGTTTTTTTCTTGAGAAGAGGTGGTGGAATTCCTTTGGCACGCATAAATCCCCAATACGAATAATAGAAATACTATAATTTTTTTCATTGTAATTAAGCTTTAGATTTTAAAGTTTTAAATTTCAGCCAAGCCCAAGCGGAGAGCACAATCATCGTGGTGAGTGTAATATAAACCCACGCTGGCACAGGAATTGGGTCTCCTGCGGCGTAAGAATGCAAGCCTGTAAGGTAATAATTAACTCCAAAATAAGTCATAATCACCGTGCTGAATGCAAACATCGTCACCATATGAAAGATATATCTCCCCCTTAAACCTGGCACCAGACGCATATGAAGCACAAAGGCATAAACGATCACCGAGATAAACGCCCAAGTTTCTTTAGGGTCCCAAGACCAATAGCGCCCCCAAGATTCATTCGCCCAAACACCCCCTAAAAAAGTTCCAATCGTTAATGCGAAAAGCCCAATGGTAAGGGACATTTCGGAAACGGCAGAGAGCTCTTTGAGCGTGGTATCATGGTGTTTTTTGAATGTCGCTCCATTCGCCACGATGTAAAAAAGCAAAACGATAACGCCTATAATAAAAGACAAGCCAAAAAATCCGTAACTCGCCGTGATGATCGCCACATGAATAACCAACCAGTAAGATTTTAGCACGGGTACCAGCGGTGTAATCTGTGGGTCTAAACTCACGGCACCGTGGGCAAAGCCCATCAACAATACCGCCACCAAAAAGCCTGCCGAAGGAATCAGCGCATTGTTATTTCGGTAGAGTAAAAGCCCTGCGCTAATGCCCACCCAAGAGATGAACATAATCGCCTCATAACCATTACTCCACGGCGCGTGCCCAGAGATATACCACCTTGCTGCCAAGCCTAAAAAATGAACAATATAGCCCAATACCCCCAAAGCCAAAATCACCTTGATGCCGCGGTGTAGCCATTGGTTGGGTTTAAACAATTCTATAAATCCTAAAATGAGAAGCAAAGCCGCAATGACAGCATAGAAAATCATCAATTTAAAATTGACATCTAACTTATTCATTAACAGTTCTAAATCTATTTTAGTTTGAGAAGGTAGCACATTTTTACCCCACTTCTGTTGGTAAGCTTTTACCTTATCCAACTCTTGGTTGGCAGTTTTCCATTGGTTACTTTGCGTTGCCATAAGAACGGCAGCCAGATAAGGTCCCAAAATATTTTGCGCCGTGCTATCTACATTAAAGTTGGTATCCATCACAGAATTCCACTTGTGGTTAGGGTCGTTCTGCACTGGGATTACACGGAAATACTGCCAAGACATCAAGGCATTCATCACTTGGACTTTATCATTCAGCTTGATGACCGCCTGGTCGTATTTGGATTGCTCAGCAGGTTTTTTATTGAATGCCGTGTTATAATCTTCTTCCAAAACAAACCTCAAATTGCCGTTGGCATCGGCTGGGAAGAGCTTTACTAAACTGGTATATCCATCTTGGTTGGCTTTGGTTTTTTGCTCCAATTGCTGCCCTACTTTACCCCGAGTTTCCACTTTGATGATGTCCACCTGCGCCCAAAACATTGGGTCTATGGTAGCCGCCAAAAACCACTGGTTGGCATCTAATTGTTTAAATTTTTCCTTGCCTGTCAGCTTTCTCAAAATATCCAACGCCTGCGTATTGATCGGCTGGATTCTTCCATCATAACTCTGTACCAACAGCGCTCCAAACCGCTCTGCATGGTCTTTATCAATATTGATGTGCTGCACCATTTCATCTGCGGAGAGTGTTTTCTGAGGCTTCGCTGGCGCTTGTGCATAGGCAAAACCTAAACTCAAAAAGGCGAATGCTAAACTGAGCGTTTTTTTCTTGCCCGCTTCTTTAATCATTTGGTTGAGTGTCCAAAAGCGCGTGCCTTTCCAAAATAAAGTGATAAACATCGCTAAAAACATCAAACCATAACCGATGTAAGTGATGAGCGTTCCCCAATAATCGTGGTTAACGGAGAGCACAGTGCCCTGTCTATCAGGATCAAAACTGGATTGAAAAAAGCGGTAACCTTTATAATTTAATACATGGTTCATATAGATCTTATAAGGCGTTTGTTTTCCTTCATCAATAATCTGAACATGGCTCTCATAAGCCGATGGCGAGGAGCTCCCAGGGTAAGTTTCCATCACGAAATCATCTAATTTTAATGCAAAAGGCGTGGTATACACTTTGGCACCAAAGCCCAACATCACATTCATCCCATCAATGGTGATTTGCTTGACCAAATTAGGATTATAGCTCTGCACTTGGAGCGCCACCTGTTGCTTAGTTTTAGGCCCTTGAACCTCTACCAATAGCTCATCGGGAACATTCTTATCTTTGTTTTTATCCCCAGAATAAGAAATAATTTCGCCCCTCTGTAATCCTTCTGGCACCACAATTTTAAGGTGGTTGATGGTGTAGAGACTTCTGAGCGCCAACGGCTGATATTCATCTTTTTTAGTAGTACCCGTTGCTTGGGTTGCCATCGTCATATATTGCGCATCTATAGGGGTTTTAATCCAAAGTTCGTTGCCTTGTTTCTTAAATTCCACGGCACCATCTATCGGGCGGTTAAAGGAAACCAGCGCGCCATCAATGTTCTTCACCTCGCCCTCGGCTAAGTAATAATCCAAACGCCCCACCTCGTCTGTGGTTACAAAATGTAAATATTCCTTACCCGAAGTGGTCACTTTCAGGCTGTCTTTTTTTCTCGGTGTATAAGCCAACTGGGTCACCTTAATTTTTTGTCCGTGAAAATCATAAGTCGCCTTGAAACGGTGGTTGGTTACTGCGCTCCAAAACGGCACTTCTGGCGTCATTTCAAATGGAATATCCTGATAATTAAGCACCTCGCCTTTTTCTTCAATCTGAATTTTAAAAAAGTTTTTATGCGAGGTTATCTCTTTTGAAGTTTCCCCTTCGCGGATGTGCATTTGTCCCTCGTAGCTGATGTAGCGCGTGATTGCCCCACCAATAAACAACAAAATAAAAGCCAAGTGAAAGGCTAAAATAGGCCATTTTTCTCTCCGCCAAAGTCGGTAGCGCTCTATATTGCCAATAAAATTAAGAATGAGCAAGAACATCAACAGTTCAAACCATTTAGAATCATATATAAACGCCTTGGCGGCAGGGGTTCCGTAATCATTTTCAAGAAATGTAGCATACGCCATAGAAACGGCATAAATCAATAAAAGCACCGCCATAGTGCGCGTGGAAATCAGGAGGTTTTGTATTTTTTTCATAGATATTTCGTGAGGCTTTTTGAGCCCTACACGAACTGCAAAAATAAGCATGTTATTTCAATTGAGCAAAAGAGATTTTGCAGAATCTTCCGCCGTAAAATTCGCTATTTTAGGTTATACCAAAGTGAATTTCTCCAGCGCTACTCGGTGGGCTTTATTCAAAAAAAGACTATTTTTGCCGTTGGATTAGTTTTAATGCCTATGAAAGTTGGATTTTTAGGTCCCCAAGCCTCTTTTACGCAATTGGTGGCTTCGCAGATATTCCCTGAGGAAAGCTTGATTCCGCAGGCTAACATTTTAGATTGTTTCTCTGCAGTGCAGGCTGGAAATTTGGATAAAGCCGTAGTTCCCTTAGAAAATTCCATAGAAGGCACCGTGTCTATGAGCTTGGACTACCTCTATGATTTTAAGTCTATTTTTATAGAAGCCGAAGCCATTTTGCCTATTGTGCATCACCTGATGGTTCATCCTCAAAATCAAACCGTAGCCCATATTATCTCTCATCCACAGGCTTTGGCGCAGACTTTTCAGTTTCGGCGACAGGCGTATCCAAACTCCAGCACGCAAGATTATAGCTCCACCGCAGCAGCGGCAAAATGGGTTTCCGAACACCCCGAACAACCTTGGGCAGCGGTCGCCAATACTTATGCGGCGCAACTTTATGGGCTTAAAATCCTCCATTCTTCCATCCAAGATTTTGAGCAAAACCATACGCGCTTTATTATTATTTCAAAGCAAAATCATTCATTGCAGCTACCCCACCAAGATTTAGGACAAAAAACAGGGCTGATGATTACCCTTCCTAATGATTATGCGGGTGGGCTCCACCAAGTACTTTCCGTTTTTGCTTGGCGGCGAATGAACCTCTCCAAAATAGAAAGCAGAACGCTAAAAACAGGCTTAGGAAATTATTTCTTTTACATCAATATTGTTGGAGATTGGGAAAATATTCTCTACCAAAACGCCATTGCAGAACTTGAATCTTTGGGCGTTAGCGTTCGTTTTTTAGGCAACTACCACGAGTATCGTTTAGAAGGGTAAAGCATTTATTTTGTGTTAATTAGCAAAAAAATACAAATAAGAATAAACAAAAAATCGACTTCAAAATCCATTGAAACCGATTTCTATTTTAAATAATAAAATCGTTATTTTTGAGACTTCATTTCAGTATAAAATTGAAAGAAGCACGGAATACTCTCTATCCCTTTATAAAAATTATAAAGTCCATAATGTTCGTTCGGTGAATGGATGGCATCGGTACCTAAGCCAAAGCCCATAAGGACGCATTTAGAACCTAAAACCTCCTCAAATAGCGCTGTAATAGGGATACTGCCACCGCTTCGGAATGGTAAAACCTCTTTCCCGAAGGCTTTTTCCATCGCTTTTTTAGCGGCTAAAAATTCCTCAGTGTCGCTTTTCAGCACATAAGGCATTCCGCCGTGGTGTGGCGTTACCTTCACTTTAACGCTCGCAGGCGCTATTTTTTCAAAATGTTTTACAAATTTTTCTGTAATTTCATCTGGCGTTTGGTTAGGCACTAAACGCATTGAAATTTTAGCAAAAGCCTTGGACGGAATGACCGTTTTGGCACCCTCACCAATGTAGCCACCCCAGATGCCATTAACATCTAAAGTTGGGCGGATAGAAGTGCGCTCAAGCGTGGTATAGCCTTCCTCGCCTTGAACATCACGAAGCCCAATGGCTTTTTTAAACGCCTCTACATCATCTTTCAACTTGTTCATTTCTGCCCTTTCTTCCAGCGAAACCACTTCTACATTATCATAAAAACCTTCCACTGTAATTCTGCCGTTATCATCAATTAAGCTGGCAATCATTTTAGCCAAAACATTGATCGGATTAGGCACGGCACCGCCATAAAGCCCTGAGTGCAAATCTCGATTAGGACCTTCCACCTCTACTTCCACATAGCTCAATCCACGGAGCCCCGTAGTCACCGTAGGTTGCTCCATAGAATAAAGCCCTGTATCCGAAATTAAAATAACATCACAGGCTAATTTTTCTTTATTTTCTTTGAGAAAATCCGCTAAACTGGCAGAGCCCACCTCTTCTTCTCCTTCAATAATAAACTTGACATTACACGGCAAAGTCTGGGTTTTCATCATCGCCTCAAAAGCTTTGAGGTGCATAAAAAACTGGCCTTTATCATCGGCGGCACCACGCGCAAAAATAGCCCCTTCAGGGTGTAATGGCGTTTCTTTAACCACAGGTTCAAAAGGACCACTCTCCCACAATTCCAATGGATCTGGCGGCTGCACATCATAATGCCCATAAACCAAAACCGTAGGAAGCGCTGGGTCTATTATTTTTTGCCCAAAAACGATGGGATAACCTTTGGTTTCACAAACTTCTACTTGGTCTGCACCTGCTTTTTTGAGGTAGTCTGCCACGGCATCGGCGCAGTTTAAAACATCTTGATTATAAGCTGGGTCTGCACTAATGGAGGCTATTTTAAGCAAATCTATGAGCTCATCTAAAAATCTTTTTTTGTGCTCTGTAATGTAATTTTGTGTGTCTTGCATTCGTTTAAATTTGAGAAGTAAAGATAAAATTTTTTAGCGAAATAGAAAAATGCTTTATCTCATAATGAAGATAAAGCATTAAAAATCATAGTTATGTATTGTTTATTTCGTAAATCTTACTGCCATTTTTCTATCAGAAGCTCTCTCTTCATCAGAAGCATCAGCGGCAACCTTAGCAAATGCGCTGCCGTAGCCTTCCGCAGACACCACCTGAGCACCTACACCTGCCTTTTCTAACTGAGCTTTAATGAAATCTGCTCTCTGCTGAGAGATTTTTTTATTGACTTCCTCATTACCAGTTTTGTCGGTGTAGCCTCCTATTTTTACTTTAGCTTCTGGATAAGCTTTAAGGATTTTAGCTAAATTTTCAATCTGCTCGGCACCAGATTCTAATTGACTGCTTGAACCTACTTTAAAATTAACATGGTCAAAATCATACCATACAGATTTTAAAGCCTCTTCTGATTCCGAAGCATATTTCCCTGATTTTAAGAAAGATACCATTCTTTCTTCCAAACCATTTTTATAACCTTTAAGCACCACACCATTTAAATCTACACTCACCTCATTTTGGTGGGCAGTGGTATGAGAAGCGGCTTCTTCCGAATGTGCGCCTCCCTGATGATCATCAGAATAGCGCTCTACGCCTTCTTCTAATTTAAGAATGTTTTTATTACCTCCTGGCTGAATTTTCTTACAAGATACCATAAAAGACATGGCGGCTACTGCAAAAATATATTTTTTCATTACTCTAAATTTGACCCCAAAATTACTAAATCTCTTTTTAATAGCCTAAAAATAAACTATTTTTTTTGAATGCCCTCCAAAATAATTTTCCCATTGAGGGTTTGGGTGAAGATTAAATACCTATCGCCGCCGTCTTTGAGTTGGTATTTTTTCTTAATCTCCGCTGGCGATAATGGATGATTTTTGGAAATGATATTATAAGTTGATTTCTTCTTGATCTGTTTAGCTTCCAATATTTTAACTTCCAAAATACGCCCAGGAAAATGGTCTATCAAGACTTCTGATGTAAAAAAATGGGTGTTAGGGTGCAACTTTTCTAATTGATATTGCGCGGCTAACTTGGCATAAGCCCCTGATTTTAAAATAGCGTTATTGGGAATATACAAATAGCGGCGAGGTGCTGCGTAGTTGATTGCCCCTGATGGCTCATCATTGATCGTAAAATGAAATACGGGTTCTGAGGTCTCTAAATTCACACAACGCCCTTCAATATTCGGTTTTGAGGTTTCTAAATTTTGTAAAACCACGATTTCCTTCACTTCATTTTTAACCGCAATAATGTCTATGCGCGCTATATTTTTAAGCACCGTGCAGAGGTATTTTAAATCAATCAAAGGCGAGAGTTTCATCAGCACTTTTGGCGATTTCTCTAACAATTTCTCTTGAATTTCTAAAACATTCGGTGATAAATCTTCCAATAGAAAAACCTTCTTTTTATGGGCATCTCGGCGCGCTGGGTCCAAATAAATCAAATCAAAATGTTGTGGTGCATCGTTGAGAAATTGCATTAAATCCTGATCGATAAAGTTGGCTTTTCGCCCCAATTGTTGCCAATTATGCGCCACAAGGTCTAAAAGTTGGCGGTTCTGTTCTACTAAAGTCACCGTTTCAAAATGTTGAGATAGAAAAAAAGCATCAATGCCAAAACCGCAAGTTAAATCCAAAAAAGCCCGCCCTGACAGCCCTTGGCTCTTATATTCCGCAGTGGCTTGAGATGAAGTTTGTTCTAAATTGAGCTTTGGTGGAAAGAGGATATACTCTTGATTGAAAGCTGGAAATTTCTTTTGAGCCGTTTTCCGTCCTTGGATTTGGATTGCCAAGTCTTGATTGCTAACCTCTTCAAATATCGGTTTTTTAAACAGTAAATCTGGCAATTGCACATCTAAATTCTCGCTGATAAATTTTTGAACTTTTGGCAATAATAAAGACTCTTTCATTATTTATCCTCAAAAATTAAAATAACCACTGCACCACATAAGGTGCCATAATAGCCGTGAACACACCATTGAGAATCAAGCCCACGCTGGCAAAGCCTGCATACCTTTCGCCCAACGTCATAGACATCATAATGCCCATACCGTGAGACGAAGCACCCAGCGAAATCCCTTGTGCCATAGGGCTTTTCACGCGAGTCCACTTCAATACTTGAAAGCCGATAACGCTCCCTACTAACCCTGTGATAATCACCGCAGAAACCGTTAATGGCACCAAGCCGCCCAAAGTTTTAGAAACTTCAATAGCGATGGGCGTTGTCACCGATTTAGGCGCTAATGAAAGGATGATTTCGCGGTCTGCACCCAATAATTTTGCGATGCCACAAACGCTAATAATCCCCACCAAACTTCCAAAAAAATGAGAAACCAACACTGGAATCCATTGTTTTTTAATTTTTTCTAATTGTAAGTACAACGGTACTCCAAGCGCCACCACAGAGGGTTTAAGAAAAAAATCTATATACTTGCCTGCCTCTTCATATTGGGCGAAAGTGATATTAAAAATGCTAAGGTAACCTATCATCACCAAGGCTGCCATTAGAATAGGATTAAGCCAAGGCGTAGGCCATTTATTTTGAAGCAAAATAGCGCTATAATAGAATAAAAAAGTAAGCCCTAAAAGCCAATACGGATTTTGTAAAAAAACCTGCATTATTTCATCTTTTTTCTAATATATTGATAAACTCTCCCTGTTACCCAAATAACCAAGGCGGTACTGATCACAATAGACACCATAATAGCGACGATATTCTGCCCGATGACATCAAAATACAGCATAATAGCGACACAAGATGGTATAAAAAACAAACCTAAATTATTGAGCAAAAAATCGGATAATGCCTTAACCCACTCCACTTTAACCCAACGAAAATGCAAGGCAATGGTCAGCAAAAACATCCCGATAAGGCTGGAAGGAAACTTTGTTTCTGTAAGAAAAACCACCAGCTCCCCCAACGCTAAAAATCCAAAAATAATCAGACAAGCCCTTATCAATGCCATCCTACTTGATTTCTTTTAATAATTCTTCCACCGCACTTTTCAGCTGGTTATCCTCGCCTTTGGTCACACTTTTGGTATCCAAAATCACCTTAACATCAGGCTCCAATTGGAAGTTTTCTAAATAAGTACCATCGGCTTTTTCATAGCCCACCACAGGAATTCCAAACACCAGCGAAGGGTCTTGCAGCGTTTGCCAATTCACAGAAGTCATAGTACCTGGCACGGGCGCACCCACCAATTTTCCAATGTTCATATGCTGGTAAACCCAAGGCGTACCGTGGGCATTGGAATAATCCGCTTCGTTGATGAGCATTACCGATGGTTTATTCCAACGGCGGCTCGGCATATCGGCATATTTTCTACCGCGAATCATTTGCGTTAAATATTTTTTACCGCTGAAGAAGGTTTCTATATCTTCGTGCAAGCGCCCACCGCCATTATAGCGAATGTCTATCACGATGCCTTCTTTATTATTGTATTTCCCTAAAACTTCGGAATAAGTTTCTCTAAAGCTGCCATCGCCCATAGAGCGGATGTGCACATAACCTAACTTCCCTTTTGACCAGCGTTCCACATCGGCGGCGCGCTGTTTTACCCACCTTTGATAAAGCAACTCGTTCCACTGTGAGGCATTGATGCCCTTCGCCTCTTCTTCCCAACGAAGATTTTCCTGCGGATCATATAATGAAACCAATATTTTCTTGCCCGCTTTCCCTTCCAACAGTTGTTGATAGTCTATCGCAGGCGTGATTGGCTCGCCATCTATTTTTTCTATTATAGTGCCTTTTTTGATCTTAGATTTAGAACGATCAAAAGGACCTCCAATCAACACCTCATCTATACGAAGTCCATTAGGCAGAGGCGATACGAGCGCTCCTAAGTATGCCGTTTGTACATAAGCACTGCCCTGAGCACGGTATCTGGCGCCTGTATGCGAAACATTTAACTCGCCCAAAAGCTCACTGAGCATCTCCGAAAAATCATAATTATTGTTGATGTAAGGCAAAAATTTTCTGTAATGCTCGGTCAGTTTTTCCCAATCTACGCCGTGCATATTTTGCACATAGAAACGCTCTTTTTCTTCGCGTTTTACCATATCAAACATAAACTCACGCTCTTTGGCTAAATCCAGCTTCATCGTTGCGGCATAGTTGATGTCTTTAATTGGGTTGATTTTTTTCATCTTCTGACCGCCCAATAGGAAAATTTGCTTTCCAGCTTTGTCGGTTTCAAAAAACATAAATTGTCCGTTGAGCTTAGACAAAAGTTTGGTAGAGCGCTCCCTTAAATCGTGCTCCCATAAATCGTAACCTTTTTCAAAAGCGGCTAAATAATAGATTTTTTTGCCCTCTTTATCCATAATGGCATCGCCTAAATTGGAAGAATTGGGCGTAATGCGCACCATACGCTCTTGGATATTTTCTAATTCTACAAGGATATTTTTTTGCTTTTTCTTCTCCTCGTTTTCTTTTTTAGAAGGCTCTTTTTCATCTTTTTTATCCTCTTCTTTTGGTTTTTCTTTGTTGGCTTGCTGGTAGAGTTCGTACTCCTCTTTGTTCATTTGATACTCATCAAAAGCTTCACGGTTGAGGAACACCATCATCTCATCGTTCATAGAGCCCCAAGAGGCGTGGTTCCGCATTCCATAGCGTTCTGAGCGCCAAATAATAGCATTACCACCTAAAGCCCAATGCGGGTTGGTATCAAAATAACCACTATCAGTAATGTTGAATATCGGCTGACCGCCTTCCGCACTGATGATGCCAATATCCGAATAAGGTGCCCGCTCTCTCGCCACATATTCCACCACAAACCACCGCGAATCTGGCGACCACGCGTAGTTAATGTTGCCATTGCGCTCCACTTGGTATTTATCCTCGGTAATGGTTCTGATTTGCTGCGTTTTCAGATTATAAACCGCAATATGATTTCGGTCCTGCACAAAGGCGATTTCTTTGCCATCAGGAGAAAACTGCGGATGCATTTTCTCGGAGCGGTCATTTTTAATCAATTTTTCTTCGGTGATGAGCGTGGCATTAGGGAAATTCGCCTCCTCTTTACGCTGGATGGTGGCTTTGTATAAATCCCAATATCCGTCTCTATAACTGGCATAGACCAAAGTGCGCCCATCTTTACCAAAAGTTACGCCCTGTTCTGCCGCGGCAGTTTGGGTAATTTGTTTCGTGGTGGTGTAGTCTGTGGAGGTAACAAAAACCTCGCCGCGGATCACCATCGCGATTTGTTTGCCATCAGGAGAAACCGTTGCCGAAGTAGCACCAGAAGTAAAAGTCTTAAACACAGGTTCTTGCGATGCCACATCGGTTATGATATTTACACTGAGTTTCTGTGGCTGTTGTCCCTCTTTTAGCGTATAAAGTTCGCCACCATAACTATAAGACAGTACGCCATTTTTAGCCACAGAGAGAAATCTCACTGGATAATCTTTATAGAAAGTCAGCTGTTGAGCCTCGCTGGGGTTCTGTACATTGGCTTTATAAATGTTAAAACTGCCGCTTCTTTCACTTAAAAAATAAAGCGTTTTGCCATCAGACGCCAATACAGGATTTCGGTCCTCGCCTTTCCAATCGATGATTTTGGTATGGGTTTGATTTTTAAAATCATAGCGCCAAATATCACGCGTTACAGAAGAAGTGTGGTGCTTTCGCCACTCGTTTTCGCCGCCTTTTAAATCCTCATAATACATTTGATTGACAGATGCAAAACTGATGGCATTGGTTGGAAAATCTGCCACGCGCTGCGGCTGTCCACCTTCTAACGAAACCTGATAAACCTGACCAAACCTCGGGAAAACGGCATTTTCTGCACTGTTTTGGATATTCGCTGTGTAGAGAACAGACTTGCCATCTGGCGAGAAACCAAGCGCTCGCGCCGACTGAGAATGGTGCGTAAGCGCCTGAGCTACGCCACCTTGCGCCGACATCAGATAGAGGCGTTTATAGCCGCCATCTCGGTCGCTCACAAAAGCGATTTTAGTTCCATCTGGCGACCATATGGGCTCAGAATCATAAGCTGGATTGGTGGTTAGTCTGATGGCTGTTCCGCCATGGGTGGGCACTTTATAAATATCGCCTTGGTAAGAAAACGCGATAAACTGTCCATCTGGAGAGATATTAGAGTGTCTAAGCCAAAGCGGCGATTGTGCCTCCGCCATTGAAAAAGCCAACACAGCGACCGAAGTGCAGAGTATATTTTTAAGCATTATGATTAGAATTTTAGATACCGCTCAAAGTTACATTTTTTTTGTGGATTATGAAACCATAACCCTCGGTATCTCGTAATAAAACCGCATCAAATGATTTTATTGATCTAAAAATAAGATTCCTAAGAAATAAAAAACACGCACCATAATTTTATGATGCGTGCTTGGAGTTTGTGGAGCAATAGACTACATTGCTACTGCGCCTTCATCATCGCCGTTATAATTAGAATTGTTGTCTTTTTTGCGTTTCGGTTGCTCTATTTTTTCGCCTTGTTTAAAGCGATAAGTTAGAGAGAGCGAGACTTGGCGCGGCTGCCACTGCATATAAGATTCTCGTGTAGAAGTTTCGGAGAAGGTGTACACAGTTCTGTTTCTGGTGTTGAAAATGTCTTGAACATTAAAGGTAATGGTGCCATCTCCGTTCCAAATGGTTTTGCTGGTGCCAAAATTAACCGCATACATCGCTTTTCTGTCTTGGAATGCTGTTTTTTGCCCACCTCTGTAAAAGCCTTGGAACTGGAAACTCAGCGTTTTGTCCACTTTAAAAGTAGAGTTAAGCCTCATCCGATAAGAGAAGCCTTTACCTTCAAAATCTGCCTCCCGAGTGGCTGGATCTCCATTTTTATCCAAAACTTGGTAAGTGGTGTAGCCCGTAGTATGGTAGCCGAACACATCTACGCTCGCCATCATCTTCCACCAAGAGAATAGGTCTGCGGTGGCGTTTAAATCTAAACCATATTTGGTATCTTCGCCGAGGTTGATAGGGTTGGTAAAGAAGACATTGGTGCGCTCATCCGCTCTGTATACCAACATTTTATCATCATCGGTTTTGTGTCTTAGATATAAAGTCGGGTTGAGGGTAAATTTTCGCTTCTGGATGCTGTAGCCCAACTCAAAGGAATTAACATAAGACGGATTGAGGTCTAAGTTCCCTAAAAATAAGTTCTGGTCATCCGTTAGAGAAAAATACGGCACCATAAAAAAGGCGCGTGGGCGGTCTATCCTCCGAGAGTAGTTCAGTAAAAGTTGATTGTTTTTTTCCAACTCATAACTGAGGTAAATGCTCGGAAAGAGGTTGTTATAATTTTTAGTTTTTTGGTCTATAATTTTGCCTTGTTCCAAGTTTTGGTAGTCTATTTTAACTTCGGAGAGTTCATCTCTGAGCCCAATCTGATAACCTAATTTTCCGATTTTACTTTTAAACTGAACATAGAACGCGTTGAACACCTCATCATAACTGGTATTGTTCGTGAATTTCCCCAGAGGATTCATCGTTCCTGTTTTTCCGATTTGCTCATCGGCAGTATTATCGTACTGGTTTCTGTTGATGTCTAAGCGATAACCCGCTTCTAATTTAGAATTTTCGCCCAAATTAACCTCATAATCTGCCTTGGCAATCACGGTGTTGCGTTTGGCATCTTGAGAGTTTTGACTAATCAGATAGCTCATATTGGGTGTCAGCGCATCGGCTCGGAATTTTCTATCAAAAATATTATTCGTTTCTTGATTGATGTGGCTATTGGCGCTGTTTTTACTGGTCTGATAACTCACCGAAAGGGCTAAATTATCCGCCTCGCTAAATTGATGATCCAAGCCTAAATCGCCTTGCCAAGAGAGGTTTTTATTAGTGCCATCACTTTGCCTTAACATATAAGGTGTAGGCAGGGCGGTGCTGTTATAGCGGTAATCAAAATAAGTGTAGGCATCTTCCGTTCCCTCAAAAGTGCGCACCGTTCCCGATAGGTTGATGGAGGTATTTTTGCCCCAATCGTAAACCAAACCTGCGGTGGCGTTATAGGAGTCCATTGCGTTTTTTCTCTCGCCATTCTGCAACGATGCCAAAAGTTGATTAGATTGCTGTAAATCAGTATAATAGTTATTATTTCGTGTAGTACCTTTGGATTCTCGGTAACTGCCGCCACCATTAACAAACCAAGTGAGGTTGCCTTTTCTCCAACTTAAATTGGCATTAAGCCCCGTTTGTGGCAAATAGCCCAAAGTACCGATAACACTACCATTAAAGCCTGTTTTTTTATTTTTTTTGAGGATGATATTCAAAATTCCTGAAGTTCCCGAAGCCTCAAATTTAGACGATGGATTGGTAATGACCTCTATACGCTCAATTTGGTCTGCAGGAATGGACTGCAAAGCATTAGCACCATCATCAATCCCCAACATAACCGAAGGTTTTCCGTTGATGAGAAAGCGCACATTAGAACTTCCGCGCATAGATACCGTGCCATCCGTGTCCACATCCACAGAAGGGACATTCTGCAACACATCTTGTAAGCTGCCGCCTTTGCTCACCATATCGGTGGAAACATCATAAGTTTTTTTATCCAACTCCACTTTATAAGGCTTGGTGGTGGCTGTAATGACCACACTCTGGAGCTCTTTGGTTTGGGTGTTGGTTAGGCTAGCTTCGCGCTGAATTTGGAACGCCGCCAACGCCCCCTGCCCTACTTTCTGACTAAATACTTTCTTTTTGAAATCTATGGCTTCTATGGTAATTTCATAATCGCCAGGCACGAGAGAAAGGCTGTAATTGCCCTTTTCATCGGTCAAGGTCGCATCACTATACAACTTATTGGCTTTATTAAAAAATGAAATAGAAGCGTAGGGTACCGCTTGGTTCTGAGCGTCTACTACTCGCCCAAAGATGGTATTTTTCTGTTGTGCAAAAGCAAAACTCGCAGCGCCAAGTACCGCTACGAGAGCCAGCGTTTTTCTACTCACGAGGGTAGAAATTTCCGTATTATGCGTCATAAAAGTATTTTTTCTTCTGTGTTAAGATGAAAGTCTGCCGCTAAAGTTAAATTCTAAATCAAAAATAATTTCATTCTAAAGAAAAACAAAAAGTGCGACACTATTTTATATTCTGTTCATTGAGCCAATTTTGGTAGGCTTTGGCATTTTTAGCGTGCTCCACATCACTACTGGTAAATTTATGAAAACCTCGTTTTTGAGGGTCTGCCACCATAAAAAGATAATTGTTTTTTTCAGCATTGAGCACCGCATCTACAGAATTTTTATCCACGATGCAAATAGGTCCTGGTGGAATGCCCGCATTCGCATAAGTATTGTATGGCGAGGTCGCTTTCAAATCTCGGTAATAAACCCTTTTGATGGTTTTTGTAAAGCCGTTTTGCTGATTGACCGCATAAATCACCGTAGGGTCAGATTGCAGTTTCATTCCTTTTCTATAACGGTTAAGGTAAAGCCCCGCAATGGTTTTTTGTTCGTCTGGTCTGCCGCCTGACTCTTTATAAACGATAGATGCCAATGCATAAATTTGATTTCTACTCAGCCCCAATTGTTGCTCTTTAGCCACGCGCTCTGCATTCCAAAAAGCTTGATATTGCGCCTCAAAGGTTTTGAAAAATTCTTCTGGCGTTACCGTCCAAAAAAAGCGGTAAGTATCAATAAAAAAGTATGGTTTCAGCGCTTCGGCATCGGCTAAGCCCTTTTTTTTAGCAATGGCATTAAGCCCCTTGATGAACGCCAAAGAATCTATTTCGGTTTTCTTAGCCACGCGCCCCATCATCTGGTAAACATTGCTAAAATCAATAATCCTAAACTGGTTGGGCGTTTGGTTGCCCGCTTTAATCATATTAACCAGCGCTGTGTTGTCCATTCCCTCGCTGATTTCGTAGCGCCCAGCGTGATGAAACTGGTCTAAATGCTTAGCCTGCGCCACCGCTCTAAACGCCTCTCGGTCTTTAAGATAAGGCGATATGCTGTCCATCAATTGTTCAAAATTAGCCTTGGTGGGGATTAAAACATAGCCCGCCTTTTCTACATTATCCGAATAATAGCGCTGATAAAATTTAATGCCAAAATAGCCTGCCACAACGCCAATGATAAAAACGACTGCAATAATTTTTTTCATTTTTTTAATTCAAATTTATTATAACTCCCCTGCGAATACTTGCTCTGCAGGGCCTTCTAACCAAACATTTTTAAATCCAGAATCAGCTTTTTCAGCATAAACTTTAAGGTTGCCGCCCAAGGTTTGGATTTCCACTTCATTTAGATGATGGCTGAGCATATAAGTGAGCGCTGATGCCGTTACGCCCGTGCCACAGCTGTAAGTTTCATCTTCCACACCGCGTTCATAAGTCCTCACAAACAGCGTGTTAGGCGCTACTTCTTCTATAAAATTAACATTGATGCCTTCCTTAGCAAACGCCTCGCTATAGCGGATGGCTTTCCCTTCTTTATACACTGGGAATTGCTCCACAGCTTCCACCCAAACCACATAATGCGGTGATCCCGTGTTCATTACGGTATATTCTGGCTTTTGGGTTATTTCAGGAACATCTATCATTTTTAATTTGACAATGCCGTTGCTAATCTCTGCCTCGTGGCGACCATCAATCGCTTGGAAAGTGCAGTGGGCATCAAAAATCTTCAAAAAATGAGCAAAAGCCACCAAACAGCGCCCGCCATTACCGCACATCGTACTTTCGGCGCCATCGGCGTTATAATATACCATTTTAAAATCCAAATCGGTATCATTTTCAAGTAAAATCAAACCATCTGCACCTATGCCAAACCGCCTGTGGCAAAGCCTTTCTATCTCCTTTTGGCTTAGATTAAAACTGCCGCTGCGATTGTCCAGCATAATAAAATCGTTACCCGTGCCTTGGTATTTATAAAATTTCATTTTTCTATCATTTTCAAGCTACAAAAATAGTCAAAAAGAATGGAAACGCAGTGGTTTAGCCGCTTCTACTTTGAGCGATGAGCTACGCTCTCAATCATTCTTCATCACTTTTATATGCGCCAACAGAGGGATTTAAAGTCAGAGAAAATCTAAAATTATCGTATCTTTGGAAAAAATTAAAATACAATTATGAGTTTATCAAATGTAGAACCTCAAATTATTTGGAAAAATTTTTCGGCGCTCAATGCCGTGCCAAGACCTTCCAAAAAGGAAGAAAAAGTGATCCAATTCATCAAAAATTTTGGTGAAAACTTAGGCTTAGAAACTTCTGTGGACAAAACGGGTAATGTCATCATCAGAAAGCCCGCCACTGCAGGGATGGAAAACAGACAGCCCGTAGTGCTACAAGCCCATTTAGATATGGTTTGCCAAAAAAATAACGATGTAGATTTTGATTTTGAAACCCAAGGCATTTCTATGTATGTAGATGGCGATTGGGTGAAGGCTCACGGTACCACTTTAGGCGCGGATAACGGCTTAGGCGTGGCTGCCATTATGAGCGTTTTGGAAAGCCAAGATATTCCTCATCCTGCAATAGAAGCCCTTTTTACCATTGATGAAGAAACAGGGATGACGGGGGCTTTTGGCTTAGAACCCAATGCTTTAAACGGCGAAATATTACTCAACTTAGATACCGAGGAAGATGATGAAATAGACATCGGTTGTGCGGGTGGCGTAGATGTAACGGCTTCTAAAACCTTCCCTACACAAGCTTTAAAAAATGAAGGTTTTAAACTGAGCATCAAAGGTTTACAAGGTGGACACTCTGGTATGGACATCCACAAAGGCTTAGGCAATGCCAATAAAATTTTAGCCCGATTTTTATTTTTAGGCTTAGAAAATGGCATTCAACTTTATAGCATCAATTCTGGTGGGCTTAGAAATGCCATTCCAAGAGAGGGCGAATGCGTGTTTACCGTTAAAGACCAAGCCCAGTTTTCAGCCGCTTTTGAAGTTTTAAAATCGGAAATTTTAGAGGAATTTGCCACCTTAGAAAAGCACCTTAGCATCAGCTTAGAGCCTACCACAGCGGAAGGCAACGCCATTAGCCACGAGGATTCTCAAAAAATAATTTTAGCCATTACAGCAGCACACAATGGCGTGTTCCGTATGTCGCCAGATGTGGCAGATTTGGTGGAAGCCTCTAATAATGTGGCGCGGATAGAGTTAAAAGATGGCGCTTTCCAAGCCTTAAATTTAACGCGCTCTTCGGTGGAATCCAGCAAGTTTGATGTTGCCCAACAACTAAAAGCCGTGTTTGAACTGGCACAAATTCCTGTCACTTTTTCAGGTTCTTACCCAGGTTGGAAGCCTAAACCAGATGCTGAAATCATCAAGATTATGAAACAAATTTATCAAGAAGATTTTGATGCAGAACCAAATGTGGTAGCCTGCCACGCCGGATTAGAGTGCGGTATTATTGGTGCCAATTACCCTAAAATGGAAATGGTCAGCTTTGGACCTACCATCAGAGGGGCACACTCGCCTGACGAAAGAGCCAGCATCTCCTCCACACAGAAGTTTTGGAGGTTTCTAAAAGATGTTTTAGCTCAAATACCAGAGAAAAAAACAGTTTAATTTTTATCTAAAATCCATAAAATGAGGCTACTTATTGAAGTAGCCTTATTTTATAATCAATACTATTGACAACATCAATCATTGAAAACGGCATAAAGTCAAAAAAAATTCCGAAATTAGCCGTCTCAAAAAACGAATTAAAAATTATATCCCTATGGAAGAACAAAATATTTTGGATTGTGTGATTATCGGCTCTGGTCCTGCAGGCTACACCGCCGCTATATATGCTGCAAGAGCTGATTTAAAACCTGAACTTTTCACTGGTTTGGAACCTGGCGGACAGCTGACAACCACGACAGAAGTGGAAAATTTCCCTGGCTATCCTAACGGCATCACAGGTCCTGAAATGATGATGGACTTGCAAAAACAAGCCGAAAGATTTGACACTAAAATCCACTACGAGATGATTTCATCCGTAGAGTTTTCAAAAGAAGTGGGTGGCATCCACAAAATATCTACGGGCAGTAGAGAAGTTTTGGCACGCACAGTAATCATTTCCACAGGAGCTACCGCCAAATACTTAGGTCTTGATGATGAAAAAAAATATGCAGGTGGCGGCATTTCGGCTTGTGCTACTTGTGATGGTTTCTTCTATAAAGGTAAAGATGTGATTGTGGTAGGCGCTGGAGATACCGCTGCGGAGGAAGCCACTTACCTCGCTAATATTTGTAATAAAGTAACGATGCTGGTGAGAAAAGACTACTTCCGTGCCTCTAAGGTAATGGAGCAACGCGTGGAAAAAACGCCTAATATAGAGGTGCTATTTAACCACGAATTGGTCGGCATTAAAGGTGATAACAACTTGGTTGAAAAAGCCGTAGTGCTCAATAATAAAACCAATGAAACTTCCGAAATTGATGTTCATGGTATTTTTATTGCCATTGGCCATCAACCGAATACCAGCCTTTTCCAAGGGCAGATTGATTTAGATGAAAATGGCTATATCATCACCCAAGGTAAATCTTCTAAAACCAATCTACCAGGCGTTTTTGCGGCGGGCGATGTTCAGGACCATATTTACAGACAAGCCATTACTGCGGCAGGAAGCGGCTGTATGGCTGCCATAGATGCAGAGCGCTATTTGGGCGAACTTAAATAGTTTTTATAATGCATATTCTTTAAACCAGTCGGCGGGATTTAAAAATCCCGCCGACTGGTTTTTTATTCCATTCTTTATTACTCGCCTTCTTCTTCATCGATAAAAAAAGAAAAAGATACCTCAAAATGAAGTATCTTTTCCTACAGTTAAATTTATAAAATTTAAAGCTTATGTTTTATTGCTCTGTTTTTGGTGCTTCCTCAGCTTTTGGTGCAACTTCTACAGGAGCATCAGATACCACTTCAAATTCGTAATCGTGCTCTACATCTCTATGGAGACGGATTTTAGCCACGAATTTACCAATTCTTTTGATGGTATTTCCTGGGATTTTGATGTATTTTTTATCTACTTCTACCCCAGCTTTAGCCAATTCTTCAGATAAGTTGGCATTGTTAATAGAACCGAATAATTTATCACCCGTTCCTACTTTTGCAGCGATAGATACAGCTGTTTTCTTCAACTGCTCTACTACTTTTTGAGCTGCAGCTACTAACTTAGCTTCTTCTTCTTTTCTCGCTTCTAAAGTTTCTGCTAAAGCGGCTTTGTTTTTAGGCGTAGCCAATACAGCGTAGCCTTGTGGAAGCAAGAAGTTTCTTGCGTATCCTGGTTTTACATCTACAGTATCAAACTCAAGTCCTAAGTTTTCTACATCTTTTTTTAGAATAATTTCCATGGGTTGTTGTCCTTTTTTAGGTTTTAGACTGTGGCAATTTTGCCTTTTACTAAAACAGTTAGAATTTTTTTAATTGAATTCAGCAACTTAATGGCTATGCAATCTGCCCAAGCATATGCTATAGCGATTGCTTTTTTATTTTAATAAGTCTGCTACATAAGGCATTAACGCCAAGTGTCTTGCTCTTTTAATAGCGGCAGATACTTTTCTTTGGTATTTTAAAGAAGTTCCTGTGTATCTTCTTGGTAAAATTTTACCTTGCTCGTTTACGAACTGAAGAAGGAAGTTAGCATCTTTATAATCTACATATTTAATACCGTATTTTTTAAATCTACAGAATTTTTTGTCAGATTTAGTATTGATATCCAATGGAGTTAAGAATTTCACTTCAGACTCTCCACCTTGTGCGGCTTGTTGTGCCATTTCATCTATTGCCATAATTGTAATGTTTTTTAGGGTTAAAAATTAAGCTTTTTGTGATTTTAATTTAGCTCTTCTCTTTTCTGCATACTCTATCGCATGCTTGTCTAATTTAGTGGTTAAATAGCGGATCACTCTTTCATCACGCTTAAACGCCAGCTCTAAATCAGCTACCACAGTACCTTCTCCTTTAAACTCTATTAAAGTATAGAATCCGTTCTTTTTAAGTTGGATAGGATACGCTAATTTTTTTAGTCCCCAATTTTCTTTGGCAACAATTTCGCAATTGTGATCTTTTAATAGATCTTCAAATTTTTTCACTGCTTCCTCCACCTGAGCATCAGACAGAACGGGAGTTAAAATGAAAACAGTTTCGTAATGATTCATAATATTGATTTTAAATGTTTAAAATTAAGCCGCAAAAATAAGAATTATTTATGATACACACAAACTTTTTTAGTCTGGTTTTCTGCTCACATCTGGAAAAGGCGTTTTAGAAGTTTTATTTTTCCCTAAATCCGAAAGATTAAGCTTAGTTTTAGGGAGGTTCTCGTGGCTGCCATACTGCTGCTCCAACGATTTTAAATAATGGTCTCGCAACTCGTCATAGAGCGATTTTCTGCTCACCAAAAGCGCCGCAATAGAAGACACCATCCCAGAGAGCATCAAATAAAATATCAATGAATGGCGGTCGGTCATCTCTAAAACCAAAATAGCCGAGGTAAACGGTGCCCGCGTAATGCCTGTAAGAAAAGCCACCATACCTGCCAAAATAATCACATTGGTCTCATTTCGAGAAAGATGCATAATATCCGAAAAAAAGGCACCACAGCTCGCCCCTGCACTGAGCGCTGGCGCAAAAATCCCGCCTGCACCACCACTGGTAAAGGACAATGCAGGTCCCAACATTCTAAATATCGGCATATACCAAGCCTGCTCTTTTTCATCAGAAAACAGCACACGCTCCATCAGCCCCTTCCCAGAGCCCAAAATACTTTTATCAACGAAAAATGCCATCGTAGCGATGATTAAGGCACTGACCACCAAAAATACAACCTGCTGACGGTTATTTTTCAATCCCGCTCTAAAATGGTTGATGGCGAGCATCAGCTTAGAAAGTTTACTGCTCATCAAACCGCAAAGAAAAGCCACCAAAATCACAGGAAATATAATCCCAATACCGATGCCCTGCGTTTTAGGATACCCTAAATAAAGGTAAGAACCCGCCAAAGTCTGCGCCGTGAGCCCCGCAATAATCACAGCGGTAAAAAGGGCGGTTTTAAAGTAGTTCATATGCGTTTTGGATAGTTCTTCCACCGCAAAAACAATACCCCCTAATGGCGTATTAAACGCTGCCGAAAGCCCTGCCGCCGCACCTGTCATAATCATATTTTTAATGGAAATCTTGGGCCACCATTTCGGCAAAATCTGGTTGACAAAACGGAACAAAGAGCCCGCAATTTGAATCGTTGGACCTTCTCGACCAATAGCGCCACCACCAATCACCAAAACAATGCTGGACAACACCTTTATCAAAACGATTTTAATACTCAACAGATATTTGATTTTTCGGCGTTGCTTAGGATTTGCCAGCGTTACCGAAGCCATCACCTGCGGAATACCGCTCCCCCGAGAATACGGCGCATAGCGCTCCACCAACCACCACGACAGCACAAAACCCAAAGGCGCAATGATGAAAATCAGCCACGATTGCCAATGGAGAATAGAAAATAAAATGTGTTCCCCCCACTCAAATAATTTCGCATAAAGCACCGCCACAATCCCCGTTAATAAAGAAGCGAACCAAAATGGAATAGCCTGCAAAAGATTATATTTCAGGCGTTCATTTTGGATATTATCAAAGGTGTGCTTTAAGCGGAACCGCAGGTAGGAAAACAGTTTTTTCATGGGGTTTTGTATCAACTTTTATCGCATTCTAAATATCGCCTCGCAAATTTATAACTTTTTAACGGATTTTAGGCTTAAAATTAGTTCTAAAAACCGCATCATTTTTACTTATCTTTTCCTTATTTTTGCAAAATGAATTCGTTAATTGACAAATACAATATCCCTGGACCGCGCTACACTTCTTACCCTACGGTACCTTATTGGGAGGAAGAAAATTTTTCCTCAGAAGCTTGGCAAAACACCGTAATCAAAGCGTTTAATGAGTCTACACACGAGGGCATTTCTATCTACATCCACCTGCCGTTTTGTGAGCAACTTTGCACCTTTTGTGCCTGCCACAAGCGCATTACCAAGCAACATTCCGTGGAATTGCCTTATATAGAATCCGTGATTAAAGAATGGAAACTTTATTTAAAGTTATTCTCCGAAAAACCGACCATAAAAGAGCTTCATTTGGGCGGCGGCACACCTACTTTTTTCTCGCCAAAGCACCTTAAGGCGCTGATAGAAACCATTCTTTCCGATGCCAACATAGCTCCGAAGCCAGAATTTTCCTTTGAAGGACACCCCAATAATACCACCAAAGAACACCTGCAAACCCTCTATGATTTAGGTTTTAGAAGGGTCAGTTTTGGTGTCCAGGATTATGATGAAAAAGTCCAAAAAGCCATCAACCGCATACAGCCTTTTGAGAATGTAGCCCAAGTGACCCAATGGGCGCGAGAAATCGGTTACGAGAGCATTTCCCACGATTTGGTTTTCGGTCTTCCCTTTCATACTTGGGAGAAAATGGAACACACCATTAGAAAAACAATGACGCTAAAACCCGACCGTATCGCCTTTTATTCCTATGCGCATGTGCCGTGGATCAAGGGCGTAGGACAAAGAGGTTTTGATGAAAACGACCTGCCCAGCGGCGAGGAAAAACGAAAACTCTACGAAAATGGCAAACAGCTTTTAGAAGCTTTGGGCTACAAAGAAATCGGAATGGACCATTTTTCCTTGGAGCACGATGAACTCTACCAATCTATGCTCAACAAGAAAATACACCGTAATTTTATGGGCTATACCTCTGGAAAAACCCAGCTGATGGTCGGTTTAGGGATGAGTGCCATCTCTGACTCTTGGTATGCTTTTGCACAAAATGAAAAAACGGTGGAAGCCTATCAGCAACGCGTAGAAAACGGCGAAATCCCTGTGTTTAGAGGGCATATCTTAAATGAGGAAGATTTAAAAATCAGAAAACATATTCTTAATCTGATGTGCCAATTGGAAACCTCTTGGGATGAACAATCCGCGTTTCCAGAACTGCCGCAGACCTTAGAAAAATTGAAAGAAATGGAGGCTGATGGCTTAGTGGAAATTACTGAACACCACATTAAAATCACAGAAAAAGGGCGCGCTTTCACCCGAAATATCGCGATGTCTTTTGATCTCCGAATGTTGAGAAAAGCTCCAGAAACGCGGCTATTTTCTATGACGGTTTAAAAGATCACACCAATGAAAACAGCGGTTCTCATCACCATCGGCGATGAAATTTTATCTGGAAATACCATTGATACCAATTCTAATTTCATCGCCCAAGAGCTTAAAAATATCGGGATAGAAGTGGTTAGAATCTTGACCATTTCTGATGATCATCAACAGATTAACCAAGCACTTGACGAGGCTTTTCGCTCAGCACCTTTGGTCATCAGCACTGGCGGTTTGGGTCCTACCAAAGACGACAAAACCAAAACGGCGGTGGCACATTATTTTAGCGACCATTTGGCGATAGACCCAAGCACTTTGGCACACCTCAAACAGTATTTAACGCGTAGAAATCGGGCGGATTTATTTGAAATCAACCAAGCCCAAGCCACCGTACCTTCGCGAGCAAAAATTTTTCAAAACGACTATGGTACCGCGCCTTGCTTCTTGATGGAAAATGCCCAAAAATTGCTCTTCGTGCTCCCTGGCGTACCCTACGAGGTTAAGCCGCTCATCAAAGAAAAAATATTGCCTTACCTCAAAGAGCGATACCAACAGCCTTACCTTCTATCGCGAGTGGTTTCCGTGGTGGATTTTCCTGAAAGTTTACTCTCTCAAACCATAGAAAAATGGGAAATGGCATTGCCTCAACACATCAAGCTTTCTTATCTTCCTATCGGCAATAGGGTCAAACTTAAACTGAGTATCAGCGGCGATGATCAGGCACTTTTGGAACGCCAACTCGACACGGCAATTGAGCAACTGAAACCCCTCATTGCTGATAAAGTGATTGGCTGGGCAGAAGATGATCTTGTTTCTATTTTAAAACACCTTTTAATCCAAAAGCAACTAAAAATATCTTGTGCCGAAAGCTGTACTGGCGGCGCTATCGCTAAGCTACTAACCTCTATTTCTGGTAGTTCCGCTTATTTTGAAGGCGGCATTGTGACCTATGCAACCGCACAAAAAGTTAAAATTCTCCAAGTGCCCCAAGACTTAATAGACCGCGAAACAGTGGTCTCCGAGCAAGTGGCTACAGCGATGAGCCAAGGCTGTCGCAAATTATTTGGCACCGATATCAGTATTGCCACCACAGGCGTAGCGGGCCCCAAAACCGATGCCTATCAAAACCGTATCGGCGAGGTCTATTATACCATCAGCATCGGTACTTCGGTTTATCCTTATCATCTCTATCTGCCTCATTTAGAAAGAAATGACTTCATTGATTTTGTTGCACAACGCTGCTTGCAATCTTTGGTGGAAGTGCTGGTGAAAGCGCAAAACTCAACTCAAAACCAAAAATAACGCCCGAAAATAAAATGCTTTTTATACCTTTGTGCTGAGATTTTTTTAATTCAAATTTAATGAAGATAGCCATTATAGGCGCTATGGAGGTTGAAATAAAGCACCTCCGTGAAGCCTTAGAAAATAGACAAGAAAAGCAAATTCATCAGTTTCAGTTTTATACGGGGACTATTGGTCATCACGAGGTGGTGGTCTTACTCTCAGGCGTAGGCAAGGTGAGCGCTGCCGTGAGTACCACGCTACTCATTGACCATTTTGCACCAGATTTGGTCATCAACACAGGTACGGCGGGAGGTCTTAGAAATGTTGCCGTAAAAGACATTATATTAGCCACCGGGGTCAAACATCACGATGTGGATTTAACCGCTTTTGGCTATCAGTTGGGGCAGCCATCGCAGATGCCACCAGCTTTTATTCCAGATGCTTATTTTCTCGAAAAAGCTCAAGCAATCATCACTCAGCACCAACTCAGCGCTAACCAAGGGCTTATTGTGAGCGGTGATGCCTTCATCAACCAACCTGAAAAATTTGAGTGGATAAAACAAGCGTTTCCAGAGGCCAAAGCTGTAGAAATGGAAGCCGCCGCCATCGCTCAAGTTTGCCACCAGATGCGCACGCCATTTATTATTCTGAGAGCCATATCGGACATCGCAGGCGAGGGCAATGCGGTATCTTTTGAAACCTTTGTAGCCGAGGCTGGCAAGCGCTCTGCGGAAATTAACATCGCGCTGATTAAAAGCTTAGATTAAGAACAAAAAAAACATCAACCTTAAAAAAATAACGGTATTTAGCCTATGTTTTCAAAAATTATTGTCCACAGAGTGGGGAACAAAATCAACCAAGAAAATTTATTTTTATCCTCGCAACTCTTAGATTTAGAGGAAGATATGAAGGAAGCGTTAGAAGATTTTTTCCTCAAAAGTTTTAAATCTGAAGAGCAATTTCAGTTTTATAGTGATTCCTATTTAACCAATAACCCTGTATATAGCTCTGTATCAGAGATTTTTGAAGATCCTAATAAATTCCAATGGGAGAGTGAGAACATTGCCAAACACCTTTATGAAGTGGCTGAAAATCCGCGAGTTCAGTCTGGGGAGTTGTTCATCGTTTACTTTGAAGGCGAGTCTACGGAGGCTGGAAAAATAGATTCCATCGGTATTTTTAAAACCGAGAGAAAAGAGCCTTTTTTAAAAATCAACGCTACGGAAGAAGATGATTATCAGATAGAAAAAGATTTTGGCATCGGGCTTTCTAAACTGGACAAAGGCGCCATCATTTATAATAATAGTAAAGAAACGGGCTACAAAATTGCCGTAGTGGATAACAACAAAAATGGCGATTTATACTATTGGTTTGAGGATTTTCTAAAAGTACGCCAGCGCGAAGATGATTATTTCCACACTCAAGAGACCCTTGCCGTTTACAAAGATTACATCACCAAGCAATTGCCTCAAGAGTTTGAAGTTACCAAAGCTGACCAAGCCGATTTCCTCAATAAATCCATCAACTTTTTTAAAGAAAAAGAAGCCTTTGACTTTGATGAGTTTAGCCAAGAAGTCCTCCAAGATGAAAATATTGTGGAGAGCTTCGTGAACTATAAGACAGATTATGAGCAAGATACACAGCTGTCTATCGCGGAGAATTTCCCAATCAACCCGTCGGCGGTTAAGAAACAACAGCGGTATTTTAAAAGCGTGATCAAGCTGGACAAAAATTTCCATATCTATGTGCACGGCGACCGAAAGATGATAGAGACTGGGCAAGATGAAAAAGGTAAATTCTACCGTCTCTATTTTGAAGAAGAGCAATAAAAATCCCCAAATCGTTTGGTAGAAGGTGCAGATATTTGTAAATTTGACCATTCACAATTTTAAATTTTAACTCATAAAAAATAAATCAAAATGAAAGTTACCGTAGTAGGTGCAGGAGCCGTAGGAGCCAGCTGTGCCGAGTATATCGCGATGAAAAACTTCTGTTCAGAAGTGGTATTAGTAGACATTAAAGAAGGTTTTGCCGAAGGTAAAGCGATGGATTTGATGCAAACCGCATCTCTCAACGGTTTTGATACCCGCATTGTGGGCTCTACCGCTGATTACGCTAAAACCGCAGGGTCTGATGTTGCAGTGATCACCTCTGGAATCCCAAGAAAACCAGGAATGACACGCGAGGAGCTCATCGGCATCAATGCTGGTATCGTGAAGGAAGTTACTGAAAACTTAGTAAAACACTCTCCAAATGTAATCATCATCGTGGTATCTAACCCTATGGATACTATGGCGTATTTGGTGCACAAAACTTCTGGATTACCAAAAGAAAGAATCATCGGAATGGGTGGAGCCTTGGACAGCGCGCGTTTCAAATACCGTTTGGCAGAGGCATTAGAGTGCCCTATTTCTGATGTAGACGGTATGGTGATTGCTGCCCACTCTGATACTGGAATGTTGCCACTACTCTCCAAAGCCACCCGAAATGGCGTGCCTGTTACCGAGTTTTTAAGCGACGAAAAACAAAACTATGTGGTAGAAGAAACCAAAGTAGGGGGTGCTACATTGACCAAATTATTGGGTACCTCAGCATGGTATGCACCAGGAGCGGCAGTGTCTACCATTGTACAAGCCATCGCTTGCGACCAAAAGAAAATGATCCCTTGCTCGGTAATGCTCAATGGCGAGTACGGCGAGTCTGATATTTGCTTAGGCGTGCCTGTCATCATCGGTAGAAAAGGAGTAGAAAAAATCGTAGATGTAACCCTTACTGATGCCGAAAAAGAGAAATTCGCAACGGCTGCCAAAGCGGTTAGAGAGGTCAATGCCGACTTAAAACTCTAATTAACCTACCTTATTCAAAAGCTCTTACAATTTGTGAGGGCTTTTTTTTAGCCATAATGCACCGCTATTTCATAAAAAAATTGTATTTTGGCAAATCAAAAATCATTAAAAAAGTAAAAATATGTCAACACTCACTTTTGCTGAAAAAATAGCACAAGCCCAAAACTTTTTACCCATTAACGGGACAGACTACATTGAACTTTATGTAGGGAATGCCAAACAAGCTGCCCATTTCTACAAAACTGCTTTTGGCTTCCAGAGCATCGCCTATGCTGGTCCAGAAACAGGCGTTAGAGATAGAGCATCGTATGTTCTTCAACAAGGCAAAATCAGGTTGGTGCTTACCTCAGGGCTAAAATCAGATTCTCCCATTTGTGAACATCAGAAAAAACACGGCGATGGCGTAAAAATCCTTGCCCTTTGGGTGGATGATGCCTATGCCGCTTTTGAAGAAACCACCAAGCGCGGCGGCAAGCCTTATTTAGAGCCTACCACCCTTACAGATGAGTTTGGAGAAGTTAGAATGAGCGGCATCTATACCTATGGTGAGACCGTGCATATGTTTGTAGAAAGAAAAAACTACACGGGACCCTTTATGCCTGGTTACCAAAAATGGGAAAGCGACTACAACCCAACCGATTGCGGCTTGCTCTATGTAGACCACTGCGTGGGGAATGTAGACTGGAACAGAATGCTCCCTGTGGTCAAGTGGTACGAAGATGTTCTCGGTTTTGTTAATATTTTAAGCTTTGATGATAAACAAATCAACACAGAGTATTCCGCGCTGATGTCTAAGGTGATGTCTAACGGCAACGGATACGCCAAATTCCCTATCAATGAGCCTGCAGAAGGCAAAAAGAAATCTCAGGTGGAAGAATATTTAGAATTCTACGAAGGCGAAGGCGTACAGCACATTGCCGTGGCGACCAAAGATATCATCAAAACCGTGTCTGAGCTCAAAGCCAGAGGTGTAGAGTTCTTATCTGCGCCGCCAGAAACCTATTACGAGATGGTTCCAGAGCGTGTGGGTCACATTGATGAAGATTTAAAGAAACTACAAGATTTAGGCATCCTCATAGACCACGATGAAGAAGGCTACCTCCTCCAAATCTTTACCAAACCTGTGGAAGACCGCCCTACCCTTTTCTTTGAAATCATAGAAAGACACGGCGCACAGAGTTTCGGTGCGGGTAACTTTAAAGCCTTATTTGAAGCCTTAGAGAGAGAGCAAGCCAAACGCGGCAACCTTTAAAATCAACAACAAATGGCTGAGCATCAATCAGCCATTTTTAAAACCATTACGATGAAAAAAATAATCTTAACCCTCTTGGTAGGGCTTTCCCTCTCGGCAGCTCAAGCGCAAAACTTTGGGAAAATCAACGAAATTTTAGACCGATTGGAGCAACGGAAAGGCTTCAACCAGAACTTAGGCGATGTGGACTTAAACGGTAAAAAATTTATCGCTATTAAAGATTTTGAGGACCATACCGAGCGGCAATTCATCATCTTTAACCAAAATAAAGTCAATTATATTGAAGTTTTTGATGATAAAAAGACCCAGAAAACCACTTCTAATGTCTTTTCTGGCGATATGATGCGCACCAAGAAAAATGTGATCTCCATACGAGCCGATCTATTGGAGGGCGAAAAAATCCCTATCCCCATTACCAAAACCCTATGGCTCAACAAGGAGAAAAATATCCTCTACCTGATTGATATCAACACCAAAGAGCGCTGGATAGACCAGACCGCCCTTAACAAACAATAAAACCTTACCTTTATGAAATCATTTGTTCACTATAACGAGAACTCAGACTTCTCCATTCATAACATTCCTTTTGGCGTTGCCGTATTTGGCAGAGCGTATATTGCCTGTGCCACCAGAATCGGTGACTTGGTAGTAGATTTAGCCACCTTATACGACTATGGCTACTTTGATGATATTGAAGGTCTCCAAGACAATGTTTTTGAAGCCTATACCCTCAACGAGTTTATTGAATTAGGCAAGCCTGTGACCACAGCGGTTAGGCTTAAACTCCAAACCCTTTTCTTAGAAAATTCTAAATTAGCCAATGATGAGAAGGCCAAAGAAGAATGCTTTTATGATTTAGACGAGGTAGAGATGCTAATGCCTGTGCATATCCCTAACTACACCGATTTTTACAGCAGCATAGAGCACGCCACCAATGTCGGCAAGATGTTCCGTGATCCAGACAACGCCCTACTCCCTAACTGGAAGCATATTCCCGTAGGTTACCACGGCAGAGCCTCCTCTATTGTCGTTTCTGGGCATCCTTTCCACCGCCCTAAGGGACAAATGAAGCCTGCCGATGCCACAGCACCAATCTTTGGGCCTTCTCAACAATTAGATTTTGAGTTAGAGATGGCATTCATCGTGAATAAAAACACCGAAATGGGAGAATCCATCAGCACTGCCGATGCCGAAGACGCTATTTTTGGTATGGTACTCTTCAACGACTGGTCAGCCCGAGATATACAGAGTTGGGAATATGTGCCCCTCGGACCATTTTTGGGTAAAAACTTCTGTTCTTCCATATCGCCGTGGGTGGTTACCCTGGAAGCCTTGGCGCCTTTCCGTACCGCTTCACCAAAGCAAGCCCCCGAGGTTTTACCTTACCTACAATACCAAGGCGATAAGAACTTTGACATCCAATTAGAGGTTTACCTCCAGCCAGAACACAGCGAAACGCAGAACCTCATCTGCCAATCCAACTTCAAGTATATGTATTGGAATATGGCACAACAGCTGGCGCACCACACCATTAACGGATGTAATGTAGAAGTGGGAGATATGTACGCCTCTGGCACTATTTCTGGCAAAGACCCTCATAGCTTTGGCTCTATGCTTGAGCTCACTTGGCGAGGACAGACCCCTTTAACCCTTGCCGATGGCAGCCAGCGTAAATTCATTGAAAACGGCGATACGGTAACAATGAAAGGCTTCGCAGAGAAAGACGGTATCCGTGTAGGTTTCGGAGAAGTGAGCACCAAAGTATTACCAGAACTATAAGATTTTAATGCAATGAAAACCCTTCTTCCTCAAGAGGCTTCCGCCTTTGAACTACAAGCCTTATTGCAGACTGCCATTGCCCCAAGACCCATCGCTTTGGTCTCTACCATCGATGCTGAGGGGCGCGCCAACCTATCGCCGTTCAGTTTCTTTAATCTTTTTAGCTCTAATCCGCCTGTGGTCATCTTCTCCCCTGCCCGCCGCGTGAGGGACAACACCACCAAGCACACCTTAGAAAATGTAAAAACCACAGGAGAGGCGGTGATTGGTATTGTTAACTATCCTATGGTGCAGCAAGTCTCTTTGACTTCCACAGAATACGCCCAAGGGGTCAATGAGTTCATTAAATCGGGGCTACATATGAAGCCTGCCGACTTGGTGGCGCCTTATCTGATAGAAGAAAGCCCTGTCAATTTAGAATGTCGCGTTTTGGAGGTCAAAGCCCTCGGTAACGAAGGCGGCGCTGGCAACTTGGTGATTGCCGAAGTCGTTAAAATCCATATCCGTGAGGAATACCTGAACGAAGATGGGCGTTTAGACCAAGCCCGATTAGATTTAGTGGCGAGGTTAGGCGGCAACTGGTACTCCCGAACCACCCAAGGCAGCCTCTTTGAAGTGCCCAAGCCCTTAGTGACCAAAGGCATCGGCTTTGATGCCCTTCCTGAGGAGTTATTGAAAAGCCGAGTGCTCACAGGCAACGATTTAGCGATGCTCGCCAATGTAGAAACGCTCCCAGAAGGTCGTTTCTCTCACGAGGAAGACACCCACCGCCGTGCACAGACGCTTTTAGCGCAGATGAAGATTGAGGAAGCGTGGCAAGTCCTTAGGCAATAGCCCACAGAATAAAAGAAACGGCTCTCTTACGAGAGCCGTTTTCAGTATGCACTGTTGGTAGCGCAGTAGGTTACCATATTTTGATGCGTTGTTCATCTGTTTTATAGAGGCGGTCTTGTGGTTTTACACCAAAAGCTTCGTACCAGGCATCTACATTAACCAAAGGTCCAAAGCTACGGAAGTAACCCGGTGAATGTGGGTCTGTTTTCACTTGGTTAATCATATATTGGTCAGTAGACTTGGTTCTCCAAACGGTTGCCCAGCTTAGAAAGAAGCGTTGGTCTTGGTTAAACCCACTGATTTCCCCTGGATTGCCTTTATCTTTAAGATACATCTTGAGGGCATCATAAGCAATCGCAACCCCTCCTAAGTCGGCGATGTTCTCTCCGCTTGTAAAGACACCATTAACGAAGTTACCTTTAACCGGTTCATACTTACTGTACTGGTCTGCCAGCTGTTTTACTTTAATATCAAAGTTTTTGCGGTCTTCCTCTGTCCACCAGTTGTTCAGGTTGCCATCACCGTCAAAGCGAGAGCCGCCATCATCAAAGCCATGAGAGATTTCGTGGCCTATAACAGCGCCAATGCCACCAAAGTTAACCGCAGGGTCTGCCTTAAAGTTAAAAAACGGCGGTTGAAGGATGGCAGCCGGGAACACAATCTCGTTATTAGAGGCATTATAGTAAGCATTAACGGTCTGAGGGGTCATTCCCCACTTGCTTTTATCCACAGGCTTGTTCACCTCTTCTTTCAGGCTCTTGTTATACTCCCATTCGCCGACTTGTTTTAGGTTTTCGTAGAGGTTATTGCCGTTAAGGGCAAGGGCAGAGTAATCCTCCCACTTGTCTGGATAGGCAACCTTTACTGTAAACTTACTCAGCTTCTCCAGCGCTTTCTTTTTGGTCTCTGGAGACATCCAATCTAAGTTACTAATGTGCTGATGGTAAGACTTTTTAAGGTAATCGATTAAGGTTTGCATCTCCGCCTTGGCTTCCGCAGGGAAATACTCGCTCACATAGAGCTTACCGAAGGCTTCTCCCAGCACACCGTTGATCAGACTGAGCCCACGCTTGTTCATTGGGCGCTGTTCCTTCTGTCCTTGCAAGTATTTGCCATAGAAATCAAAATGAATGTCATCCAGACGCTGGTCAAGGTTATCCGCATTAGAGGCTAAAAGCTTTTCTTTCAAGTAATCCTTGATGAGTGGCAAGTTTTTCTCATTCAGGAAACGGTCTAAGTTCTCATAATACTTTATTTCGCCGATGATTACTTTATCCGTGTCTACACCGACTTGCTTCAGGTAAGTATTAAGGTCTATATTCTTAGACAGTTGGCTTAGTTCCGCCGAAGTTCTTGGGTTATAGCGCTTGTTGGCATCTCTCCCCTCCTCCAGCGTTAATAAATTTTTAGCGAAGTCCTTCTCCAACGCTACGATCTGGCTCGCCGTTACCTCGGGGTTCTTATAGCCCAATATGCTGAGGAGTTTCGCCACATATTTCTGATATTCAGCGATGGTTTTAGCATTCTCGGCGTTCTCTTTTTGATAATAATCCCTACCGAGACCCAATCTTGGCCCTCCGAGGTAGATAGCGTTCATCTTGGAGTTCTTCATATCTGCATAGGCACCCCAGTCGTAGAGCGGGTTGCCGCCGCCGTGCTTCACTCTATCGATGAAATACGCTTGGAGGTCCTTCATATTCTTAATGGCATCAATCTTTGCTAAATCGGCTTGGATTGGAGCAATGCCCTCCGCATTCCGCTTGCTCATATCCATAAAAGAGGCATAGAGATTTTGGATTTTTTGCCCCTCAGAGCCTTCAGCGTACTTTTTATTAAGGATATTGTTGAGGATGTTGAGAGAAGCCTCATCGGTTTTCTCCCTTAGCTCATTGAAACTGCCCCAAGACGCTTTATCCGAAGGGATAACGGCAGTTTTCATCCAGCCACCGTTCACATAATTATAGAAATCGTCCTGCGGACGCACGCTGGTGTCCATATACTGCAAGGCAATGCCTTCATCTGCATGCTGGTGCCCTGCGTGGTTTTCCTTTAGCGTATGTTGTTCTGCCTTAGCCGCTTGCTGAGACTGCACCGAGCACGACTGAAACGCCAATAGCCCCGACAGAGAAAGTAGACTGATACTTAGTTTTTTCATTGGTTTAAATTTTTGATGTTAATATTTAAAAAGTTCCTCATCACGCTGGCATAGAACGTACTACTCCCGATGATGATTGAATACAAATCTACACATTTTTTCGTAATCCTCCATAGCATAGGGCTATATTTTTAAAAGAAATCTATTCCCTGTACTACACCACTACCCTAATGAGGATAGACTTTTGATTTTTTTCAACTGATATTCATTTTCTTCACGAAGAATAGCCTCCACCGCTAATAGGGGTTTATTTTTGAATTATAGGTTTTCTATTTTGGTTTATAGATATTAGATTTTAGATTATTGATGCTAATCAAAGTTTTTAAGAAAGAAATCAATCGCTTACCAGTATAGAGTTTTGGATTATATAAATCAAATTTTTTCATATAGATATCAATCAAAGCCTTATAGAATATAATTCATTGCTTATTAGTGTTGAGTTTTAGATTATAGAAACTAAATTTCCTCATATAGATGCTTATTAGAGCCTTAAAGAATAGCCTTTTAATAGAATAGAAATACTATACTTTAATATAGAATAGCCTTATTCCCTCTTAGATTTAAAAGAAAGAAAAAGAGAAACCGATTAAAATTATCAATTTCTCTTATTTTAGCGTTCAGATTTCATATATCCTTGCGGTTTATCCATTTCTGTGTGCGGTTGATTCATTTCTGTATGCGGTTGATTCATTTCTGTATGCGGTTGATCCATTTCTGCATGCGGTTGATCCATTTCTGCATGCGGTTGGTTCATTTCTGTGTGCGGTTGATTCATTTCTATGTGCGGTTGGTTCATTTCTATGTACGGTTTATTCATTTCTGTGTGCGGTTGGTTCATTTCTATGTACGGTTTATTCATTTCTGTGTGCGATTGGTTCATTTCTAAGTGAATTTATCCTTTATCTCATCTAAAATTATCAACATAACAGCAAGCATTATCAGCAACTATGCTCCATTCATTATCAACCATATCCAAAAGAAAAGAGCCTAAAACCGTTGGGGTCTTAGGCTCTTGCGTTTCTTATGATTTAAAGCGTTCAAAGGCGGCTTTATCCAGCATCTCCCTATCATCAGGGTGCGCTATTTCGATGAGTGCCTTCGCACGCTGGCGGAGGTTCTTACCATATAGGTAGGCTATGCCGTATTCCGTCACCACATAGTGGATGTGACCTCTGGTGGTTACCACGCCAGCACCCTCTTTAAGGAAAGGAACGATGCGTGGTACGCCTTTCTTCGTGCGTGCGGAGATGGCAATGATTGGTTTGCCGTCTTCACTCAAAGCTGCCCCCCGCATAAAGTCCATCTGCCCACCGATACCGCTAAATTGGTAAGTTCCTATGGAATCTGCGCAGATTTGTCCCGTTAAGTCCACCTCTATTGCGGAATTGATGGCAGTCATCTTCTTATTCTTCATAATTTCTATCGGATAATTGACCTTCTGAACATCTAAAAAGGCGATGGAAGGGTTGTCATCCACGAAATCATAGAGGCGTTTGGTACCAAAACAGAAGCTGGTAATCGTTCGGTTCTCGTGTACGCCCTTAAATTTATTGTTAATCACATCTTTTTTGATAAGATCTATCACGCCATCACTCAACATCTCCGTATGGATACCTAAATCCTTATGGTTGTGAAGGCACTGGAGCACCGCATCTGGTATAGTCCCAATGCCCATCTGCAATGTGGAACGGTCTTCAATGAGTTCTGCCACATTCTTACCAATCTGGCGCTCTATATCGGTCACTTTGGAGGCATAATCGATGGTGAGGAGCTCTTCCTCGTGCCATACCATTTTGTCAATCCTTTCGATGTGGATCATCCCGTTTCCGTGGGTTCTCGGCATCTTAGGATTAACCATCGCGATGATTTTTTTAGCGGTATCTACTGCTGCTCTCGCCACATCTACGGAAGTTCCCAGCGTGCAATAGCCGTGGGCATCTGGCGGAGAAACGGTGACAATAGCCACATCTAACGGCAAAATTTCTTTCTTAAACAAAAGCGGAATTTCGCTCAAAAACACAGGGACAAAATCTCCGCGCCCAGAGTTTACCGCATCTCTCACCGGCGTAGAGACAAACAATGAGTTGATATAAAAACTGTCTTTGTACTGTGGCTTCGCTATTTCCATATTCCCTTGTTGGGTAATGGAGACCACCTCTACATTAGAGAGCCTGTGGGCTTGTCTGGCGAGTTCATCTATTAAATAATTGGGCGTGCAGGCACTGCCGTGCATAAAAATACGCTCGCCGCTTTCTACAATGGATATCGCCTCTTCGGCGGATACATAATGATGCATTTTATTGTAATTTAATAATTATCTTGGTTAGTTTATGGCGCTTCTATCCAGCTGGTCACATAGTCTGGGTCTTCTATTTTTAGCGCCTCTTCTGTAATTTTTAAAGGACGGAAAGGGTCCACCATTACGGCATATTCTTCCGTGGATTTCTTACCGATGCTCCGCTCCATAGCGCCTGGGTGCGGCCCGTGGACAATGCCCCCTGGGTGAAGCGTGAAGTCCATCAAATCAATATGGTTGCGGCTCATAAAATCGCCCTCGGTGTAGAATAAAACCTCATCGCTATCAATATTAGAGTGGTTGTATGGGGCAGGTATCGCCTGCGGATGATAGTCGTAAAGCCGTGCTACAAAGGAGCAAACCACAAAATTATGGGCTTCAAAATTCTGATGAATTGGTGGCGGCAAATGCACGCGCCCTGTAATGGGTTCAAAGTTTTTGATATTGAATTTATATGGATAGAAATAGCCATCCCAGCCCACCACATCAAAAGGATGCGTAGCGTAGATGAAATCGGTAATTTGGTTTTCTTTTTTCACTTTGATGAGGAAATCGCCCTGTTCATCGTGAGGCGCCACAAAAGTAGGGGCTATAATATCCCGCTCACAGAACGGCGAGTGTTCCAACAGTTGTCCAAACTCGTTTCGGTAGCGCTTAGGCGTATAGATTGGCGAATGGCTTTCTAAGAAAAATAGGACATTCTCTGGCGTATCAAACTCTATTTGATAAATGGTGCCCCTCGGAATGATGAGATAATCCCCCACTCCAAACGGGATATTGCCCACAAAAGTTTTGAGCACGCCAGAGCCTTCGTGCACGAAAAATAGCTCATCACACTCGGCATTTTTGTAGAAATACGGCGTGGATTGCTGTGGTTTGGCTAAGCCCATTTTCAAATCATTATTGAGTAAAAGGACTTTTCGGCTCTCTAAGAAATCAGCTTCGGGTTTCACATTTTTCCCCTTGAACATCCGTGGGATAATGTTTTTGTCCACCGCTATTTTTGGGGTAACATCTACCGTCTGCCCCACCGATTTAATTTGCGTAGGGCGATGGATATGGTACAATAGCGAGGCTATACCGTGAAAGCCCTCGGTGCCAAACAGTTGCTCATAGTAAAAATTGCCCTCTGGGGACTTAAATACGGTATGTCTTTTTTGTGGAATTTTCCCTAACTGTAAGTATCTCATTTTTCTTTTCTTTTAGATGAAGTCCAAAAGTACGGAATTTTTATAAAATACCCGATATGAATTTTGTCAAGGATAAAAACTGAGCCTCAACCTATTTTTCCATTAAAAAACCGAAATTTAGCGGTAATATTTTCTTCGCCAAAAATGCCATAGGGCTGCACAGAGTGCCAAAATACCCAGCGGCAACAGGAGGTTGAGCCATTGCCATTCGGTTTTTTCCTCGTTAATCCTCTGGCGGTCTAAAAGCCTCACTTTGATGTTTCGGTTTCTGAGCGTCATCAGCTGGCTGTCATCTAACAGCCAATCCAAAGCATTACGCAGAAATTGCTCGTTGCCATACTGTTGGTTGGTCAGCAAATCTGCCCCCAATGGCAGTGCCTCGCCTTTTAAGATTTGGTTCCTGCCCACATCGCCATCGGCAATAATGATCATTTTATTCTCTGGGCTTTGGTTTTTAAAGTGTGGATAGGACATCCGCTCACTCCGCGAGGCATAGGCAGAAGTGAACTTCCCTTCCAAGCTTACTGCAAAAATCTTCGGTACGCTGGGGCGTTCCATAGCGCCCAAAGAATCTACATTGACAATCTCCGCCAGAGAGACATAGTTCGGCACCGACTTGGTGGTGGTTCTGTCACTGGATTCAAAAAGGACTTCTTTCTTAATGTTCGCACGCGCCAAAGTATCAATAGAAGTCGGAAATTCCAACTTAACGGGGTCTATATTTTTGGTAATCACTTGGTTGCCCTCTGCAATCCCCAAAGGGAAATAGGGCCAAAGGAAATTCTGATATTGTGGGTTGCCCGCAATTTCGCCAGCGCTCAACCGCACCAATGCTGTTTTCTTAAAATCTTTAACCAAAGTGGGCGAAATCCGAATGCCATAATTGAAAAAGAAATCCGTGAGGTTGAGGTCCACAGGATATGCCATAATCCTTTTGGCGTGGAATAGCGTGTCCATATCGGCGTTTACAGCATCTATCATCCAGAGGGTTTTTCCACCGTTCATAATGTATTGGTCTATCACCAGTTTCTCCTCATCGTTAAAGGGTTTTCTCGGTTTGGCAATCACCAAAGCATCCATTTTTTTTTAGTTTCGGAATATCTGCCGTTGATAGCCCTGTGGATTTTCCTGGGATGATGGGGCCTACATTATAACGCTCCAATGCCATATCGACAAAGCCTTGAAATGCATCAGGTTTCAGTTCATCGTGATTGACTAAAATACCGATGTTTTTTTTTGTGATTTTCGGTAAGGTTTTTAATCTGAGAAACCAAATTATACTCCAAATGGTCTATGGACTGTGCCAGTTGCTGATTCGCATCAATACCCATCTGTTGCACGATGAGCGAGGTAGAGGCGCCATAGCCATCATACTTAAACACGGCGTACGGAAATAGCACAATCTCTGATACCTTGCCATCTTTCATATCTGGTAAAATGGAGGGCGACATCCCCATCGCCATTAGGGTATCTTGCGACATTTTGGTCTTAATGGGGTCTATAAAAGTATAGTCTATTTTAGGGTTGATTTTTCGAAAAGCCTCCACCATAAACTGGGTTTCGCTCTGGAGTTGTTTAAACGATGCAGGAAAATCGCCGTCTAAATAAATTTCAATTTTGAGTGGCTTTTTTACAGATTTTAAGACTTCCACTGTGGCATCTGACAAGGTATAGCGCTTTTCCTGAGTTAAATCTAACCTCTGATACCAAACGCCTAAACACCCCAAAAGAAGCACCACAGCAGCGCCTATCCACCAAAATTTATTTTTGATACCTACTTTCATTTTATGATTTCTTTTTATTGATAAAATAATAAGTTGCTCCGAGGCTCAGCACCAGCACCAACAGAAAATAACTAACATCTCTACTGTCCACCAGCCCGCGTGTAAAACTCATATAGTGATAATAAAAACCGAAGTTTTGCAGCCAATAATCGGCGCTGCCCAACAGTTTATAGCTCGCCAATTGTTCTATCCCGAAATAGAGGATAAAATTAGCGCCTGTCCCCATCAGATACGCCATCATTTGGTTAGAAGCATGCGACGATGCCCAAATGCCCACGCCAGAAAAAGCCGCAATAAGAAGTAACAATCCGCCATAGCCGCCCCACATCATCCCCATATCTAAATGATCTTCGGTCACGCTTAAATTAGATAAAGTCGCTACGATAACACACGATGGCAACAAGCACAATAGCCCCACCACAAAGACCGCTGCCCACTTGCCCACCACTAAGCTCAAAGTGCTAACAGGTTGAGAAAAAAGCCAATAGAGCGTGCCATTCTGCTGTTCTTCGGCAAAAGATTTCATACTCAGCACAGGGATAATAAAAAGCAACAACCACGGCGACAGCGCAAAATAAGGCTGCATAGAAGCAGAGCCAATATCAAAAAGATTAAAACTATTCTCAAAGAAAAATAGAAATAAAGTGCTGATGATGCTAAAAATCGCGATAGCCGCCCATGCTACACCACCCGATAAATAGGCTCTAAAGTCTTTTTTGAAAATGGAAATCATACCCTTCTAAACGCTTATTTTTTATTTTTATTGACTAATTTAACGGTCACCATAATTAAAACCACAATGCCTAAAAAGCCGAGCAACAATTGCCACCAATACGCTAACACATTGGCTTTTAAAATCACGGTGAAGACCACTAAAAATAATATAAAAGTCGCCACTTCATTGGCTTGCCTCAGCTTGATATTCGCGATGTTTAGGGTTTCGTTTTTTAAGTTCTGGAGCCCTTGCACCTGCCGCCAGCACCAATAATGATACGCAGCCAAGCCCACCAAAAAGGTTAATTTTAAATGAAACCAAGGCATTTTTAAAAGATATGGATTGAGGTAAATTAAGCATAATCCAAAAACCAGCATCAGCACGCCAGCGGGCAAGATGATGATATCCCAAAGGCGCTTCGCCATGTAGGCATATTGGGTGCGCAGAATACTTTGCTTCGGTTCTGGAAACGCGTCTGTATCTTTATAGTACACCAACAGCCTCACCAAGTAGAAAATCCCAGCGAAATAACTCACCATAAAGATGATATGCAGGGCTTTTATAATCAAATTTGCCATATTACAATCTATCCATTATTGAAATTCTATATATATATTTTCGCCGATATTGATGCCCAATAAAGACTGTGCGCCATTCTGCCGAGAGCCCTTATAGATAGCGATTTCTAACAAGTCGGCATCATTAAAAATAGCCAAAGATTTGCCGTGGTATTCGCTTTCTCGTTGCCAATCTGTTACCACATCTGTGTATTGCTGGTAAACTTTTGTGAAGGTATAATTTCTAAATTTAATGGCAAACTGAGAATAAAGCACCGCTTTTTCATTAAAAAAAGTTCTGCTGATATTGGACACCGCATTGCCAAAATTATCAATGTAAAGCATCTGCCCTACCATCATTTTGTCGGTATAGATAGGCCTTGGGAACGAGATTTCCTTTGGTGTAGCGTACTTTCTACCGATGACCTCTGGCAATCCTCCATTATGCAAATGCACCGCCGCAGGCACTAAAATATCCGTAGCGGTAAAGCGCACCTCATCATCAAACCTATTATTGATGGTAATTTCATAAATTTCATCAGGTTTAATGTCAAAAAAAATCAGCCCCATAACCCCATTATCCACAGTTACGAAATAATGCCCATCCACCTTATACACCAAGGCTTTTCTATCCTGATGGTAAAAACTATCCACCGCGATTAAATGCACGGTACCTTTAGGGAAATGGCGGTAAGCATTCCGAACGATGTATGCGGTCTGCAGGAGGTTATAAGGTTCTATCTGGTGCGTTAAATCAATGATTCTGGCATCTTCCTTTAAAGAGATAATGCTCCCTTTAATAGCGCCCACACGAGGGTCTATCAGTCCGTAGTCCGAAGTAAGCGTAATCACTGGCATTTTGCAAAGATAAGATTTTTGGTTTAGAAATATGGCGGCTATCGGTGAATATGCCTTGCTATCACCTCAAAAAAAGAGTTCCAATAAAGCCAAAGGCGACAAATCTCTAAAGAAACCTGCCGCCAATGGATCTTATAATGGATAAGTTAGCTTTTGCTCATCATCAGCACCTCATCTATTTTTTCTACTTTGATTAAATGGTGCTTGGTCAGGTTTTTTGTGGCTTTGTCCCATTTTTTGCCAGAAAGCCCCGCTTGGTTCTTCACCTCTGCCAAAGGTTGGGCACCTTCTTGGCGGTCTAATATGGAGAGGATGATTTGTTCCTCCTCGTTGAGTTCTACTTTGGGTTGTAGTTTTTCGGGTTTCATCTGTGGGAAGAACAGCACCTCTTGGATAGAGGCATTGTTGGTTAAGAACATCACCAATCTGTCCATACCGATGCCTAAACCAGCTGTTGGCGGCATTCCGTATTCCAAGGCACGGATGAAATCTTGATCGATGAACATCGCCTCATCATCGCCTTTTTCGGATAGTTTAAGTTGTTCCTCAAAGCGCTCTCTTTGGTCGATAGGGTCGTTAAGCTCAGAGTAAGCGTTCGCAATTTCTTTTCCGCAAACCATCAATTCAAAGCGCTCTGTAAGTCCCTCTTGGCTACGGTGTTTTTTGGTCAGCGGCGACATTTCAATCGGATAATCCGTGATGAAAGTCGGCTGGATAAAGTTGCCTTCGCACTTTTCGCCAAAAATCTCATCGATAAGTTTGCCTTTGCCCATCGTTTCATTCACCTCAATACCAATAGATTGCGCGAAAGTTCTGAGCTCCTCCTCGGTTTTTCCTGTAATATCAAAACCTGTGTATTTTTTAATAGCTTCCGTCATAGAAATCCGTGGGTATGGGGCTTTCCAATTGATGGTATGTTCCCCAAACTGAGAAACTGGCGTGCCGTTAACCGCCGTAGCGCAGTGTTCCAAAAGTTTTTCCGTGAAGTCCATCATCCAGTGGTAATCTTTATACGCCACATAGATTTCCATCGCGGTAAATTCTGGGTTGTGCGTTCTATCCATTCCTTCGTTTCGGAAGTTTTTTGAGAATTCATACACGCCATCAAAACCGCCGACAATCAAGCGTTTTAAATACAACTCATTGGCAATCCTCATATATAGCGGAATATCCAAAGCATTGTGATGGGTGATGAATGGTCTGGCTGCCGCTCCCCCAGGAATGGCTTGTAGGATAGGCGTTTCCACTTCAAAATAGCCTGCATCATTAAAAAACTGGCGCATCGCATTGAAGAGTTTGGTTCTCTTCACAAAAATTTCTTTAACCTGAGGGTTAACCGTTAAATCCACATAGCGCTGTCTGTAGCGGAGTTCAGGGTCGTTAAAGGCATCGTGTACCACGCCGTTTTCATCTATTTTAGCTTGTGGTAGCGGGCGAAGCGCTTTGGTGAGAAGGGTAAAATTTTTAACCATTACCGTCATCTCTCCCACTTGGGTTTTGAACAATTCGCCCTCTATACCGATAATATCGCCGATGTCTAACAAGTGCTTATAAACCTCGTTGTAAAGGGTTTTATCTTCCCCTGGGCATACCTCATCACGATTGAAATAAATCTGAATGCGCCCTTCGGCATCTTGCAATTCTGCAAAGGAAGCTTTCCCCTGAATACGGCGCGACATCAACCGTCCTGCCAACTTTACGGCTTTGCCTTCTTGGAAGTTTTGTTTGATGCTGGCGGTGGTATCAGATATAGCGTATTCATCAGCTGGAAAGGCATTGATGCACATTTGTGACAGCTTCTGTAATTTCTCTCTACGGATAATTTCTTGTTCGGATAACTGCATAATGATTCTTAATTTAAGAGGGCAAATTTACTAATTATAATACAGATAGCAAAGCCTTAACCTCAGCAATGCCCACAGCTTTGGTTTATGCCTCTTCATCCAACCAATGGTCTTCCTCAAAGGAGATATTGTCATCTGCCAAAAGGCGAGCCTCACGCTCCAAAGATTCTTTGATGGTAAAGGTGGTATCGCTATCAATATCTTGTCGCGCCAAACGCACGGTAGAGTCTTTATCTATCGCCACAAACCTATTGGCTAAGCGGCGTGCAGCGTATTTTCTAAACCCTGATGCGTGCAGAATGTCCACACCCATATTCACCGCCGTTTCCAAAGTTTCTCTATAAATATGCTCCACGCCATCATTGATGAATTCATAGGCGTCAAAACGGTTTCTGGCTCTCACAAATATTTTAAGATGCGGGAAATGCCGCTTGGCGAGTTGGATCAAGAATTTATTCCCCTCGGGGTCATCTAAGCACAGCACCAAAATCTCCGCTTGCTCGGCACCTGCCACCCGTAGAATTTCCAAGCGGCGGGCATCGCCATAATACACCTGAAAGCCCTGTTGCCGAAGAATATTCACCCTGTTAGAATCATTATCGAGAATGGTTGCCTTAACCCCACTGATTTTCAATAAACGCCCTACGGTACTTCCAAAATGCCCAAAACCCACGATGATAATTTTCTTCTGCCTGAGTTGTTCCAAATTAAAATCCGTAGTGTCTTCCTCTTGTTTGACATTGAAATTAGGGGCTATAATCCTCTCATTCAGTAGCAATAGAAAAGGTGTGCTCATCATAGAAATCGCCACAACGGAGACCATTTGCGAGCTTTCCACATCGGTTAATAGGTATAATTTTGTGGCAAAAGTGATGATGACAAATGCAAACTCTCCAACCTGAGACATTCCAAAAGCATAGAGGAAATTTTGGTCGTTGCTCATCTTAAATAAACGCCCTACCACAAAGAGTACCAAGAACTTAACTATGATAATCATCATCACCATTGAAAAGATGAACATAGGATCTTGGCGGATTATATCAAAATTGATGGTAGAGCCCACGCTCACAAAAAACACTGCCAACAGCAATCCTTTGAAGGGGTCTATCTGGCTCTCCAATTCGTGTCTGAACTCGCTATTCGCTAACATAACACCAGCCAAAAAAGCCCCTAATGCTGGGCTTAGCCCTGCGATAATCATCAGTTCTGATACGCCCACAAGTAGGAATAAGGAAGAGGCTGTAAGGAGCTCATTCATTCCGCTGCGGGAGACATAGCGGAGGAACGGCACGAACACATATCGCCCCAAAAGAATCAGCACACCCACACCTAATATCACGGAAAAAGGCTGCAGCCAATCGGGAAGATAGGTGATCAAAAGGGCTTCGTTCTCTGATTGTCCAGATGCCGAGAGCATCGGCAAGAGTGCCAGTATCGGGATTACGGCAATATCTTGAAATAATAAAGTAGAAAATGAGGCTTCGCCAGAAACGGTATTAAAGAGGTTCTTTTCTTTTAAAGTTTGTAGAACGATGGCTGTGGAGGACATCGCGAAAGCCAAGGAAATCACCAAATTAGGTGTGGTAGCCCAACCTGAAGCATAGAGAATCAGATAAACCAGCGTAAAGGTCAGCGCCAATTGCGAAAAGCCTAAGCCTAAAATGCTCCGCCGCATCGCCCAAAATTTACGCGGTTCCAACTCTAAACCAATGATAAAGAGCAACATCACCACGCCAAATTCTGTGCTATGCATCACATCTTGGGCATTTCCTGTTAGTTTCAAAACAAAAGGTCCCACCAAAATCCCACCAATAATGTAGCCAATAACCGAGCTAAACCCCAATTTCCGCACGATAGGCACCAAAGTGATGGCAGCGCCCAAATAAACTAAAGCTATCGTAAATATCCCCTCCGACATTTCAATTAGAATTTATAAATTGTTGAATTAAAGTTTTTACCTCACCCACATAGTGCTGATCTTTCTGTTTGGCGGTATAAATGGGAATCATCCTCTCCACGCGCACGCCCGTCAGTTCCAAGCTCTTTGCCAACGGCGCCAAATAGTTTTCTAATGGATATTGGTACATCCCTTCTGGACTAAACGCCGCCTCCGAGCCGCCCGTGGTCACCACAATCAGGGCGCGTTTGTCTTTCAGCGGACTATCTTGAAGTTTGTTCAGCCAGCGCATATCTAAAACCTCGCTGAGCCATAAGCTAAGCAAAGGCGGCACACTCAACCATATCAAAGGGAAATGAAACACAATTTTATCATAAGCTTTTATCCGCTTGCGCTCCCCTAAACGCCGCAATGTGGAAGTCTGGGTATTCCTCATATAAATCTCGGAATGTGAGTCCCTCCACCCCTTGATAAACCTCTATCACTTGGGCGTTAAACACCGAATGTTCCAAAAAAGGATGGGCAAAAAGCACTAATGTTTTTTTCAAGAATCAATATTTTGCGTAAAGATATAAAAATAAATTGAGCACGCCAATAGCCTGCCTTTCATCAGAAGATAAAAATGGGGGGGGGGGTTCTTTTTATTGAAGCCTGCATCGGAATTTTTCATTGAGAAAAAAAGGCTTATCTTTGCGGCTTGATAACAAGAGTGGCTTGTTGCTTTGTGCCAGACACAAAGAGGAAAGTCCGGACACCATAGGGCAGCATAGCGGCTAACCGCCGTCCGTAGTGATACGAGGACCAGTGCAACAGAAAGCAAGTACAGTTAGGCTGTAGTGAAATCAGGTAAACTCTATGCGGTGCAATGCTAAGTATATCGGCAACCAAGGGTAGCCCGCCCAATGCCGAGGGGTAAGCAGCTCAAGCAAGGCAGCAATGCCTCTGCGTAGATAAATAACAAGCACCCCTTTTGGGGTACAGAATCCGGCTTATAGCTTTTGTTATCTTTTAACCAAAAACCACCGAAACGCTATGTAACGGTGGTTTTTATTTTTATTGATGCCTTGCCAATTTTATAAGCCTACCAATACGGGACAATGGTCAGAATGGTAAACCTCGCTGAGGATCACACCTCTTTTTAAGCGTTCTTTGAGGGATTCTGCCACAAAATGGTAATCCAAACGCCAGCCTTTGTTCCTCGCTCTGGCATTCTGCCGATAACTCCACCACGAATAATGGTTGGGTTCATCATTAAAAAATCTAAAACTGTCAATCAGCCCACATTCTGCCATAAAGTCTGTCATCCACTGGCGTTCTATGGGTAAAAAGCCCGAAACATTTTTCAGTCGCACAGGATCGTGGATATCTATCGCTTGGTGACAAATATTAAAATCCCCAGAGATAATGAGGTTGGGAATGCTTTTTCTTAAAGTTTTGATGTAGTCCAAAAAGTCATAACAAAACTGCATTTTAAAATCCAAGCGCTCTATATTAGATGCCGAAGGCACATAAACGGAAATCACGGAGCAATCCTCAAAATCGGCGCGGATAATTCTACCTTCCCTATCGTAAGCGTCTATACCGCAACCGTATTCTATACGTTTCGGCTCTATTTTCGCGGCGATGCCTACACCGCTGTAACCTTTTCTCTCCGCTGAAAACCAATAATTATGGTAGCCTGCCTCTTCTATTTTGGTGGTTTCTATTTGCTCTGGGCTGGCTTTGCTCTCTTGAAAACAAATGACCTCTGGCGCCGCTATGGTCAGCCAATCTAAAAGTCCTTTATTAAAAGCTGCACGGATGCCATTAACATTATAAGATATAATCTGCATAGTGGATGTCTTATGGTTTATACTGAAGGCGTTATGGTGCTGAAGTCCATTTCTTCTTTAATCTCCTTGATGAGTTGCTCCATTTCTGCCAAACTTAGAATTTCTAAAAAGCGCTTGCGGTATTCCTTAAAGTGGGGAATGCCTCGGAAATAGTTGCTGTAATGTTGCCTCATTTCTATCAAGCCTAAGCGCTCGCCTTTCCATTCGGCACTCCACTCCGCATGGTGCCTTACGGCGGTCAGGCGGTCTGCCATAGTAGGCGGCGGTAGCAACTCCCCCGTAGCGAAGAAATGTTTGATTTCGTTAAAAATCCAAGGGTAGCCAATGGCAGCACGCCCTATCATCACGCCATCGCAAGCATATTTTTGTCTATACTCCAAAGCTTTTTGAGGCGAATCTATATCGCCATTACCAAAGATTGGAATTTCTATATTAGGGTTTTGTTTGATGCGCGAGATGTGCTCCCAATCAGCCTCGCCTTTGTACATTTGGGCGCGCGTTCTGGCGTGGATGGTCAAGGCTTTGATGCCTGTTTCTTGCAAGCGTTCTGCCACTTCATCAATGTTGATGTGCTCCGTATCCCAACCGAGGCGGGTTTTAACCGTGACTGGCAAATGCGTGGAGCTGACCACCGCTTTGGTGAGCCTCACCATTAAATCTATATCTTTGAGCACGCCTGCCCCAGCGCCCTTAGACACCACTTTTTTAACAGGACAGCCAAAGTTGATGTCTACCAAATCGGGGGCTACGGTTTCTACAATCTTGGCAGAGAGGGACATCGCTTCCTCATCGCCTCCAAAAATCTGAATGCCGACAGGTCTTTCGTAATCAAAAATGTCTAATTTCTGTTTAGATTTTATGGCATCTCTGATCAACCCCTCTGAGGAGATGAACTCCGAGTACATCATATCTGCGCCCTGTTGCTTGCACAACCGCCGAAATGGGGGGTCGCTCACATCTTCCATAGGTGCCAGCAATAGCGGAAATTCTGGCAATTCTATACGCCCTATTTTTATCATTCTGCAAAGATATGATTTTTTACGCTTTTCTTTGTGCAACTAAATATTTCTATAAATAAAAGTGTATTTCCACAAAAATATCCAAAAAAAATTCTCAGCCCTGTGAGGACTGAGAATTTTTTTAAATATAAAGTGATAAGGTCTTACGCTTGTGGGGCATTGTTACCGCCAAGAACGAAAGGCTCTACTTCTTTAATTTCTCCAAACTGTTGCTCGTAGTTTGCAATGTTTTGCTGAAGCGCGTTAAGCACTCTCTTAGCATGTAGCGGTGCTAAGATCACTCTTGATCTTACTTTAGCTTGCTGTACTCCTGGCATAAGCTGGATAAAGTCTAATACAAACTCTGATGGCGAGTGGTTAACTAATGCTAAATTAGCATAAACACCTGCTGCTACTACTTCATTCAATTCAATGTTGATGTTGTTTGGATCTTGGTTTTGATTGTTGTCCATAATTTTATTTTTTAATTTTGAAAATTTGAAAGGCTAAAAATACAAATATTCTTTAACCTTTCAAACTTTCGGGTTATTATTTTAGTTTAAATCTTCAAACTCTTTGTTAGAGCCTACGATAAAGCTCTGATAATCTTTAAGTCCCGTACCTGCAGGAATTCTGTGTCCTACGATAACATTTTCTTTAAGACCGTTCAGTGCATCTACCTTACCAGATACTGCTGCCTCGTTAAGCACCTTCGTGGTTTCTTGGAACGATGCTGCCGACATAAACGACTTGGTCTGCAATGCCGCTCTGGTAATCCCTTGTAATACAGGATGTGCCGTTGCAGTAAGCGCCTCACGAACTTCTACCAGTTTCAGATCTTCACGCTTCAGCTTAGAGTTTTCATCTCTCAACTCTCTTGCTGTAATCATTTGACCAGCTTTCAGTTCTTGAGAGTCTCCAGGGTCGGTTACGACTTTCATTCCGAATACTCTTTCGTTTTCTTGGATGAAGTCTAACTTGTGCTCTAAGCTGCCTTCTAAGAATTGAGTATCACCACCATCTACAATTTCTACTTTGGTCATCATCTGTCTTACAATGATTTCAAAGTGTTTGTCATCAATTTTTACCCCTTGTAGACGGTAAACTTCCTGAATTTCATTCACCAAATACTCTTGTACGGCGGTAGGGCCTTTAATCGCTAAGATGTCGTTCGGCGTAACAGAACCATCAGAAAGTGGTGCTCCCGCCTTCACGAAGTCGTTTTCTTGAACCAAAATCTGGTTAGATAGTTTAACGAGATATTTCTTAATTTCTCCCGTTTTAGACTCCACGATGAGCTCACGGTTACCTCTCTTGATTTTACCGTAAGATACCACCCCATCAATCTCCGTTACTACGGCAGGGTTAGAAGGGTTTCTGGCTTCAAAGAGTTCGGTTACCCTTGGAAGACCACCAGTGATATCCCCTGCTTTCGCTGATTTTCTTGGGATTTTAATCAAGATTTTACCTGCTTTAATCTTCTCGCCATCGTTAACCATTAAGTGGGCGCCCACTGGCAAGTTGTAAGATTTCTGCTCTACGCCTTTGGAATCTACCACTCTAAGTGTAGGTACGGCTTTTTTATTTCTTGATTCGGAGATTACTTTTTCCTCAAATCCTGTTTGTTCATCAATTTCAAGTTGGAAAGATACCCCTTTAATGATGTCTTCGTACTCTACTTTACCTGAAGTTTCGGCAATAATTACCGCGTTATAAGGATCCCACTTCGCAATGAGGTCTCCTTTTTTCACTTTGTCCCCAGGTTTTACAGATAAGATGGAACCATAAGGTACATTCGCAACCATAATTGGTGTTCTGTTGGCATTATCTGCTACCAAACGGAATTCCGTAGAACGCGATACCACGATTTCTGCCTTGTTGCCTTCTTCGTCTTCGGAAGTAATGGTTCTTACCTCGTCCATCTCCACGATACCATCTCTTTTGGCAACGATGGAAGGATTTTCTGAGACATTCCCCGCAGTACCCCCTTGGTGGAAGGTTCTCAAAGTCAGCTGAGTACCAGGCTCCCCAATGGATTGTGCCGCGATAACGCCCACAGCTTCTCCCATATGGATCATCTTGCCAGTGGCTAAGTTTCTACCGTAACACTTAGCACAGATGCCTCGCTTAGACTCACAAGTGAGCGGCGAACGAACTTCCACAGATTCTATACCTGCGTCTTCTATTTTCTTCGCTAAATCTTCATCAATTAGGGCATCTGCCTCTACGATGATGTTATCGTTTTCTGGGTCATAAATATCGTGAAGAGAAATTCTACCTAAAATTCTTTCAGATAGTTTTTCTACAATTTCATCATTTTTCTTAAGCGGCGTTACTTCTACACCTCTTAGTGTACCACAGTCATCTTCGGTAATGATGACATCTTGTGCCACATCCACCAATCTTCTGGTGAGGTACCCCGCATCTGCCGTTTTAAGGGCGGTATCCGCAAGACCTTTACGCGCACCGTGGGTAGAGATAAAGTACTCCAAGATGGAAAGCCCCTCTTTAAAGTTGGCTACAATAGGGTTTTCAATAATCTCTGCCCCTACGGAACCTGCTTTTTGAGGTTTTGCCATCAAACCACGCATCCCTGAAAGCTGGCGGATCTGCTCTTTGGAACCCCTCGCTCCAGAATCCAACATCATATATACCGAGTTGAAGCCGCCTTGGTCGGTTTTCATTCGGCTCATAATCATCTCGGTGAGGTTGGCATTGGTATTGGTCCAGACATCAATCACTTGGTTATAACGCTCTGTATCTGTGATAAGCCCCATATTATAGTTGGCTTTAATCTCATCTACGCTCTCTACGGCATTACCAATCATTGTTCTTTTTTCTTCTGGCACCACAATATCTGCAAGGCTGAAGGAAAGACCACCTTTAAAGGCGTTGGTATAACCTAAATCTTTCATTCTATCCAAGAATTTAACCGTGGTTGGGAAGTCGGTTTCTGCCAAGATTTTACCGATGACATTTCTCAATGATTTCTTCGTTAAAAGCTCATTGATGTATCCGATTTCTTCTGGTACAATTTGGTTAAATAAAATTCTACCTACAGTGGTTTCTATGAGTTTGGTTACTAAAATACCGTTCTCTTTTACTGGGAGTTTACACTTCACTTTGGCATTGAGGGAAGCTCTACCTTCGTTGTAAGCAATTTCTGCTTCTTCTGGAGAGTAGAATACCAGCCCTTCGCCTTTCACCTTGTGGTCTTCGGTAGAGTGGGCTTCTTTAGTCATAAAATAAAGCCCCAATACCATGTCCTGAGATGGTACCGTAATTGGCGAGCCGTTGGCAGGGTTCAAAATGTTCTGAGAACCGAGCATCAAAAGTTGTGCTTCCAAAATCGCCTCTGGCCCGAGTGGCAAGTGCACCGCCATCTGGTCACCATCGAAGTCGGCGTTAAAAGCCGTGGTTACCAATGGGTGGAGCTGGATGGCTTTCCCTTCGATCATCTTTGGTTGGAACGCTTGGATCCCCAAACGGTGGAGGGTAGGCGCTCTGTTGAGAAGTACGGGGTGTCCTTTCATTACATTTTCAAGGATGTCGTACACCACAGGTTCTTTTCTATCGATGATTCTCTTTGCCGATTTTACAGTTTTTACAATCCCTCTTTCAATCAATTTTCTGATGATAAATGGTTTGTAAAGTTCGGCGGCCATATCTTTAGGGATACCGCATTCGTGGAGTTCCAAAGTTGGTCCTACCACAATTACGGAACGCGCAGAGTAGTCCACCCTTTTCCCTAAGAGGTTCTGACGGAAACGCCCTTGTTTTCCTTTTAAAGAATCGGATAATGATTTTAATGGTCTGTTGCTCTCGGATTTTACCGCTGATGATTTTCTGGTGTTATCAAATAATGAATCTACCGCTTCTTGAAGCATACGCTTCTCGTTTCTTAAAATCACCTCTGGGGCTTTGATTTCAAGAAGTCTTTTCAGACGGTTGTTTCTAATGATGACTCTTCGGTATAGGTCATTTAAATCCGAAGTGGCGAAACGCCCACCATCTAACGGCACCAATGGTCTAAGCTCTGGCGGGATTACCGGTAGCACACGCATCACCATCCACTCTGGGCGGTTGATCATACGGGTGTTGGCATCTCTAAGGGCTTCTACCACGGAGAGTCTTTTGAGGGCTTCGGTTCTTCTTTGTTTAGAAGTTTCGTTGTGTGCCTTGTGTCTTAAATCATAAGAGAGTTGGTCTAAATCAATTCTTCTAAGAAGCTCCTCTATGGCTTCTGCACCCATTTTAGCTACAAACTTGTTAGGGTCAGAATCATCAAGGTATTGGTTTTCTACTGGCAGGGTTTCTAAAATGTCTAAATATTCTTCTTCTGTTAAGAATTCCATTTCTTCAAAATCAGAACCGTCTGCTTTTTTAGCGATACCTTGTTGGATAACGACATATCTTTCATAATAGATAATCATATCCAATTTTTTAGATGGTAATCCTAAAAGATAACCTATTTTGTTTGGTAAAGAGCGGAAATACCAAATATGTGCTACTGGCACCACCAAGTTGATATGCCCGATGCGCTCTCTACGCACTTTTTTCTCTGTCACCTCTACCCCACAGCGGTCACACACGATACCTTTGTAACGGATACGTTTGTATTTTCCGCAGGCACATTCGTAATCCTTAACGGGACCGAATATTTTCTCGCAGAAAAGTCCATCCCTTTCTGGTTTGTGGGTACGGTAGTTGATCGTTTCTGGTTTTAGAACCTCTCCTCTTGATTCTTGTAAAATAGACTCTGGTGAGGCTAAACCGATTGAGATTTTATTAAATCTACTTGTTTTATTTTTATTTGACATTAGTTTAGATTTTAGATTTTTAGACTTTCAAATTCGAAAAAATTATTCTTCAAGTCTTACATCAAGTCCAAGTCCTTGTAGCTCATGTAGCAATACATTGAAAGATTCTGGAATGCCTGGTTCTGGCATCGCTTCGCCTTTGGCTATTGCTTCATAAGTTTTGGCTCTACCTACCACATCATCAGACTTCACGGTCAAGATTTCTCTCAAGATGTTGGAGGCTCCGAAGGCTTCTAATGCCCACACCTCCATCTCTCCGAAACGCTGACCACCAAACTGAGCTTTACCACCTAATGGCTGTTGCGTGATGAGTGAGTATGGTCCGATAGAACGCGCGTGCATCTTATCATCTACCATGTGGCCTAATTTCAGCATATAGATTACCCCCACTGTGGCTGGTTGCGTAAAGCGCTCCCCTGTACCACCATCGTAAAGGTAGGTATTTCCGTAGATTGGCAAGCCTGCTTTCTCTGTATATTCGGTAATTTGGTCTAATTTAGCCCCATCGAAAATTGGTGTGGCAAATTTAAGTCCTAATTGTTTACCAGCCCAACCGAGCACCGTTTCGTAAATCTGTCCGATGTTCATACGAGAAGGTACCCCAAGTGGGTTAAGCACGATGTCTACTGGTGTTCCATCTTCTAAGAATGGCATATCTTCTTCGCGCACGATACGAGAGACAATCCCTTTGTTACCGTGGCGCCCTGCCATTTTGTCCCCTACATTGAGTTTACGCTTCTTCGCGATGTACACTTTCGCTAATTTGATGATACCTGCTGGTAGTTCATCACCGATAGAAATGGCGTATTTCTCACGGTTTTTATAACTCTGTAGGTCGTTGTATTTGATTTTATAGTTATGAATCAATTGTTTAATCAATTCATTTTTGTCTGCATCTACTGTCCAGTCTGAACCGCTAACATTCATATAATCTTCCACCGATTGGAGGAGTCTCATTGTGAATTTAGCTCCTTTGGCAATGATTTCTTCGCCTAAATCGTTTTTAACGCCTTGGGAAGTTTTACCATTAACGATGGTGTTCAACTTTTCTAAAAGGATGCTTCTAAGTTCGTTAAACTTAGCTCTATAAGTGGTTTCTACCTCTTCCAGCTTGATTTTCTCTTCGTTTCTCTTCTTCTTATCTTTGATGTTTCTGGAGAAGAGTTTTTTATCAATCACCACACCTCTTAGAGAAGAATCGGCTTTTAGGGAAGCGTCTTTCACATCTCCTGCTTTATCTCCGAAGATGGCTCTCAAGAGTTTTTCTTCTGGTGTAGGGTCAGACTCTCCTTTAGGGGTAATTTTACCGATGAGGATGTCCCCAGGTTTTACCTCTGCCCCAATTCTAATCATACCATTTTCATCTAAATCCTTAGTGGCATCTTCAGAAATATTAGGAATATCTGCGGTGAGTTCTTCCATACCCAATTTGGTATCTCTCACTTCAAGAGAGTACTCATCTACATGGATAGAGGTGAACCAGTCCTCGCGCACCACTTTTTCATTGATTACGATGGCATCCTCAAAGTTATAACCCTTCCATGGCATAAACGCTACCACCAAGTTTCTACCTAAAGCCAACTCGCCTTTTTCTGTGGCATAGCCATCACAAAGCACCTGTCCCTTCTCTACTCTATCTCCCGCTCTTACGATTGGTTTTAGAGTAATGGTGGTGGATTGGTTGGTTTTTCTAAACTTGGTTAAGTGGTAAGTTTTGGTTGCAGAATCAAAGTTGATGATATCTTCATCCTCCGTTCTATCGTACTTAATGACGATTTTTTCTGCATCTACATACTCTACCACCCCTGAGCCTTCCGCATTGATGAGGATTCTGGAATCTTTAGCCACTTGCTTTTCTAAACCAGTTCCTACAATTGGCGCTTGTGGTTTCAATAAAGGTACCGCCTGGCGCATCATGTTAGATCCCATGAGGGCACGGTTCGCATCATCGTGTTCCAAGAACGGAATAAGCGAAGCGGAAATCCCCGAAATTTGGTTAGGGGCTACATCTATTAAATCCACTTGCTCTGGCTCTACCACAGGATAATCCCCATCTAAACGGGCGATGATTCTGTCGGTTTCAAAGGTGCCATCTTCTGCCAACTCCACATTCGCTTGGGCAATGATTTTAGATTCTTCATCTTCAGCATTGAGGAAAATAGGCGCTGCAGATAAGTCCACTTTACCATTTTCTACCTTGCGGTATGGGGTTTCTATAAATCCTAAATTGTTGATTTTAGCATAAAGTCCCAAAGAGGAAATCAAACCGATGTTTGGTCCTTCTGGTGTTTCAATAGGACAAATTCTTCCGTAGTGCGTATGGTGAACATCTCGCACCTCAAAACCTGCTCTCTCTCTGGAAAGACCACCAGGTCCTAATGCGGATAATCTTCGTTTATGGGTTACCTCTGATAGTGGGTTGGTTTGATCCATAAACTGAGAAAGTTGGTTGGTCCCGAAGAAAGAGTTGATAACCGAAGTTAAGGTCTTCGCATTCACCAAATCTGTTGGACTAAACAACTCATTATCACGAACATTCATCCGCTCACGAATGGTTCTGGCGATACGGGAAAGCCCTACACCAAACTGCCCTGCCAATTGCTCTCCTACGGTTCTAATTCTTCTGTTCGATAAGTGGTCAATATCATCCACCTCGGCTTTAGAGTTGGCTAACTCAATCAGGTGCTTAACAATGCTGATAATGTCTTCTTTGGTTAATACCTGTACGCTTTCATCTACATTAAGTCCTAATTTTTTATTCAATCTGTAACGGCCTACCTCGCCCAAAGAATATCTTTGTTCCGAGAAGAAGAGTTTATCAATAATCCCTCTTGCGGTTTCTTCATCTGGTGGGTCGGCGTTTCTTAACTGACGATAGATGTACTCTACCGCTTCTTTTTCTGAGTTGGTAGGGTCTTTCTGTAATGTATTTTGGATGATGGAGAATTCTTTGGTATTTTCATTGTGGATAAGAATGGTCTTCACCCCAGATTCTAAAATTAAATCTAAGTGCTCCTTCTCTAATACCGTTTCTCTATCTAATATAATTTCGTTTCTTTCTACAGATACCACCTCGCCAGTATCTTCATCTACGAAGTCTTCAAACCAAGTGTTCAATACTCTGGCGGCTAAGGTTCTCCCCTCTACTTTTTTAAGAGCAGCTTTAGAAACTTTAACCTCTTCTGCCAAGTCAAAAATCTGAAGGATTTCTTTATCAGACTCGTAGCCAATGGCTCTAAGTAGCGTGGTGAGTGGTAATTTCTTCTTACGGTCTATATAAGCGTACATCACGCTGTTGATATCCGTTGTGAATTCCATCCAAGAGCCTTTGAAAGGGATAATTCTTGAATAGTAAAGTTTGGTTCCGTTGGCGTGGTAAGTTTGCCCGAAGAATACCCCTGGCGATCTGTGTAATTGTGTAACCACCACACGCTCTGCACCGTTGATAATGAACGAGCCTGAAGGCGTCATATAAGGTACAGTTCCCAAATAAACATCTTGGATAACGGTTTGGAAATCATCATATTCTGGATCTGTACAGTAGAGCTTTAGTCTTGCTTTTAAAGGTACAGAGTAAGTAAGCCCACGCTCCACACATTCTTCAATAGAATAGCGCGGTGAGTCTACCAAATAATCTAAAAATTCTAATACAAACTGGTTGCGAGAGTCTGTAATTGGGAAATTTTCTTGGAAGGTTTTGTAGAGCCCTTCGTGTACTCTTTGCTCCGGAAGTGTGTCTAATTGGAAGAACTCCTTGAAGGATTGTAGCTGAATATCCAGAAAGTCTGGCGTTTCAATTCTTCCTTTCGCAGACGAGAAATTGATTCTTTGATTTTCCTGAGTTTTGTTTGTCGTCTTTGATTTACTCATAAAACTTTAGAAGATTGTAGTTAAAAATATTTTGTTACTTTTTTTAAAAATATCAGAAAGTAGTGAGGGAGCAAGTGGACAGGAAAAATAGAGTTACCTATTAGATTCTTTAAAGCCCTTTTGGATTGCTCTCAAAACTTTCTAACTGCAACTCCGGTATATCTTTTCACGGCGTAGTGCAAAATATTTTTAGATTCACCCGAAACAGCAAGACCTCAAAATACAACACACCAAAACCCTAACCCATTAAGGGATAGAGCTTTACATTTCAGTATTATATTTAAAAGTCTTTTTTGTTCAAAATGAAGTGCAAATATACAACATTTTATAGGGAAATGCAAATCCTTTTCTTATTGAGCGGTTATCAATATAATCAGTCGCTCTCTATTTTAGATAGAATTATCAAGATTATTTCTCAAAAAAAGCGGAAAAATTTTAACTTGCATCGCATTTGTGAGGATTATTTTCCAAAAAAAACATTGCACATAAAAAAAAGCACCTCTCCGAAGAGAAGTGCCTTTTAGTTTGGTTATCCGATGTAAGAATTATTTTAATTCTACCTCTGCACCAGCTTCTTCTAATTGCTTTTTCAAAGCCTCAGCTTCGTCTTTAGATACACCTTCTTTGATTGGAGCAGGCGCACCATCTACGATGTCTTTAGCTTCTTTAAGACCAGCACCAGTTAAGTCTTTAACTAATTTTACGATGGCTAATTTAGAAGCACCAGCTGATTTTAAGATCACATCAAATTCTGTTTTCTCTTCAGCAGCATCACCAGCACCACCAGCAGCAGCTACCACAGTAGCAGCAGCAGGCTCAATACCGTACTCATCTTTAAGAATTTGCGCTAATTCATTTACATCTTTTACTGTTAAGTTTACAAGCGTTTCCGCTAAGTTTTTTAAATCTGACATTTTAATGTTTTTTTTGTTGTTAAACGATTTATCTATTTGTTTTTGAGTGTCTTATTATTCGAAGGCTTACTCAACACCTTCTTCTTTCATTTTGTCTTGATTTTGAAGAGCAGAAAGGATATTTCTGATTGGCGACTGAAGTAATCCAATGATTTCTCCAAGCATCTCTTCTTTAGATTTAAGACTTGCAAGAGTGCCTAATTTATCATCCCCAATGTAGAATGTTTCATCTAAATAAGCGGATTTTAAAGCTGGGAACTCTGCGTTCTTTCTAAAATCTTTAATCAATTTTGCTGGAGCATTGGCTGTTTCTGAAATCATCAATGCAGAGTTTCCTTTAAATGTATCAAACATTTCGGAATAGTCTACACCTTCCATTTGCTCCATCGCTTTTCTAAGCAAAGTGTTCTTAACCACTTTAAGCTTAATGTTGTTCTTGAAGGCTCTTCTTCTAAAATCTGAAGTCGCAGAAGCATTCATTCCTTCAAGACTTGCTACATATATATTTTTAGCGTCTTGTAGCAATTCTTTTATTTCTTGTATTACTAATACTTTTTCTTCTTTAGTCATTGTCTTACAGATTTTAGTTTACAGATTTAGTATCAATAGCAATACCTGGGCTCATTGTAGAAGAGAGATAAATACTCTTCATATAAGTTCCTTTGGCAGCTGTTGGTTTTAACTTCACTAAAGTTTGGATAAGCTCTTGTGCATTTTCTTTAATCTTCTGAGCATCAAAAGATACTTTACCGATAGCAGCGTGAACAATACCGTACTTATCTACTTTAAAGTCAATTTTACCAGCTTTCACTTCAGAAACCGCTTTTCCGATTTCCATAGTTACCGTACCAGATTTAGGATTAGGCATTAAACCTCTTGGACCTAAAATTCTACCCAATGGACCTAATTTACCCATTACAGCAGGCATCGTTACGATAACATCTACATCTGTCCAACCGCTTTTGATTTTGTCTAAATACTCATCTAATCCTACAAAATCTGCGCCCGCTTCTTTAGCTTCCGCTTCTTTATCTGGAGTAACCAATGCTAATACTTTAACATCTTTCCCCGTACCGTGAGGTAATGAAACCACGCCTCTCACCATTTGGTTGGCTTTTCTTGGGTCTACACCTAATCTCACTGCGATGTCTACAGAAGCGTCAAATTTTGCAATATTGACTTCCTTTACTAAAGCCGAAGCTTCATCAAGGTTATAGAGTTTATTTTTTTCTATCTTAGTAGAAACTTCTTTTTGCTTTTTTGTTAATCTTGCCATTTCTTAAGTTTTAAGCGTTAGTAGGTTTAGTTCCTGTTACTTTTAATCCCATAGATCTGGCGGTACCCGCTACCATACTCATTGCAGAGTCTAATGTAAAGCAGTTAAGGTCTGCCATTTTATCTTCTGCAATTTTCTGTACTTGTTCCCAAGACACGCTACCTACTTTTTCTCTATTAGGCTGTCCAGAACCTTTTTTCACTTTAGAAGCTTCTAAAAGTTGTACAGCAGCAGGTGGGGTTTTGATCACAAAATCAAATGATTTATCTTCATAAACCGTAATTACAACAGGTAATACCTGCCCTGGCTTATCTTGAGTTCTTCCGTTGAATTGCTTACAAAACTCCATAATATTAACCCCTGCAGAACCTAATGCTGGCCCTACTGGTGGTGAAGGATTAGCTGCGCCACCTTTCACTTGGAGCTTCACCATTTTAAAGACTTTCTTTGCCATGTTTGTTTTTTAATAATTAAATAAATAAAAATGTGGAAGCATTTTTCTGATAATCTGAGACTTAGAAGAACCCTTCTCACCTGAATTCACTCTACCACAGATTACGAGGTGCAAAATTATAACTTTTTTTTGAATCTGCAAACAAATCATATGATATTCAGTGACATTTTTAAATTTCATTTTTAAAATCAAGCCGAAGAAAATTCACCCCAAATTTATCCCTCTCATTAAAACCGCCTTATTTCTTCTCTACCAATATTTTATTTAAGTTACCAATTATATTGTTTTAATCATTTATTTTTAATATTATTGCAAAAAAAAAAAAAAAAAACATCGTGAAATTTAAAACAATACTTACATTTCTGTTTTTATTGATAACACTCCCTTTTGGAGCGCAACCTTATCGATTAAGTGGCAAAATCATCAACCAAGACACCCAGCAACCTGCAGAATCGATTCAAGTTTTGGTCTTAAAACAAGACAGCCTCGTGGCGAGCCATCTTTCCTCTGCGAATGGTCATTTTAGCCTTCTATTACCCTCAGGAATTTATAACCTCCAACTAAAAGCCTTTGGCGAAATGCTCCTCACGCAACAAGTGAAAATGGTTCAACATTTAGATTTGGGCTCTCTAACCATTAAACCCTCCAAAGCGCTAAAAGCGGTCATCATCAATGCTAAGAAACCGCTAATAGAGCGCCAAGTAGACCGAATGGTGTTTCACATCAAAAATTCTATCTACAGCACCAATACAGATCTGGTGGAAGTGCTAAACCACACGCCGATGGTGACTGCCAATGCGCAAGGCATCAGCATCGTGGGGAAAGGCAGCGTAAAAGTGATGCTCAATGGGCGCCCCTTGCCACTCTCGGGCAGTGAGCTGGCATCTTATTTAAAAGGAATGCAGTCTAACGATGTGCTGAAAGTGGAAGTGATCACCTCGCCGCCCGCACAATACGATGCCGAGGGCAATGGCGGGCTGATTAACATCATTACCCAACAAAAAACCCAGAACCTTTGGAGCGGCAATTACGCCACCTCGGGGACACTGAGCGCTCAATTTTCTAACGCTAATCATTTGGGATTGAACTACCGAAAAAACGACTTCCAAGCCTTAGTGCGCCTGCGGCAATCAGATCAACACAACCAAGTTTATGAAAATCAGAATCTTCTGTTTACCAATCAAAATCAGCTGAATAGCCATACCGATAGAAATGACACCTCGCAAAATTGGGGTACCAATATGGACCTTTCCTATCAAACTTCTAAAAACAATCGCTTGGGGTTGGTGTATGATTTTAGCCATTATAAAAACCAATACGACAGCCAGAATACTACGTGCTATTTCTCTCCTACCGCCCTTGATTCTACGCTCTACACCAGTGCCCATTATCACAAGCCTACCACTGCCCACACACTGAGCTTTTACGATGATTATCAGCTGGATTCCTTAGGTTCTAAACTGAGTTTTGCAGGAAATTATTTTAACCACCGCTCTAATTCATCGCTGCTGTTTTCCACACCTCAACAGCCACATTTGTCGCCCACATGGAACACCAGTCGGTTGCATTATCAAGTGATTTCTGGGCAGGTAGATTGGCAGCAAATGTCCTCATTTCTCAATTATGAAACAGGCATTAAATGGACACAATTTGACAATGAATCCATCATTCAATATTATACCCAGAGCCAGAACCAATGGGTAATAGACCACAATAGAAACAATCAGTTTCAGCTCCGTGAGCGGTATTATGCGGCTTATTTATCATTGAAGAAAACGATAGCTGACCATTGGACTTTCAAATTGGGTGGCAGGTACGAATATACCACCACTGTAGCGCATCAACCTCATCAAAAGTCTGATTTTCAAAAGTCTTATGGAAATTTCTTTCCTAATGTTAATGTGATGTACCAACTGCCCCAACATTCGTGGTCGCTGAACTATAATAAGCGCATCCATCGCCCTTCTTTGGGGCAACTCAACCCGTTTAAATGGTATGCCAATCCGTATATGTACCATGTGGGCAATCCGCTGTTGCTACCCTCTATCACGCATAACTTGGAGCTCAACTATGTGTACAACAATGCCTTTATGGTGGGGATTTTCGGCACACAGCAAAACGATGCCTATGGCGCCATTGTTCAGGTAGACCACGGCATTAAATCTACCCACACCGAAAATGTGTACACCATACAAAATCTGGGCATTAACCTTTCTCTGGAACAGCGTTGGTTTTCTTTTTGGAACTTCTCTGCCAATGCCACCGCTTTTTACTCTCAATCTAAAACAAAACATCACGAAGTAAAGCCGTTAAAGGGCTATTCCTTAAGTTATTCTATTAACAATGCTTGGACAATCAATGCTGACCAACAATGGATATTTTTTGTGAATTTTTGGAGCGCTCTCCCTGGTAAAGAGTCTAATGTGGCAACGAAAAGCCTCTCAAATTTGAGCTTTGGCACCCGTTTTAATGTATTGGATAAAAAACTGAACTTCAATATTCGAATCAATGATGTTCTAAAAGGTACCGCCAGCGAGGGCTTTCTATACTATGATGATTTTCATCAATTTTATAGCAATTATTACGATAATCGGAGCGTGGTGGTGACGGTAACTTATCATTTTGGCGAGAACAAAACCCAAGCTAAAAACATCAATTTTAATGATCAATACAGAGCCAACTAATTCTATATTTTCGCTTGTGGAACAAAATAAAGCGTAAAAAAGCCGCGGCACTCTTTGAGTGCCGCGGCTCATTCTATTACACTATAAAGTTAAAATCTTATTTCACGATTAACTTCACATTGTGCTTCACACCTTGGTTATCTACGAGATTGAGGATGTAAACGCCTTTAGGATGTTGTGTCAAGTTCAATTCAAATTTATTACCTTTGAAGGTATTGCTTAGAATCTGCTTACCTGACATATCGTAAACGCCTGCTTTAAGTGTGCTCACGCTCGCATCTGCCTCCACTACAAATTTACCTGTAGATGGATTTGGATACACTTTTAAGCCTGCATTAGCATTAACATCTGTAGTGGCAAGAGTGGTAATATCTACAACAATGGTCTTCATTTCTGATTCTACACCATCGGAGTAAACTGCTGATACGCCATAAGTGTAGGTACCATTGGCATTGATGTTTTCATCATAGATGCGTTTTGTAATATCATCTATATTCTCCATCACTACACCATCTTTTACCACTTTGTAACCTGTAAGGTGTGGTAAATTAAGCGCTCCAAAGGTTTTCTTAGGATTAGCCACGCTTCTTGATGATGCTTTTTCAAGCCCCTCATTAGAAACTAATCGCTCTGCTTTCTTGAACTCCGTTTTAAAGTCTACGCCTTGACTTTGCTCAGTGGTCAGAACTTCATCTTTCTTAGCTCCTGTTCTACCCGCTGCAGAGTTATCGTAACCTACTTCTATATCATCAATCGCTAAGTACAAGCCGTCATCTGCAGCTGTTGTCTTATGATTGAATGCGATATAGAAATCATTCTGAGCCACCTCTTTGATGTTAATTGTATTTTCAGCAAATGTTTTTTGAGCGCCTGTCGCTTCAAAAGAATACACTTTATGACCTGCTTTTATTTCATCTACTGTAGGAACATCTCCTGAAGCTGGTGCTTCTACCACATAAACATCGTAACGCTCTGCATATGGGAACTTATAGAAATACTTAAGTACTTCCGCACCACCTCTAATCTTAGAACTGATGAGGAAATCATCTACATCAAAACCTCCATAGAACCAAGAATAAGATATAGCACCATATTTACCAGAGTTTTTAGTTACCTCAGAGATGAACCAATTTATACCATCATTATTAGCATCTACTGCCGTAATATCCGCAGGCATGTTGCCATTAGCTTCAAACCTTTCCTGATATAAAGGATTCATCACTGGTCTATCCCACTTCAGCGTTAAGGCTTGGTCACTGGTATTAAAATTAGAAGTAAGCCCATCTACAGGGTTATGAACCTCTGCCACCGTGATTAAATCTGTTTTTGTAACTTCATCACTGTTAAGTAGTGAAGTCACCTCTAAAGCTACAGAATATTGACCTGTTTTGTTGAATTTAACATTTGGATTTTTAGATGTATTATCTGTACCTCCTACGAACTCTACACCATCAGAAGGCGTAATTGTCCATTTGAATGATTCTGGCGCAGGATCTCCTGTAGAAGTATTGGTAAACACCACAGCTTCACCTACATAAATATTTTCTGAACTTACATTAAAGTTGGCTGCAGCTGCTGTATTAGCAATCGTAATATAATCCGTTTTTGTTACGCTACCTTCACCTTTTGCATTAACCGCTTTTAAGGTTACGCTATAAGTTCCTTCTTGATTAAATACCACTTTCGGCTCTTCAGAAGTAGCAGTAGTAGAGTCTTGATAAGTCACCGTATTAGGCTCAAATGACCACTGCCAAGAGTTAATTGGTAAAGTGGAAGCTGTTAATGTAGTATTCCTAAAACTAACTGTTTCAAATGAATTAGCCTTTACTTTACTTGCTGTGAAGTCAGCTTCTGGCTTAGCTTCTGCATATTGGAACGCTACATCATCTATCGCTACAGCGTAAGAAGTTGCATCGGCTTCTGTTTTATGGTTAAACCCTACATAAGCCACTTGGTCATTAGGCACTGAAAATTCATAAGAGTGTTTAATATAAGCTCCATCAGAAACCGCTTCTACTTTTGCAGCAATTTCCGTAGTCATAGCTGCACTGTTAGGCTCACTACCTAAAGCTACGCTAATGGACTCCTCTAAGTTTTGGAATTTTCTAATAAAGAACACAACTCTATAAAGCACCCCTCCTTTCAATTTAATTGGATTAGAAAACAACCAATCGTTAATATCTCTTTCATTACCAGGGAAATTTACTGCAAAACTTTTTCCTTCGTGCGCAAAACTTAGATCATCATATTTTCTCCAAGTTCTACCATCACGATCTTTATCTTCTGACAACCAACCATTTTTAGCAAAATCATCTTCAAAACCAAAGCTATGAGATGCTTGGTCTGGTGTAAGATCCGCTACTATACCAAATAAATCTAAACTGGATTGATTATTTAAGTCAACCTGATCTTCTGGATAAACAATTTCTCCTGATACACTAAAGTTAATAAAAGATTGTGATAAATCAAAGGTTTTAGACACCTCTACTACAGCACCTGCATCAATCGTAGGAATATTAATCTCACCTTCAGAAACTAATACTCCTGTATCTTTATTGGTGAATTTATAAGCCAATTTAGCTCCTGCAATAGAGTCTGTTCCTTTATTCTGAATGATAAACTTCACTGGCGTAGCCGAAGTGTAATCAACTGGAGCCACATCAGATTTAATAGAGTTTAATGCTAAGTCTTTCTGTACCCCATTATTGATACCTATTACTACTAGCGAGAAGTCCTGAACATTAGATGGCGCTAAACCTATAGCTAAATCTCCATTAGCATTGGTCTGAATAACATTATCCCTTAAATCACCCTTATGGCTTACTACAATAGTGTAAGTAGCCCCCGCTTCTGGATTGTTAATCACCACTTGCTCCACATTATCTACCGTATTATCCCCCTTAGTAGCTGCTGCTCCTGGGTTGGTTGGGTCTAATACCCACGGCATTTCTTCTACACCATTTTTCAGCACCCGTAAATCTAAGTCATTCACAAGCATTTTAGTTCTATCATTAACAACTGAATCATCAGACAAAGTAGATGGCACGGGGTCTGTCCAAGCAATAGTCACCTTCAACGGCTCTACTCCTGATGCTACCACATCCAACCTACTCTCTTGGCTATTCCTTAGCGTTTTCTCTTGGATCAATGTATATTTTCCGTTAAAAGCAATCGCTTTAACAGCATCATAAGTATTGAGTAATCCCCAACCTGATGCATAATCTGGTCCGTCTGATACACCTACTTCATTGGCGGTTCCAATAGCTAAGGCTTTAAGTGTGGCTGCACGCATCACATCACCATTATTGCTTTTTGAATATTGTTCCTGGATTAAAAGCAAAGAACCTGTAACATTAGGAGAAGCCATAGAGGTTCCACTCATTCCACTATAAGCCGCATCATCAGAAGACACAGTAGAAGTTAATCCGACACCTATTCCTGACAAATCCGGCTTAATACGCCCATCATTTACTGGACCAAAGCCACTAAAACTCGCCATTTTAACATCTGATGGTTGGGTGTAGCCACCTGGAATTTTTGCAGCCGCACCTACAGTTAAAATATTTTTACCCACAGAACCTGTGCCGATACAGTCAAAACCATCAGCACCTCCGTTTTTTTGACGTACCACCGTAGATTCATGCCATACCCCTTTTTCATCTCTTACATAATGAAGACCTCCTGGTTCTGGCCCATCCCCTCTTGGATTACCCGCAGCCTTTACAGGAAGGTAATAAGGTGCATTTTTAGCTATTAAATCCCAATCTCTATCTGCATCTGAATAGAAGCCATAACCCACATATTCTGTTTCATCTTCTGCTCCGAACCAGTGCCATCCCTGATTCCCTGACCAATCTCCCCACTCAAAAGCACCTAAATAACCATAAGAGTGATTAGATAAAATAGCTCCTTGGGCAGCAGCAGCCGTCATTTCTTGCTCATCTGAGTTCCAATCATAAGCATCTAAAGTAGCTTTTGGGGCCATACCTTTAGCTGCAGGATTAACTCCCCCAGCTATCATAGTACCTGCCACATGGGTAGCGTGCGCACTAAAACCTGTTGGGGTATCTTTTTGGCTTACTCTACCGCCAAACTCTTGGTGTGTGGTTCTCACTGCTCCTCCATCCCACTCGTGGACTTTCATTCCTTCTCCTTCAAGGTTGAAAACTGTACCTGCACCTACTTTGTTGGTTCCTGTTCCTTCTGCAGCGCCTGTATTATTGGTCACATAATAAAGCGGCTGACCTTTTTTATCAAAGCCTTGAAGTTGATAAAGTTTTCCTTTAGAGGTCTCACCTGAGAAAGGAATGTTAAGTTTTTTAGCTTGGGATTGCAGTTGCTTCACGGTAAGCGTAGATTTTCCAAACGCTTTTTGTAAGGTGTTCAACTGTCCCAAATCAGACGCTTGTCTGATTTTTTTCACCTGCTCGACATTCTGAGCATAGACAAAACTCGGCGCTAATAAAAACCCTACCGCTACCGGTAACAGGTTTTTATGATTACCTAGTTTTTCTAAAATAGATTTTTTCATAACGACAAAATGTTTAAAATTGTATGGCAATATTAACAAATTTTAACTATACCAACAAATATTTTTATGTTAAAATTTCAGCACATCAACAAATAAAACGCAACTTATCATCATAAAACACAACCAAAAACACATTAGTATAATATAAACAATAATTTTAAATTAAATTACGGATATCACAATACAAAACCAAGAGCATATTTGAGCCTAATCATCGTTTTTTATCTGAAAACACCTTTATTTTAATGACAAATATCATATTTATACCATTCTATAATATCCTCAAAAAACCATATGTATTTTTACGAATATTCCGTTAAGCTAAAAGAAAACAAGCCTCTATTAACTTCCTATTTATCAAGCCAATAAATAACCAACACCTTCTAAAAATTCTGCTTTACCCACTCAAAAAATAAGTATTATTTATAGTAATTCTAAATAACAAACCTATTAAATCTTATAGACCTTAGATTATTCTCTAAAAATTCGTTATTTTTGTCCTCTGTAAATCAAGAAAATATAAACTATAATGTCAACATCTAAAATCTACTACACGCTAACAGATGAGGCGCCAATGCTCGCTACACACTCATTTTTGCCCATCATAAAAGCTTTTACCAAAACTGCCAATATTGAAATTGCAGTGCCTGATATTTCTCTCGCAGGAAGAATTTTAGCCAATATGTCGGATTTCCTCCCTGAAAACCAAAGGGTCGCAGATGCCCTCGCTCAGTTAGGAGAATTGGCCACCAAGCCAGAGGCAAACATCATCAAGTTGCCTAACATTTCCGCTTCTATTCCTCAATTAAACGAAGCGATTGCCGAGCTCCAAAAGCAAGGTTTCCCAATTCCTGACTACCCTGCTGAGCCTAAAACAGAGCAAGAAAAAGAGATCAAAGCCCGCTATACCAAAGTTTTGGGTAGCGCCGTCAACCCTGTGCTTAGAGAAGGGAACTCGGACAGACGCGCTCCCAAAGCCGTTAAAAATTACGCCAAAGCCAACCCACACAGAATGGGCGACTGGTCTGCACAAAGCCAAACCGATGTAGCCCATATGAACAGTGGCGATTTCTACGGCACCGAAACTTCTACCACTGTGGAAAAAGATGGACAGTTCAAAATCGTGTTCTTTGGTAATGATGGTTCTGAAAAGGTACTGAAAGACTTAGCACCGCTGCAAACTGGCGAAATCATCGACTCTTCTGTGATGAACCTCAACAGCTTAAAATCTTTCGTAAAAGAAGCCATCCAAGAGGCTAAAAACAGAAATATCCTCCTCTCGGCTCACCTAAAAGCCACTATGATGAAGGTGTCTGACCCTATTATTTTCGGAGCCATCGTGGAGACTTTCTTTAGCGATGTTTTTACGAAATATGCAGAGGTTTTCAAAGCCTTAGACATCAACCCTAACAACGGTTTAGCCAGCCTTTTTGATAAAATTAAAGGCACACCGCAAGAAGCAGAAATCAAAGCCGATATAGACCGTGCTTTAGAAGAAAACGCCAGAGTTGCTATGGTTAATTCTGATAAAGGCATCACCAATTTCCATGTGCCGAGTGACATCATCGTTGATGCTTCTATGGCTGCCTTGGTAAGAGGTGGTGGCAAAATGTGGAACAAAGAGGGCAAAGAAGAAGACACCCTCGCCATCATCCCTGACCGCTCCTATGCTGGCTTCTACCAAGCGGTGATTGACGATATGAAAGCCCACGGCAAATTAGACCCTACCACTATGGGCAGCGTGCCTAATGTTGGGCTTATGGCGAAAAAAGCGGAGGAATACGGCTCACACGACAAAACCTTCCAAGCGGAGGGCGATGGCGTGATCAAAGTTCTTGATGAAAATAACCAAACGCTATTAAAGCAAAAAGTGGAAAAAGGCGATATTTTCAGAATGTGCCAAACCAAAGATGCCCCAATCCAAGACTGGGTGAAGTTGGCAGTTAACCGCTCCAGACTTTCGGATACGCCAGCTATTTTCTGGTTAGACCAAGGCAGAGCCCACGATAGAGAGGTCATTAAAAAGGTAAAAACTTACCTCCAAAACCACGATACCACAGGCTTAGACATCCAAATTATGGATGTGAAAGATGCCATGGCAGCTACCCTAAAAAGAGCTAGAGAAGGCAAAGACACCATTTCTGTGTCTGGCAATGTACTCAGAGACTACCTTACCGATTTATTCCCTATTTTAGAATTAGGCACTTCAGCGAAGATGCTCTCCATTGTCCCACTGATGAACGGCGGCGGCTTGTTTGAAACTGGCGCTGGCGGCTCTGCACCGAAGCACATTGAGCAATTTATAGAAGAAGGCTATCTGCGTTGGGATTCTTTAGGCGAGTTTTTGGCGCTACAAGCCAGCTTAGAGCACTTGGCACAAACACAAAACAACCCTAAAGCACAGATTCTATCCGATGCTTTAGATGAAGCCAATGCGAAATTCCTTGCCACAGACAAATCTCCAGCGAGAAAGTTGGGCAGCATAGACAACCGTGGTTCTCACTTCTACCTTGCGATGTATTGGGCTGAAGCCTTAGCCAACCAAACCAAAGATGAAGCCTTAGCGGCACACTTCAAACCTATTGCCGAAGCGATGCACGCCCAAGAAACCCAAATCAACGAGGAGCTGATTGGCGCACAGGGTAAACCTCAGGATATCGGTGGCTATTACCACCCTAACGAGGCGAAAACCTACCACGCAATGCGACCTTCCGCCACTTTAAACCAGATTATCGACCAGATATAATGGCATTAAAATAAAATTTTAATGGAATAAAAAAATCGGTTTCAATCATCTTGAAACCGATTTTTATTTTTCTCTTAATGCAAAACAGCGCTCATCATCATAAAAACAAAAAGCAAAATGAGACGGCGCTGTTTTCTAATTTTTAATCAAAATGCTGTGGCATGTCATCATTTTTATTGCGGTACCAGATCCACAAGCCTACACTGATGCCGATAGCACCGCCCAAGCCGTTGTATAGCGCACTTTCTAAGCGATTCGGTTCATCATTACCAATGAAATTCATCAGGAAAACAATCACGAAAGTCAGCACTACGATGGCGTAAAATTTAGGATTTTTAAAGTTCATATTTATTGTATTTTATAGGATATCATAATGCCGCCACGGTAGAGCAACCACTCGCCGCTGCGGTTCCAATTTTTGGGATGATGCTCATAGCGCTTCATAAAATAGGGCGGCTCCTCCGAGGGCTCGTAGCCGTGATAAAAACCTTGAGAGTTACCTCCTCCTAAGAAGACATCCAAATTCCAGCGGTCTTTCCATTGGTACTGAAAGCCCACCGTAGCGCCCAACATATAATTATAACCCCGCTGAAATTTATTGGTATGCAGATAATTCCATTTGGTTAAATCAAACAGCCCAAAACCCGCATTAAGCCCCACATACCAGCCTTTTAGCGCTGTTTTAAAATAATACCTGCCCTCCAAATGCCCCATATAAATTTGATAATGCTTGTCATTAACAGACTTCCACGGCGAGGCAAAAGCATCACCTTGCAGGCTCCACTTCGGCGATAGTTGATATTCCAAGCCAAAATTAAACACCAACACGGGCAAAGTCAGCGCGTTACCTTTAATATAAAGGGCGTGGGGCTGTTCCGCTGATAGCGTATCTCGAGTTTGCGCATTCATCATCATCAAACCAAGCAAAAACAGGAGCTGAGCGTTCTTTTTCATCATGCAAATATAACCAATGTTTTTAATTATCTAATGTTTTTAATTGTTTGTTACAGCTGCGATATTGAAATGGGAAAACCCAAAAACGCCCTTCAGTGAATTCACTTCAATATACCGCCATACAATGGTCATTATATCATATTTTTTTTTAGCAACAACTTATTATATGATAAAAGAGACCTTTGTGAAATTAAAAAAGCCGTCTCAAAAATACATTGAAACGGCTTTCTCTCTACAATTCCTTTCGGAGCCTTGCCACAGGAATATCCAGCTGGTCGCGGTATTTGGCTATGGTACGGCGGGCTATGTTGTAGCCTTTTTCCTTTAAAATTTTCACTAAGGCATCATCTGTATAAGGTTTGCGCTTGTTTTCGTTATCCACCACTTCTTGGAGGTAAGTTTTAATTTCTTTGGTAGAAACTTCCTCGCCATCTTCATTGGTTAAGCTATCCGAAAACAAATCTTTGAGTAGCACAATGCCATTAGGTGTATCCGCATATTTGCTCTTCACCACCCTTGAAATCGTAGAAATATCAAAGCCTGTGATGTCTGCCACATCCTTTAAAATCATCGGTTTGAGGGATTTGTCATCTCCCGTTAAAAAATAATCTTTCTGCAACTTGACGATGGCAGAGATGGTCTGCATCAAAGTATTTTGTCGCTGCGTTACCGCATCAATATACCACTTGGCGGCATCTAATTTCTGCTTGATGAACAGCGCTGCTTGCTTATGCTCCTTAGATTCTTTATCATGGGAGTAGGTGTCCAGAATATCGCGGTATTCATTAGACACGCGCAGTTGCGGTGCATTTTTACTATTCAACAACGGAATCACCTGATTATCTTTCACTTGAATGGTGAAATCTGGGATAATCTCCTGATTGATGGTGATGGTCTGCGTATCAAAATTACCTCCCAAACGCGGCGAAAGATGGCTGATTTCATCTAAAGCTTCTTTCAGCTCTTCCTCAGAACAGCTCAGGCGCTGCATTATTTTTTTGTAATGCTTATTGGTAAGGGCTTCAAACTGCGTTTCTAAAATCTCCTCTGCCAGTTCGGTATATTCATCTGGGTTGGTTTCTAACTTAAAACGAATCTGCAACAATAGACACTCCTGCAAATCTCTGGCGCCCACCCCTGGCGGATCCAACTTCTGAACCCTGTTGAGGAGAATATCCAGTACATGGGCTTCCGTGGTATAGATGCCTTGTGAAAACGCCAAATCATCCACCAGCGCCCTAACCTCTCGACGGAGATAGCCATCGTTATCCAGATTGCCGATGATATATTCTGCAATAGCAAGGTCTTCCCCCGCAATGCGTCTGAGGTGGATTTGTTCCATCAAATAATCGTAGATGGTTTGCCCTTCTGTAAGGAGGCTCTGCTGGTCGTACTCCTCGTCATCTGGCGAGTAGTTGCTGGCTGCAGTTTTATAGGAAGGCTCATCATCAAAGAGGTATTCCTCTACATCAAAATCGGTTTCTATGCTTTCAGAATCTTCATCATTGAGTTCTGCTATTTCGGCATATTCATCCTCTATGGTTTCGGCTTCCTCGGCTTTTTCTAAGGCAGGATTTTCCTCTAACTCACGCTCCAATTCTTTTTCAAAATCAAGGGTGTGCAGCTGGATGAGTTTCATCAACTGGATCTGCTGCGGCGCGAGTTTTTGCCCTAATTTAAGTTGTAAATTCTGTTTTAGCATAATTAAAATTCAGCATTTTTAGGGGTTCTTGGGAAAGGGATGACATCTCTAATGTTGGACATTCCCGTTACGAAAAGTACCAAGCGCTCTAACCCTAACCCAAAGCCCGAATGTGGCACAGAACCGAATTTGCGAGTGTCCATATACCACCATAATTCGTGCTCATCTACATTCATTTCTTGCATTTTTTGTCTGAGGACTTCTATACGCTCTTCCCGCTGAGAACCGCCAATAATCTCGCCAATGCCTGGGAATAAAACATCCATAGCCGCCACCGTTTTTTGGTCTTCGTTTAGGCGCATATAGAATGCTTTGATGTCTTTAGGATAGTCAAAAAGTACCACAGGGCACTCAAAATGTTTTTCCACCAAATAGCGCTCGTGCTCAGACTGTAGATCTGCGCCCCAACCCTCTATCGGGAATTGAAATTTGCCTTTTTTGTTCTCCTTAGAGTTGAGTAAAATCTCCACTGCCTCGGTGTAGCTCACGCGCTTGAAGCGTTTTTTCACGATGTTTTCCAGCTTTTCTATCAAGCCTTCTTTGGCTCTGTCTTTCTCTGGTTTTTGCTTTTGTTCCTCGGCAAAACGCTGGTCTAAAAAGGCTAAATCATCTTGGCAGTGGTCCAGCACATATTGGATCACATATTTTAAAAACTGCTCTGCCAAATCGATGTTGTCTTCTAAATCGTTAAATGCGACTTCGGGTTCCACCATCCAAAACTCGGCGAGGTGCCTTGTGGTATTGGAATTTTCGGCTCTAAAAGTAGGTCCAAAAGTGTAGATGCGCCCTAAGCCCATCGCGGCAGTTTCGCCTTCCAGCTGTCCAGAAACGGTCAAGTTGGTTTTCTTACCAAAGAAATCTTGGCTGAAATCTACTGCGCCACTTTCATCTTTCGGCAGGGCGTTAAGGTCAAAGCTGCTCACGCCGAACATCTCGCCAGCGCCCTCTGCATCGGCACCTGTGATTATAGGCGTGTTGATGTAGAAAAACTGATGCTGGTTAAAAAATTGGTGTATCGCGAAGCTTACGGCACTCCGCACACGGAACACCGCCCCGAACAAATTGGTTCTAAACCTTAGGTGGGCTTGTTCTCTAAGTTTTTCCAAAGAGTGTTTTTTAGGCTGCAAAATGGTGGATTGCAATTCCTCAAAAAAATGGTCGCCTAAAATCTCTATTTTCTTAGCGATAATCTCCACCGATTGCCCTGCGCCTTGGCTTTCTACCACCTCGCCAGTCACTTTTAACGATGCTGCAGTGTTGATATTTTTAATCAGTTCTTCATCAAATTTTTCAAAATCTACCACCACTTGGAGGTTCTTAATGGTGGAGCCATCGTTCAGCGCAATAAAGCGGTTAGAGCGAAAGGCGCGCACCCAACCTTGCACGGTAATATCATGATGGAGTAGGCTTTTGTAGCCGCTAAGTATGTCTTTTATCGTTTGTTTTTCCATTGTCTATGTTCTATATATCTTGCAAAAATATGAAAAACGGCTTAATTTTTGCTATCTGCCGCCATTTTTTATATAGAGCGAAGGCAAGCGGGCTCTATATCACCTTTATTTTATAGGTTTTTAAATGTATTTTTTTGCTTTTTGGATGTGCGGAAGAGCGTTCAAAACTTTTATTCTCAAGTTTTTTTTGGGCGTTAACTTATTGATTAAAAAAAATGTAATAAAGGATAGCAAGGTTAAAAAAGCTCGGCGGCTCCTGCGGAGCCGCCAAGCAAAAGCCAACGATAATATAAAGTCAACGACAAATCTTTATTTTTCTTGTAAAAAAACAACAGCCACCATACTCAGTATCTCAATTTAGTAATGCTTATTCAGCAAAAAGATTGAGGTTGTCAGAGGCTTGGCAACCTCAATCATTTCTCGTTATTGTGGCATATATCAAAAATGAAAATGCCGTTTATTTCTTGATGAGCTTTTGGGTTACCGTGCCTTTTTTAGTATTGATTTTCACCAAATAAAGCCCTTTAGGTAAGTCCGCTACAGAATAGGAAGTGCTCGCTTTTTGCTGAGAAAGCCGCTTGCCATCAACGGTGTAGATTTCTACAGACAGCACCTCATCGGCGTTTGAAAGTCTAAATTCTGAAGTGGCAGGATTCGGGTATAAATGTACCTCTGGCGCAGCCGCTGCCTCTTTTACCGCCAACTCTTCTGGCGTGCCTATTTGGAGGTTGTCTATATATAAGACATTATAATCCTCTGTTTCGTTATAATTGGTAGAATAGAGCAACGCCAAGTGATAGGTGCCATCTTCTTGAAAGGTGCCAATAGGCTCATTGATGGTCACCGCGGTGTCTATATCTTTAATCTTGGTAGTCCAGAGGTAGCTAAAGCGGTTGCCACGCACATCATAAGTCACGAGAGAAACGGTAGGCTCTGCTAAATTATTCAGGTGTAGCATATCAAATTTTATGTTCACCTGCTTTCCTTTTGGGATGAATACCGAGGGCAGATAGAATTGTTTTATCGTAACATCATCAGGGTCCGAAGTGGCTAACATAGAGCGCTGTCCGCCGTTTTCAAAAAACTTATTCTCCACCACAGAAAACTCTTCTACATAGATGTTGCCTTTCAATAAATCGCCTTCAAAATCTTGACTATAAGGCAGTTGATAGGCGGTAGCCACTGGATAAGGTCCTATCCACATTGCGTTTTCCTTATTATCCTTAATGTAGGCGTGCCAGAGCGTTCCTGCCGGCAGTTGGTCTATTACGGTGTAATCATTTTTCACTTTGATGCCTTGATCTGCGGGTTGGGGCACATGGTTGTACTCTCCAAGGTAGAGCTCTACATCTTTACTGCCATACCATTTCATCTCAATGGCGCTCGGGCTCTGGGCGCTATAATCCAAGAGATTAGGATTTTCAATGCCGCTGCCGCCTACATAGATGTTGTCAATCCCCAAGAGGAAGCCTTGCAGTGAATGATTTACGAAAGCCACCCTTACCTCCTTCCCGATGTAGTCTTGTAAATCTACACTTTTAAAAGTCGGGCGGTCGCTGGCTTGGTCTGTGGTATAGATTTCTTTGGTAAAATCTGCCTTTGTGGTACCGCCATTTTCTGCGATAAGGATTTTAAACGCATCTGGGCTATAGGGATCCACGCCGTACTCTTCCCAATAGAGGGTATGGTTGTCTTGTGTAATCTTGATTTTTGGGGAAACCATCCAGCGGTCTGCCTGCTGCTTTTCATCTTCATAATAAGAGGTAGAGATGGCGTATTTTTTAAACAGGTTGAGGTTGTAGAGCCTCATATCTTTTTCTACCCACGGCTCTTGGTAGTCTTTTACAGCTTCTGCAGGCACGCCGCCATCACTGTAGAGGACCCACTGGGATAGCCCCACGCCTAAACCATCAAAATTTTCTTGAAAACTCTGTGCATGGGCGCTACCTAACGAAAGCCCCAATGCCACAATCCATAGTTTTTTCATATACTTCTTTTTTTATTTTATTTATAGCATAGCAAATATAGTATTTTTGAAACAACCGACTTTTCATCATAAAAAAGAATAAAAATCCCCGTTGTGCATTTAGCACAAATTCACTTTAATTTTGTTCAAATCTCTCTTGAATACGAAAAAATTGAGATACTGAATCATGGTAAAAGAAGTGATTTTTGACAGTATTCTTGTAATGAATCCCTGAAAAGTTTTGGCTAAGTTGATGCCCATTAAAAACTGTCCGCACAGCTGGGAAAAATTCGTCTCAATACGTTTTCTAATTCTTGATTTGACTTTTGGAAACGCTACAAAATCATGCTGGTTTTTCCGCATCGGAACGGATAAATTGATGTTAGAACAGTTAAATAAATCCAGTTGAATTTCCTTGCTGATATAGCCTCTATCCCCGATTAACTCACAGTTTTTAAAGTCTTCTTTGATGTCTTTCAGGTAGTTGACATCATGGACATTAGCAGGTGTAAAATCAAAGGAATGAAAGATGCCATTTTTGTCGCAAACCGCATGAAGTTTGTACCCAAAATACTTTGATTTTTTGGCAGCACAATACCCAAATGAGGGGTGTATTTCATCGGTGGAGCAGATGGCGGAACGATGGGCTCTACTCACTTTACAAATTTCAATAGGGGTTGAATCTACGATAAAAACATCGGTAAAATCTGAGAATTTTTCACTTAGGGTCTTCCTTATTTTTTCGATGTATGAAAAAAGTTTTCGTTTTCTTTTGTTGTAAACGCTTCTTTCTATTTTGCTGTCTAATTCTGTTCCAGCGATGCATCTAAATAGCTGAAGCTCAGAGTTTATTGACATATATTCTGCGGTAATATTCAGTGCCACTAATTCCATATCAGACAATTTCGGTTTTCGGATTTTCTTTTTAGTAGGAATATTTTTGCAAGTTTCTTTCAGTTCTTTCAAAATAATTTTGTAGTTTTGTATAAGATTGTTCATGTATTTAATCAATTGATAACTAATTAAATATACGACTTTTTAGTCGAATGAACAATCTTTTTTTAATTTTTTTCCTAAATGCACAAGGGGCTAAAAATAAATAAGTCTTCAATAAAAAACAATAATATACCGCTAAACACGCTATACAAAAGGTATTTAACCTATTTTAATTGAAAGAAAATAATGCCAATAAGTATAAATTTATCTTAATTAACATAAAAAAAACAATGATATAGATGGTTGTTTTATTAAAAAAATGTAACTTTGCACTTTGAAATTTAATACACAACCATAAACAAATGAAGAAACAATTATTATTAGTTGGTCTCCTTTCGTTTGCATTTGCCGCAGCACAAGAAGGAAATGTGGGGATAAACACACCAACACCAAAAGCGACTTTAGATGTAGTAGGAGCGCCTACTGATACTTCTAAATTTGATGGAATTATAGCACCAAGAATTACCGGTGAGCAGCTAAGAGCCAAAACCTATGCTGCTGCCCAGAACGGTGCAGTAGTTTATGTAACCGCAGCAGATACCGCCCCTGCAGGACAAACTGTAGATGTGAAGGCCACTGGTTACTATTACTTTGATTCTGTGCAAGACAAATGGATCGCTATGTCTTCTACTAGTAAAGCTCCCGTAGATTGGCATATTTGGGGTAACAATGGAACTGATCAAAAGAAAAACTTTGTAGGAACTTTAGATGACAACGCCCTAGCTTTTAGAGTGAATGATGTGCCTTCTGGTATTATCACTCAGTACGATAGTGCGAATTCTCGCACTTACCCTTCTGGTGGTAATGTGGCGTTGGGTTACAATGCCCTCCCGATCGCTAAAGATGTAGACCCTAAGCAACTATATAACGGCGTTAGCATCAGACAAAATGTGGCGATAGGTGAGGAGTCTATGAGAGATGTAAATCCTACAGCTCCTACAACTCTATTGATCCAAAACACTGCCGTGGGTAACCGTACCCTAATGAAACTACAAGATGGCGGTACCAATGTGGCGATAGGAACTAAGGCACTAGGTCAGGTAACTAAAGCTAATGGTAACATTGCCATAGGGACAGCTGTACTAGAGAAAGCGACTAACCCTGTGTTTAACATTGCATTAGGTTACCGTGTAGCGGAGAATATGACCAGCGGTCAACACAACATCTTCCTTAAGAACTATACTCTAAATGATGGAACTACAGCTGCTGATACATTCAAATCTGGGGACAGCAACATCTTTTTAGGTAGAAACTCTGGAGAAGGCTTACTCAACGGTAGTAATAACATCGCTATAGGGGCTGCCTCCCGACTAAAAGACAACACTAATGGACAGCTTAACATTGGTAATGTTATTTTTGGTACAGGTATGGGCAACGCTACATCAACACAAATTAAGCGTGTAGGTATTGCTACAGACAGCACCACTCCAGCAACAGAAACCCTACAAGTAAAAGGTACAGCGAGAATTACAGACCTCCCAACCAACGGCGCTGCTAATGCCATTAGCACGAAGCCAGATGGCTCCCTTTCTACTGCTAAAGACCAAACCTTTACGGCTACTAAAACCTTGGTTGTTGATAATAATGGCGTATTAGGGGTAGTTAATAGTTTACCAAGTAAAAGTAGCGGTCTAACCTTAGATAAATCTTACACTATTGACACAAGCTCAAACACTGCAAAAATAGATTTGTCTAATATTAATGATCCTAAGGACCTATATGTTATTAATGATATAACCACACAAGGAACCTATAGTACTAATATTACCCTACCTCCTAACCAGTCAAATGATAACACAGCAAGAGTTATTAAGTTTTATATCGTTCGCGGGAATGGTTTTGGTAGTAGCTCTGGTGCGGTCTATTTTAGCAATGTTTCTAATAAGGATATACGTTCTACTAAAGGATATTCTATAACTAATGGAAAAGTTATGTTTGGTAATAATAGTGCATCAAGATGGGAAACAATTATAACATTTGTTGAGTTCAATAATCAATGGTATTTGGATTTTAATAATCACCAATAATTTAATCAAAAAGGGATACTGTATTGTATCCCTTTTTGGATATTAAAAAAGTTCAAGATAATTTAAGAGGTTTATTTCTTATCTGCTTACATAGACAAAGATACCAGTTTTTGTTTTTATTGTTGTATCTAAATTCATATTCCTTTAGGTGGAAAATAAAACTTATGCTTATAAATATCTCTGAATAGATATAATCGTACTTTACCCCCAAAAGATTTTAATATGGGGAATGAGTGGGTAGAATTGGCAAGAGTTTCTTTCCAGACCAGTTATGCCGCTACAGGACAATATATAGTAGCTGGTGCAGAACAAGGGACTTCTTTTGAGTATAGAGTTAACACTTTGAACCAAGCCATTCCTAATAGTATTTCTGGTACTAAATATTTCTCACTTTGCTTTAAGCAATTGATCAAGTAATATAAACTAAGTTTTCCATTAGTTGTAACCCGCGCAGGCTTTGCCTGCGCGGGTTTTTTATACGGTTACACTAAAAGCTCCACTATACCCCCCCGCCAAACTGTTTATTTTCTTCAAAAAAATTAACTATACTCGGTTTAGCATCCTGATTACCAAGGGCAAAAAGGCTATTTAGTCTATATCTCCATTTTTTTCACTTATAAAAAGGATTATGAAAAAAAATAATGGTATTGATAAAAACAACTCTCACCATTTAATCTTTTAATCTACACACGATCTCTAACCTAAAAAAGCGATACCAAGGCTTTTTATCCCAAAATAAAAAAGGTTATACAAAAAGGCAAAATATTTATAATTTGTACACCCATCATATCACATTCTATCCTTTTATATCCTTCCCAAAAAACAACTTAATAAATATTAAAAATAAAATTTCTATATAAAACCACTCACATCAATCAAACATATTTGATAGCACCAACCAAAAAAAAGAGAAACGAAAGTTTCTCTTTTTTGGTATGCCTTAGCAACTTTTTATATAGCCTGCTAATATCGGCACTATTCTCATTCATGGGTTTATACCATTAAATTTATTACTAGTTTTCACTTAAAAACTACCGCCGCACCACACTGGAGAGCACATCTGGGAAGTAGAGATCAGAGAGGTGTTCAAACTCATCACCTCGCATAAACATAGAGGCGTCTACTTCATCATAAGATTCTTTGCCCGCCGCCGCAATCAGCTCATTACAAGTGTGTAGCGTATTTTTATGGAAATGGTACACACGCTCGCTTTTATCGGTCACATCCAAACCTTTGATTAGCATTTTGTTCTGTGTGGCAACGCCCGTAGGACACGCATTAGTATTACAACGCAGTGCCTGAATACAACCCAACGAGAACATAAAGCCTCGGGCATTGTTGCACATATCTGCGCCCATCGCCAAAGCTCTTAGAATATCCAACGCTGTGAGCACCTTACCGCTGGCGATCAACTTCATCTCCTTACGGATGCCATAATTTTCTAAAGTATTGTTCACAAAAATAAGGGCTGGCTCCAGCGGCATCCCTACCCCATCTGAAAACTCTGGTGGTGCCGCTCCTGTGCCGCCTTCGGCGCCATCTATGGTAATAAAATCTGGGTAGATGTCCAGTTGTTTCATCTTTTCGCAGATTTCCTCAAACTCCTTGGTTTCGCCAATGCAGAGCTTAAAGCCTACAGGCTTGCCGTTGCTCAGGTCTCGGAGTTGTTTAATAAATCTTAACAAGCCCTCCGCATCAGAAAACGCAGAGTGCCCTTGTGGAGAGAGCACGGTAATGCCTGGTTTTACATGCCGTATCGCGGCAATCTCTGGTGTGTTTTTAGCCGCTGGCAACACGCCACCGTGCCCAGGTTTTGCCCCTTGGGAAAGCTTTAGCTCTACCATTTTCACATTCGGAAGGTTGGCGTATTTTTCGTAAAGCGCTGGATTAAAATGCCCGTGCTCATCTCTACAGCCAAAATAGCCTGTTCCTATCTGCCAGCATAAATCGCCGCCCTCTAAATGGTAAGGCGAGATGCCTCCTTCACCTGTGTTATGGAAGAACTTGCCCTTTTTAGCCCCTCGGTTTAGGGCAATCTGTGCGCGGTCGCTCAACGCCCCAAAGCTCATCGCTGAAATATTAAGCAACGAGGCGCTATAAGGCTGTTTGCAATCTTTACCGCCCACCAAAACGCGCGGTAGCTCTTCTTTAGGCGCCTTGGCGTAGATGGAGTGCTTAACACCCTCGTATTTTCTATTGTTGATTTCTAACTGTGTCCCGAAAGCCACCGTATCACTAATATTCTTGCTCCTGCGGTACACTGCCGAGCGTTGGTTTCTTGGGAAAGGCTTGCCATCAGTCTCTCTTTCAATAAAATATTGCTGCATCTCTGGAGAAATACTTTCAAAAAAGTACCTAAAATAGCCCAGCACAGGGAAATTTCTAAGAATAGCGTGCTTGGTTTGGTAGGTGTTATAAATCCCCACGGCATAAATAATGGTGAGCAATGTCCCCAGCCAATAATAAGCCTTCAGCCATAAAGCCACCGCCCACACTACGATGAGCAACAACAGCCCCCAGTAAATAAATTGTTTTCTCATTGGATTGTCAATCTTTTGTGTTAAGATACAAAGGTAGCAATAATTTAGCGGATAGAACAAATCTTTTTCGTACCTTTGCTTAATTATCAACGCTTAAAACCAAATAAAATGATAGAAGTTTTTGAAGACGAACAAGGGCAAAGCCCAGAGCAATTTTATGCCTCGTTAAAGGAAAAATTGAATGAAGTACACCAATTCCCTACGGAATATTTATTCAAATTCATCATCCCGAATGATGCGGCTAAACTTACCGAAATTTATAAAGTATTTGATGAAACTCAAAATACCGTTTCTACCCGTGAGAGCAAAAACGGAAAGTACATCTCTGCCAGCATTCAGGCTTTTGTATTAGACTCTGAACAAGTGATCAACCTCTACAAAGCGGTAGAAAAAATAGATGGCGTGATGATGCTCTAAACCGCTCTACCACACCTTTTTAAAGAAAAAAGAGAAGATATTTAATGTATCTTCTCTTTTTGTTTTTCAGGGGGTTATAATGCCTTAAATTGTTCCAGCATTCGGATATCGTTTTCAAAAAACATACGGATATCGCTCATTTGATAAAGGAGCATCACAATGCGCTCTATGCCCATTCCAAAGGCGTAGCCGTTGTATTTATCAGGGTTAATATCTACATTCTTGAGCACCGCAGGGTCTACCATACCGCAGCCCATAATCTCTAACCAACCCGTTCCTTTGGTAATACGGTAATCGGTTTCTGAGTTGAGTCCCCAATAAACATCCACCTCTGCGCTGGGCTCTGTAAATGGGAAATACGACGGACGCATCCGTATTTTAGACTTTCCAAATAATTCCTTAGTGAAATACTGAATGGTCTGTTTTAAATCCGCAAAACTCACGCCTGCATCTATATACAAACCCTCTATCTGATGGAAAATACAATGTGACCGCGAGGAGATGGCTTCATTTCTGAAAACGCGCCCTGGGGACAAAATTCGCATCGGAGGTTCATTGTTTTCCATATACCGAATCTGCACAGATGAAGTGTGCGTTCTGAGTAAAACATCAGGGTTTTGCTCGATAAAGAAAGTATCCTGCATATCTCGGGCAGGGTGGTATTCTGGAAGGTTAAGGGCGGTAAAGTTATGCCAATCGTCCTCAATCTCTGGACCATCTGCCACCGCAAAACCAATGGATTTAAAGATGTCTATAATCTTATTCTTCACCAAATTGATGGGATGGCGCGTGCCAAGTTCCAGTGGATAACCTGGGCGGGTAAGGTCTTCTCTGCTGACCGCCACAATGGCTGCATTCTCGGTTTTTAGGCTGTCTAATTTTTCGGCAACCGCTTGTTTTAAGCTGTTGATTTTCTGTCCGTAGACTTTCTTTTGGTCGTTAGGGACTTGTTTAAAAGCCTCAAAAATGGCGTTTAAAATCCCCTTTTTACCGTTAAATTTTATTCTAAATTGCTCTATTTCTTCAGGGTTGGCAGACTCAAACGCTGCGACTTCTGCTAAATAAGACTCAATGTTTTCTAACATTTTAAAACTATATTTGGTGCAAAAATAAGGTTTTCCGCTCTAAAATGAAAAGCAAAACGGCAGAGATTACACTCGGTACGCTGGTTGTAAAGTGAACGCGCTTGTATCACATCAACCCAAAACCATATAACCCACTGATTTACAAAGAAAAAATATAAAAATAAACATGATAAAAAATAAGGGTGCGAACAGAAAATTTCTATCCGCACCCTTACTTTAATTGGAGTATAATTTATTTTTAATGGAAAAAATGTCTCATTCCTGTAAACAGCATCGGGATATGGTGCTCGTTCGCCGCTTGGATGCTTTCTTCATCTCTCATACTGCCTCCAGGCTGGATAATAGCGCGGATTCCCGCTTCTGCACAAGTGTCCACCACATCTCGGAAAGGAAAAAAAGCATCTGATGCCAACACCAAATCGCCGCTAAATTTCGCTTGGGCTCTTTCTATAGCTTGCTGCGTTGCCCAAATCCGATTGACCTGACCGCCGCCAATACCCAGCGCCTGAGTCCCATTGCTCACCACAATAGCATTGGATTTCACATACTTAACCACCCGCTGTGCAAAGAGCAAAGCTTCGCGCTGTGCCTCGGTAGGCTGCGTCTCGGTTACCACTCTGATGTCTTCAGAGAATTGATTATCTGCATTTTGCACCAACATACCGCCATCTATCTTCACCCAAACTTGCTGGTCTGCCACGGGGTTTTTAATTTTGATAATCCTCAAATTTTTCTTTTGTCCAAGCACTGCCAACGCTTCTTCATCAAAATCTGGCGCCATTACTATTTCTAAGAAAGTTTTGTTGAGCTCTTCCGCAGTGGCTCGGTCTACTTTATAATTAACCGCCACGATGCCTCCAAAAATGGAAATCGGGTCGCAGGCAAAGGCGTTTTGGTAAGTTTCCAAAGGCGTTTTCCCTATCGCTACGCCACAAGGTGTGGAATGTTTAACGGCACAGCACGCCAATTCGTTTTTAAACTCCTTGACCACTTTCCAGCATAAATCCATATCCCGTAGGTTATTGAAGGATAACTCTTTACCTCCCAATTGCTCAAAATCTTTCATTGCGCCATTTTCTACGGTAGACACATAATACGCCGCCGACTGGTGCGGATTTTCGCCATACCTTAAATCTGCCACCTTCTGATAAGAGGCATTGAGGTATTTCGGATATTCTTCATCTAACAGCAACTGAGCAATCGCCGCATCATAAGCGGAAGTGAGGTTGAACACTTTTCCTGCCAGAGTTTTTCTGGTTGCCTCTTGGGTATCGCCATATTGTGCTATTTCAGCCTGTACTTTGGCGTAATCGGTAACATCGGTAATCACAGTAACGGCGCTAAAGTTCTTAGCGGCAGAGCGCAACATAGAAGGCCCGCCAATGTCTATAAACTCCACTTTTTCTGCCAAAGATAGTTCCGCTTTAGCATTCTCAAAAAACGGATACAGATTAACCACCACCATATCGATAAGGTCTATCTGGTGGGCTTTTACGGTCTCCATATGCTCCTCATTGGTGCGCACCGCCAACAATCCCCCGTGAACTTTGGGGTGCAAGGTTTTAACCCTGCCGTCTAACATTTCTGGAAATGCCGTTACTTCATCAATGGAAATGGGCGATAAGCCCGCTTCTTTTAAATGTTTGAAAGTGCCGCCAGTGGAAATCAGTTGGTAGTTCTGAGCCTCCAAAAAGGTGGCAAATTCGGTGAGTCCTGTTTTGTCCGATACAGAAATAAGTGCTCTTTTCATTGTTTATTTTTTATATAGAATTTAAAATTGTTAATGTTTTCTCATCTTGTTGATGATTAAAAAAGGTGGCTAAAACTTCTGAAAATACGGTTTCTACCTCTCCAGAAATGGTATGAAAAAGTGTAGCGGAAGATTTTAGTTTAACCGCATCACCGCCTAAAATTTGGTGGATTGGCGTGCCTCTATGAGTGAGTAACGCTTGAAAAATTTCCTTTAACCGCGTACCTAATATAGGATGCTGGAGGTAATCTTGGGCTTCTGTCTTATCGGCAATGGCGTAATATATCGAGGTTTCGCTATAGCCTAAACCTTTGATTTGCGGGAAGATATACCACATCCAGTGGCTCATTTTTTTACCATTCTGAATTTCGGCTAAGGCGATAGGGTACGCTTTTTTTTGTGCTTCTATAAAACGATCCAGCCTGCGATTTTCCATCATTTTTTATTTCTGAGTTCCGTTTAAAACTTGGTTGATGGCTTGTGGCAAAATTTGATATTCCACCTGATGGACTTTATGAGCCAAAGTTTCTGGCGTATCCTCAGTGGTGATTTTTACTTTCTGTTGGAGGATGATTTCGCCTTCATCAATGCCTGCTGTGACATAATGAACCGTTGCACCGCTTTCGGTCTCGCCTGCGGCTAACGCGGCTTCGTGAACATGGTGCCCCCACATACCTTTGCCTCCAAATTTAGGCAGCAAAGAAGGATGAATATTGATGATTTTTCCCGCATATTGCTGTGCCAAATCCGCACTGATAATAGAGAGAAAGCCCGCCAAAACGATTAAATCCACATCTGGTGGCAACACCGCTGCCAACCGTTGCGAAAACGCCTTTCCTCTTGGAACCCTTTGTTGCGCTATACCGTGATTTTGCGCTCTGGTAAGTCCATAGCAATCTCGATCCGCAATGACCATTTCTATCTGGGCATTTTGGATTTCATTGGCTGCCAGACTTTCTATAATTCGCTCTAAATTACTCCCTGAACCCGATACAAGAACCACTATTTTTTTCATAATCTCAAAGATGGTAAAGCCTTTATTTTTAATATTTTTTGAATATCAAAAGGCTATTGATGATGGTTTAAACGAGTTTTATTTTTTCTGAATCTTCTGTCACCGTACCGATTTCATACGCTTCTGGGAGGAGGTCCAAAGTTTGTGCCACTTGGCTTTCATCAACAATCACTACCATACCTACGCCCATATTAAAGGTGCCAAACATCTCATCACGGCTTATGTTGCCTCGTTTCTCGCATTCCAGCATAATGCTTGGGATTTTAATTTGAGCCGCATCAATCTGCGCACATAGTCCATCTGGAATAATCCGTGGCACATTCTCTATCAAGCCGCCGCCTGTAATATGGGCAATGCCTGAAATCTCCACTTCTTTTTTCAATTTAAAAATATCTCGGTAATAGAGTTGAGTTGGGATGAGCAAAGTTTCGTAAAGCGGGCGACCTTCAAACTCGGCATTAAAATCTGGGAATATTTTTCTGACCAAAGAAAAGCCATTGGAGTGGAAGCCTGAACTTGGCAACGCAATGATTTTATCACCTTTTTTAATCTTGGAACCATCGATAATTTCATCTTTTTCCACGATGCCCACACAAAAGCCAGCCACATCATAATCACCTGGTTGGTACATCCCTGGCATCTCTGCCGTTTCGCCGCCAATCAAAGCGCATTCGTTGTCTTTACAAGCCTCGGTGATGCCTAAAACAATGGTGGCAGCCACATCAGAATCCAACTTTCCGCACGCCAAATAGTCTAAGAAGAAAAGCGGCTTAGCCCCGTGGCAAAGGATATCATTGGCACACATCGCAAAGCAATCAATCCCGATGGTATCAAACTTCTGAGTGTCAATTGCGATTTTTAATTTGGTGCCCACACCATCGGTCCCTGAAACCAAAACAGGATTTTTGTAGCCCGCTATTTGATAAAAAGCCCCAAAACTACCAATGCCATTGAGTACATTCTCGTTATGGGTCTCGCTAACGGCTTTTTTAATCTTATCGACGGTTTTGTAGCCTTCTTCTTTATCTACGCCTGCAGATTTATAAGTATTATTCATTAGGATTTATTAGGATGTTTATTGCCACAAATATAATATATTTTTTTAAGAAATTCAATGGCACTCTATCCACCTCAAATAAAGGGTTTTGAGGCATTTTTAAATATTCTATCCTCACCGATTTAATCCTTTAAATCCTATTGGTATGGCTTTATTTAAGGTTGAGTCTTTTCTCTAAAACCTCGCACGCACACTCTGGAAGGTTGGTCCCTGGTCCAAAAATATGGTCTGCGCCATTGGCATACAGAAAGTCATAATCCTGCTGAGGAATCACGCCGCCCACCACGATGGTAATGTCTTCTGCACCCATTTTTTTGAGCTCTTCCACCACCTGCGGCACCAAGGTTTTGTGCCCTGCTGCCAAAGAGGAAATGCCTAAAATATGGACATCATTTTCCACCGCCTGCTTAGCCACCTCTTCTGGCGTTTGGAATAGCGGCGCCACATCTACATCAAAGCCCATATCTGCAAATGCTGTTGCCACCACCTTAGCGCCACGGTCGTGTCCATCTTGTCCCATCTTTGCCACCATCATTCTTGGGCGGCGCCCTTCTTCATCTTCAAACTGCTGGGCTAAAGCCACGGCTTTGTCAAAATATTGATTTTTTGTTGCATTCATCGCATAAACGCCTTGTATGGTTTTAATATTCGCTTTATATCTTCCGAACGAGGTTTCCATAGCATCACTCATCTCGCCCAAAGTCACGCGCCGCCGTGCCGCCTCTATACAAAGCGCCAATAAATTGCCTTCTCCAGAGGCTGCACACGCCTTTATTTCCTCTAAAATAGCCGCTACCGCTTCAGGATTTCTCTCCGCTTTGAGTTGGTTAAGCCGCTCTATTTGTTTCCGCCGAACCTCGGTATTATCAATATCTAAAATTTCAAAATCTGGTTGTTTGAGTTGAGATTTAAAGGCATTAACGCCGATAATAAACTCCTCGCCACTGTCTATTTTGGCTTGTTTGATGGCTGCCGCTTCCTCAATTCTCATTTTGGGAATGCCTGCCTCTATGGCTTTGGTCATACCGCCTTCGGCTTCTACTTCATCGATGAATTTCATCGCTTCGGTAATCATTTGCTGGGTAAGCGCTTCCACCAAATAACTGCCGCCCATAGGATCCACCACATCGCAAATACCGCTTTCTTGTTGGAGGATAATTTGGGTATTTCGGGCAATTTTCGCCGAATAATCGGTGGGGAGTGCAATGGCTTCGTCCAAGGCATTGGTGTGCAAAGATTGGGTGCCGCCTAATGCCGAAGCCAAGGCTTCAATGGCAGTTCTCGTGATATTATTGAACGGCTCTTGCTCGGTTAAAGACCAGCCCGAAGTCTGCGAGTGGGTGCGCAATGCCAAGGATTTAGGATTTTTAGGATGGAAAGGCGCCAACAGCTGTGCCCAAATATAACGGGCAGCTCTCATTTTGGCAATTTCCATAAAATGATTCATCCCTATCGCCCAAAAAAAGGACAAACGCGGTGCAAAATCATCAATGTTCATCCCTGCCTTTATGCCTGTTCGCACATATTCTAAGCCATCTGCCAAAGTGTAAGCCATCTCCAAAACTGGAGTAGCCCCAGCCTCCTGCATATGATACCCAGAAATAGAGATTGAATTAAATTTAGGGATATTTTTTGATGTATATTCAAAAATATCTGCAATAATTTTCATTGATGGCGTAGGTGGATAGATATAAGTATTCCTCACCATAAATTCTTTGAGAATGTCATTTTGTATGGTACCAGAAAGCTGATGCTGCGCCACGCCTTGTTCCTCCGCCGCCACAATATAAAAAGCCAAAATAGGCAACACCGCACCGTTCATCGTCATAGAAACCGAGATTTGCTCCAAAGGAATATCTTGAAACAAAATTTTCATATCTTCCACAGAATCAATGGCTACTCCTGCTTTACCGACATCGCCCACCACACGAGGGTGGTCAGAATCATAGCCTCGGTGGGTCGCCAAATCAAACGCTATGGAAAGTCCTTTTTGCCCTGCTGCCAAATTTCGGCGGTAAAAAGCATTGGATTCCTCAGCGGTAGAAAATCCCGCATACTGCCGAATAGTCCACGGTTTTTGAACATACATAGTGGTATAAGGCCCACGCAAATAAGGCGCAATCCCCGCAGAATAACCTTGGGCTATAATCGGTTGGGCTTCGGTTTTGGTATATCTTGTCTTAAGCTCCAGCCCATCTTTTTGAAATGTATAATTGGGTTCAGAAAGTTCAAAAGACAATTGAGAAAAATCGGGCGATACATCAAGAATGGGGAAACGCATAGTTTATATTTTTAACGGTATTTTTTATAAATTGGCAATATCGTATTGCTTTAATTGTAATATCAATTGATTAAGTTCTGGATAATTTTGTATTTCACTCCAAGTTTTGGAAAATTGATAGAGGTTGTCTATGCCTTTCGGTAAACTCTCTAAAAAATGAGGTTTCCGCTGAATGAGCCCTCTAAAACCATAAGCACCCAAAACTTGTAAAAAACGAATCAATTGTAAGTAAGGCAGGCTTTCCTTCAACTGTGCAACTTGTTTTTCATCTTCAAACAAAGCGTAATAATAATCAAGCATTTCATTCTTAAAATCAGTTGAAAAGTTGGCTTTGGCTTGGTATAAAAATGAAATGACATCGTACATCAAAGGGCCTTGCATTGCCGCTTGGTAGTCTATAAAAAACACTTGGTTTTCATCATTGACCATAATATTTCTGGCTTGAAAATCACGAATCATCAATCCCTTAGGCTGCAAACTTTCAATTTTCTCTGTAAGCGTTTTAAACTCTTTGAGCAATTTATATTTATGATAATGCAACTCTAAAACATCAGCTACAAAATTTTTAAAATAATAAAAATCATTCGTAATCGGAAATTCATTATAGGCTTCGTATTCAAAAGTTTTAGAATAATCTATTTTACCTTTCGTTTTTGTTTGAAGTTGATAAAGTTGATACAAAGTTTGCTTAACCAAGGCTTTCACTCGGGAAGATTCACCTTCTTCTGCGATAATTTCAGATAGGGTTTGTTGTCCTAAATAGGTTTGGATATAAGACAAGTCATCATCTGAAATTGCAATAATTTCAGGGGTATTGAGATTTAAATTTGAAAAAATCTGAGAGAAATAAATAAAAGCTTCGTTCTCTAACCTGTTTTGGTTGGAGGTTACAATATACTTTTCGCCACTCTCACTCGTGGCTACAAAATTAACCCGTGAAGAGCCACTGGCGGGGAGTTTTAACCAGTTTTGAACCTTAGATTTAAAATGACTTTCAAAAAAATGTTGGGCAGTTTCTTCTCTCATAGCACAAATATAATGAAATAAAAGAAAACGAAGCCTTTTTTAAATGATGATTTCTCCTCTGTCTCTCATCATCTTATGATGCTCTATTCAGTGTTTCCGCGCGTAACACACACAAATATAAACAAAAAAGCCGTGTACTGGTATGTACACGGCTTTTAACAAAAATAAAAACTGGCGGCGACCTACTCTCCCACTTTCGTAGTACCATCGGCGCTGGTGGGCTTAACTTCTGTGTTCGGAATGGGAACAGGTGAGCCCCACCGCTAAAACCACCCTAAAGTTGGTTCCTATTTGCTCCTATGAAGCAAATGGTAGTTTTATATTTTTATGCTATCTTGATTCAAGTAGCATAAATTATCGGTAATTAACATCACAAAGGCAAAACCTTGATTGCACTTATAAGGCTTGGTTTTATTAACCTATTAGGCTATAAATCTACGGGTAATTAGTACTACTCGGCTATGCTGTTACCAGCTTTACACCTATAGCCTATCAACGTGGTCATCTCCCACGACCCTTAAAAGATGTCTCATCTTGAGGCAGGTTTCGCACTTATATGCCTTCAGTGCTTATCCTTACCAAACATAGCTACTCTGCGGTGCGCCTGGCGGCACAACAGATACACCAGAGGTTTGTTCAATTCGGTCCTCTCGTACTAGAATCAAGCCCTCTCAAACATCTAACGCCCGCAATAGATAGAGACCGAACTGTCTCACGACGTTCTGAACCCAGCTCGCGTGCCACTTTAATGGGCGAACAGCCCAACCCTTGGGACCTTCTCCAGCCCCAGGATGTGACGAGCCGACATCGAGGTGCCGAACCTCCCCGTCGATGTGAGCTCTTGGGGGAGACTAGCCTGTTATCCCCGGAGTACCTTTTATCCTATGAGCGATGGCCCTTCCATACGGAACCACCGGATCACTATGTCCTGCTTTCGCACCTGATCGACTTGTAGGTCTCACAGTCAAGCACCCTTATGCCATTACACTCTACGCACGGTTACCAAGCGTGCTGAGGGTACCTTTGAAAGCCTCCGTTACTCTTTTGGAGGCGACCACCCCAGTCAAACTACCCACCACGCAATGTCCTCGTTTCCGAGTTAGGCTCTAAGTAAACAAAGGGTGGTATTTCAACAACGGCTCCACCAACACTAGCGTGCCAGATTCATAGCCTCCCACCTATCCTACACATTGTTTACTCAAAGTCAATACGAAGTTATAGTAAAGGTTCACAGGGTCTTTTCGTCCCATTGCGGGTAATCGGCATCTTCACCGATACTACAATTTCACCGAGCTCGTGGCTGAGACAGTGCCCAGATCGTTACACCATTCGTGCAGGTCGGAACTTACCCGACAAGGAATTTCGCTACCTTAGGACCGTTATAGTTACGGCCGCCGTTTACTGGGGCTTCAGTTAATGCCTTCGCTTACGCTAAGCACCTTCCTTAACCTTCCAGCACCGGGCAGGTGTCAGACCCTATACAGCATCTTTCGATTTAGCAGAGTCCTGTGTTTTTGATAAACAGTCGCCTGGGCCTCTTCACTGCGGCCTCCCCGGAGGGAGGCGTCTCTTCTTCCGAAGTTACGAGACTATTTTGCCTAGTTCCTTAGCCACGACTCACTCGAGCACCTTAGGATTCTCTCCTCGACTACCTGTGTCGGTTTTGGTACGGGTTGCTTCACTTCGGCTTTTCTTGGAAGCGCTTTCCCTACAACAACTTCGCCCGTAGGCTAGGTCTCAACTATTCCGTCAGTCTTCAGTAAGTACGGCGCTCCGTCCCCTTTTTAGTGTGAGCAAGTATGGGAATATTAACCCATTGTCCATCCACTTCCCCTTTCGGGTGCGCGTTAGGTCCCGACTAACCCTCAGCTGATTAGCATGGCTGAGGAAACCTTAGTCTTTCGGTGAGGGGTTTCTCGCCCCTTTATCGTTACTTATGCCTACATTTTCTTTTCTATAAGCTCCACAATACCTCGCGATACTGCTTCTGCGCCGATAGAATGCTCTCCTACCGATGTATTAATACATCCCATAGCTTCGGTACTATACTTATGCCCGATTATTATCCATGCCGAACCGCTCGACTAGTGAGCTGTTACGCACTCTTTAAATGAATGGCTGCTTCCAAGCCAACATCCTAGCTGTCAATGCAGTTCAACCGCGTTCTTTCAACTTAGTATAGATTTAGGGACCTTAGCTGGTGGTCCGGGTTCTTTCCCTCTCGGACATGGACCTTAGCACCCATGCCCTCACTGCCGACGAACATTTATTAGCATTCGGAGTTTGTCAGGAATTGGTAGGCGGTGAAACCCCCGCATCCAATCAGTAGCTCTACCTCTAATAAACTTAACATCGACGCTGCACCTAAATGCATTTCGGAGAGTACGAGCTATCTCCCAGTTTGATTGGCCTTTCACCCCTACCCACAGGTCATCCGAAGACTTTTCAACGTCAACCGGTTCGGTCCTCCACTTTGTGTTACCAAAGCTTCAACCTGCCCATGGGTAGATCACAAGGTTTCGCGTCTAATCCTACTAACTATTCGCCCTATTCAGACTCGCTTTCGCTCCGGCTCCGGACCTGAAGTCCTTAACCTCGCTAGTAAAATTAACTCGTAGGCTCATTATGCAAAAGGCACGCCGTCACAACTATAACGCTGCTCCGACCGCTTGTAGGCGTACGGTTTCAGGTTCTCTTTCACCCTTCTATTCGAAGTGCTTTTCACCTTTCCTTCACAGTACTTGTTCACTATCGGTCTTTCAGGAGTATTTAGCCTTGGAGGATGGTCCCCCCATATTCAGACAGGATTTCACGTGTCCCGCCCTACTCTTGTATCATCTAAATATGCCTTTCATATACAGGGCTTTCACCTTCTATGGCTGTTCTTTCCAAAACATTCTATTAAACATATATAAACTTTTGGGCTAATCCGCTTTCGCTCGCCACTACTTACGGAATCTCTTCGATTTCTTTTCCTCCGGGTACTTAGATGTTTCAGTTCTCCGGGTTTGCTCCTCTTGCGAGGTGACAGGCCTTCAACCTGCCGGGTTGCCCCATTCGGATATCTACGGATCAATTCGTGTGTGCCAATCCCCGTAGCTTTTCGCAGCTTACCACGTCCTTCGTCGCCTCTGAAAGCCTAGGCATCCGCCATACGCCCTTAACGATTTCTTTCCTAATTTATTGGTTACTCAAGCACTTATAAGTGCTCGGTTTTCTCTTTGTGATGTCTTTTTACCGTTAATGTCAATGTTCTTTAGTCTTGATTAGTCTCTATTGCTTTCCTTTAAACGAAATGGCTCTCATTTCTTTACTATAAAGTCTTCCAATAGTCTAATCTATTGTGGAGAATAAGGGAGTCGAACCCTTGACCTCCTGCGTGCAAGGCAGGCGCTCTAGCCAGCTGAGCTAATTCCCCCTCTCTTTCAATTAGTAGTCTCGGGCAGGCTCGAACTGCCGACCTCTACATTATCAGTGTAGCGCTCTAACCAGCTGAGCTACGAGACTCTGTAATCTCTTCCCTTTATACTAATCTTTAGGGGTTATATTTTTAATATTACAACCAACCAGTAAAAAACCAAAGCTTACTTTAAGTAAGTACTCTTGTTTTTGTTTATACTCCAAATGAGTCTCTAAAATGAGATGTTCCAGCCGCACCTTCCGGTACGGCTACCTTGTTACGACTTAGCCCTAGTTACTAGTTTTACCCTAGGCAGCTCCTTTTACGGTCACCGACTTCAGGTACCCCCAGCTTCCATGGCTTGACGGGCGGTGTGTACAAGGCCCGGGAACGTATTCACCGCGCCATGGCTGATGCGCGATTACTAGCGATTCCAGCTTCATAGAGTCGAGTTGCAGACTCCAATCCGAACTGAGACCGGCTTTCGAGATTCGCATCACTTCGCAGTGTAGCTGCCCTCTGTACCGGCCATTGTATCACGTGTGTGGCCCAAGGCGTAAGGGCCGTGATGATTTGACGTCATCCCCACCTTCCTCTCTACTTGCGTAGGCAGTCTCACTAGAGTCCCCAACTGAATGATGGCAACTAGTGACAGGGGTTGCGCTCGTTGCAGGACTTAACCTAACACCTCACGGCACGAGCTGACGACAACCATGCAGCACCTTGAAAATTGTCCGAAGAAGGATCTATTTCTAAATCTGTCAATTCCCATTTAAGCCTTGGTAAGGTTCCTCGCGTATCATCGAATTAAACCACATGATCCACCGCTTGTGCGGGCCCCCGTCAATTCCTTTGAGTTTCAACCTTGCGGTCGTACTCCCCAGGCGGCTAACTTATCACTTTCGCTTGGTCTCTGAACTATAATAGCCCAAAAACGAGTTAGCATCGTTTACGGCGTGGACTACCAGGGTATCTAATCCTGTTCGCTCCCCACGCTTTCGTCCCTCAGCGTCAGTTATAACTTGGTAACCTGCCTTCGCAATTGGTGTTCTGAGTAATATCTATGCATTTCACCGCTACACTACTCATTCCAGCTACCTCAACTATACTCAAGACTCGCAGTATCAATGGCAGTTCTACAGTTAAGCTGCAGGCTTTCACCACTGACTTACGAGCCCGCCTACGGACCCTTTAAACCCAATAAATCCGGATAACGCTTGCACCCTCCGTATTACCGCGGCTGCTGGCACGGAGTTAGCCGGTGCTTATTCGTATAGTACCTTCAGCTACCCTCACGAGGGTAGGTTTATCCCTATACAAAAGAAGTTTACAAACCATAGGTCCGTCGTCCTTCACGCGGGATGGCTGGATCAGGCTCTCACCCATTGTCCAATATTCCTCACTGCTGCCTCCCGTAGGAGTCTGGTCCGTGTCTCAGTACCAGTGTGGGGGATCACCCTCTCAGGCCCCTAAAGATCATTGACTTGGTGAGCCGTTACCTCACCAACTATCTAATCTTGCGCGTGCCCATCTTTATCCACCGGAGTTTTCAATATTAAATGATGCCATTCAATATATTATGGAGTATTAATCTTCCTTTCGGAAGGCTATCCTCCAGATAAAGGCAGGTTGCACACGTGTTACGCACCCGTACGCCGCTCTCAAGAGTAGCAAGCTACTCTCTACCGCTCGGCTTGCATGTGTTAGGCCTCCCGCTAGCGTTCATCCTGAGCCAGGATCAAACTCTCCATTGTATGTTTTTCCCGTCTCACTCAAAGTTTTTGTTACGCTTTGGTTTTTATCCTTACTTGGTTGTTATATCTTAATTCAATGTTCTCTATTCTTCTCTCGCTCACCTTCCTAAGCCCCTCTCAGAAACTTCGTCCGATTTGCGAGTGCAAAAGTAAAACTTATTTTTGAAATGACAAAATATTTTTTAATATTTTTTTCAGTAATCTTTTAAGCTTCTCTTGCGCTCCGTTTTTGAATTCGGACTGCAAAGATACAACTTATTTTTTAACTACCAAATTTTTTGTAAAAAATTTTTATCTTACCTTTCGTTCTCTTTCGCCGCTCACCATCTCTGATTTGCGAGTGCAAAAGTAAAACTTATTTCTGATATGACAAAATATTTTTTAATCTTTTTTTAAAAAATATTTCCTTAAATTCAATACCGCTCTACTCTCTCGTAATGAGGGTGCAAAAATACCCCTTACTCCTCAATCCTCCAAATCTTTTTACACCTTTTTTTACCCTATTATTACTAACACCCTGTTAATCAATGCTAAAAATTTTATACTCCCCCTGAAATATAAAATACGGGATTGTCTGATGTACTATATATACTATAAGTATACACATATATATAGTATATGTGTGGTTTTTTATTCTCTTTAATATATGGACAAAATTAAGTGACATCAATTTTATACTATTATATAATAGGTACGAGCCAAACACCATACTATTATATATAGTATCGCAAATCAACTTTACTTAAAATTTAGCCTGTGGTATTTTTTTTGTTCCTTCAAGAATATTAAAGAAAAACAGGGAATTATTTTTTCAACTTATATATTATATAGTAAGCTAAGCCACCACCCAAGGTATCGGCTAATAAATCTAACGCATCTAAGGTTCTACCGAACGCCAATTCATCTTGTAGAATTTCGGTTAGTAGCCCATAGATTAGAATAATCATAATGTAGCGGGAAAATTTTTGGCTCGGATATGCCAGCCTAAGCAAAGCACCCAATAAAAAGAATGTAAGAAAATGGGCTATTTTATCTATCTCCGAAAAGATAAACCAATGGTCTAAGATCTCCCCAGAAGTTGGTCTGAGGAGTATATAAGTAAGAAATGCCCAATAAATGGGCAATATCTTACGAAATAATTTTGGCGAATTAACCAATAACATTTAAATAATCTTCTGCAGAAAGGAGTTCTGACACATCTGCGCCATCGGCTAATTCTATTTTAATAATCCAACCTTTTCCATAAGGGTCAGAATTAACTAACTCTGGCTCATCTTCTAAAACTTGGTTGAACTCTACCACTTTTCCTGAAAGCGGTAAATAAAGGTCTGATACTGTTTTTACAGCTTCTACACTACCGAAAACTTCGCCTGCCGAAAGGTCATCATCCACCGTATCTACATCTACGAAAACGATGTCTCCCAACTCGCTTTGTGCAAAATCGGTGATGCCCACTGTGGCAATATTCCCTTCTACTTTTACCCACTCGTGGTCTTTAGTGTACTTTAATTCTGTTGGTGTATTCATTTTTTAATTTAATTTTTTTCAAATTTAGCGCAATTCTGCAAATGCACAAAATTTTTTCTCATTTTTTAATAGAAAACCTCTCCCATTACTTCTCCCAATAGACTTTTGCTTTTTTAAGATGATGGGCATCGGTGCCTATCATAATCTCAAAATCACCTGATTCCCAATCGTAATTTAAGGTGCTGTTGTAAAATTTGAGTTGCTCTGGCGTGATGTTAAAACTCACTTCCTTGGTTTCTCCTTTTTTAAGAAATATTTTCTGAAAGCCTTTCAGCTCTTTCACAGGGCGCGTTACCGAGCCTACCCAGTCTCTAATATAAAGCTGTACCACCTCTGCCCCATCATAATTTCCTTTGTTGGTAAGCTGGATAGAGGCTTTCAAAGTCTGGTTGCCCTTCAAACGAGATGCCGATAAAATCACATCTGAATACTCAAAATCGGTATAGCTAAGCCCGTAACCAAACGGATAAAGCGGCGTGTTGCACTCATCCATATAATTGGCTCGGAAGCGTTCATACTCGCAGCGGTCGGTTTTTTCATCGCTCAAAGGTCTGCCCGTATTTTTGTGATTATAATAAATAGGTACCTGCCCCAAACTCCGTGGGAAAGTCATCGGAAGCTTACCCGAAGGATTGACTTTGCCAAAAAGCACATCATAAATAGCGTTGCCAGCCTCCGTTCCTGGGAACCACACATTCAAAATAGCCTCTGGAGCATCTTTGATGTTCGTTAAAGCCAGCGGTCGCCCTGTGAACAAAACCACCACTATCGGCTTGCCCGTGGTCTTCAAAGCGTTAAGCAAATCCACCTGCGAGGCGGGCACCGTAATCTCCGTACGAGAAGATGACTCGCCGCTCATCTCTGCCGACTCGCCGATGCCCAAGATGATAACATCCGACTGATTAGCGATCTCCACGGCTTCTTTCAATAAAGTTTCTTTGCTTCGGGCGTCTCTATCCGTTACTTTGCCGTGGGCAGCGTAGATGTTTTCCAACTTTTCGCTATCATCTAAATTAGCCCCTTTGGCGGTAAGAATGTGCGCCGAATTTCCTAAATTATTTTTCAAACCTTGTACTAAGGACACCGATTTTTCGTGTTTTGCCCCTACGCTCCAAGTTCCTGTCATATTGATGGCATTATTAACCAAAGGACCTATCACAGCAATTTTAGAAGCCGATTTTATCGGTAAAACTTGATTTTCATTTTTGAGCAACACCATCGATTGGGCTGAAATTTTTCGGGCTTCCGCTCTATTTTGAGGCGAAAATACTTCCTTTGCTGCCAACTTTGCATCGCCATAGCGGTACGGATTTTCAAACAACCCTAAATCATACTTGGCTTCCAAAATGCGTCTGGTTGCGTTATCCAAAGTTTGTTGAGAAATTTTGCCTTCCTCCAAAGATTTTTTTAAAGTTTTGATAAAGCCCTCGCCCACCATATCCATATCAATACCCGCATTGAGTGCCAGCGCCGATACTTGCTGCAAGTCGCCCATACCGTGGTCTATCATCTCATTGATACCCGTGTAATCACTCACCACGAAGCCTTTAAATTTCCACTGATGGCGTAAAACCTCGGTTTGCAGCCAGCGGTTGCCTGTTGCAGGGATGCCATCTACCTCGTTAAAGGAAGCCATCACCGAGCCCACGCCTGCATCTACAGCGGCTTTGTACGGCGGAAAATATTCGTTAAACATTCGGATATGACTCATATCCACCGTGTTATATTCCTTGCCTGCCTCTGGCGCACCATAGAGAGCAAAGTGTTTCACACACGCCAAAAGGGTCTGCGGCGAGGACAGCGAGGTGCCTTGATAACCGTACACCATTGCCTTTGCGATTTCACTTCCCAAATAAGGATCTTCGCCAGAACCTTCCGAAACCCTGCCCCAGCGTGGCTCTCGGGAAATATCTACCATTGGAGAAAAAGTCCAGTTGATGCCATCTGAAGAGGCTTCTCTGGCGGCAATTTGTGCCGATTTTTGAATCAATGCCATATCCCAACTTGCGGCTAAGCCCAGCGGAATGGGGAAAGTGGTTTCGTAGCCGTGAATAATATCCATCCCAAAAAGCAACGGAATGCCCAAGCGGCTCTTTTCAACCGCAATTTTTTGGGCGGCTTTAATTTTTTCTGCACCTTTAATATTGAACAAGCCTCCCACCAAACCTTGCTCTATTTTTTTAGCAATATCTGAACTTTGGGCTTGCCCTGTGGTAAAATCGCCAGAAGTAGGCAGGTTGAGTTGCCCTATTTTTTCTTCCACAGTCATTTTTGAAAGTAGGCGATCTATAAATGCGGCTCTTTTCTGTTCGTACTGGGCAGGGCTGTAATTTTGCACTGGTTGTGTTGCCCATTCTTGTGCGGAGAGCATCGGCATTGTTAATAATAAACTGGCGATAAGGCTTATTTTTTTCATTTTGAATTTCTGAATTTAGGTTTAAAATTAAGGTTTTCTTTGAGAAAGTATCCATTCGTAGAGGGTTGGCATACTATAAGTAGAGTCCCAAGCGTTGTGGTTGTCTTTTTCAAAAATGGTGTATTGCACTTTGGGATTACAATTTTTAAGTTTTTTGAACATCCGCGTGCTATCATCTAAGGGCACCACATCATCTAAAGCCCCATGGAATAGCCAAATAGGCGTGTCTCGGAAATGCTCGCAGGCGTTAAAAAAGGCAGGACGATGCATAGGCGCACAAACTGGGGCTATCGCAGCGAAAAGCTCAGGATGTTCATCGGCTAACTTCCAAGTGCCCCAACCGCCCATAGACAAACCAGTTAGATAAATTCTGTTTTGATCCACTGGATATTGGCTGATGATGGTTTTCAAAAGTTCATAAACCGCCTCGGTATCCCAATACTCGCCTTGCGGACACTGCGGCGCGAGGATTGCCACAGGCTCTTTCATCAAATGGCGGTAGGTAAAAGGGCTGTGGACTTTCACACGCTCTAAATCATCACCGCGCTCCCCTGCACCGTGTAGAAAAACGATGAGCGGAAAGGGCTTTGCTACCTCCTTAGGAATGTCCAGCACATAGTTAATGGCGATGTTCCTCTTGGCTGTGCCTTCGTATTTCAACTTTTTCTCTTGGGCAGAAGTCCAACCTCCGCACAGAAGGCTTATCGTAAAGTATAAAATCAGTTTTTTCATTTGTTATCGTTTTATGAGCGAGGTTTTATCCTTGTTTTTTAAGATTTTCCCCCTGCATTTAAAATCCGTATTGTGAGGAATGAAATTCTAAATTTTTTAATCCTTGCTGAATTTCTGGAGCTTTCATCATCAATTTCCAAAGCAATCCTGTGCGATAGTTCTCAATCATCGGGGCAATGGTACCTTGGTCAATTGCCAAATAGCGCGGCGTATACCAATTATAATGCAAAGAAGTGGCATCATACGGTCCTGCACTACCTATAAATTGTGGCGTTTGCGTATAGAGAAACCTCAAAAACGCCATTGACTCTTGGGGCGTGTATGGAAAACTACTCAATGCCGCTGTAGGACTGATGATGCCTTTGTCATTCTTTGGAAAATGTGCATCGTAGCCTGTGGAGCCGTTGGCATTCCGAGAATAACTCGCCGTTAGCCCCCAATAATAGCGGCTATAGCCTTTCCATTTTTTCGGATTTTCTAAGCAATATTGATAATCTATCTGAACTTGATTTCTATTCAAATCAAAATAATTGGCGATATAGCGGTCTGATAAGCCCCTTGGGTCTAAGCCGATATAAGAATAATGTGCCCAAAATAAAGGACCACCGTATTGCTCGGCGCCGTTGTGCTTCACATACAGCGGAAGTCCATATTGCGTTTGGGTGGTTAGGTAAGTGCCATTGCGAGTCCAGCCTTGATAATAAGTCTCTTTATCGATGGGATGTGTGGGCGAAGAAGCTGCCAAAATATAAGTCAGCAAGGCTTCATTATAACCTCTGAGTGGAAAATTCATTGCCCACTCGTGGTCTGGCGACCAATGCCAATACAGCACTTTTTCGCCATCTTTGGTATAAGCGTTCCACTGAATGCCTTTCCAAAGTTCATCACATTTTTGGGCTAACGCTTGCTCGGAAGCATTACCCTCTTTAAAATATTCCCTTACCATAATGAGACTGGCAGCCAGAAACGAAGTTTCCACTAAATCGCCGCCGTTATCTTTGGGCGAAAATGGCTTTACTTTGCCTGTTTCTCCGTTAATCCAATGGCTCCACGCCCCTTTGAAACGGTCTGCTTTGGAGAGAAAATCTGCCATTTTATGCAGACGCTCCACCGCCTCTTGCCTTGGCACAAAACCGCGCTCTACGCCTACCAATATCGTGGCAATCCCAAAGCCAGAACCGCCTGTGGTTACGATATTTTGGTCATTTTCTGGGTAGATATGATCCTCGTGATAGCGCTCTCTGGCGAGCATAGAATGAGGCTCCGCATAGTCCCAAAAGTATTTGAGCGTTTGGCGTTGTACCTCATCCATCAGGGCTTCATCAGATAGCGGCTGGGGCTTAGGCGTTTCCGCCTCCCTACTCTGCTGACTGCTGCACGCTGCCAACAAAAGCCAAGCCCCAAACACCAATATCTTCTTCATCGTTTAATCTTTATTATTATAAAGTTGAGCAATTTCCGCCGAAGACAATGCCTTAGTATAAAGTCGGAATTGGTCTAAACCGCCACCCCAAGGCTTCATCCAAGCATCTGACCCCGCAGGACCACCCAATCGGAATTGGGTTACTTTGGAAGCGTCCATATCTACGCCACCGTGCGTGCCCCATTTTTTAGGCGTGCCCATCTGTACGCCATCTTTGTAGAAAGTCAGCTCAGAAGTAGCGGCATCATACACCAATGCACAATGGTGCCATTTTTCATCAAAAAAACCATCGGCAGGGATAGCGTTTGCGCCTTCCCAAGTGAGCCAAGTATCTCTTTTATCTTTATCCACCAAAATCATCTTAACAGCGATGCCTCGGGCAGAAGATTCGTTCATCAGGAGCATTGTGCTTTTCGTCCAATGCTCAATGGAAGAGGGAATACTAAACACGAACTCAGCATTGGTGGTCGTTGGGGCGTGCTTCATCCAATAGCTCACGGTAAAACTTTGGGCTTTTTCCGCAAAATCATTGGGCGATATGTATTCTAAATACCCCTTGAGCGAGCCTTTGTAGGCTTTTTCCTTAATGCCCTCTTGGCTTTCTATGGATTTATCTGGTGTAAAAGCCGGATACCCTGACAGCTCTTCTGCAAACTGAAATCTTAAAATATCAGAAGATTTGTCAAAAGGGACAAAAAAGCGGAGGTCGCCATCTGGGAGGTTAATTTCGTCTTTCGGATAGTCTCCTAAATCTGGGCGGTCTAAATCTTGGCAAGACCATACCGTGCCCAAAATAGCCCATAGGCTCAGTGTTTTTATTATTGTTCTGTTCATCACTTTATCACTTAAAAAGGTTAATAATTTGGATTTTGTACAAGTACACCTTGGGATTTATCAATCGCCACCTGTGGAATAGGAAAATATTGATTTTTAGCCACATATCCGAGTGGTGCTAACACAGAAGAGGCATCGCCCCAGCGTACCAAATCGTAAAAACGCTCAAATTCCATCGCAAATTCTACACGGCGTTCGTTTTTGATGGCGGTTCTCAGATCGGTTTGACTCACGGCAGTCGTAGCGGCTAAGCCTGCACGGGTTCTGATAAGGTTAAGGTAAGTTGTCGCTTTACCCGTTTGCCCTAACTCATTGGCGGCTTCGGCAGCTATCAGAAGGACATCAGCATATCTGATGATTTTGATATTTTCCCAATGGTTTTTCTTCTGTGAATAGTGGTTTCTCTCCTCTGGAAGCGTGTAAGCCTTGCCGTTCCAATACTTCTGTGCCAACGGTGGCGATGCAGGCAAAGTGAGACCTGGGCTGTTATAAATATCTGGTCCGCCAGAGACTAATATGGTGGTTTGTTTTCGTAAATCTCCTGTTTCGTAGGCATCTACCAGACCTTGCGAAGGCACATTAAAGCCCCAACCTAAGTCCCAAGTGCCGCTACCTCTCACGCCTTGGCATTCATAAAAATTGTTGCTGTATTTGGTCGCGTTGTCATAATTTTTCTGAATTTCAAATATAGATTCCACCGAATTATTGCCCGCTTTGGTAAATTCTGCATCATACGATGGATTGAGGCGATAAATCCCTGAGGTAATCACACGCTCCGAAGTTTCTAACGCCTTTGTCCACTGCCCTTGATACAAATACAACTTCGCTAATAGCGCATTAACCATCCCTTTGGTGGCTCTCCCTGTATAGCTGGAATTCCATTGTAATGGTAGGTCTTCACGGGCTTCTATCAAATCTTTTTCAATCTGTGCATCTACCTCAGCAATGGTATTTTTTGGTGCGATTTCATCTTCTGGAACATCAATGGTTTTAAGGTTGATTGGCACTTCGCCGAAATCTCTTCGGAGTTCAAAATAACAAAATGCTCTAATCGCCTTGGCTTCCGCAATGTTTACCAAAGTCCCTGCCGAGGTTTCATTTTTCTCGTGGGCATCGTTGATGAGTTCGTTACAATCATAAATGATTTTATAGTGACCGTTCCAATCGCTGGCGATGGTACCGTTAGAGGCGACATAGCCAAAGTGGTCAAAAACGCCACCGTTGGTTGCAGCATCTGCTGGTGTGCTTCCTTTTTCGTTGTCGTCTGCACGGATGCAGTGCGTCCATACATAAGTGAAATCACTCACGCCGCCTTGGGTTCTCAAACTGGAATAAAGTCCGAAGGCGAGGGCTTCATAGCCGCCTACACTGACTTCATCGCCTACGGGTCTGCCTTCTGGTTTTAAATCTAACCAATCTTCGGAACAGCTATTGAATGCCAACGCTGCCACAGAGAGGGCACTGGTTAATATGATTTTGGATATACTTTTCATAATGTTTCTATTTTTTTTAGATGATTAAAAGGTTGCATTGATACCGAAGCTGGTAATTCTTGGGTTAGGATAACCGCTACTGTTCACACCAAACTGCGTGGCTGAGCCTCCGAATTCTGGGGTAAAGCCGTTCACATGATCCCAAGTTTTTAGGTTCTGAATGTTGACATACAGCTTAAGCCCTTGTAATTTAAATTGTGAAAGGAATTCTCTATCAAAATTATAGCCCACCTGCACATTTCTGATTCTGAAGAAACTGCCGTCTTCTATCATATAGGTAGAATTTTCACGATTGTAGGCATTTCCAGAATAGCTGCGAGGCTCCCAGTTAGAAGTGCCTGCGCCTGTCCATCTGCCCATTCTCTCCGCACGGTAGTTAAACGGTGCAAAGCTATTGCCATTGCCCCAACTTCTGAACACTTCGTTGCCATAAACACCGTAGAAATCGGCGTTGAGGAAAATCCCTTTGTACTCTGCACCCAAGCTAAAGCCGTAGGTAAAGTCTGGCGTTGGATTTCCAATCACGGTTCTATCGTCTGGAGTAATCAGCCCATCGCCATTAAGGTCTTTGTATTTTAAGTCCCCAGGTTGTGGTGTGCCAATGGTTGAAGTTGGCGAAAGTAAAATATCGGTTTTGGTCTGATAAACGCCATCCACCACATAGCCATAGAACGCACCCACAGGCAAGCCCTGTTGGTAGATAGAAACACCATTGATTTTATAATCGCCATTGCCATAAGTTTGTAGAACTTTGGTTTGCGTAGTGGTCAGGTTTCCTGAAAGATTGTAGGAGAAATTCTCCCCAATACGCCCTTTCCAGCTGGCTGAAAATTCAAAACCTTTGGCTTCAATAGAACCTGCATTCATAAAATAATCTGGGTTACCATCTACAAAATTGAGCAAATCCTGGGTTCTCTTATTATAATAAGTGGCATCAAAAGATAGTTTTCTATTGAAAAACATCGATTCAAATCCTACTTCGTATGATTTAAGATGTTCCCATTTTAGATCGGTGGCTTCTTCGTAAGACTTTACCAAAGCGGGATAAACGCTGTTGCCAAAAACCCCTGTGCCGCCTGCCACATACACTGGATAACCGAAATAGTTGTACGGCGTGAACTGGTTTCCTAAATCACCATAAGAGGCTTTGAGTTTTAAATAACTCAGTGTGGCATTATTTTTAAGGAAGTTTTCTTTGGTCAGCTCCCAAGCACCACCCACCGACCAGAACCAATCAAAGCGGTTGCCTGGTGCCAGCGCCGATGAGCCATCGCGTCTGATAGAAGCATTGAGCAAATATTTACCACCATAATTGTAAAGCAAACGCCCAAAGTAAGAGATTTGTCTTTTCTTGGTTTGGCTGGTGCTCACGGTTTTAGATTCTGGATCTACAAAATCCGAATTGAGGTACCAAAATCTTGGGTTGTTCGGCATTAACCCCAATGGATTGGAAAGGCTACTCTTGGCGCTTCCTGACATTCCTTGGTAAGATTGATCAATGGTTTCAAAACCTGCCATCACCGTAAAATCGTGCTGGTCAAATTTATTCTTATAAGTTAAGAGCTGATCTTGTTGGAAGAGTAGCGTGCGGTTTTCAAACTGGCTAACCACTGGCAATTGTCTTCCTGCAAATGGCGTGGTAGAGTCGGTTTCGGGCACATAAATATCAAAAATAGGCTGATAGCTTCGTCCTGTGCTGTTTCTGTAATTCACAAAATAGCTGGAGCGGAAGTTGAAGTGTTTCCAAAAATCAAACTCCACATATACATTGGGGTTGAACTGGAAATCTCGATTGAGCTGCGTATTTCTCTCGCCCTCTACCCATGCTAAAGGGTTGGCAATCTGTGCCGCTCCCAACTCCTGCGGCAGCGAGTTATAAAGTCCGTAATATTGCCCTGGAGTCAGGTTGATCGGGCTAACCACAGGCGTGGCATTAAGCGAAGAACCGAAACTTCTAATCTGCGGATTTTTAATGTAAGACCCCGTAAAGCCCACACCCATACGAAGGCGAGAACTAAGGCTCAAATCATCATTAAAACGCATCGTTAAGCGGGTGTAGTCTTCAAACTTAATGGAGCCTTCCTCTTGTTGATACCCCACCGAGAAGCTGACTTTGTTATTCTCCGTACCATTCGCCACCGAAACATTATGCTGGCTGATGAGCGCTCCTTTGTTTCTGATTTCGTCTATCCAATTGGTATCCGCATTAAAAATATTAAATAATGTATACGGCGCTAAACCTTGGTTGATGAGGTCTTCATTATACAAAGTTTTAAACTGTTCGGCGTTGGTCAAATCAGGTCTGTTGTCCAAGCTCTTCACCCCAATAGATGAGGCAAGCGAGACCGTAGTTCTGCCTTTTTTCCCTCTTTTAGTCGTGATGATGATGGCACCATTCGCTCCTCTACTCCCGAAAATCGCTAAGGAAGAAGGATCTTTGAGCACCTCCATAGACTCTATATCGGCAGGGTTTAAGAAATCAATATTGGTTGTGAACACGCCATCTACAATATAAACAGGATTAACACCATTGATGGTCACCGTCCCCCGAATCCTCACATCGGCTTGGGAACCTGGCGCTCCAGAATTGACCACCGAAAGTCCCGACACTTTCCCCTGCAAGGAGTTCAGCGGGTTAGAGGCAGGTTTATCCGCAATCTGCCGACCATCTACCTTGGTAATAGACCCCGTTAAATCTCTTTTCTTAGCCGTACCGTAACCAATTACAACGACTTCTTCTAATCTTTTTTCCTTTATAGCCGTATCGTTTTTCGGCGTGGACTGTGCCTGCGCAGAATATCCCAAATAGAGGGCTGCAATAAGGCAAGTTTTGGTTAAAACAGTATTTTTCATAAGCTACAATTTTTCATCTTAGTTAATTATAGGCTACTTCCGAAGCCTCTATTTGTTAAAAAATGTTAAAACAAAGTTATAAATATTTTTTAATCTGATGTATAAAAAATTATCGCTGATGCCTATTTTATCGCCTCTATATACAGAGTAACTTATCGGAAATAGGGCTTTTACTCTAAGTTTATGCACTTCTTCAAGGTTGAAAAATAAAAAAGCCCACATTTAGTGGACTTTTATAAGATTTAAAGTTTGATGCTATCAATCCTTATTGAACGCCTGCGCCTCCAAAAGTAAAGGTGGCAGAGAGTCCTGCTCTAATGGTGGAGAGTGGGAATGCCGTGGAGATTTTATACTTCGTCATCAGTTGGTCATAGAAGAAACGAAGGTTCAAATTCTGCGACATATTATAGTCGGCGGAGAGTTTAATCCCCATCATCCGCTGTCCACCCGTGATTTGAGCATCATCTAATAAAATATTGGTAATTCTGGTTTTGTTATCCCTCAACGAAAAATCAGCGCGAATATTTAAATCACTTTTGATGTTCTTCGTTTTGCCTCTAAATTTAAGTTTAAACTGCAAATCTTTGAGGATGTAGCCAAAACCTAACACATATTCCGAGCCTGAATCTTCGGTTAAAGTATGGTTAACCAAACCGAGGAGGAACATACGGCTTCTATTATATTGTGCACGGAACTGCATATTGTTTCGCATAGTAACATCAGCGCCAATTAGCGGCGAAAAATCCTCCTGATACATCACCTGAGAGAATACATAAGGGTTGATTTTATCCCCTCTGATGTCTACACTGCCTTGGTTGCTATAAAAATCGATATTGGACTGTATGCCCGTAGCGGTAAAGGTAGAAGTGTAGGCGTGCTGGAGATCAAACTTCTGGAATTGGCTATTGATAAACGGAATGTTCCGCAATCCAGAATAGGTAATGCGCCAGTTGGGCAGTGGGAAGCTCGGTTTGGTAGGCTGTCCCACGGTGGTAGATGATTTCCCTGCCAACGCCGCACGGAATGCAGGCACCAACACATAAGAATTCGCGATGCTATACCCTTCCACAAAACCGTCTGCCGTTAAGGTACCGTTGTGCTGTCTGGAGATTTCTCTCGCTTTGGCTTTCATTTGATTGAAAATCTCGCCACCGTCGGTAAAAGCAGTGCCCAAAAGGAAATCGGTATGAGAATAACTGATCATCTCATTCGCAAAGGAGAATTGTACGCCGTTGCTTCTATCGCCATCTATATCAATATTAAAGCCTGAATGGCTCATATTCTTATTATAAGTCCGTAAGAAATTAAGGTCTATTCTTAAATCCTTCATCGGCTCTATTGCAATATTGGCGGTGATATTTTCATTTCGCATTTGGGTATAAGGCTCATTGAGGTAGTCTGAACTGGTCACCCAATTGTTCTCCACAGCAATCCTTCTAATATCTGCTTGCGAACCGAATAAAAAGCCTGTGGTAGGTCCGCCAACGCCTTTGCCCACACCAAAGAAATTCGGTTCCGAAAGGATACCTGGGAGCATAGTTCCGTTATTTTCGGTATAATTAAAATTAACTTGTTTAATGGAAGTCAGCGCCGACATCAGCTGTTGCCCTACGCTCAAATGGTGTTTAAATTGGTAAGATTTAAACTTGAATTTTTTACGGCTTTTGTTATCGGCAAAAGCTTTTTCATAAACTTGATTGAGGGAGTCTATCTCTCTATTTCTACCTTGGCGGATGGAGTCTATTTTCTTAAAATAGTTGAATTTCCCCAAGAGCGTTGGGATATCCGCCGATGCCGTAGCCACCTTATTATTGGTATTCTGAGCAAGGTTTCCTAAGTTGCCATTCGCACTATTGAGGAGCACCGTAGAGCGTGCGTTCCAATTGTACTGGAAGCCGTAGCCCACCTCGGCACTGATGAAATCTAAATATGGAAAATGCTCAAATGGCAATTTATAATTGAGCTGCACCCTATGGTTATAAAGCACTGGGCGCCCCACACGGAACGGATTTTGGAAAATAGACTTGGTGTCCATAGTCTGCACCGCCCAATCATCATTAAGGGTTCTCGTGGCAGAGTTGATATCCAATTTCAAGGATTTGGTCAGGTTAAAGCCAAGGTTGTACTGCCATCCGAAATAGAAATTTCGGTTTTTAAGGACATCAAAATTCTGCGTGGCTGTCCCATTCATCAAGGCTTCTATATTTCTAAACTCTAACTCGCTGTAATCACGGTCTATTTCTGTTCTGAAAGAGAAACGCGTCGGGATAGGGTTCACATTAAACGCCTTAACCCATTGGAGGTATTTCGCTGATTTAGCGGTATCCTTCACCAAGTTGTTGAACGGCTTAATCACCCAAGGTTTAAAGCTAAAGTTATAATCCACATAGGCTTTTAGGTTCTGTCTGTAATTCTTTTTGGTATAGATATCTCGGTAGTAATCATCATTATACATTGCGGTTACAGAGAGGTTTTCCACATCATAGAATTTAGGTTTTTTCTTAGAGTTTACCCTTTCTTTGCGCATATTAACCACCCCGATGCTGCGTTGCTGCGTGTAAGTTCTCACCACTTGCTTCAGTTCCTCTTTTTTAGGATCTTCAGCGAAGAGCACATCATCATTCAATGGGTTGTATTTAGGGTCTTCTATGGTTTGGCTATACGAATAGTTGACTGGAATTTTCATTCCCACTTTTTCAGGTAAAAACTTATCTACATTCACGGTGGTATTTATAGAGAAAGCCGTGTTTTGCGTTTGCTGTCTTTGCACTGGTTTTTGGTCAATAAAGCCAAATCCAATGGTAGAAATGGTCGCATTGGCATTCACATTTGCAAAATCACCGAGGTTAAAATTGAGGCTGGCATTCGCGGCATAGCCTCCTTTATTTTCAATACCAGAAAGGCGCACCTCATCTACCCAAAGCACCAAATCTTTGGAGTCATTGCCTGTATTTCGCACCCCAATTACAATGGTGGAAATATTCCCCAAAGTAGGGCGACCTTTGGTATAAATGGCTTTATGCGCATCGCCATATTCTATATCTCTATACCGCTGGTCTATGCCCACATTAGCAGACTCTCTTCTCAATTTCGCATTGATGAAGTCTTGTAAATCCAAATTCACATTGTTCTCCATTGGCCAAATATCCAACGGCGAAGTAGCGCTAATAGCGGTATATTTTAACGAAGATTCATATTCGTAATAGTTGTCCGTGGCATCACTACCAAAACGGATGAAGAATTTAGCCTCTGGATCTACCCTATTGGAAGTCACCTCTTTAAGGTTTTCTGCGTGTACAAACAACTCCAACTTCTGGTAGCGGCGCATATCTAACGACACATTTTTAAACACCCCTCGGGAGGCGTGCGTGGTTGGAGAAAGGTTGGTTGCCTTTAAATAAAGAGAAGCTTCATTTTGTCTCTGAGACCCCGTAGTTCCGCTCAACACTTGGCGCTCAATCCCTGGAGGCATAACATAAGGCGGCGTGCCGAGGGCATTTTCTTCTAAATTGACCCCACCTACATCAAAGTTGGCATTGTCCACCGTGTAGCTGCCTTCATCAGAATTGTTACCTACAGCTAAGTTTTTCGTGTACTTGCGCCAATCTGAACGCACCAAATCAAAGGTTCCAAATCTTAAAGTAGAGGTTTCATCAAACCCTTTTAAAATCATTCTGGCAAAACGCACATTATTGAGCACCGCTGCACTGGCATCGCCTGCATCTGTATCAAACTGCGATACTGGAATTCGGAATAAGAACCACTTGTTCTTCCCTATTTGTCCATTTTGGAATTTCACTTCGGTTTCCTTCTCATCAACGATGAAATTTTTACCCAAAGTCAAATCCGCTCTATCTAAACTGATGCTATACTGGTTATAGCTTTCGCTCTGGTCTAAGTTGAAATCATTATTGATATCTTCGGCATCTGGCATCTGAGAAGAAACCTCCATAGAACCCGCCTTAGAGTTGCCTTCTGGATTTCTAAAATAACGGTAACGCTCCACCAAAGAAGAAGCCAACGCCCCTTGGAACTGGTTGGAGAGGTAGAACACGAAATCATCCGCCGCAGGGTCTGCCAAGTTGGTCACTGGATTGACAAACGGAGAGTTAAATTTGGTGGCTTCTTGCACATTGTCTAAACCATCAAAACCGACATCTTGCACCGTCCGATTTTCACCCTCAGAGGAGAAGGCATAAAGCACAGGTTGCTGGTCTGGCTGCACCCCCCACGAGGTCTGCGAGGTTTTCGCTGGCGTATCCAAAGTTGGCAATCCGTTTTCGTATTGGAGTTTTCCGTCTTTCAAAATATCTTCCGAAACATTTCCTAAATGAAGGAGCAACTTAGGATTAGCGCCCAAAGGTTTGCCATCCGCATAAGGGTCCATCATCCAGAATTCTACATATTCTATATTCGCGCTGGTAAAGTTAGACACATTGATTGGTCTCATCAACCCTGCCCACCGTTCGCTTGTTGCTTCATTATTAGGGTTTACATTATACGGACCGCGCTGGGTTGGATAATAGGTAATGTCTAAGGTATTAACGAAAGTTTGGTCTCCCGCCACAAAATCTCGGCTGTTGTAGATTTCATTCATCTTAACTCGGCGAGAAGCGTGGTTAGAAACCGCCTCTGCATTGATGCCATTAGGAGCTTTACCACCCACACCATAGAACCTCGGGTCTATATAATACCAAGACAATAGCCCTCTACCATAGCCGTTTTTCACATCATCATAAAGTCCAGAATTGGAGAATAATGGGTCGCGTGTATTTTTTTCAGGCTTAGAAGCTAAAGTCCAAAGTGCAGGCTCTTTCAGCGTGATTTTAGAGGTACTTTGGTCAAAATCATCTACATAAGCTTGGTTGTTGATGTCTTTATTTTCGCCAGGAATCAAGTAAGCCGCCTCTGCTCTAAAATTGAGGTTAGAAGGCGCTTCGGTATTGATGAGCGGAATTTTATCGGTGAGCCTCGTGAGGAATGGCAATTCATTATTATACATCACATTCATCCCGAGCATCGTATTATTAACCGCCTCTTGTCCTATTTGTACTTTCTGGGTTAAAGGTCGCTCAGAGTAGTTCATCGCTGTAGCACCTACGGTAAGGTGTTCATTGAATTTACGCTCCAAATTCAACCCTAAAAATCTTTTTCTTTGGGTGTTAAAAGTCATCTGATTTTCTAACGAAATATTGATGGCTTGCCCAGATTGTTTTAAAGTCTCGTTGATAATGGTAACCTGCCCCAAAAGATAGTCCACCGTATAATCTACGCCTTCGGTAAGCGCCACGCCGTTCGCTGTTACCTTAACCGAACCTTTGGGTACATTGATGGCACCAAGTGCTATGCCTTGCCCCTGCGAGCCTTGGTAACGCCCTTCTATAGTATAGCGCTGTGCCAATGGGTTTTGTGATGCCACTTGTTTCTGCTGCGAGTAAAGCTCGGAGAACACAAATTTAGGATCATTGCTACCCAAGGCGTTAATCATAAAATTACCGAAAGGCTGCGCTTTGGTAAAGATAAGTTTTCCGTTTTCTGGATCTATGGTGATATCCCGCACAAAGTCAAACAAACCATCGCCATAGGTACTGCCGCCATCGTTTTGGAGGTCATTATTCAGATTAAGTCTATCCCAATTGAGGAGGCTCAATAGATTGGTATTTTGGATTGGTGTGTTGGGTAGATAGTTGACCTTGCCATTTTGAGGATCACGATAATAAACATTCAGAAAAAAACGATCCCTCGCAATTTGGTTGGCATTCATAGAATAGATGTTTTTCATCATCAAATTCCACATTGGCGAGGTGGTTTTCACCAAAACATTAGGCTTTATCAACTTGGTAACCAGCACGGTACTTTCTTCCGAAAATTCCCCCACTTTATACACTTGGTTAGAGCCATTTACCGTAAAAGAGTAAGAAACCGCCAAAAGCTGGTTGTCGTTAAGCCTTTGATTGAGGGAGATATACCCCAACTGCGGATGAAATTTATATTCGTTTTGGTTCAGTCTTCTGGCTCTTCGGTTGAAGATAAATTGCTCGCCATCGGTATAGGTTTCCACCGTTCCAGAGGCGTTTGGGAAAGATTGCTGATTGATGGTATTATACGCCGTATTGGCATCTCTAAGCCCTGCGCCTAAATTGTTAATACTTTGGTAAAGGTTATTTTGAGCGTTATTAGGATAGCCCGAAATGCCCTCTCCCAAGTCTCTAACCGCCACGATGCTCTTTTGATCTTGGAGGTTGCCAGAGCCTTGGTCTAAAACCCAAACTTCTAAACGCGTGATGTTGATTTTAGCGTTAATCTGAGGGTAGTTGAGTAATGCATTATCATAATTTTTGAAGAAATATTGTCCTAAATAATAGTGCTGGTTGTCTTCGTAATCTATCGCATTGATTTTGAAAGTGCTCATTGTTCCGCCACCTTGAGCGACTACGGTGCGAGATTCCCCCTGTTGTTGAGACAGCACCAATGTTCCGTAAGTTTTCCCTAATTGGAACTCCGTTTTCAATCCAAATAAAGACTCGGAGCCACGGATAAGACTGGTGGAGAGCGGCATATTAACATTACCAAACTCTACCCTTTTGATGATTTTATCCTCGCCACCTTTGTTGAGGTCGCCCAAACCCTTGGTTTGCAAATCTTGCCAAGTGCCTTTGGCTTGCCACACCAAATTGAGTTTATTTTCAAAAGCAAAGCCGCTCTGCGTATCATAATTGGCTTTGAGCTGAAGGTTCTCTCCTACTTTCCCCAAAATACCGAGCTGAATTCTCTGCTGGATATTGAACGCAAAATTCTTTCTGTTCTGTGGCAGCACCATTGGATTGTCAATTTTTTGGTACAGCCCCCCTAAATCAAAAGATGCAAACCCCTGCGGAATCAGCTCTATTTTATTACCGCCAAAAACGGTTTCAAATAATTTATTGTTGATTTTTAAGCTTGGGAGTAAGCCTTTTTTCTCCGCTGCCTCGGGGTCTTTCCTATTAACTAAATCGTTATTATTGGATTTTTCTTGATAGTAATTTCTCAAACCTTGGGTGCGCACATAGTCGGCATACTCGCTGGGCGTCATCGCAATGGGAACGCCAGAAACGATGTTGCCCACCTTAGGATACAGAAAATAGAGCCCTTGTTTTATATCATAAAAAGCCTCGTACCGCACGGGGTTGGGCAGGGCAATTTGCGGTGGCGTAGGTTCCGCCTGTGGTTCTGTAGTCTGAGCCTTAGCGCCGCCTATGGTGATGATGAAAGATAAACACCATAGTTTAAAGAGTATATTATGTGGTTTCACTTACAATCAAATATTTTTTAGAATTTGTTTCACTAAATCTTCCGTTTGGAGGTCTGGATTTTGCTTTAAAATCTTGTCTGCCAACTTCTCCGACATCTTTTTAGGAATCCCCAAAACCTCTAATGCTGATAACGATTCTTCTTTTACTTTATTATCTACCAATACGGAAATGTTTTCTTCCGAAGTATTGAAATGCGCCACTTTATCCTTTAAATCTACAATGATTCTCTGGGCGGTTTTCGCACCGATGCCTTTCACTTTTTGTAGCGTGGCACTACTGCCAGAAAGTATGGCTTGGGCGATTTCTTCCAACTCTAATGAGGAGAGCATAATCATAGCTGATGCAGGCCCCACGCCACTCACAGACACCAAAAGATTAAACATTTCTTTCTCCCTAAGGTCTGCAAAACCAAACAATAAATGGGCATCTTCTCTGATGATGGGCTGCGTAAAAATTCGGTTTTCTTTACCCAAATTCATCTTCTGCGAGGTGGCAACACTCACCGCTACATAGTAGCCCACGCCCGCAACTTCTATCACCAAATAAGTCGGTGTTAGCTCCTGAACCACTCCTTTTAGGTAGTATATCATAAGATAAGTAAAATTTAAAATTTCAGTGGGCTAATATAAGGAATTTTTGCCAAGTCTGTTGCAGTACAAAAAATCCAAAGCTACTAAAACAGAAGCGTATAAAGTTTTAAAATAATTTATAAAAAGATTTGGCTATATCAAAATTTCTTTGTTATTTTGCACTCTCAAATATTTAGTAGTAATAAAGAACATCGAGATATGTCAAGAATTTGCCAAATAACAGGAAAGCGTGCAATGGTAGGAAACAATGTTTCTCACGCTAATAACAAGACGAAGCGTCGTTTTGAGATCAACTTATTAGAGAAGAGATTTTACCTTCCTGAGCAAGAGAAATATGTAACCTTAAAGGTGTCTGCTCACGGATTGAGAGTGATTAACAAGATTGGTATTGAAGAGGCTATAGAAAGAGCTACTCGTAACGGATTTATTAAATAATTAGGAAACCATGGCAAAAAAAGGAAACCGCGTGCAAGTGATTTTAGAATGCACAGAACATAAAGAAAGTGGTATGGCTGGGATGAGCAGATACATCACCACCAAAAACAAGAAAAACACCACTGAAAGATTGGAGTTAAAAAAATACAACCCTGTATTGAAAAAATACACCCTTCACAAAGAAATTAAATAATCTTTAAAGATATTTTACAATGGCAAAAAAAGTAGTAGCAACCCTACAAACATCTTCTAAAAAGATGACCAAAGTAGTGAAAATGGTTAAATCTCCTAAAACAGGAGCTTATGTTTTCGACGAAAAAGTAATGAACGCTGATGAGGTAGATGCTTATTTGAAAAAATAACCTCCTCTATCTTAAAATATATAAAACTATCCAAATATTTTTGGGTAGTTTTTTTATATATTTGCTGAAATAATTCTAACACTGACCATAAAACAAAGACCTCTATGAGCTGGTTCAAAAAAATATTCAAAAAAGAAGAAAAAGAAACCTTAAATAAAGGCTTAGAAAAATCAAGCCAAGGCTTCTTTGAAAAAATATCCAAAGCCGTTGTTGGTAAAAGTAAAGTAGATGATGAAGTCTTAGATGACTTAGAGGAAATCCTCATTGCCTCCGATGTGGGCGCCGCTACTACCATTAAAATTATAGAACGCATAGAAAACCGTGTGGCACGGGATAAATACATCGGTACAGATGAGTTAGACCAAATTTTAAGAGAAGAAATTTCAGGGCTTCTTTTAGAAAATCCACACGCCGATACGGGCAATATAGACACCACCAAAAAGCCTTATGTGATTATGGTGGTCGGCGTGAACGGCGTAGGAAAAACCACTACCATTGGCAAACTCGCCCACCAATTTAAATCCCAAGGGAAGAAAGTGGTTCTCGGTGCGGCGGATACCTTCCGTGCGGCAGCTGTAGACCAGTTGGTCATCTGGAGCGAGCGCGTGGGCGTGCCTATCGTTAAACAAAATATGGGTTCCGATCCCGCCTCTGTTGCTTTTGATACCGTGCAATCTGCCGTGGCTCAAGATGCCGATGTGGTACTCATTGACACCGCTGGGCGACTTCACAATAAAGTCAATTTGATGAACGAACTTTCTAAAATCAAGCGCGTAATGCAGAAGGTAGTCCCTGATGCGCCCCACGAGGTGCTTTTGGTTTTAGATGGAAGTACAGGGCAAAACGCCTTTGAGCAAGCCAAACAATTTACCGCTGCAACAGAAGTTACTGCATTGGCTGTCACCAAGTTAGATGGTACCGCCAAAGGTGGCGTAGTGATAGGAATTTCTGACCAGTTCCAAGTGCCTGTGAAATACATTGGCGTTGGCGAGAAAATGGAAGACCTCCAATTATTTAATGGAACCGAGTTTGTAGATTCTTTTTTCAGAAAAGCTTAATCGGTGGTCTGAGGATTAGAGGTTTTTCATTTAAATTTTCTACTATGAAATTTAATTTTTTACTATTATTCTTATTTTCTATATCATGCTATGCTCAAACCTATAGGTTTATTTATGAGTATCATTTCAAAAAAGATTCCACTTCCAAAGAATACTCTAAGGAAAATATGGTTTTAGATATCAACGATAAAACCTCTAAATTTTATTCATACCGATATATCATAAATGATTCCATATCCAAGAATAAAGGTATAGAAAACATCGTTTGGTATAACCTCCCAGCATTATCTCACAACAAAAAATCCCAAATTAATCAATCTTTTTTTGAAATAGGAACTGATTTCTTTGTTATTGAGTCAAAAGACAATATCCAATGGACTATTTTAAATGAAATAAAAGACTTTAATGGAGTAAAAGCCCAAAAAGCGATAGCAAAGTTTGGAGGAAGAGATTGGATCGCTTGGTTTTCTGATGAATTTCCATTCTGGGATGGTCCATATAAATTTAGAGGACTTCCAGGTCTTATTATAGAAATAAAAGACACCCAAAATAATTTTATATTTAGTTTAGTAGAAAATAAAATCTTAAACCAACCATTTAATACCCAAAATTTTTTAGAAACCATTGGAGGGCAAAATCCTATTAAAATTGATGAAACAATTTTGAAGAAGAAAAGAATAGAGCATTTTAATTCTCCATTTAATTATTTGAAAGAACAATTGAAAAACAATAAAGGAACGACCATCATTATGTTCGGAAAACCAGTAAAAACCGCTCAAGAAATGAGAGAATTTGAAAAAAGAGAACAAGAACGCATCATAAAAGAAAATAATCCTATAGAACTTGATAAAATAATTCATTATCAAATACAATAAATGAATATCTTAAAAAAAGCGCCTCAAATAACGAGGTGCTTTTGGTTGATATAAAAGTATAAAATACCTTTTGAGTAAGCCCAACAATCTACTGCCACAGTGGTATTTATAATTGCCAACCAGTTCCAAGATTTCGTAAAATACAAAAGCGTTGGCGAGAAGTTGAAAGACTTCCAAATTATTTAATGGCACGGAGTTTGTAGATTCTTTTTCGGAAAAGTTTAATATTGGTTTTACAGCCATTAGAGGGCTTTTCAAATTAAATGAATTTATTAACTTTAAAAAACAAAAGTATTATGGGAATTTTATCATGGCTTTTATTTGGTTTAATCGCTGGTGCTATCGCAAAAGCAATTCACCCAGGTAAAGACCCAAGCGGATGGTTAATCACCATCGTGATCGGTATTGTAGGAAGTATGTTAGGCGGTTGGTTAGGTTCTATGTTTTTAGGTATAGATGTAACTGGCTTCAACTTTTCAAGCTTTATGGTAGCCGTAGGTGGTTCAGTATTGCTTTTAGCCATCTACTCCGCCATTACGAAAAAGTAATTTTTTCATTTTAATAGTTTAGAAAAGAGCCCATTAAGTTTAATGGGCTTTTTTATTTAAAATATATTTGGTGGGACAGAATAAAATGATTATATTTGGAACGCTATAATCAAGGGTTTTACTCTAATTAAGCAATAATTTTTTTTCATCATTTGTGTTTTTAGAGCCACTTTTTATAAGTGGCTCTTTTTATGGATATTCCACAGCTTCATACCGAAGTAAAAGGCGAGTAAAATAAGAATAAGTCACGGCTCCATCTTGCTGATTAGATTTTAAAAACCAATGGTTAGTCCAACCAAAAAAAGTTTCTGCAAGGCCTTGGTAGTGTTTTTGGTATGCCCACTCTTGTGCACGGTCGCGTTTCATTCCCTCAGAATAGCGCTTCAAAATTTGCGCTACAAAATCTGGTTCCGTGTCGATTAAATCCCGAAGCAAACTTTTGAGCACAAAATAATTCGTGCTGTATTGCAAAACCGTATTGGTAGAACTTTTCCCCACCAAATAAGCGATAAAATTGGCTTCCTCCTCCCGAGCATAACCCAGCTGATGCGCCATTTCGTGTGCCAGCGTGATGGGCAGGTAAGTATCTGGCACATTGGGATTGTACTGTGCCTCGGCGGTAAAGGGATTATAATAGCCCAAAATCCCTGTATAGCTCATCACTGGCGCCCAAAGACTGGGTTTAATATCAGAAAGATTGGTGGGCTTTTTGGGCGCTAAGAAAGTGGGCAGATGGTGCTGCTGTTTCAAAATTTCTTGTACCAATGCCTCAGAATCCGTAATATGGAACACGCCATTTTTATCTTCTTCAACTAAAAGTCGGCTCTCGATACACCGCTGGAGGTATCGCTCTGCCAAACGTTTAGTTTGCGCTATTGTGGATTCTTCCGCTGGTAACTTTTCAATGATCGGCGTTTGAAAGTAGAGCATTCCCCAAAAACATTGGTAAACAAAATAAAAGCCATTCAGCAATATAAGCAACCGCACAATATTAAAAGATCGCCGCTTTAAAATCACGATTTTAATGCCCAACATCAGCAAAATAAATCCTAAAATAAGATAGCCCCAATCTCCCAACGAAAAAGGGAACAGCGAAGAAAAATATTGCTGTGGATACTTCTTCCACTCAAAGCCATATTCAAAAAAATCAATAGCGATAGGCGTATGCGATAGCCCATAAAACAAAAGAATTTGGACAAGAAGAAGCCCTGCCCAAATTCTTTTACTATAAAATAACGTTTTTTTAATGTCCTCCGCCATTGGATTCTGCTATGGTGATACCTTGTTTTTTCAAGATTTTAGGCGTAATAAAGCCATAAAATGCCAAATAGCTAAAACAAATCACAGGGATAATATATGAAAAATGTGTGTAACTGATGCCGAAAATCCCTTCTGGCGAAGTTAAATCGTGGTCACAAACCCAACCTTGGATGATTGGAATAACACCACCACCGAGAATCATCATTACCAAGAATGATGAGGCTTTCCCTGTATTTTTGCCCAATCCCGCTATGGCTAAATCAAAAATAGACGGCCACATAATAGAGCAGAACAAACCACCAGAAATAAAGAAATATTTGGCAATCGTTTTATCAGGGTAGAATAGACCACACAACATCATCAGCACGCCTGCTACCCCGAAAATCATCAAGGTTTTGCCTGCATTTTTACCTCCCAAGAAGCTCATCAGAATGAAAATTAAAATCCATATAGGATAGATATAAAATGATGAAATATTTTTGCCCATCAGGCTATTAGCCCCTAAGATAATCCCGAATGCAACAAATGGAACGATAAATTTAAGCGCTAAATTTGTAGATTTAGAAGTGTTAAAAACATTGATACCGCCATTCCATCTTCCAATCATCAAACTGCCCCAATAGAGGGAAATAAACGGCGCGATGTCGTGCTCCAAAATATTCCCAAACTCCGCCGTATGGAGCAATGCTGGCAGGTTACTCACAATAGACACCTCCACGCCAACATAGATAAATATCGCCAACATTCCCAGTAGAAGTTGTGGGTATTTCATAATATTAAAAGATGTCTCCTCTTCCACTTGTAGGCTTTCTTCTTGGATTTCATCTTTCGCGGGGTCTTCTATTTTAGAAAGCATCATAAAAATGGCAACGGCAATAAACGCCACCCCCAAAATAATGAATGGCAACTGCACATCGTGGAGGTTTAGTGTGGTATTCGCATCGCCGCCATCGCCAAAAAGTGCACGTCCTAAAATGATAGGCCCAATGGTGGTTCCCAAAGAGTTGATACCGCCCGCCAAAGTAAGCCTGTGCGCCCCTGTTTCTGGACTTCCCATTTTAATCGCGAGGGGGTTCGCCACAATTTGCTGCACCGAAAAGCCCAAGCCCACCACAAATAAAGCTGTTAGGAAATACGCAAAACTATGGTTGGTAGCGGCAGGGATAAACAAAAAAGCGCCTATCGCAGAGACAATCAAGCCGAAAGCTAAGGTCTTTTTATATCCAAACTTTTGTAAAATATCACTAAATAACGAAACCACAAAAAAGATCACAGAGCCAATAAAGTACGCCAGATAAAATGCCCACGCCACCAATTGGGACTGAACTTGGGATAGGGTAAAACTTTTCTTAAATACAGGGATAAGAATATCGTTGCTGGCGGCTACAAAGCCCCAAAAAAAGAAAACGATGACCAACGAGATAAACTGCGACCACTTGGTCTGTTGTGTATTTTGTTCCATTTGTTAAATTAAATTAAAATTAGTGCAGACAAATATAGAGATTTAAAATGATACTTCGTGTTTTTCTATGGTATTTTTTATCATCTGGAAGGCGGCTTCTTTCATCGTTTCTAAAGTATAACCGTCGGCAGGTTCTATAATTTCATTGAGGAAAACCTTCACGCGCCCAGGGTAACCCTTAGCATTATCAAAAGGAAACATCTGCTTAAGCCCCACAAAGGTCAGAACGCAAAGCGGCAACTGGTGCTGGCTGGCAAGCATAAACGCCCCATTTTTAAACGGCGCCAAAGTGACTGTCGTATCATCTGGCACCAAACCTTCTGGGAAGATAACCATATTCTGTCCGTGCTGCATCCGCTCTGCGGCGCGCGTGTACACCTCGGCACGGCTCTTGGCGCTATCTCGGTCCACCATAACTGCCACGCGTTTGTAAATCGTTCCAAAAATGGGGAGTTTTACCAATTCTTTTTTTCCAACAAAACACAGCGGATGCTCTGGCAACAAGACCACCATCAGCATAATATCCATCACGGATGTATGGTTAGCGATAAATACATACTGCCTGCCTTTCTCTATTTTCCGTTGCGTTTCCTTGATCCATCGGTAGCGGAAGCCCATACCATAATAAAGCCCCAGCGCCCAAATTCTAATAAAGAAATACGCAATGCGAAAGTGCTTCTTATTAAAAGAAAAAATATAAACCCACGGCGCCATCAGCAAGGTGAGCAATACGCCCAAAACCACAAACCAAAGCCGCCAAAGGTAGACTAAAATGACCATTTTCAATGATTTAAAACGCCGCAAATATACACAAATTTCTCTCGGAGTTTAAACCACCACCATTTTCCTCATCGTTATATAATAAGGCGAAGCACTAGCGTAGCCTCATCAGAAGGCGTGGCGTATTATAATAAGAACAGACAGCGCGTTAGCCTAAGGACGGACATCACATCATTATAAGGACAGAGCCTCCGTTAGCGTAAGGGCAGACACCTTGCTATACTAAGGGCGGACACCCTGCGGTTATCCATTGAAAATCACACGCTTTTTCACGCTATAATTAAGGATAGACACCAAAACAATAGCGGCTATTTTACTCAAAATGGCACGGCTGAAAGTGAAGAATGGCACCTCTATATTGCTCGTAAATACCCACCAATAGAACATCTGAAATGCCAATAAACTCAGCGCGGTGGACAAGAATGAAACTGCCATAAAGTACGCAAACTCACGCCGTTTAGAGTGTTTGCCTCTTTTAAAGACAAACCAAATACTGAGGAAATAATTGGAGAGAATTCCCATGGTGGTGGAGAGGATATTGCTCAGCGGATAATGCACGCCGCCCCAATCTTGCTCCTGTGGCAAATACTGCGGTAGCACCACGCTCAGTAACTTAAAAGTACCGATTTCCACCACGGCACTCAGCCCCCCAGCGATGATGAACAAGATAATCTGCCGATGTCTTTTTAAGAGTTTCATAGAACGCTGCAAATTTAACTTTAATCCTTATAAAACCGAAATATAATCCCGCTTTTTTTCATCTTTAAGAAAACAAGTTCAAATAAAATGATTATTTTTGGGCATATAAAAAATTAGAGATAATGAAAATCAACAAAAGTTACTTACTGATATTGGCGCTCTCCGCCTTATCTCCCGCTCAAAACAAGAAATTCACTATGGAAGATGCCGTTTTGGGGCTTCGCTCTAACCTTGCTGTGAAAAGCATTTATGGCTTAGACTGGGCAAAAAATCAAGAGGGCTACATCCAACAAGTCAAAAACGCCTATACCATTACCCAATACCCTTCTATGAAGGTGGACACCTTGGTTTCTCTGCATCAAATCAACCAAAATTTATCCAAAGAAAGGCAGCTCAAAGGCTTTCCGAGGCTCACTTTCATCAATGATGAAAAGGCGTATTTTGACCAAAACAACACTTATTATCTTGTAGAAAAACAGGCTGGCGCATGGCAAATTAAAATTTGGGAACAGCTCCCTGAAGATGCCGAAAATATCCAAATTACCGACAATGGCACTTTTCTTTTTACGGTTAAAAACAACCTTTATAGTCAATATTTAGGCAAGAAAACCGCCATCACGCAGGAACAAAACGAGAATATCATCAGCGGGCAATCCGTTCACCGCAACGAATTCGGGATCCATGGCGGCATCTTCCCTGCCCCAGACCAAAACAAGGTCGCTTTTTACAAAATGGACCAAACGATGGTCAAAGATTACCCCATCATCGATTGGAGCGTGGTGCCAGCTGAAAATCATAACATTAAATATCCCATGGCGGGCGGCACCTCTCACCAAGTCTGTTTAGGAATTTACGATTTTAAAACGCAACAAACGCAATTTCTGCAAATAGATGGCGACCCAGAGCAATACCTAACCGCCGTTTCGTGGAGTCCAGATTCGCGTTTTATCTTCGTTGGGGTGCTGAACAGAGATCAAAACCACCTCAAAATGAACCAATACGATGCGCAAACGGGGCGCTTTATCAAAACGCTTTTTGAGGAAAAAAATGCCAAATATGTGGAGCCTGAGCACCCGCTATTGTTCCTCCCTCACTCTAACCAAGATTTTATTTGGCAGAGCCAGAGGAGCGGCTTTAACCACCTTTACCACTACCACATTGACCGAGGTCTGGTGCAACAGATTACCACGGGCGACTGGCTGGTGACCGATGTCTTAGGCTTCAATGCCGCTAAGCATGAAATTTACATCAATACCACTAAAAATTCGCCGCTGGAAAGGCAAGTTTATAAAGTGAATTGGAAGAATAAAAAACTCACGCCAATCACTTCTGCATCAGGGATGCACAGAGGGCTACTCAACCAAAATGGGACGCTCCTTATCGATACTTATTCTAACGCCGAAGTGCCGAGGAACATCAACCTCATCAATACGCAGAATTTAAAATCTCAACCTCTATTTTCTGCGGAAAATCCACTAAAAGATTACGCCCGACCTGAGGTAAAAAATGTAACGCTAAAAGCCGATGATGGTACGCCTCTTTATGGAAAATTGATACTCCCCACTGATTTTAATCCTAACCAAAAATATCCCGTTATCGTTTATCTTTATGGTGGCCCACACGCACAACTCATCACCAATACCTTCCCTGCCAGCGGCAATCTTTGGTACGAATATTTAGCGCAAAGGGGCTATGTGGTTTTCTCAATGGACAACCGAGGCTCTTCTAATCGTGGTTTCAAGTTTGAGTCCGCTCCATTCCGACAATTGGGCACTGTGGAAATGGAAGACCAACTGAAAGGCGTGGCTTATTTGAAATCTTTGCCTTATGTAGATGCCGATAGAATGGGCGTTCACGGCTGGAGTTTTGGTGGCTTTATGACCACAAGTTTGATGCTTCGCCATCCTGAAGTGTTTAAAGTGGCGGTGGCTGGCGGCCCTGTTATCGATTGGAATATGTACGAAATTATGTACACCGAGCGCTATATGGACAGCCCTCAACAGAACCCCAAAGGCTATGCGCAAGCCAATCTTTTGGATAAAATTCAAAATCTGAAAGGGAAACTTCTCCTGATCCACGGCACTCAAGATGACGTGGTGGTATGGCAACACACCATTAACCTCCTAAGGAATGCTGTAGAAAAGGGCACGCAGCTGGATTATTTTGTTTACCCTGGGCACGCCCATAATGTGTTAGGCAAAGACCGTGTACACCTAATGCAAAAAGTAACCGATTATTTTGACCTTTATTTAAAGGATAAGAAGTAATAATTTCATCTAAAATAGAAGGCTTTTTCATAATGTGAAAGAGCCTTTTTTGTTTTATTTTAATCCATGCCCCAAATGATTACTTAATATTTCCTCTATTTTTTATTAACTTTGTGGCTATGAAAAAAGCAATCCTTTTATCGCCATTATTGCTATCTACGATGGCTTTGGCGCAGTTTAACATCAGCATAGAAGCCCCCGATAGTTTTTCTAAAAAAGAGGTTATGGTCTATACTTTGAATGGTTCCAAAGACTTCTTAACCGCACAAGCACAAAAGAAAAACGGCAAGTGGAACATCCAAATTCCTCAGGCTTACCACGGGATGCTTAGGGCTTATTTCCCTGACAACAAGCAATCGGTTAATTTCATGTCCGAAAACCAAGAGGTCAAAATTAAATTGGATACCGATGGGCAAAATATCAAGAAAATTGATTACCAAGACCCTGCCAACCAAACGATGTATCAACTTTTGCAAAATAATCAAAAAAAGGAAAGAATACTGCCTGTTTTATCTCAAATTAAAGGTTTTTATAATGATAATTCCGCTTTTGACCAAGCATTAGCCGCAGAAATCAATCGGCTTAATCAAGCTAAAATGGCGGGGCAAAATTTATCGCAATATCCTTTTATTCAGTATTATTTTGAGCATACGCTTTATGCCAATCAAAATCCTGAAAAGCCCCTAACGGCAGATGATTACATCCAATTTCTATCTTCCAGCAATGAGTTTTTAGAAACCTCATCGCTCCTCAAACCTACCCTCCTCAACTTCCTGCGTTCTTTATCCAAAGAGCAAATAGATCCCAAAGTAGGGCAACTTTTGGAAGCCGTTAGCGTGGAATCGCCAAGAGGGCAAACTATATTGGCAGAGTTGTTAGATATTTTTGAAACTTATGGCTTAGAAGAGGAAAAAGATAAATATTTCAAACTTGCATCCAATCTTAAATGCGAAATCAATAAAAATCTAAAAAGTAGCCTCACTTCAATTAAAAACACGATGGTGGGCAGCACTTTCCCTGATTATACCTTCACGAGCAACCTTAAAAATACCAAGGCTAAAAAGCTCAGCGATGTAAAAGCCAGCAAAAAATTGGTGTTATTCTGGGCATCTACTTGTCCGCATTGTATGTCTGAATTGCCACAGATTTTAGAAAAATACCCACAGCTAAAACAGCAAGGCATCGAGGTGGTGGCGTTTTCCTTAGACCAAGATGCTCAGGCTTACCAAAACACCGTTGCCTCTTTACCATGGATTAACGATTCTGAGCTGAAAGGCTGGGAAAGTAGCTACGCTGAAACTTACAATGTGCACGCTACGCCAACTTATTATCTTTTAGATGCTCAGGATAAAATTATAGACAAGCCACATAACTTTAAAGCCTTTTTAGGCACAATAAATTTGAAATAAATTTTGGTGGGATAAAAATATTTTCTATATTTGCACCACTCAAATGGCGAGGTAGCTCAGATGGTTAGAGCGCAGGATTCATAACCCTGAGGTCACGGGTTCAATTCCCGTCTTCGCTACCAAGTTTAACAATCGGTGTATCAACAGAATACACCGATTTTTTTATGCCCACTTCCCCAAAATTTTAGCCTCAAATACAAAACCAAAAACCACAATTTCATCAATTATTGACCTCTACCCCTCACCTATTTTAAGAGGTGATGAGCATTTTCAAGGATAAAAAAGGCTTGTTTTCGACGGCGCACTACACCATTTGGGGTATAGTTTAAATCATCTATACCCTAAAAAAGGCAAACTTAAACGATTGTTTAATTTCACCCCTCACTACAAAGCGTTTATTGATGGGCTAAATGAAGCGCTATGCCCTATAGTAAAGGGCTGGCAGCAATGTGGAAAACTTATAAGCCTAATAACCAAAATTTTAAGACTTATCGCAGGGTTTTGTTTTCTTTTTCAAAGAGGATTCTCTATTTTTGTAATCCACGCTTTGGGTTCGCAAGTTGAGGTTAATCCCTTATAAATCTATAACTTAGCAATGTATACCACAAAAGCTGGCTTTGTTTAACCTTTTAACAGCACAAAAAATGGGAATATTTGATAAGCGTATCAGCTACAAGCCGTTTGAGTATCCAGAAGTATTACAATTTGTGGACTCCATCAATAAATCATTTTGGGTACATTCCGAAGTAGACTTCACTGCCGATGTGCAGGACTTCCACTCGCAGTTGGAGCTGCACGAGAAAAATGCCATTAAGCACGCCCTATTGGCGATTGCTCAGATTGAAGTCTCCGTAAAAACCTTCTGGGGCAATCTCTACAACCACCTGCCTAAGCCAGAATTCAACGGGTTGGGATCCACCTTTGCAGAGTGTGAGTTTAGACACAGCGAGGCCTACTCTCGCCTTTTGGAAGTGCTGGGCTACAATAACGAATTCCTAAATGTGGTGGAAATTCCTGCCGTTAAAAAGAGAATAGACTTCTTAACCGAAGTCCTTAAACACGCCAACTCCACGCAGCCGAAAGAGTATGTATCTTCATTGCTCTTATTTTCTATTTTGATAGAAAATGTGTCTCTATTCAGCCAGTTTGCTATTATTCTCTCTTTCACGAGGTTTAAGGGGTATATGAAAAATGTGTCCAACATCATCGCGTGGACCAGTGTAGATGAGCAAATCCACGCTAATGCGGGCATCTACCTCATCAATAAAATCAGAGAAGAGCAACCCCACCTCCTTACCGAGGCGGATATAGAGGACATCTATCAGCTGGTGGACACCTCCCTGACGGTGGAAGCCGAAATTTTAGATTGGATTTTTGAACTGGGCGAGATTGACAAAGTTTCTAAAAAAGACCTCCTCAACTTTATGAAATATAGAGTAGATGACTCCCTAAAAAAAATCGGGATGAAACCGAGATACAACATCACCGCAGAGGAATACAAACCGATGCAATGGTTTGAAGAAGAGGTGTTTGCTAATTCTTTAGATGATTTCTTCGCTAAGCGCCCTGTGGACTACACCAAGCACGACAAACCGATTACAGAAAATGATTTGTTTTAGCTTCTCCATCAAAGCAGAAAAACAACATCACCCACAAAATCAGCATTAAACCTATAATATAGAAGCATATACGACAATGGAAGAACAGCATATATGGTGGCTCAATGAAGAGTCTGAGCAAATGCTCAACAGAGGTTACCTCCTCAAAGGCGAAACGGTACACGGTGCCATTAAAAGAATTACCACGGCGGCAGCCAAAAGGCTCTACAAGCCGGAGCTACAGCCAGCGTTTGAAGAGATGATCACCAAAGGGTGGATCTCCTTTTCCTCCCCAGTTTGGGCGAATATGGGAACCCAGCGCGGACTACCGATTTCGTGCTTTAATGTCCACATCCCAGACAGCATAGAGGGCATTACCCACAAAATGGGCGAAGTGATTATGCAGACCAAAATTGGGGGCGGTACTTCGGGCTACTTTGGAGAACTCAGACACCGTGGCACTGCCGTAACCGACAATGGAAAATCCTCTGGTGCTGTCTCTTTTATGAAGTTGTTTGACACCTCTATGGATGTGGTGAGCCAAGGTGGCGTGCGCAGGGGCGCCTTTGCCGCTTATTTAGATATTGACCACGGCGATATTGAGGAGTTCCTTTCTATTAAAGACATCGGCAGCCCAATTCAGAACCTGTTCATCGGCGTTTGCGTACCAGATTATTGGATGCAAGATATGATAGATGGCGATATTGAGAAAAGAAAAATCTGGGCAAGAGTCTTAGAAAGTCGCCAGCAGAAGGGCTTACCGTACATCTTCTTTACCGATAATGTCAATAGAAACAAGCCTCAAGTCTATAAAGATGCAGGGCTGATGATTAACGCCAGCAACCTTTGCTCCGAGATTATGCTCCCTTCCACCGCAGATGAATCCTTTATCTGTTGCTTGTCTTCTATGAATTTAGAACTCTTTGATGAGTGGAAAGATACCAATGCTGTCAAGCTCGCTATTTATTTCTTAGACGCTGTACTCTCCGAGTTTATCGAAAAAACCGAAGGCAACTATTACCTGCAAGGCGCGCGCAACTTCGCAATTAAGCATAGAGCGTTGGGCTTAGGCGTGCTGGGCTATCACTCTTACCTTCAGAAGAATAGAATTCCGTTTGAGAGTTTTGAAGCCACCCAGTTTAACGCCCGTGCCTTCCGCCACATCAAGGAAGAAGCCGAGGCAGCCTCCCAAGAGCTCGCCAACATCTACGGCGAACCCGAAATGCTCAAAGGCTATGGCAGACGCAATACTACCCTTATGGCGATAGCGCCAACCACCTCCAGCTCGGCTATTTTAGGGCAAACATCGCCAGGGATAGAGCCTTTTGCCTCCAACTACTACAAGGCGGGCTTAGCCAAAGGAAACTTTATGCGGAAGAACAAATACTTGGCACAACTGTTAGAAGAAAAAGGCTTAGACAATGAGGAAACTTGGCGCAGTATTATGCTCAACCACGGCTCTGTACAGCATCTGGAAGGGCTAACCGATGAGGAAAAAGCGGTGTTCAAAACCTTTAAAGAAATATCTCCAATGGAGATCATCTCCCAAGCCGCCCAGCGCCAGCAGTACATAGACCAAGCGCAATCCCTCAACCTCCAAATCCCGTCTAATATGCCAGTAAAAGATGTGAACTACCTGATGATAGAGGCATGGAAGAAAGGCGTAAAAACCTTGTACTACCAAAGAAGTTCCTCTGTATCTAAGGAGATGATGGTCAACTTCGTGAACTGTACCTCCTGTGAGGCGTAGGAATGAGGAGAAGCTTTAATCAATGGAAATCCGCTTCTGCACTAACTTTGATGAATAAAAAGCTCTCATTAAAAAAGTTTATCTTTGCGCTATGTTAAAATGGATTAAAAAGCAACTCGCTTTAACTTGGGCTAAAATACACCAAAAGCAGGTGGCTAAAGCAGGACAGCAGGCGGCGCAACATCAGGAAGCGCTATTGCTCCAAATGGTAAAAACTGCCGAGAAAACGCTTTTTGGGAGAGTCCATCATTTTGAAAATATTAAAACCATTCAAGATTTTCAAAAGCAAGTGCCCATTACCGATTATGAGGGCTTAAAACCTTATATCGATAAGATGAAGCGAGGGCAAGCCCATATCTTGTGGACTGGCACTCCTGAATATTTTGCAAAAACCTCGGGGACCACTTCTGGGGCTAAATATATTCCGATTTCTAAGGAGGGAATGCCGTTTCAAATCCAAGCGGCACGGTCGGCGCTATTGCATTATATTGCGCAGAAAAACAATGCCAATTTTGTTAATGGCAAAATGATTTTCCTACAAGGTTCGCCCGAATTAGAGGAGGTTTATGGCATTAAAACAGGGCGGCTCTCGGGGATTGTGGCGCACCATATTCCGCATTATCTCCAAAAAAACAGGTTGCCCTCCTACGCGACCAACTGCATAGACGATTGGGAAACGAAAATCCACAAAATCGCTGATGAAACAGAACACGAGGATATGCGGCTGATTTCGGGCATTCCACCGTGGCTCATTATGTATTTTGAAATTTTGGTGGAGCGCCACGGCAAGCCTATCAAAGCGCTTTTTCCAAATTTACAACTTATCGTAACAGGGGGCGTTAATTACGGACCTTACCGAAAAAAAATGGAACAGCTCTTGGGCGGCGCCGTTGATATTGTGCAAACCTTCCCTGCCAGTGAAGGCTTTTTTGCATTTCAAGATGATATTTCTAAGGAAGGGCTTTTGCTACTGGCCCAGCACGGTATTTTCTATGAATTTGTGCCGTTGGCAGAGTTTGGAAAACCAAATGCGCCTTGCCTGACTTTAAAAGAGATAGAGCTTCACCAAGATTATGCAATGATCATCACTACCAATTCTGGGCTTTGGCGCTATGCTATCGGCGATGTGGTGCGGTTTATTTCTAAAAATCCTTACCGCATTTTGGTGAGTGGCAGAACCAAGCATTACACCTCGGCTTTCGGTGAGCATGTGATTGCCTACGAGGTGGAAGAAGCGATAAAAAGGGCGATAGCCAAACATCCTGCACAGATTACAGAGTTCCATTTGGCACCGCAAGTAACGCCAGCGCATCAAGAACTGCCCTACCACGAGTGGCTGATAGAATTTCAGCAACCACCAGCAGATTTAAAGGCTTTTGCCGCAACACTCGACCAAGAGATGAAAAGTCTCAACACTTATTATGATGATTTAATCCAAGGGAAAGTGCTGCAACCGCTCAAAATTACACCGCTTAAAAAAAATGCCTTTCATCATTATGCAAAATCCGAAGGCAAGCTGGGCGGACAAAATAAAATCCCAAGACTGGCGAATGATAGAACCATCGCTGAATTTTTAGAAACCCAGCGATTAGATTAGCAACTTTCTCATCATAACTTTTAAACCCCAATCTCTTGAAAATCCAGTTAGAACCCTTAAAAACCCTAAGAAATACCGAGTTCCGAGCGCTATTATTGGGGCGTTTTTTTCTTATTTTAGCTTTCAGAATGATGGCTACGCTCTTAGGTTGGTGGGTTTATCAACTGACTAAAAACCCTTTATCCATTGGGCTTATCGGACTTTCGGAGGTGGTGCCTGCCGTTTCTACAGCGCTCTACGCAGGGCATGTGATTGATATGAACGAGAAAAAGAAAATGCTCCTCCTCTGCAACTACGCTTATATAGTGCTGGTGGGTGCGCTTATGAGCTTGGCATTTCTATCGCCGAAGCTCAACCTTACAGGCTACCAAACCACCTATTTTATTTATGGCATTATCTTTCTCACGGGGATTTGTAGGGCTTTTATTGGACCTTTGGTTCCCACGATGATTCCCAAAATTGTTAAAAAAGAAAACTTGCCCAATGCCATTACCCTCAACCAAGCCACTTTTCTCACCTCTTCCGTTTGCGGACACGCTTTGGGCGGCTTTCTCATTGCTTTAATTACAATCAAATGGACTTTAGCCGTGATCATCGGTTTGATGCTCTTCGCCTCTTTATTTTTCTGGAAACTCAAGCCTCAATCCTCTGAACACAACAAAAAAGAAGTCCAAATTTTGGAAAGTATGCGAGAGGGCATTGCCTATATTTATAAAACGAAGGAAATTCTGGGCGCACTCTGTTTAGATATGTTTGCCGTGCTGTTTGGCGGTGCCGTAGCGATGATTCCTGTCTTTGCAAGCGATATTCTCAAAGTGGGCGCTCAAGGTTTTGGATTGCTCAATGCCGCTTCGGACATTGGTTCTATGTGTATCATCATTTTGCTTTCCTTTGTGCCACTCAAACGACATCAAGGCAAAATATTACTGGTTGCCGTGGCTGGCTTTGGGCTGTGCATCATCGGTTTTGGGTTATCTAAACTCTATTGGCTTTCGTTTTTATTTTTGATGCTTTCGGGGATGTTAGACGGCATTTCTGTGGTGGTGCGAGGTACCATTGTCCAGCTGAAAACGCCTGACCATATCCGTGGGCGCGTGCTGAGCGTTAATTCTATTTTCATTATGTCCAGCAATGAGATGGGGCAATTTGAAAGCGGCGTAGCAGCGAAACTCCTCGGTGTGGTGCGTTCTGTGGTTTTGGGTGGCACAATGACCGTGCTGATTGCCCTCTCCGTGGGCTTATTCAATAAAAAACTAAGACAGATGAGTTACTAATGGGTTTTTATGATTTCTATCGCCCCATATCCAGTTGTTTTATTCTGAAAAAATACGGAACTTTGCACAAAATAAAGACTTATGCTTACTGTACTTTCTCAAAACGCCTCCTTAATAACGGAGTGGATTAACGATTTACGCAATGTAGATGTCCAAAACGACCGTATGAAATTTCGTAGAAACTTGGAGCGTATTGGCGAAATTGCAGCGTATGAAATCAGCAAACACCTGCCTTTTAACCCTGTTGAAATCACCACACCTTTGGCACAAATTAACTCCCAACAGATTAGTACCCAACCTGTTATCACAACGATACTAAGAGCTGGGGTTCCTTTATTTCAAGGCGTTCTCAATTATTTTGATAAAGCGGATTGTGGTTTTGTGGCGGCATATAGAAAACACGATGCCAACGATTATTTTAGCATTAAGCAAGATTATCTGACTTGTCCCAATATAGAGGGGCGGCCTTTAATTGTGGCAGATCCTATGCTGGCAACGGGCGCTTCTTTGGTGGAAGCCATTAAGGATTTATTAACCAATGGTACGCCTTCGCAACTCCATATTGTGGCGGCTATTGCGAGCCAAGAGGGCGTGGATTGCATCTCCAAAACCTATCCTGAGGCTTATCTTTGGGTGGGCGCTTTAGATGAAAAACTGACCTCAAAAGGCTACATTACCCCTGGGCTTGGCGACGCTGGCGATTTAAGCTACGGCGAAAAACTCCAACGCTAATGCAATGGCGTGAGCGTTAATACCACGCTGGCACCCTTCATCTCCCCTTTCATTGGTGGGGCTACTTTGGTTAATTTAATTTCTAAATGGGTCATTTGTGGAAAGCGAAGGCTCACTTTTTTGAGAATTCGCCCTGCGGCATGCTCCAACAATTGAGATGGAATCGCCATTTCCTCGTGGATGATATCGTTAATTTCCGCATAGCTAACGGTATCCGATAAACAATCCGTTTCGGCGGCTTTCCATAAATCTAAGTCGCATTTTAGGGTGATTAAATAATCTGTGCCGACGATGTTTTCCTCTGGCAACACCCCGTGAAATGCATAGATTTTAATATCTTCTAAAATAATTTGTGCCATATTCTATCACGCGTTAAAAGAATCGTCAATCAGTAGCGCGTAAGGAAATTCGTACTTCAGAGCGAGGTAAATTTCTTCTAAAAGCTGATATTGAGAATCCTCTTCGGCAGTTTCCTCCAATTCCGAAAAGAAAGTGTTTTCTTCTATAAATAAGATGGTTTTCTCTGGGTGGAGCATTTTAAGCACGCCTGCATCAGCCATAGTTCCAGTGAACAGTACTGTTTCTTGCGCTACGGTTTTCAGCTGTTCTGATACCTCTTTTAGCGTTCCCACAAAGTCGGCTATCGCTTGGCTCGCCTCCACTTCTTGGGAGGTGTGCACGGCAACCCAGATGTTTTTTTCGGTTTTTAATTTTGAAATTTCATCTACCAATTGCTCGGACTCTGGCAATTTCAAATCTTCAAATAAAGCCAAATCAGGCACAGGAAGATTGGCATTTTTAAGGTTATTTTCGTCTTTCATTGGTTTTAATTTAAAAATTCTTGGAGTGCAGTTTCTATTTCTTTTTGAGCTTGGTGGAGTTCATCATTAACAATCACTCGGTCAAAATGCGCTTGATAAGTCAGCTCCTCTTCAGCTTTTGCCAATCGGGTTTTGATGGTTTCCTCGCTATCGGTGCCTCTTTGTTTTAAACGGCGCTCCAGCTCTTCCACATTGGGCGGCGCCACAAAAATGGAAAGCGATTGGTCTTTAAAAATCTTTTTCAGATTAACGCCTCCCACCACATCTACATCAAAGATGACCACCTTACCAGCCTGCCAAATGCGTTCTATTTCGGACTTTAGCGTGCCATAATATTGGTCTTGATAAACCTCTTCATACTCCACAAAAGCCTCTTCACCAATCTTCTGGCGAAAGTCTTCTGGCGAGAAAAAATAATAATCTTTGCCGTGTTGCTCTACGCCTCGGGGCGCCCTTGTGGTAGCAGATATGGAAAATTCCAGCATAGGGAATTGCGCTAAACAATGCTTCACCAAAGTGGTTTTTCCGCTTCCTGATGGCGCCGAAAATATAATGACTTTATTCAAAATAAATGGTTTTTAAAAGTTATAAAACATTGAGGGTCTGCTCTTTAATTTTCTCCAAATCATCTTTCATCAAGACTACTAATTTTTGGATTTGAGCGTGGTTGGCTTTGGAACCCAGCGTATTGATTTCCCTGCCGATTTCTTGGGCGATGAAGCCCAACTTTTTACCGTTGCAGGTTTCATTTTGCATCACTTCCTCATAATAATTCAAATGCTGAGAAAGCCTTACTTTTTCCTCTGCAATATCCAGTTTTTCAGTATAATACGCCATTTCTTGATAGAAGCGGGTTTCATCGATTGCCTCAAATTCTTGCAGCGTTTTTTGGTATTTTTCTTTAATCGCGACCATTCTTTCACGTTCATAAGGCGCCACTTCTGCAAGGTACTGCCGAATATGATTCAAATTGTTCTGCAATTCTTGGTGTAAAGATGCCCCCTCCGCCTCGCGAAATTCTATCAATCTGGTTATGGCTTCGTTCAGTAATTGCTCTATAAATGCCCACTCTTCCTCGGTGATGGCTTCCGTTTTTGCGGTGGTGCTATCGGGAAGTTTCATCGCGATTTTTAGGAGTTCATACTCTGGCGTTTCTGTACCGCTAACGGCTTTCAGCTGCGCCATATAGTCTTGGAGAACGCTTGTATTAAGGGTAATTTGGCTCTCTTGCACCAGATTTTCTACATTAAAATAGACATCTACCTTGCCCCTAATCACCCGCTCTGAGAGTATTTTTTTTAAGGTAAATTCCTTTTCTTTATACACCGAAGGCCATCTGAGGTTGACATCCAAACTCTTGCTATTGACCGCCCTTAGGTCTATGCTTATTTTTTTATTTTCAAAAACGCCTTCGGCTCTCCCGAAGCCTGTCATAGATGCTATCATACCCAATATTATGTTGCAAAGATAAAAATTATTCATTGAATACGGCACCTCGCCCGCCCATCCTTTTTTTATGCAGAAGTGGTATTCACGACAGTGATTTGATATCCAATGAAAAAATTATCGTCCTTTATAAGTTGGTTTTCTCTTCTCTATAAATGCTTGGACGCCCTCTAAAAAGTCCTCTGTTTCTGCGACATCTTGTTGTAAAATACTCTCTAAATCCAACTGTTCCGAAAGGTTATTTTGCTCCGCACGGTTGAAGGCTTTTTTGGTTAAACCCAGTGCCACCGTAGGCTGATGGGCAATATGGGACAGCAATTGGAGTGCTGCATTTTCAAATTCTTCATCCTTAAATACATCGGCAATAAGCCCTCTCATCAGCGCCTCTTGTGTGGAGATTTTTTTGCCTGTATATGCCCAATAATGTGCTAATGAGCGCCCAACCAACTTCGGTAAATAATAAGTACCCGCCGTATCTGGGATAAGACCTATATTAGAAAAAGCCATAGAAAAATATGCAGATTCTTTAGCCACGGCAAAATCACAGATGAGAGCGAGCATCGCCCCAGCACCCACCGCAGGACCGTTCACCAAAGCGATAACGGGCTTTTTACATTGCACAATCGCCTTGACCAATGGGTTATAATAATCAATAATGATGCGCTGTATAAAACGCTCTTCATTTAATTCTTCTTTATAATGCAAGGCTTCTTTCAAATTCTGCCCTGAGCAAAACGCAGCCCCACGCCCACTAATCGCAATGCAGCGCACATGTTCATCCGCATCTGCCTCTTTGATGAGTTTGAGCAATTCCTCAAGCATCGTTCTATTAAGGCTATTATAAGTCTCGGGCTGATTTAAATAAACGATTTGTAAAGCGCCCTCAAAATGGGTTTCTACATCAATGGTCTTATACATTTTAATACGATTTTAGATTTCAAATATAATGATTTTTTTGAGGTGATAAAAATTAAAAACGAGACCTCAATTGAACTGCCCTCTACCGCTTTATTTTTAGCAAGCCTCTTGATTTTAAATTGAAAAAACGAAACTTATTGTCTAATTTGGTTAAAAATACTATCTTTAAACTCTGAAAAAAACGAGTATGGATTTACAATTTAATAAAAACGAAGATCTTAATAAGCTGAAACTCTCTGCCATTAACCAACTTTTGAGCAAAATAAAAGAAGGTGGCGGTAAAAAGCGTTTAGAAAAATTAAAAAGCGAGGGCAAAATGACTGCCAGAGAGCGTATAGATTACCTTTTAGACCAAGGCAAAGACAGCATTGAAATCGGGGCTTTTGCAGGCTATGAGATGTATGAAGAACACGGCGGTTGTCCAGCTGGTGGCGTGATAGTAAAAATAGGATATATCTCTGGTAAACAATGCATTGTGGTTGCTAATGATGCCTCAGTGAAGGCTGGTGCTTGGTTCCCCATTACAGGGAAGAAAAATCTGCGCGCTCAAGAAATTGCGATGGAAAATCGCCTGCCTATTATTTATTTGGTGGATTCTGCGGGGGTATACCTCCCAATGCAAGATGAAATTTTCCCTGATAAAGAGCATTTTGGGCGTATTTTTCGGAATAATGCGAAGATGAGCGCTATGGGCATCATTCAAATTTCTGCCGTGATGGGCAGTTGCGTGGCTGGCGGTGCCTACCTTCCCATTATGAGCGATGAGGCGATGATTGTTGATAAAACAGGTTCTATATTTTTGGCTGGTAGTTATTTGGTCAAAGCCGCCATCGGCGAAAATATAGACAACGAAACCTTGGGAGGCGCTACCACGCATTGCTCCATTTCTGGCGTTACTGACTACAAAGCGAAAAATGATCAAGATGCCTTAGACCGCATTAAAAATATTATGAAATCCATCGGTGATTTTGAAAAAGCGGGGTTTGATAGGATTGAAAGCTTCCCTCCGAAAGAAAATCCAGAGCATATTTTTGGCATCATCCCAGCGGCAAGATCGGAGCAATATGACACTTATGAAATCATTAAATGCCTTGTAGATCAATCTGAATATGAGGAATATAAGCCCGATTATGGCAAGTCTATCATCTGCGCTACCGCGAGGATTGATGGCTGGAGCGTGGGCATTGTAGCCAACCAAAGGAAATTGGTCAAGAGTGGCAAAGGCGAGATGCAGTTTGGTGGCGTTATCTACTCTGATTCCGCTGATAAAGCCACGCGATTTATTGCCAATTGTAATCAAAGAAAAATTCCACTGGTTTTTCTCCAAGATGTTACAGGCTTTATGGTGGGGTCTAAATCTGAACACGGCGGCATTATTAAAGATGGTGCCAAAATGGTGAATGCCGTTTCTAACTCCGTGGTGCCTAAATTTACCATCATCACAGGGAATTCTTATGGCGCGGGCAACTATGCGATGTGTGGCAAAGCCTATGACCCTCGCCTGATTGTGGCTTGGCCTTGGGCGGAATTGGCGGTTATGGGCGGTACGCAAGCGGCAAAAGTTTTAGCGCAAATCCAAGAAAGCACTTTGAAAAGACAGGGCAAGGTAATCACCGAAGAAGAGCACAACCGCATCTTAGACGAAATTTCCAAAAAATACCAAAAACAAACCGAACCTACCTATGCGGCGGCACGCCTCTGGACTGATGCCATCATCAATCCTTTGGATACCCGAAAGTGGATCTCTATGGGGATAGAAGCTGCCAACCACGCACCTATTACTGAGAAATTTAATTTAGGCGTTATTCAGGTATAATGTTATAACGATTATAAAATTATTGATAAAACTTCTATTATATGGTATAATAGAAGTTTTTTTATGGGGTGTTTTTCTTTAATATGTTATAATTCAGTTAATGTTTTTTGTATGCTATAAATAAATAGTGTAAATTTGCTAAGTATTTATAAATTATATTGATATGAAAATATTTATTAACTTATTTTTTTCATCTTTATCAGCATTGGCTTTTGCTCAATGCCAAATTGATGGACAGAGTGAAATTGTATTAGGAAGCTCCGCCTCTTATTCAATAGAGAAGGAAGCCGCTCAATGTAAAGAATGTCATTTATGGAAATCTGGAGATGCTAATATTCTAAAACTTGGTAGTGAAAAAAGACTCAATACGATAGAGGTAACGGCTCAGCAATTGGGTTCTACTGTTCTTTCTATTTCTTTCTTATCCCCTTCTGGCACTAAAGAATGTCAAAAGGAGGTTAAAGTGATCGCTCAACCTCAAAAGGAGATTGTTGCCGCTCCCAAGCCTACCAACGATTCTTGCGATATTGATATTTCGGATTTTAAGGAGGTAAAAATCAATGATGGTCATATTATGATGCTTCCGCTAGGACAGGATAGTAATACGCCGTACCAATATCTATGGGATATCACTTACTTCAACAATCAAGCTTTTAAGTTTAAAGAAAAAACGCCTAATGTTAGCTATAATATCAATGATGGCATTAAGGATATTAAGCTGAAAATAACCAGTAAAAAATGTATTAAAGAACTCAGCAAAGCTTACCAAACAACTTTTTGGTATTATCTCTAAATCGATTTAAAATTATTATAAAAAATAACTCCCTACCTTGTTTAAGATAGGGAGTTATTTAATAATACTACTATAATTTATTTTACTGCTAATCTTCTCTCATAGCGTAAGTAGAACATATAACCTACAATTATCATTATACCTGCAATAAACAATAGCGATGTATATTGATCCACAGGGACATCGTCTGGCTCACCAGGACCTACTACCCCAATATTTCCGCCTTGTCTGCCATTAGGTTGTGGCATATTGTTTGGCATAGCGTACTCTTGTGCTTTATTTAAATAAAAGAACAATAATGCTAATAGATAGGTTAATCTATTTAATACTAATTTTAAATTTATTTTTTTCATCATTATCGTATTACTTTGTTACTATTTTTTGTGAGAAATTTTCACCTTTATCTGATACTGCAGTTACTACATAAGCCGCTTTATTGTTTTTTGGAAGTACAATTTCAAAAGCTTCTTGTGTATTAACATTATCTTTTGATAATACTACTCTACCTAGCATATCATATACCTTAACCTCTGCAGTTGTCCACGCTGTTCCAAAGTATAATTTATGAACCTTAGCTTCTTCATCATAAACCACTTGGTTTTTAGAAGTTTCTACTTTAACCACATCCTCTTTTAATACTTTAGGTTTTCCATAGTATAAACCAAAATCCGAAACTGCAACAGGTATAGTAGCACCTTGTTTAATTTCTACAAACTGTTCTCCTGCCTTAATATAAAATTTTTCTCCTGACGATAATAATGATTGATTATCTGCTAGTAACTTAGCGTTCTCTCTAATCTCAAACTGGAAAAATCTAATTTTATCACTAAATATAGACAATGCAACTTCTTTTCCTTTGAAATCATTTTCATTTGCCTCGTTGATGTACAACAAATATTTGTCTTCTAAACTTTTATCAATACCACCATCTATATTTTCTTCATAAGTTCCCATTATATTTTCTGGAGGTGTCGTAACTTGCGCTGTTACTTGTCCTGCTTTAGGCTTACCTGTAACAGCGTCATTATAAACAGCAAAATAACTTCTAGATAGTTTGTTCCCATTTTCATCTAACGCGATAATACCTAACTGTTTTACTGTAGAGGCTCTTGATATTTTTTTATTAAAACTTTGGAGCTTATTATCAATTCTATTAGACTGCCCTGTTACAGTAGATACATTTTCAGGTCTAATTTGATATAAAAAACTTCTTAATTTATCAAAATCCAACTGTGCCTCTGTATTATCTTTTAGTTTAATCACAACCGTTTGCATAGGTCTTACAACAGCTTCTGAAACATCTCCTAAAGCCCTCCCTGAACTATCATAAGTAATAAAAAGTGCGTTTGTTGCCTTAGTTGAACCTTTTCCAGTTGTAATAACACCTCCTGGATCTAATCTAACCCCACGAATATTTGGGATAGCTTTCCCCAAATATCCTAAATCTATATTAGTCAGGAAAGGATTACCAAATTGATAAATATTCTTACCATAGTTTCCTGTCCACATCTCTCCATCTGATTCTGCAAAATTATCCTGCAAGTAAGTGTTATATTTTTCTCTATATTTGTTCCTTTTAGTTCCGTTTGGTCCAAAATCAATATTAGCACCTGCTCCAGATAGCGTTTCAGTAATTCCGTCTACATAAGGAACGCCCTTTACCACATAAACCCCTCCATTAACGCTTGTAGTAGACGGATCAAAATCCTTAGCACCTAACATGAAATACATCGTGTTAGTTGTCGTTTGGCTTGTCACCCCTTTATTCTGAGCGTATACCTCTGCATTTTTATAATATAGAATTTCATTTTGAGAATACCTTTTATCTTCAAAAGTCTTACTAAATTCACTATTAAGATCGGCTAAATTCTTTTGATAAAAAGGGAGAGCTATCTGCTGGTAGGTTCCATGTTTTTTATCCAAATATTCTTTATCTACAATACCTGTCACATCAGTCTGTGCTACACCAGTAATGTACAATTGACCATATCTTAAAGCATTTACATTCTTATCTGTTATTCTAAGAATCAAGTTACCTCCGTCTGTTTTAGCGGTTGCGTTAGTATTAACTGTTTTGAAACCACCACCATTTATCATGATGTTACCAGAATTATCGATAACGCCATTACCTATAGTCTTTACTTCTCCTCCACTATACAATAGCGCTCCTTCTGTTACATAAACAGTCGTATTGGGAGTAACAGTTGTAAGCTGGGCATTAGAGAAACTTATAAGCCCTAAGCTTCCCAACAACAATAATTGTTTTTTCATTATTTATATTTGTTTTTACTGACATTTTTTCGGGTGCAAAGTTAAGCCAAGTTTTATAAATATAAAAATTTTTATAATACTTTTATTTAATTTTTACACTCGTTACCTCATCTATATTAAACATATAGTCTTCTAAAACTTTTTCTGTCGTTCCTCTAAGTCCTCGGGCGCCTAAGCCCTTTTCTATCGTCTCATCTACTATCTTTTCTAAGGCTTCATCGGTGATTTCTAAGTCTACACCATCCATAGCAAACAAGGCTCTAAACTGGTTCACAATAGAGTTTTTAGGCTCTTTCATGATTCTTATCATAGTTTCTTTGGTCAGTTTATCCAAATAGGTAATCACTGGGAAACGCCCTAAAAGTTCTGGAATTAGCCCAAATTTTCGCAAATCTGTGGCATCCACGTGGTGCAAAATCTGTGCCTCATCATCTTCTTTCTTTAATTTTTCTTTGCTAAAGCCGATGGCTTGCTTGTTGAGGCGGCGTTCTATAATCTCCTGAATGCCATCAAACGCACCACCTGCAATAAATAAAATATTCTGGGTATTAATCTGAATATATTTTTGGTCTGGATGCTTTCTTCCACCTTGTGGTGGCACATTCACGATGCTACCTTCTAACAGTTTCAAAAGCCCCTGCTGTACACCCTCGCCAGAGACATCTCTCGTGATGCTTGGGTTGTCTGATTTTCTGGCAATTTTATCAATTTCATCAATGAAAACAATGCCTTTTTCTGCCTTAGCCACATCATAATCCGCCACCATCAACAGCCGCGAGAGGATACTCTCCACATCCTCCCCCACATAACCAGCCTCGGTTAAAATGGTGGCATCTACGATACAAAATGGAACATTGAGCTCTCTTGCAATGGTCTTCGCCAATAGGGTTTTGCCCGTTCCCGTCTCGCCAATCATAATGATGTTGGACTTTTCTATCTCCACTTCTTTGTCCTCCTTTTCGGCGTGAAGGAGTCTTTTATAATGATTATAAACCGCGATGGAGAGCTGCTTTTTGGCTTGGTCTTGCCCAATCACATACTCATCTAACGTTCGTTTTATTTCCTTAGGTTTTTTCAGCTCCGCGATGGATTGCGCAGGAGAAAAGCCCGCTGTTTCTATATTGTTCTTCACGAAAGCGTGTGCCTGCTCTATGCAGTTTTCGCAGATTAGACCATTCTGTCCAGAAACTAACATCTGTACTTCGTTTCTATGTCTGCCGCAAAAAGAACATTGGTTGTTATTCATATTTTTCTATTTATCTGGTCGGTGCAGTGCTGCACTTGGATTGATGTTTTTTAGTTCTGTTGAGATTTAATTTTGTGCTGTATCTCTTGGTATTGCTCTGGCGATAGTTGCAATCTTTCTTTCTTAAAATTCAAATCTTCCACCGCCGTTAGTGGCACCAAATGGATATGGGCGTGGGGCACCTCTAAGCCTACCACGGCTACGCCAACTCTTTTTTCTGGATAAGTGGCACCCAACTGCTTAGCGACCTGTTGTGCAAATACCCAAAGGTTCTTAAACGCCTCAGAGTCTAAGTCAAAAATTAAATCTACCTCTTGTTTGGGAATCACCAAGGTGTGCCCTTCTGCCAAAGGCATAATGTCTAAGAAAGCCAGATGCTGTTCATCTTCCGCCACCTTATAGGCAGGAATTTCGCCACTGATGATTTTAGAAAAAATAGACGCCATAGTCGGGTGTTTTTTAAGATTTCAAAGTTACAAAGAAATATCCAATACCTCAAACGAAAGTTGGTTGCCATTCGGGAGTACAATTTCTGCTTGTTCACCGATTTTCTTTCCTAAAAGCCCTTTGGCTATTGGCGTGTTGATGGATATCTTCCCTGATTTTAAGTCGCTTTCATTATCTGGTACCAACTTGAAGATTTGCTCTTTCTTGGTGGCTTTGTTCAGTAATTTTACGGTGGTTAGGATAGACACTTTGGAGATGTCTAGCTGGCTCTCATCTATCACTTTAGAATTGGCAATCAGGTCTTTAAGTTTTGATATTTTCATTTCTAAAAGCCCCTGTGCCTCTTTGGCAGCATCATATTCTGCGTTTTCAGAAAGGTCGCCTTTATCTCTTGCCTCTGCGATTTGCTGCGTTACTTTTGGACGCTCTACGGTTTCCAATTGTTCCAGCTCGGCTTTCATTTTTTCTAAGCCTTCTTTGGTTACATAAGCCATAATTTTCTTAATTTAGCGTTAGTATAAAAAAATAATCCGACATTTGCCGGACAATATTTAGCATTTAATAGAACTGCAAAGATATAAATTTTATTTTAATGAAAAGAAATCTTTTTTTAATTCTGTCCCTCATCGTGCTATCAATCAGTGCATTGAGCCTCAACCAATGTGGTCATAGAGAGGACACGGTCAACTGCTTCCCCAGCGTGCCCATCCAAGTGGATTTAAACCTCAACCTGCCTGCCTACCAGCCTTTATCTAACACTGGGCGCGGGTGGATGTATATTAACGAACAAAATTCTGGCACCCGAGGGCTTATTGTCGTGCGCACCAAGCCTGGCGTTTTCAAAGTTTATGACAGAAATGCCCCCCACTTGTGTCCCACCCAAAACAGCACTTTGGAAGTGATTGACGGCATTAAAATCCGCTGTCCCGAAGATGGCGCCGAGTGGATTCTTCTCACTGGGCAGCCCTCCAAAGTGGCACAAATTCCGCCCAAAACCTACCCCGTCTATTACGATGCCAGCACCCAAACGCTCTCCATAAAATATTAAATATGAAAGTAGTGATACAACGCGTTTCCGAAGCTTCTGTAAAAGTGGAGGGACAAACGGTAGGTGTCATCCCGCAAGGGTTGATGCTCCTGATTGGCATTGATGAACACGACACCACCACCGATGCCGATTGGCTAGTAAAGAAAATCCTCAACCTGCGTATTTTCAGCGATGAGGAGGGCAAAATGAACCGCTCTATCCAAGATATTCAAGGCGAGATTTTATGCATCAGCCAGTTTACTTTAATAGCGGATTACAAAAAAGGGAACCGCCCCTCGTTCATCAGCGCGGCTAAGCCCGACCAAGCCATTCCACTTTTTGAGTATTTTAAAACCAAACTTTCACGCTCTGGGCTGCGGGTGGCTTCTGGAATTTTCGGCGCCGATATGAAAGTGGCTCTCATCAATGACGGTCCTGTAACTATTGTAATGGATTCTCAAACGAAGAAGTGAAAGTGTTAGATTGTAAAATTGTGAAGATGTGAAGAAGTAAAAGGTGTAAGATGTGAAGAATTCAAGTTGTAGAGGAGATGAGAGAATGCATAAAAAAAATAAAGAAATGATGACTTCGCTGAAAAGTGACAATTTGGTAAGGGTAAGGTGGAAAGGCTACACTAAAACCGGTAGTATCTCATAAACTGTGTAAGTTAAAAGAGGTTTTGAAAACTAATTTTCAAAACCTGGTAGTATCTCTCTGTTTCCATCTATTGCACTCAATTTGATTTTCTTACAACCGCACTTATTTCAAATAAAAAAGCTGCCCTTAGCGGGCAGCTTTCCTCATTTATGCCTATCCAAGTCTTGGTCAATGACCATATTATCGGTTGGCATTGATGTTTTTATCCAAATAAGGGTTGGCATCTATCTCCTGTTGTGGATATTGGTATATGAATTTGTAATCGTTGGCTTTTAAATCCAAAGGCTGTAGATGGTATGCACTTCTTTTAAGCGGTCTTGAAAGTCTTCTTGCATCGTAAAGCTCTACACCTATTTCTCCATAGAGTTCTTTTCTTCTTTCCACTAAAATTTCTTCTAAAAGGGCATTGCCAGTATTGTGTTGCTCCACCGCTTTAGGGTCTCTATTTTTTTGTAGTTTATAAAGAATCTCTTGTGCTTTTGTGGTATTGCCCAATTGGTATTGTGCCTCTGCTGCAATAAGAATCATCTCTGGTGTTCTTATATAAGGGCAAGCCGCTTCACCTCTTTTAAATATAAACTTATGTGTACTATACTGTCTATAAGAACTTGCTTTAGGGTCATAATCAAATAGTTTTCTAATATCAGTATCACTAAATAAGTCATATAAACTTTTACTTATATAGGCATTGCTATACCCATCATTTTCCAATGACAAGTCTGTAAAAGAATGTGGTGCCATAGTCCAGTATACGCTCTGCCCTGCTTGCTGCCCATAGCCTAAAATCCATTCTTTGGAATCTAAAGTATTGAAACCACTTGCATAAGCTGCTGCATCTAATGTAGCCTCTACACTACCTCCATATGCCAATTCTGCATATTGATAAGCCTTAGACCAATCTTTCTTCACTTGATAAACTCTGGCTGCCAGCGCATAGCCTACTTGCTGATTTACAAATGCCTTAGAAGGTCTGCTCTGTGGTAACTCTGGAATAGCAGTTTCTAAATCATTGATAATAAATTCATACACTTCCTTTGTAGTGCTTAGAGGGTGTGCCTCGCTAGAATAGGTTTCGTAAATAGGTATAGCAGGAAAGTCTTTAGCATAAGAGTATCCTAACTGAAAATCTTGTACTAACTCAAAATAAGCTAATGCACGAAGTACTTTGGCTCTTGCTATTAAGGATTTTTTTCCTGATTCTGATATCTTAGTACTTTCATTAACTCCACTAATGAACTCATTAACCTGACGAATTATCGTATAAAAATAATCCCAAGTAAAGTTGGCTCTTCTATGCACTGACAACCTTGTAATATTACGATAATCATAAGAATACCAAGAACTAGGTACTATAAAATCTTCTCCTCTCACTGTTCGTGCGAAATATACACTTCCCAAATTAGAAGCATCTTGATTTACAAAGTTATAACGAAGTAAACTCAATATTCCTGTTAAATTTGCTTCAGCATTATCGCCATTTGCAAATACCATTTGAGAGCTTACTGCATTTGTTGGTTTAGGTTCATCTAGATACCTCTCACAAGAGATGGTAACCACTAATAATGTGGTCAATACTGTATTTTTAATATAATCTAATTTCATTTTTTTATTTTTAAAATTCAACTTTTACACCGAAAGAAACCGTTTTAATATTAGATGCTCTGCCAGCTGTTAGCCCTGAGAGCGACTGTTCTGGATCTGTATACTTATGTGTTTGCCAAGTAAACATGTTATCTGCCTGTAGGAATAGTCTTAAATTCCTTAACCCTATTCTTCCAACAGCCTCTTTGTCAAAATTATAGCCTAAAGTCAAAGCCTTTAATCTCACATAATCATTCTTAAACAGAAAACGAGTAGAGCGGTTACTTCCTTGTAAATTTAAACTACTAAAACGTGGTACACTAGTTACATCTCCTGGCTTTTGCCATCTCTGTTCTAAGTCTATACTACTCGAGCGCCCCTCAAATGTCCCATCCATTAAATCTGCATACTCAAAGTCATATAGATAACTTCCAAAACTGAAATTAACTAATGTATTAAGATCAAAATTTTTGAATCTAATATAGTTATTTAGCCCTCCAATTACCCATGGTAAAGAACTATGGTTATAATATCTACTCGCCTGAGAATAATCCTCCGTAGTTACCTTTACTGTATTACCATTGGCATCTACCTCATCTTTATACCAGAGTGGATTACCATTATCAGGGTTTACCCCTGCATATTCTTCAATGTAAAAATCATAAAGTGATCTTCCAACTTCCCACCTTTTTGATCCTTGTACTTGAGGGGTATTAGTTTTACTTAGCTCTACTATTTTATTTCTATCAAAAGAAAAGTTAAGAGAGGTATTCCATGTCACATTAGAATTTTTGATGTTCTTCGTATTGATCGCAAATTCCCAGCCATAGTTTCTTAGCTTACCAATATTAGAAGTAATAGAGGTTGCTCCTGTAGAACTTGCCGTTATCAGTGGACCAATCAAATCAACTGACGATTTATTATAGTAATCTACATTAATATTTACTCTATTTTGGAATAGTCCTAACTCTATACCTGCATTAAAAGAGGCTGTTTTCTCCCAAGTAAGCAAAGCATCTTTCGGATCAGAAAGCACAATACCAGTGTTAGACCCTACAGAAAACCCTGTTAGATAAGTTGCAAGATAAGGGAAATAGTCATTATCACCAAAATTATTATTTCCTAGCTCTCCGTAGGAAGATTTCAGTTTCAAATAACTTAAAGTTTTGTTTCCTTTTAAGAAGTTTTCTTCACTCAATATATAAGCTCCCCCCACGGAATAGAAATTTCCCCAGCGGGTATCTTTGCTAAAAATACTAGAACCATCTCTACGGAATGAACCTTCAAGAAAGTATTTTTCTTTATAATTATAACTCAACCTTCCTAAGAAGCCCACTAACCTCTGCGAAACAATATAGCCACTAGTTCTTTCTGATTTACTAGCTCCGCCCAATACCTCTATACCAGTAAAAAGACCTGAGCCAATAGCCCCCATCAGATCTATATTATTTTCATAAGACTCTGCTATAGCATCTATAGCTATATTATGTCCCTCTATCTTTTTATTATAATTAAGAGCATTTACAAAGTTTTTGGTTAAATAAACATCTCTTCCATAAGATATCTGTCCGCCATTGGCAGTGTATTCTCCATACAAGTTACTCTTGTATGATTTATTATTTGTTTCATTAATTTCATAGGCATAATTAGAACGGAAAGAAAGTTCATTAGTAAAATCTATTTTAGCAAAACCATTTAGCGAGAGGGTACTAGTTTTAAATCTATATTTGTTTGCATAAAGACTTCCTACAGGATTAGCATTTCTTACAAAAGGTCTTTGAGCATTCACTCGTCTCCCACTGCCTGCTCCAAAATCATAAGCCAAATTTCCATTCTCATCATAAACTAAATTTCCATTCTCATCCCTAGTATAGAGTGGATATACAGAAGAAATAACATATATACTTGCCATAGGTGCTCCATACTCACTACCACTTTGTACTGGCAAATTTCTATCTCTAGAAGTATAGCTGGTATTCAACCCAACAGTCAACCATGGCTTAAGTTTAGATTCCAAATTGAGTCTTGTGGTAAATCGCTCAAACTCAGTAGTTTTGATAGCACCCTCTTGCCTTAAATAATTGACACTAAGGAAATAATTACTCTGGTCTGTACCGCCAGAAATCGTTGCCGTAGTCTCTTGACGCTCTGCTGAACGGTTGAGTAATTCTTTACCCCAATCCGTGTTCCAGAGCAATTGCGCACCGCTCACTAAATTCCCTTCAGAGTCTATTGGATTTGCAACATTATAAGGATTATATTGCAATCTTGATATAACACCTTGCGAAGCCTTAACACCTGCATCTACTCTAGAATCACCTGAGTCTAAAAAACCATTCCTTAGCGCCTCCCAGGTATATTGCAAATAGTTGTGATTATCTACCAGAGGATAGAGATCGTTCACAGGCGCTGAATAGCCCAAAGAAGACTGTAGCGTGATTCTTGGCTTTCCTTTTCTTCCTTTTTTGGTAGTGATTAGGATAACACCGTTCGCTGCTCTAGAACCATAAAGTGAAGTAGCAGAGCCATCTTTCAAGACATTCAAACTCTCTATTTCTTCTTGCGAGATATTAGACAAACTCCCTGAATACTGGGCGCCATCTACAATGATGAGCGGGTCTGAGCTGGCATTGATAGAGCCAATTCCTCGGATGCGGATGGTAGGTGCTGCTCCAGGCGTACCAGAACCGATGATATTCACCCCTGCAACGCTTCCTTGTATGGCGGTTGCCACATTAGAAGTCTGCTGCGTGGAGAGCACTTCTTTCCCCAAGCTGGCTACAGAGCCTACAATGGCTTTCGCTTTCTGCTTCCCGAAGGCTACAATCACTACTTCATCGAGTTTTTTAGTCTTTAAGCTGTCTTTGGTCTGTGCGTAGGCCAAATTGCTCAGCCCTAAACAAAACCCCAAAGCACTTAGTGCAAATACTTGTTTTTTCATTGATATAATTGATTTTTTAATTTTTTGTAGAGAATAAAAAAAACTCCAAATGGGTGAGCATTTGAAGTTTTTTTTGGAAAAGTGTATAATATTAAATTTTGTCCTTAGCTATGCGTTACTTCTATGCTCTCTATATCCCGTGTGCCACATTATCATTTTAATATAATGGGCAATCATCATTGAAATCATAATAAAGCGAGGTGTCAACATTTTATTATTGAGTTTTATTGTTTGTTTTTTAGTGCTGCAAAAATAGAACAGTTTAGCATTATATTCCTAACTTTATACTTATTTAAGAAAACAATGATTAAAAACGATAATATGTCAGTTTTTTATACTTTTAGAACTCACCGAAAAGCCCTTTAAAAGAAAAAAATACTACCAAAGGGACTTTCTGCATTTTAGAAAACAAGGGAAAATAGCGCAAAAACGGCGGTTCATCACGGAAAATGTTGGTGGTTTCTCTCTTTGGGAGGATTGGGATCGCAAAATAAAAGACCGCAGCCACCATTTTAGAAATAAAAAAAGCGGCTCAAACTAAAAGTTTGAGCCGCCCCATTTTTATAAACTACCTTATATAAACTACCTTATAAATGGAGGATTAGTTATCCAGCTGGCGCCAACCATTATTGGTACAGCCCCAAAACGCATTGGCATTATATACTATTTGCCCTGGCTTAACACAAGTATCGTTCTCTGCTACATTGAGCGAAACACCATCTCTATCTAGGTTTGATATTTTCAAAACCCCACCGATAACCAGTTTTTCTGTTGGTTTTTCTTTAGCACCTATCCCGTTATTACCATTCTCGCCTACATAGATTCCATTGGCACGGTCGGTATAGCCACCGATAAAGAAGCCATCGTCATTCCCACCTGTAGAGAAGAGGAACAAATGCCCTGTTCTATCGCCAATGTCAATGCCATAATCACTTAACATTGCGTCCTTATCTACACTAGCAAAATGCGCCACAAAAGCTTCAGGATGTTCTCCATTACCCACACCAAAATCTGGTAGACCTCTATTAACCACATAGGTATAGATGTGATTTTTAGTCGTATCATTGAGATTAGTAACATTCATCTGCAGCTTACCATCCCCCTTAACCAAAAGGGTATTGCTCACCCCATTGTTGATTCTCAACATCGTGGTTCTATTACTGGCGGATGTCGGCTGGTGTACATCTAAAGTGGCTTCTGGTTCTTTATTATTAACGCCTATTTTTTGAGAAAATAAACTCCCAAAAGTAACTAAGCAAAGGCTTATGATTATTTTTTTCATACCATTTTTTTTTAGTTATCTAATAATTGCCAAACATTATTCCCTTTACATCCATAGAAATGACCTTTAGAATAAGCCATCTCTCCTCCCTTACATTTTACAGGCAACACCTCTACTTCTTCTAACTTAATACTTCCGCCCACATCTATTTTAGTGGTAGGGAAACGATCTAATGAAGCACCAAATAATCCAGATGCCGAGAGATAAACGCCTACCTTAGGGTTATCCTTCTTGCTTGTGGGGATAATATAATTACCTAAACGCGGATTGGTACTATCAAAATTACTTCCGCTCAATTTATTAAACATCAATGAAACGCCACCGTAATTGTTATTATCAAAACTACCCTCTCCCCATGAATAAAAGGTTTCTAATCTCGGAATATAGGTGTAATCTGGTTTGTTAGCTACCGCTTGGGGATCTGCTACAACAGGTCCTAGCACAAGCCAGCCATCTGTAGAGGTTCCAAAGCGAGGCACCACAAGATCCACCGTTGCAGTAGGATTAGGTTGGTTAAAAGCAAAGGTCCCCTTATCTGTAAGTAAAAAAGCATTTACCTTGTTAGCACCACTAGCATAGGTCATTCTAAAAGCCGCCGCTGCCTCTGTGTTCCCTTCACTATGGATTTCTAACCTTGCTGTTGGTTCGCTTGTGTTGATCCCCACATTCCCATTCCCAGACTGTGCCCAGCCCAATGCAACGGATAAAAGCGCGATCAATAGATTTATTTTTTTCATTATTTCTTATTATCTCTTAGTTATTATTCAGTTTTTTCCACACCATTTCTCCTGTTTTGGTATTTCCATTATAGAGCTCTACACAACCCAAGAAGTTATTGTCGGCAGAATCAAAAGCGATCACCCCAGGGTTCGTACAAGCTTCACCCGCAGCATAGCCTTTTTGCTCATCTTCTATCCGCAAGGTACCTTCTGTAGAAGCTGTAACGTTTCTCTCATCAGGATTTTCGAATGCAGTTTTATCACTTCTATCCGCTCTATATGTTGCCAAAACAGAAAGCCCTGAATCCGTAAAGAAAATCCCATTATGTGCTGAAGCAGCATGAAAGCCAAAAAAAGCACCATAGGCAGGCACATTAGAACTATTTACTGTTTTATAAAGGCTTTTATCGCCGTCTTTATCTAAGATCCAAGTGTGGTAGCCTGCATAAGCTTGGTTAAACTCCCCCTGCTTAGGGCGGATATAAGTTCTAAAACTACTATTGGTTTCGGTGGATAGAATGCTAAATGCAGGCACAGTCCCTATACCCTTATTGTCTTCACCATAAGTGGTAAACTGCGCCACAGGTAGGTCGGTGGTGGTCGGTCCAAAGCCAAAAGCACCAGCATCAGTACCAGACATAATCACCTTGCCGTCAGTGTTCACCACTTTTAGCACTTTACCATCTTTCGCTTGGGACTTAGCCACAATATCTAAAACCACTTGGGGCTTCTCCGTCCCTATCCCCAGATTCTGCTGAGAAAAGAATAAAGCGTTACCCGCCAAAAGGCTTACGAATGCTAATCTTAGCTGATTTGTTTTTGTCATTTTTTAATATCAATTTTAAAATGATACTCTAATAAAGTATTTTAAGTACAGCAGCCCCATAGCAAAAAATACACCATTAGAAATTTATTATTTTTTTTGTTGCCGGCAAAAATAGGGTAATATCTTCATTATAACAAATTTTCAAGAAAAATCCTATCTCTATCTAATCTGATATAAATTAGTTTATTTTTTGTTTTAAAACCCAAAACCGCCGCTCTCATTACAAAAATTCTTAACTTTGCCCCAATTTTACGACTTATCATAATGAATAAAAAAAATATCGCCGTTGTCATGGGCGGCTACTCTGATGAATACATAGTTTCACTCAAAAGTGGTGCTCTCATCTACGAATCTTTAGACCGCCGCCTCTACCAAGTTTATCAGGTAGTGATTTTAAAAGACCAATGGTACCTCCTTACCGAAGATGGTGCCCAGCGCCCTATAAATAAGGAAGATTTTTCCGTAACCCTGAACGATGGCAGCCGCCTCAGTTTTGATGTATGCTTTAACACCATCCACGGTGCCCCAGGCGAAAATGGCGTGCTACAAGCCTACTGGGACGCTATCGGACAAAAATACACAGGCTGTCCTTTCTACCAAAGCGCCCTTACTTTTAACAAAAAAGACACGCTGGCGGTGTTGGCAAAATACGGCATTCCTTCCGCCAAGAGTATTTATTTAAGAAAAGGCGAACCCTACAACACTGAGCACATTATAGAGGAGCTCCAACTGCCTCTTTTTGTTAAACCCAACCAAAGCGGCTCTTCATTGGGGATTTCTAAGGTGAAACACGCCGAAGAATTAGATGCCGCATTAGAAAAAGCCTTTGCCGAAGATGATGAAATCCTCATCGAGAGTTTTCTCAATGGCACCGAGGTTTCCGTGGGCGTTTTAGACTACCAAGGCGAAGTGATTGTGCTGGGCATTACGGAGATTATCTCTCACCGAGATTTCTTTGACTACGAAGCCAAATACGAAGGCGCTTCCGAAGAAATTACCCCTGCGCGTTTAGATGATGCCACACGCCAAAAGGTGGAAGCCATCGCGAAGAGAGCCTATATTTCCCTCGGGATGCGGGGCTTCTCCAGAAGTGAATTTATCATTATGGACGGCACACCTTATATGCTGGAAATGAACACCAACCCAGGCTTCTCGCCTTCCAGCATCTTGCCACAACAGGCACAGATCTACGGCATTTCCATCCAAGACCTCTGCGGCCACGAGGTAGAAAAAGCCTTAGCCCAATAATTTTTTAAACTTATGAAAATAGCTGTTTTCCCAGGGTCTTTTGACCCGATTACCTTAGGGCATTACGATATTATTGAAAGAGCTTCAGGACTTTTTGATAAGCTCATCATCGCCATTGGACAGAATTCTCAGAAGAAATATATGTTTCCGCTGGAGAAGAGGATAGAGTTCATCAGAGCCTCTACCGAGCATTTTAACAATGTGGAGGTAGACCATTTTGAAGGGCTTACCGTAGATTATTGCTTAGAGAAAAATGCGCAGTTTATCCTGCGAGGGCTCAGAAACCCTGCCGATTTTGAGTTTGAAAAAGCCATCGCCCACACCAATAGAACGCTGGCTCACCGCAAGTTAGAAACCGTATTCTTGCTGACTTCCTCGGGCAAATCGTTTATCAGTAGTAGCATTGTGCGAGAAATCATCACCCACGGCGGCGAGTACCAACTGCTGGTGCCAGATGCGGTCAGAATATAAAGCTCCTCCACGATGTTCACACACGAAAATATCAACTTTATCATTGAGTTTTTAGGAACCATTTCCTTTGCTATGTCGGGCAGTTTTGCCGCAATGCAACGGAAGTTGGATCCTTTTGGCGTGCTCATTATCGCTTTTGTAACGGCGGCGGGTGGCGGTACGGTGAGAGATTTGCTCCTTGACCAACCTGTATTCTGGATGCACGATTTATGGATGTGCACCGTGATTTTCGCTACCTGCATCACCTCTATGGTGTTTAAATCGATTGAGAAAAATTTTAGGGTTACGCTCTTTATTTTTGATAGTTTTGGTTTGGGGCTGTTCACCATTATTGGGCTTCAGAAAGGGATGAACGCCCACCTGCACCCCATTATTTGCATTACGCTGGGCACCATTACAGGTTGTTTTGGTGGGATTATTCGGGATATTCTCCTCAACAGAATTCCGCTGATTTTCCGAAAAGAAATCTATGCCACGGCGTGTATTGTGGGCGGCAGTATTTTTATTCTTTTGGCAAAATACACGCACCTTTCTTATACTTTTGTGCAGATTTCCACCATTTTACTGATTGTAAGTATCAGAACGCTTGCCGTAAAATACCACTGGGAAATGCCCAAATTCTACGATAAAAAAGGTTGATTTTTTTAGATGCTTGCTTTTTGAAAAAAAGCGATAACAAAGAGGGCATCAATCCCTGGTCAATCAGGCAACAATCAACCGATAAAGAGAATGAAAATAGAATTTCAGAGGGTTTAAATAGCGCGTTATTTTATAGTTTTTAAGCAAAATAAACCTCAATAAAGTATGCCTTAATTTTTCATTTTAAGGCTTCAATATGGGTGGTTAGAAGCATTTTTTATCATTTTTTAGACAAAATATGCCTTAATAATAATGAAAGGATGTCTCATTTTTTTAAGGCAATGTGCAAGGTGGGTGATTAAACGCGTTATTTTATAATTTTTAAGCAAAATAAACCTTAAAAAAGCGTAGCTATTTTTTCATTTTTAAGGCTTCAATGGGGTTACAATGTCTTACCAACCACCGCTGGCGCCGCCGCCACCAAAAGAGCCTCCTCCACCGAAGCCGCCAAAACCGCCACCGCCAGAAGAAGAACCGCCGCCAAAGCTACCACCGAAACCACCTGGGAAAAAGCCTCCACCTGAATATCGGCGGCGCCCTCTGCGAGAAAGAATCACATCGTCATCATCGTAGCCGCTGCCATTGTTTCCGCCCTTGCTTAATAATATCAACAAAACAATAATGATGAAGATAATGATCATATATTTCTTCATCGGTTCTGAGTCCGTGGCTTTTTCTCTCTTTTTTAAAGGCTTGAATTTCCCTTGTACCGCCTCCATAATAGCGGTTGTGCCTGCATCTATTCCGCTGTACCATTGCCCTTGTTTAAACCTTGGCGTTACCAAATAGTCCAAAATCTGCCCTGCGGTAGAGGCGGTTAAATATTGCTCCACAGCGCGCCCTTGCTGTATCGCCATTTTGCGGTCTTCAGTCGCGATGAGGAAAACCACGCCATTATCCACGCCTTTTTGCCCTATGCCCCAGCGTTCGCCGAACATCGTTGCCACATAATTGACATCTTCGCCTTGGGTAGATGGGATTATCACCACCTCTACTTCGGTGGAAGTAGAGTCGGCAAAGGCGATCAGTTTTTGGTTCAGTCTTTGGGCTTCATCTTGGCTCAGCAAACCGACTTCATCATACACGGGATAGAGCACTTTCGGCTTTTGAGGAACTTGGTACTGCCCCAAAAGCGAAACGCTATAGGTGAATAATAAAAGGAATACAAGTCTAAGAGAAGGTAATTTCATTCGGTAACTCGTTTGGATTTTCGCCCCAAATAGGGAAATGTTTTTTAAGCTCTATCCCTGTGCTGAGGATGGCTTCTTTTAAACCTTGATAATAGGCGCCTTGTGCGAAATAGGCGGTGGTTTTATCGTGCAAGACATCCCAAAAGCGTTGTTTTACTTTCGCATGGATGCCTTCATCACCAATGATGGTTAGGTACTTTTCTTTAAAATTAACATGGAACAAAACGGCATTTCTTTCCACCGTTTTATACATCTGCAATTCTTGAAACACCTCAAAAGCTTTTTTCGCATTTTCTGACGCTGTATGCCGATCTATGTGAACTCTAATTTCTCCTGTAGATTGTGCTTCCGCAACACGAATAGCCTCCACTAAGGAAGCTATTTCGGTTTCTGTAAGAAAAGTGTTTTCCATTATTTAAATACCTCTGGAGCCTGTGCTGCACCAGCATCTGCCTTAAAGTAAGGTTTTTCTTTAAAGTTGGTGAAGTTGGCTAAAATGTTATTTGGGAAAGTTTTAATGGTGGTATTATACTCCTTAGCCGCATCGTTATAATACACTGTTTCTGTTCTGATACTGTTTTCTATAGCGGTATATTCTCTTTGGAAATTGATGTATTGCTGATCCGCCTTCAAGTTAGGATATTGCTCCACCACAGCCATCAGTCGGCTTAGCGCCCCACTCAATTCGCCTTGTGCCGCTTGGAATTTTGCCAAATCAGCCTCAGTCATATTGGTTGGGTCAATGGTTACAGAGGTCGCCTTAGCCCGTGCTTCTATCACATTGGTCAGCGTTTCTTGTTCAAATTTGGCATAAGATTTTACAGTACGCTCTAAATTCGGAATCAGGTTGGCTCTTTTCTGATACACCGTTTCCACATTAGACCATTTGGCATTTACCGTTTGCTCTTGTACCACGAAATTATTGTAGCCACTTTTGCCCCAAAAGAAGAGCACCACAGCCACAATCACGAATAGAATCCCCACGGAACCTAATCCTAAACAACCTTTATTTTTCATAATTTTCTAATTTTTGTTTTTTATTCTGGCGTAAATATACAAATAATGTGCTAATTTTGTAGCAAACTTAGATTTTATGATAACAATTGTGGTGGCTATGGGAAAAAATAATGCAATAGGTGCTGATAATCAGTTGCTATGGCATCTTCCTAAAGATTTAAAACATTTTAAAAATCTGACCTCGGAGCATCCTATTATTATGGGGCGAAAAACCTACGAGAGCATAGGGAAACCGCTGCCCAACCGCACCAATATTGTGGTCAGCCAAAAGCCAGATTGGTTTGAAGAAGGGATTTTGATTGTGGGAAGCCTAAAAGAAGCGATGAAATTTGCCAAGAAGATTGATGAGGATTTTTTCATTATTGGTGGTGGCAGTATCTACCAGCAAACCATAGACTTAGCCGACCGATTGGAGGTCACTTTAGTGGATAGCGAACCCCAAGGCGATACTTTTTTCCCTGACATCAATCCTAAAATTTGGACCAAAACCAACGAAGTTTTCCACCCTAAAGATGAACAAAATCCTTACGATTTGTACTTTCAAACTTACGAAAAACAGCCGTAGCCTGTGCTATTCCGCACTTTCTACCACCTCGCCGTATAAGTCAAACTCCTCTGCCGCCGTGATTTTAACATCAGCGAAAGCACCAATAGAAAGATAGGTATTTTCGGCAGGAACCAAAACGGTGTTGTCCACATCTGGGGAGTCAAACTCGGTTCTTCCAACAAAATAAGCGCCCTCTTTTCTATCAAAAATGCAGCGGTAAGTTTTGCCTATTTTCTCTTGGTTTTTCTCCCAAGAAATTTGAGATTGTAGCGCCATAATCTCTTCCACTCGCGCTTCTTTAACTTCCTGAGGAACATCATCTTCCAAAGCATAAGCGGTGGTATTTTCTTCGTGAGAATAGGTAAAACAGCCCAAACGGTCAAAGCGCTGTTCTGCCACCCAATCTTTCAACTCTTGGAAACGCTCTTCCGTTTCGCCAGGGTAACCCACAATGAGCGTGGTTCTAATTGCCATATCTGGCACTTTTTCTCGGAACTTTGATAATAAAGCGTTGGTTTTTTCGTGCGTGGTTCCGCGTTTCATTGATTTTAACAAATCCGAATTGATGTGTTGTAGCGGAATATCAATATAGTTGCACACCTTCGGTTCTTGCTTAATGACCTCTAACACCTCCTCTGGAAAGCCCGTAGGAAAGGCATAATGCAACCGAATCCACTCTATGCCATCTACCTTTACCAAGGCTCTGAGCAAGTCTGCCAAGGCTCTTTTTTTGTAAATATCTAAGCCGTAATAAGTTAAATCTTGAGCAATCAAAATGAGTTCCTTGGTGCCTTTGCGGGCTAATTTTTCGGCTTCTTCCACCAACTTTTCAATTGGAGTAGAGATATGCCCACCGCGCATCAGTGGAATAGCGCAAAAGGAACAAGGGCGGTCGCAACCTTCGGAAATTTTTAAATAGGCGTAATGTTTCGGCGTGGTGGTCAGCCGCTCGCCAACGAGCTCGTGTTTGTAGTCTGCGCCTAAATGTTTGAGCAAAATCGGTAAATCCCGAGTGCCAAAATATTGGTCTACATCGGGGATTTCTTTAATTAAATCCGGTTTGTATCTTTCAGATAAACAACCTGTTACGAAAACCTTTTCTACCTCGCCTCTATTTTTGGCTTCTACGAAATCTAAAATGGTATTGATGGATTCTTCCTTGGCATTATCAATAAATCCGCAAGTGTTAATCACCACAATATCACCGCGTTGCTGTTCGTGAGTCACCTCTTTGCCATTGGCTTTCAGCTGTCCCATCAGGACTTCAGAATCGTATAAATTCTTAGAACAGCCCAAAGTGACCACATTGATTTTCTTTTTTCCCGTAGATTTCGTTCTCATAGCGCGATGGTTGATATTTTAATTCAAGCGTGCAAAGTTAACAATAAAAATTGACTTTTTAAATCGCTTCAATATCAACGCTTTTTAAATCTGATCAGCTGGGCTTTAATACTCCTTTTTAGCGTTATATTATTTTAATTGATTCTTAAAAATAACCGCCTTAGAATAAAGATTGATCAACATCTTATGTTTTCATTAGCAATCTCTAAACACAAAGAAAATATTTACTTTATCATCTTCAAATAATTGCCATAGCCACTTTTGCCGTATTTTTCGGCGGATTTTAGAAGCTGAGCTCTATCGATAAATCCTTTTTTATAGGCGATTTCCTCAATGCAGGAAATTTTAAAACCCTGCCTTTTTTCTAAGACTTTCACAAATTCGGAGGCTTCGTGGAGGGAGTCAAAAGTGCCAGTATCCAGCCACGCCGTTCCTCTACTCATCACACCGACTTCTAACTCGCCTTGCTCTAAGTAGATTTTGTTAATATCCGTGATTTCCAACTCCCCACGAGGAGAGGGGTTCAGGCTCTTGGCGATCTCCACCACCCGATTGTCATAAAAATACAAACCTGGCACAGCATAGTTGGATTTTGGCTCCACAGGCTTCTCTTCAATAGAAATGGCTTTTTGATTTTCATCAAATTCCACTACGCCATAGCGCTCTGGGTCGGTCACTTGGTAGGCAAACACACAGCCGCCCTTAACTTGAGTTTTGCTCTCTAACAAAGCAGGCAAGCCTGTGCCATAAAAAATATTATCGCCCAACACCAGCGCCACCGCATCGTCACCGATAAATTCCTCCCCTAAAATAAAGGCTTGAGCCAAGCCATCGGGGCTCGGTTGTACTTTATATTCTATTGTGCAGCCAATCTGCGAGCCATCGCCTAAGAGTTTTTTAAACGCTTCCTGATCCTGCGGTGTGGTGATGATTAAAATCTCGCGAATCCCCGCCAATAGCAAGGTGGAGAGTGGATAGTAAATCATCGGTTTGTCATAAACGGGCATCAACTGTTTGCTAACAGCGATGGTCAGCGGGTATAATCTGGTGCCAGAGCCTCCGGCTAATATGATTCCTTTCATGATTGATACTGCTTATCGTAATAGTTTTGGTAGTCGCCGGAGGTTACATGCTCCAGCCAATCTTGGTTATTCAGGAACCAATCGATGGTCTGGGCTAAGCCTTGCTCAAAGGTTACGCTAGGTTTCCATCCCAAATCTCTGTTAAGCTTGGAGGCATCTATGGCGTAGCGTTTGTCGTGCCCTGGGCGGTCTTTTACGAAGGTGATTAGCTTTTCGGAATAGCCCTCGGGGCGCCCTAATTTGTGGTCCATTTGCTTAATCAATTCTTTGATTAAATCGATATTTTGCCACTCATTCCAGCCGCCGATGTTGTAGGTTTCGCCTGTTTTGGCTTCGTGGAAAATCTGGAATATCGCCTTGGCATGGTCGATCACGAAGAGCCAATCTCGGGTATACTTGCCATCGCCGTAGATGGGGAGCGGTTTTTCATTGATAATGTTGGAGATACAGAGCGGAATCAACTTCTCGGGGAAGTGGTTAGGTCCGTAATTGTTGGAGCAATTGGACACAATGAAAGGCATTCCGTAAGTGTTGCCATAGGCTCTCACCAAGTGGTCAGAAGCGGCTTTGCTGGCGGAATACGGCGATTTGGGGTCGTAAGGCGTTTCTTCGGTGAAAAACCCAGTTTCGCCCAAAGCTCCATACACCTCATCGGTGGATACATGGTAAAATAAGTTGGTTCTCGGTGTATCGGGGAAGTTGCCGTGGGTATGCTCGGGATTGAGCGTCCAAAATTCCCGACAAAGGTTGAGCAAATTGGCTGTGCCCAGTACATTGGTATTGATGAAAGCGTTGGGATCGGTAATGCTCCTATCCACATGGCTTTCGGCGGCTAAATGCACCACGGCATCAGGTTGGTGGGTTTCAAAAACCTTCCGAAGTTGCTCTGGCTGTGTGATGTCCGCTTTTTCAAACACATAGTTGGGCGCATCTTGTATATCTTTTAGATTTTCCAAATTGCCGGCGTAGGTCAGCGCATCTAAATTCACGATTTTGGTCTGTGGCAAATTCTTCACAAACTCACGCACCACATGCGATCCAATAAAGCCCGCACCACCTGTTATAATGATTGTTTTCATATCTTTCAATTCCAAAGTCTATTAAAAATTTTTCTCTACAAAAGTAGGTTGTACTTTATCTTTATCCGAAAGCATAATATCTTCTATCGGAAGTTTCCAATCAATGGCTAAATCAGCATCGTTCCATAATATCCCTCCTTCAGACTCTCGGCTGTAATAATTATCACATTTATAAGAAAACACCGCAGTTTCACTCAATACCGCAAAACCGTGAGCAAAACCTCTGGGAACATACAGCTGAAGTTTATTTTCTGCTGTAAGCTCCACGCCAAACCATTGTCCATAAGTCTCCGAACCTGTGCGAACATCTACAGCAACATCCCAAACACTCCCTTCTAAACAAGAAACCAATTTGGCTTGTGCGTGTTCGCCTTTTTGTAAATGCAAGCCCCTAACCACGCCATAGGAAGATTTTGAAATATTATCCTGAACGAAATGACCATTCTGCCCTGTAAGCTTTTCAAAGGTTTTCTCATTGAATTTTTCGTAAAAATATCCCCGAGAATCATTAAAAATGGTAGGTTCTATAAGGTAACAATCTTTTAGTGGCGTTTCTGTTAATTTCATTTTTTGTTAGTTTTCATACTTCTGAGCTTCCTGCTCATAGATGGCTTTTTTTAATGCAGAACTAGAAAAACGATGGTCTCTTTTATTGTAATAAATCTCTATTCCCTTCGCCTCGCAGTAGTCTTTTCCTGTAAAATTCTGGTCGCGGTAGTCATCTCCAATAATGCGAATGTCAATCACAAAAGATTTCAGAATATCCAATAAATCTTCTTCCGTATTGTACGGCACAATTTCGTCTACCGACTTACAGGCTTTGAGCTGAATATAGCGCTCTACCACGGATTGTGTAGGCTTGTTTTTATGCGGTCTATCCAAAGAAGGATCCATCTGAAGCCCTACAATAAGGTAATCACAAACGGTTTTGGCTTCTTCCAACATCTTGATGTGCCCCGCGTGGAGGAGATCAAAAGCGGAGAAGGTAATCCCAATTTTTTGTGTTTTCATTGTCGTTCTTTTTGCAAAAATAGTGATTATTTCAGTAAATAATGTACAGCACGACCGATAATTTTCATATCTTCTTTAAAGGAAAGCCGTTGTAGGTATTCAAAATTCATTTTAACCTTGTCTGGGAATAGCACCTTATCATTATATTTTAATGGGTCTGATTGCTGTTTTAATAAAAATTCTTCATTTCGGTATTTGAGGCTCGCGGTGGATAATAAGCCTGGTTTGAGCTGAAGGATAGCTCTATATTCTCCTTGCAGTTGGTTATAATATCCTGCAATATCTGGGCGTGGACCGATAAAACTCATCTCGCCTTTTAAAATATTAAACAACTGTGGCAACTCATCTAATTTGGATTTCCTAAGGAAAGCGCCCCATTGCGAAATATTTTGAGAAATATCATTTATCGTTTTGAATTTATAAATCCTGAAGATTTTACCATACTGCCCCACCCTTTCTTGAATGAAAATACCGTGAGAGTGTGTATCTAACGAGGATAAAACATAAATCATCGCCATTATTGGAAGCAATAAAATAGCCGCCAATAATGCGATGATTTTTTCAAAAAAATACCGAATTTTTAAATAATTATGCTGAATTCTGTTCATCATTTTTGAGCCGTATGTTATGCCAGTATGCTGGTGCGTGAGGGATAGAGGCGACATCCTTTTTTGAGGAGGAACGACGAAAAAAAGATAAAGCCGAAAGCCCGACCCGAGCGGTGGGAAAAGCCTCGGCGAGGGGCACGCCCCAATGAAGAACCTGCGCCATCTCTATACGCTACGTGGCATTTTTTGGACTACTTGCGCTATCCTCGCTCGGTCTTGGTCGGTTAGGTTGGAGCCTGAGGGGAGGCAAAGTCCGTTGTTAAACAAATTTTTGGCGACTTTTCCGCCGTAATAAGGGGCGTTGGCAAATACGGGCTGGAGGTGCATAGGCTTCCACAGCGGGCGCGACTCTATATTATCCTCTAAAAACCGAAGGCGTAAATCTTCGCGGGTGAAGCCTGCCTTTTCGGGGTCGATAAGGATAGCTGAGAGCCAATGGTTGGAAAAATAGTCCGCCGAGGGTTCGCTAAATACCGTAACACCTTCAATATCAGAAAACAACGCTTTATAAAAATCGTGATTGGCACGGCGCTGGGCGACACGCTGGTCTAAAACTTCCATCTGTCCGCAGCCGATGCCCGCACAAATGTTGCTCATTCGGTAGTTGTAGCCGATTTCCGAGTGTTGGTAATGCGGGGCGTTGTCCCTCGCCTGCGTGGATAAAAACACGGCTTTGTCCTTCTGGGCTTGACTTTGGCAGACCAACGCACCGCCGCCCGAAGTGGTGATGATTTTGTTGCCGTTGAAACTCAGAATGCCCATCTCGCCAAAGGTGCCACATTTTTGCCCTTTGTAAGTGCTGCCCAACGCCTCGGCAGCGTCTTCTATGATGGGAATTTGGTAGGTTTCGGCGATGGTTTTTAAGGCATCCATCTGGGCGGGCATTCCGTAAAGGTGCACCACAATGATGGCTTTGGGCTTTTTACCCTTAGCGATGCGGTCCTGAATTGCCGCCTCCAATGCCTTTGGGCAAATGTTCCAAGTTTGCGGTTCGCTATCCACAAAAATAGGCGTAGCCCCCTGATAAACAATGGGATTCGCTGATGCGGAAAAGGTCATACTTTGGCAAAGCACCTCGTCGCCTGCCTGCACGCCCAAAATGATGAGTGCCAAATGCAAAGCTGCCGTCCCCGAGCTGAGTGCCGCCACCTCCACCTTCGGCGAGAGGTAGTTTTTTAGGTCGGATTCGAATTGATTGACATTGGGACCCAGCGGTGCCACCCAATTTTCGGCAAAAGCCTCGTTGATATAAGTTTGCTCATTGCCTCCCATATGCGGCGAAGAAAGCCATATTTTTGTGTTCATATCGTTTTTATTTTTGTTGTTTTTGCCAGGTTGGTTTTTAGGGTTATATCTCTAAAAAATTGGTGCTGTATAGAAGTTTTTAGGGTTGTAAGTTTAAAAAGATTTGATTTTTAGAATTTGAGCAGGGTTGCCCACTACTGTCGCTCCATCTGGGACATCTCTAATAACAACCGATCCAGCTCCAATTGTTGCCCATTTCCCAATTTTAATTCCTTGTATTATAGATGCCCCAATACCTATATGTGTACCTTCGCCAATGTGAACATTGCCTGCTAATGCTGCATTAGGCGAAATATGCACAAAATCTTCTACTAAACAATCATGCTCTATGATTGCTCCTGTGTTAATAATACAATGTTTTCCTATTTTAGCATCAGGATTTACTACTGCATTAGCCATTATTACCGTACCTTTATCTACACTTGAAGCCTTAGATACTACGGCTTTAGGATGAATAGCCGTAAAATAGTCAAAAGCATATTTTTGTGATATTTCCTTTCGGATTTTATTATTACCTATGGAAATAATAGCTTCAAGGCAATCGTTATGATTCAGGTTATTTTTAACAACCGAAATTCCCAAAAGTTCTGCATATTTGGGATTATCATCATAAATTTTTTCTATTTCTATTTTATTTTCTTGTAAAATATCCAAAATTACCTTACAATGCCCACTGGCTCCAAACAGAATCATATCTAATTACCTTTAAAGGGTTCCATTGTCACTTGTCCATCTTGAGAAATGCCTTCCGAAATCAATACTTTTTTGATGGTCAAAAACAATATTTTAATATCCAAAAGTAGTGAAATATGGTGGACATACCAAACATCATATTCAAATTTTTGTTCCCAAGATAGGGCATTTCTCCCATTAACTTGTGCCCATCCCGTGATGCCTGGGCGTACTTGGTGGCGAAGGCGTTGTTCTTCATTATAGAGTGGCAAATATTCTGGTAATAAGGGACGAGGGCCAATCAGGCTCATATCACCTTTGATGACATTGAGGAGCTGAGGGATTTCATCTAAGGAGGTTTTGCGTACTAATTTACCAATAGCGGTTAGGCGGTCAGCATCGGGTAATAGGTTGCCCTGGGCATCTTTTTTATCGTTCATCGTTTTGAATTTGATGATTTTAAAAAGTCGCTCACCTTGACCTGGGCGTATCTGAAAGAAAAACGATTTTCCATCATTGGCAATGGCTAATAAAATGGTTACCAAAATAAAAATCGGTAAAAGAATAACGAATCCCACTAAGGATAATACAAAGTCTATTAGGCGTTTAAATATTTTTTCATACATAGGATAAAGCGAAAATTGTTTTAAAAAATAAATATATTTTAACTCCAAAAATAAGTATTATCAAGCTGATAAAAAAGTTTCTCCTACTCGATTTTGGTGGTATTTTGATTAAAATTAACATGGTAAGAGCGAAAGTAACTTAACATTTTTCATTGAGCAAATCTTGATATTCTTTTAACAATGCCTCCCAAACGACTTGTTGCTGATAGCGTTGTACAATCATTGGGCGACTTTGGGATTTTAATTGCTGATATAAACGGTTATTGGCTAACAATTCTTTCATTGCCGATTGCAGCGCTTGCACATCTTTTGGAGGTACGATAATGCCGTTTTGCTGAGGCACAATAATCTCGTTACAACCATTGATATCCGAAACGATACTCGGCAATTCCATCGCACCCGCTTGCATCACGACATTAGGGAAACCTTCTCTATAACTCGGAAATACCAATGCATCTGCCACAGCAAAATAAGGGCGAACATCCGACTGAAATCCTACGGTTATAATATGAGGATTTTGCTCTATCTCTTGTATCGTCTTATTTTCCAATGGGTCTAAAGCTCTTTCTTCGGGACCTACCAATAGGAGCTTAGCATTGGGGAGTTGGAGGTTTTTAAACGCTTCCACCAGTTCATTGATGCCTTTGTCCCCTACCAATCTGCCCACAAAAATATATACAAAATCATCTGGTTTAATTCCTAATTCCGATTTTAATTTTTCTCGTTGATTTTCAGAAATTTGAGCTACAGAAAAATCATCAGTATTGATGCCGTTAGAAGAGCCGTTAGCAATAACTTTTATTTTATTATGATCAAAGATATAACCTTTCTCTATTATAAAGTTATATAAACCTCTGGAGTTTGGATACACTTTGGTTGCACAAGCATATGTCAACTTTTCTACTATATCTAATATTTTTCTTTTTAGACCTTGAGATTCCATCAAGGGTAAGCCTGCTACCGTATGTAATCTTATAGGTACACCTGCAAAAAAAGAAGCTAACATCCCTATCAATCCCGCTTTAGGAGTATGAGTATGTACAATTTGAGGTTTTTCTTTATTAAGTAATTTCCACATTTTCCAAAGCGATTTTAAATCTTTGAAAGGTGTTATTTGCCGAGACATATCAATAGAATATATTCTTATATTTTCACTATTTGATACCTCCTCCAGATCAATTCCTGGAGATGACACCCCTACAACTTCAAACCTATTTTTAGTCATAAACATATGCTGCCCTCTTAAAAGAATTTTTAAAGAAGTAGGAACCGTGGTAATTCTTATAAGTTTTCTCATTTAAGTTTTTTCTTAAAGGGTAAAAGAATAATCAAAGGTACTAAAAATAATGATAGATAAAAAAATCTATAATGAAAATTGGTCTGCATTAGAAGCACCCAAATAGCATTAGCTATTATAAATACACTTATTAAAAGAAATTTTAGAAAAATAACTATATTTTTTTTGTTAACACAATATAACTTCAACACAATATATAAAAAAAATCACAAATAACATAAAACAAATATCGTTTTAAAAAATAAATATATTTTGACTCCAAAAATAAGTATTATCAAGCTGATAAAAAAGTTTCTCCTACTCGATTTTGGTGGTATTTTGATTAAAATTAACATGGTAAGAGCGATATTAGTCAGTAAAGTATACCTTGAAAAAATGTTCGGAAAAAGTAAACTCACTACGCACGGCAAAAGTACGAATGCCCAACTAATGGTATAAGCGAAATAAGTTTTGAGTTCTTTTTTGAATAATAGTAGGGCGGTCAGCATTGGAGCATAAGTATAAAGTAGTTGTAAAAATACTGATTTCCAATGATGCTGACGCCATTCTTCCACCAAAATATCATTTTTTTTCAAATAAAAATTCACTTTTAAAAGCCAACTCTCAGGCAATCCGAGGGCTAAAAAATCTGAGGGTAAGAATTTGATTATCAAAATTACGATGCTCATCACAAAAGCCAATAGCCATTGTTTCTTGATCCAGTTTTGAGGATTTTTTGAATAGCGTATCCCAATTATATAAATCAAATAGAGTAAAAAGTAAATCCAAGTACTAAAATGAAATAAAGCAGCATATACAAGTGCTCCTAATGCCCATAGTATTTTTTTCTTATCTATCCATAATAGGGCTAAGGCAACAAAAGACAGGGCGTGAATATTCCTCACTCCAGAAAGTACTGCCAAAAGCGGAAGTGCACAAAAAACGATACCATATTCCCAAAATTCAGGTTTTCTCCCTTTTTCTTTCGTGTAAAAAAACTGAAATACATATAGAAAATTGAAAACCGTGAGATAAGTAACACTCATTAGGAAACACTGGATAGGCACCCCTAATCTTGCAGAAATATAAATCATCATCTGTGAGAGATAATCAGGAATAGTTCTTAGTATCTCCTGCCCTACTTCGCTATCCCAAGTGTTTTGAGTAAAAAGATCGTAATACCAATAAAATCTGCTTAAATCATAACTAGCTGGTGGCGTATAAAGTCCAATACCCAAAGCATATACTAAGGGAAGCAGCCATAAGGCTGGTTGCTGATAGCGCCACTTAACAATTTTCATTAACATACAAAATAGACCATTTTAAAAACATTTAAAACCAAACTATTATTTGTTATTTTTTATATTAACTCTATCATATTTTGATCTATATTCCACTTTATATTTATCATCCACAGTATCAAATTTATTTTTATACAAACTCACATTCCCTTTCAAATATTTTTTATTCTTTGGTATTTTAGATGTAGCATAGCCTATTCCTACTTTTGAATCAATGATAGTATTTGTTCTTATAGCAACACCAACCGAGTCCTCTGATCCCATTAGCTCATAAAAGGCCAGCGAAACACCATAATTTTTATTATTATACAAATATGAATTCTGTATCTTGATATTTTTAATTATATTATATGAATGATTAGGCTCTATATCTATACCTGCTTGCGGATTAGTACCAAAAGTATTTGAAACTACAACATCAGATATCAATAACTCCTGACTATTTATTACTGAAATTCCGTTTCTTCTATTATAGTCTATCCATCCATTTCTTACCTCAATATTAATATTATCCTTAGTTCCTATTTGTCCAATATAAATACCGTCTCCCCAACAATGACTGATATAAGGGTTAATAATTTTTACATTCTCAGATGATTTTATAGAAATCCCCATTCCCCATTCTCCTTTATTTGACAAGTGAGTATCCCTATCTCCATAAATTTTAGGAAAATATATATCTACATTTTTCCTGTTATGAATTCTTAAAATTTCATAATTCGTTTTAGAAGATGGCAATAATCTCAATAGTGAATATTTACCAAATAATATTTTTTGATTATCGTAAACTGTAAGTCCTTGATCATTAACCAATATAGGAAAATTAGGCATTAGTATATTTGTATTTTCATCTAATGCTCTTTGTATATATATTGTATAGTCTATCGTAGCATCTTTTACATAAGGTTTAGGAAGGTAATCCTCGGCTTTCTTAAATTTTATTTGAGACTGTAGCTGATTGTATTTAACACTCTCATTATAAGATTTTAATTTTTTACTCGCTTCCTTAGGCAATTCCTTATAAATTCCAGCTTGAGCTTTTGCTTTTTTACAAGAAAAAAATAAAAATACAAGCGTTATTGCTAATACTATTTTAAATACTTTCTTTATATACATCTATATACCGTTTTACCATTTTACTAATGTGATAATCTAAAGATCTTTGTTGACATTTCTCCGCAATTTTATTATAGAGATTACTATCTGTCATCAATAATAAAATCTTTTCTGCTAAATCTTTCTCATTATTGGGTTCAAAAACCACGCCATAGCCTTTTACAATATTTTCTAATCCTGGTGCTTGACTGGCAACAAATGGCTTACCACTTGCCATACCTTCTATACAAGACAAAGATAAACCTTCGTAATGAGATGATAAAATGGTGATATCGGAGGTTTTCAAAATCCGAGGTACATCATTTCTTAAACCTAAAAATTGGACTCTCTGTTCTAAATTAAGATTTTGTACCATTTTTTTACACTCCTCCTCTAACTCTCCTATGCCTATCAGTAGTAATTTAACATTCTCTGGTAATAATGCAAGAGCTTTGATGAGTGTTTTTTGGTCTTTGGGATACCTGAAACTGGATACTTGGACTAAAATAAAATCTTGCTCTCCAAAAAATTCTGTTTTTTTATAAGGTAATGCGGTGGCATATTGCGCTATATCTACGCCATTGTTTATCAATTGAAATCTATCCTGCGGAAAGCCTAAATGTTCTTTTATTTTACGATCTACATCATCTGATATACTAACGATTTTTCGGACGCCTCGGTAGATAACTCGATCTATCCACTTTAATAAAAAATGCTCACGGCGTTTATTGTGCGTACTATGCTCGGTATAAACGATAGGGGTTTTAGAGAAACTCAACCACTTCGCTAACACCACCCAATATAAAGCTGGAAACAAATGGGTATGCACCACATCATATTTTCTTAAATAGGGTATTATTTTAAATATCAGCAATGGGTTATATACGCTCCCTTGTGTGAGAGTGGTATAGTTCAGTTGCTCTTCTTCAACTTTTTTGCTTAGGAAGGTATCTGCTTTTTTTAAAGCTAATACATCCATTTCTACCCCTTCTTTTTTATAAAAATCTAGTGACTCTATCAATAGTGTTTCTGCTCCACCAATTTCAACAGAGTTTATAATTTGTAAAATCTTCATTTATAGCAGTTTTTTTAGTTCAGTAGTCCATTTCTTTACAATTTCACCTTTTGAAAATCTTTGGCTATTCTCTAAAGCTAATGCCGACATTCTTCGTCGTTTATCAGTATCAGAAAGCAATAGAAATAATTCATCAGCATAATCCTCTAAATTATTATCTTTCACCAGAATACCCGAACCATTGTGTAGTATTTCTGCTGGACCCGAGTAGATATCAAACGCTATACTTGGGAGAGCGTAGTCCTGAGCCTCTAATAAAACCATTGGAAGTCCCTCAAAGTATGAAGTCATGCACAAGACCCCCGCCTGTTGGTAGACCTCCCTCATATCCTGATTTTCTAATATCTTAATAGAATCTCCTAAACCTTTTTTAACTATTAAAGCCTTTAGATTCTCTTTTTGCTCTCCATAGCCTACCAGATGTAGCTTCCAACCAAGATTGAAATATTTATGTTCTAAAATATCCCAAATCTCTATCAAACGTTCAAAACCTTTTACAGGTACAAAACGACCAACTGCAATCGCCACTTTACTATCTTCAGAATATTGTACTTCAGTACCACTATATGGGCTAATGTTATAAATATAGGTAATGGCATTGTTAATGCGAAGTTGTTTTTTCCAAGTCTCTTCATCTCTTTCTGTAAGTACCACAATTAAGTCCGCATACTTAGCCGCTATGATGCGAAAATAAGCTCTTAACTTACTATTATTAGTATTTTTAAAATTAAAATGCTCCCATACTACTAACTTAGGCTTTTTCTTTAAAAGTATTGTGGGTAAAAAAGAAAACAGAAGAGAAATAGTTTCTATTAAGATAATAGCATCATAGACATTAGCTTTTAAATATTTTCTTAATCGAAAGAAGAGTTTTATATACTGTCTTTTGTAATGCGTAATCTCCAAATTAACCACTGAGATATTATCATCAATAGGGAAGGCAAAATCTTCCCTATTATCATTAAGAGTCAGAATACTGATGTGCAAGCCTTCTAACTGAGCCATTGCATTCATCAAGGTGATGGCCGCTCGCTCCACTCCCCCTTTATTTCTCATACTCGGAATAAAAAATAGTATTTTCATAGTTTTTCTTTTGGCGTTTGATAGCAGTATAGTAGGGCTATAATCAATAGCGTGGCAATACCTTTAACATTAATGATAAGCAATACCGTGACTAATAAAAGAAAGAGTAAAGTATACCCCTTATTCCAAAAGGCTACTTTTAGTGCGTAAATTTCTATCCACAGATAAAGAAGCATTCCTGGTATTCCAAAATAATAAAGCAAACGAAGGTATCCTATATCAGAGTAAACATAATCTCCAAATGAAACATCCTCCGAGCCATTAACCCCCGTTCCTATTAGATAGACCATATCATTCTGTGGAAGTATAAAATAGTCCATAGTACCCTTCGCAGACTCTGATTCTAAATCTCCGTTTTCATAAAACTTAACAATAAAACCAAATGCATTATTTATCAAAGCTTCATACTTGGCTAAGTCTAAAATATTAAAAAGAGCTACGATACCCACAATAATTATGGCTATATATGAAAAATAGGTTAATATTTTTTTATAGCTAAAATAGTGATGATTATTAAATAATAAAAGTACGAGTAAAGAAAGGAAAACTCCAAAAATAGTAGACCGGGAGAGTCCCATACCTACTATAGAAAATAAAATATACAAGAGTATTAAAGGGATATTATTCTTAAAAATCTTAACTTTAAATTTAATACTATACGCAATAAGTATAAGAGCTGTAGCATAAAAAAAACTTGCCGTATAAAAAAGCAGCCCAAAACCTATAAACCGTGTTTTTACATTAAGGTGATAATTAATAATACTTATTGCAAAATCACTAATTCTTTGTAAAGACACTAGAAAGTTAGCAAACGGTGTTATAAAATACATCAATAGTGCAAAAAGAGATTGTAATAATATAGTATATAAAAAATACCGCGTAATGTTAATAAAGTTAGCTTCCCCATATTCCTTTTCAATAAGATAAATAGGTACATAAGCAGACAGTAACATAACTACAAGCGTAAAGGGATATTTGACGTAAGAATCATCGCCATAGATATTAAATATATAGGAGCAGAGTATAGACCAAATGCAGAGTAGTAATGAAAAAAATATAAGATATAATACTGTTCTTAAAATCTGGTTATTTTTAGCCTTAGATAGATCTTTCAGAAACAATACTACTCCTATAAGAGCTATTAAAAAACGAGAAGAAGCTACTCCTGGTAGAAAAATAAAACTAATCGGGAATAGCGCTCCAAACATTGTTAAAATAACACTTATTTTTCTTAAAATATGCCACATAAAACCGGTTTTCTATATTTGTACACCTCTATATTTTATTTTCTTCAAATTAGCTAAGAGACTAATCACCTTATCACCAAATATAGGGTAGAATATCTCTATAAAACGCTGATAATATCCAAATCGAGAACTCTGCTCTAAGCTCTGTCGCTTGGTTTTATCAACAGGACGCGCCAATAGCTCTTGCCATTGCTGAGCGTCTTGATCCGTGAATCCCCCTTTTCTCATTATCTTCCCTACAAACGTGTCTATCTCTGTCGTTTTCATAGAGCCTATTATGGAACCTGTGGTTAGACGGTACTTTACCAATATTTTAGGTAAATTGTCTATGGCGGTTACCTGACTCATTTTTAACCAAAGCATATAATCTTCAAAATACTTACCTATGCGCTGATCATAGCCGCCACAATCGAGGGCCAACTGTCGCCGGAACATTACCGTAGGATGCTTTATAGGGTTCCCTTGGTAGCGAATAACCCACGGGAGTATATGTTGTCCAATGATGGGTACTCTATAGCCAAGGTGTTGACTTTGCTCATCAATAAGCTCTATGCCCGTACCAAGAAGACCTATCTCAGGATGGTTTTCTAAATATTCCACCTGGATTTTCAGTCTATTACGATAGCATATATCGTCTCCATCTATTCTTGCAATATACTCTCCTCTTGCCATTTGCAATCCTTTATTAAGAGTTTTGGCAAGACCTAAATTTTCTTGATTGACAAGGATAATACGTGGATCTTTAAATGCTTCTACAACCTGAAGCGTTTTATCCGTAGACCCATCATTGATAATAATTAACTCAAAGTTTGTAAATGACTGCTCAAGAACGCTTTCCACCGTCTCTGCTATGTAAGCTTCCACATTGTAGGCTGGTAATAGTACCGATACCAGAGGTTGTTTTTTATTCATTTTTTATCCTTTTGATATTTAACTAATTTAGCTTATATATAATAACAATTTTCATTATAGATTTTCCTTCATAAAGTTTATCAAAATTGAGATAGTCTCTTAGTTTTTTTTGTACTCCTTTTCTATAAAGAACTGACAGATGGGTAAGCTCCTTCCTTATTCTATATTGATCTCCATAATTCAATTCCCTTGTCTTCACCTATTAATCGCCTGTTTAACATAAAATTTTTCATAGAGGGTATACCTTTATTATTTTCTCTAACCAAAGATGAGAACTGTAGCTTATTTTGTCCATTTTTATAGACAAAAGTAATGAAATTTTTGGCTTTTGGTCTTACAATATTAATTTACTTCATAGTGATTGATATCTACCCAAAATAGATCTCCTCTGAGAATTTTATTTTTCTATAACCTTTGAAGTTTATAGATATCAATCTAAGGCTCCCTTTTCAATAGCTGTTGGCACCAATAGTCTGTTTCTGAGAATTACTTCGGCTTGTTTTATATAGCAGGGTATCACTAGGAACTTCTGGCAACCGATTTTTTCGTTTTAATTTTAATCAAGTAAAAAATAATTAAATACTTATGATATCTGATTAAAATCAGTCTCTACATCGCCTTTTTTAATGTCAATATGTATCGTAGATTCTTCCTTTCAAATATATAAAAAAACAGTGTATATACCAAAATAATTAATAATAATACTCCTAATAAAGTCTGCCAGTAGTAGAGTGCTGCCCAGCGTGTGCGTATTACCATAAAAGATGCAACTAGGGCAACCGTAAATAAAATTAATTCTTTAGAGTAATTTAGGAGCTGTTGCTTTACACTCACTGGTAAAATTTTGGACACGAAATAGGCATTGATATAAAGCTCAAATACGGAAAGGAAAAACAAAGAAGATACTAGCCAGTAGAGCCCAAATTGAAACAAAACCAACATTGCTAAACCTTGAAACACCTTTTTACAGATTTCTGCACGAAGGAAATAATCACTTCTACCATAAATCTGCAAAATATTCACATTAAAGGTATGGATGGGCATAAACGCTGTATAGAGTGATAGAATTTGTAAAAAAGGAACAGCGGGCAACCATTTTTCACCTAAGAGAACCAATAGAATTTCCTTGGAAAATACAATAATAATTATCATTAAGAAGGACATGACAAAAAAGGAATATCTTGTCAAATATGCAAAAATATTAACCATTTTATTCTTATCCCCTTGTATTTTTGATAATACAGGTAACATAACCCGTGTTACCATCATCACAAATAAATTGGAGGTATAGTTATTAAGGCTATAAGCTCTCTCATAGTACCCCGACTGTGCTAAAGGATAGAATTTACCTATAAATATATTATTAAGATTAGTAAATGCTGTGTGCATAATCCCAGATAAAGTGAGTTTATATCCAAAATTAAAATGCTTTAAAAATACTTTTTTAGAGAATTTAAATCTTATTCTTTCGCGGGAAGTCCCCCAATATAAAATTGTCAATACTATCTGCTGGCTAAGGTATAGCCAGACCAAACTCCATACTCCAAAACCATAATGAGCTAAACTAACTCCTACCGAAATAGATACAAGCACCGCTGGGATACTGATAAGAGTGTTCTTTCGGAACTCTAAACTTCGTATCAACATAGCATATTGGACTGACCGAAATCCTAAAATAATAAATATCAAACAATAAACGCGGATAATCTCTGTGAGAATCTGGTAACCATAAAAATCTGCAATAAATGGCGCCAATACATAAAATATACCATATAAAATAACCGAAATAATAATAGAACCCACAAATACACTAGAGGAATCTAAACTAGTGATCCGCGGTGATCTAATCAGGGAAACAGAAGAGCCAGTGTCGACCAAACTTCCCCCTATAGAAATAAATATCGCTATCATCCCAATCAAACCATATACACTAGGATCTAAAAGACGTGCCATATAGATTGTGGTCAAGAAAACGGCTAATTTATTAACTATTATATCGATGAAAGACCAAGTGATTCCCTGTATTGATTTCTTTAATAACATAGTTATTTACAATCTAAATTCGCTTTCTGTCCATACGCCTTTCACATCATACACCACGGCGTTGTCTTTTTTGAGGGAGGCGAGGTCTAAGTCTTTAAATTCTTTATGGGCTACGCCTAATACAATGGCATCAAATTTTTGGTTAGGGAGCGTGCTGGTACTTTCTATGCCGTACTCGTGCTGCACTTCTTTCGGGCATGCCCAAGGGTCAAAAGTAGTGATTTTAACGCCAAAATCTTCCAAAGCGGCAATCACATCTACAATTTTCGTATTCCTCACATCGGGGCAGTTTTCTTTAAAAGTAACGCCCAACATCAGCACCTCGGCATTGTTTACAGGGATGTCTTTTTTAATCATCGCCTTTACCACTTGCTCTGCCACATATTTCCCCATCGAGTCGTTAAGGCGTCTTCCAGCCAAAATAATCTCAGGATGATAGCCATACTCTTGTGCTTTTTGTGCCAAATAATACGGATCTACACCGATGCAGTGTCCGCCCACCAAACCTGGTTTGAAGGGTAAAAAGTTCCATTTTGTCCCTGCAGCTTCCAGCACGGCGTGCGTATCAATATCCATCAGGTTAAATATCTTAGCCAACTCATTAACAAACGCAATGTTAATATCTCGCTGTGAGTTTTCAATCACCTTTGCCGCTTCTGCCACCTTGATAGTTGGGGCTAAATGCGTGCCTGCAGTAATCACCGAACGGTACAAATCATTAACCACCTGCCCAATTTCTGGCGTAGAACCAGAAGTAACCTTCAAAATTTTCTCCACCGTATGCTCTTTATCCCCAGGGTTGATGCGTTCTGGCGAATATCCAGCATAGAAATCTTCATTAAACTTAAAGCCCGAAACTCGCTCTACTACTGGGATACAATCTTCCTCCGTAGCACCAGGGTACACGGTAGATTCATAAATCACAATATCGCCTTTTTTCAATACCTTGCCCACCGTTTCGCTGGCTTTTACCAATGGCGTTAAAATAGGGCGATTGTTTTTGTCCACAGGCGTTGGCACCGTGATGATGTAAACATTAGCCTCTTGAATATCTTCTAAATTCGCCGAGCAATAGAGCCCTTTTGCAGATGATGCCAATGGATTTTCCTTGACCAATGCTGACTGTAACAACTCATCGGAAACCTCCAAAGTATCATCGTGCCCTTCGTTGAGTTTTGCCACACGCTCTTGGTTAATATCAAAGCCTACCACAGGGTATTGGGTTGCAAATAATCGAGCCAAAGGCAGTCCTACATAACCTAAACCTATAACGGCGATTTTTATAGAAGATGGATTCATAATAGTAATTTTATGGTGTTTTTTATTTTATTATTTTTATTTCGATTTGATTGATATTCGTATAAGAAATTTAATTATAACAGAATTTAATTTAACAATCACTTTGTATAAATCTAAATTATCAAAAGAATAATCTCTATTTTTATTTTGTAATTATTTATTTTTTTAAGCTTTCAAATTCCCCCAATACCAATCCACGGCTTCTTTTAATCCAGCCTTAAATTCGTGGGTGGGCTGATAGCCTAAGTTTTCTTTGGCTTTATCGATAGATGCCAACGAATGTGGAATATCCCCCAAGCGATTAGGACCGTGGAGAATTTCTACATCGCCAATTTTAGCATCATAAGCGGCAAGGTATTCTTTGAGGAGGTGTGCCATTTCTTTAATCGTGGTGCGGTCGCCCACAGCGGTATTATATACCGTGTTGATGGCTTTCGGATTATTGGTAAGCATCGCCCGTTCATTCATCTGGATCACATTATCAATATAAGTGAAATCACGAGAGTAAGTCCCATCACCATTGATGGTTGGCGACTGGTAGTTCATCAACTGAATGACAAATTTCGGAATTACCGCCGCATATGCCCCTTTGGGGTCTTGCTTACGACCAAAAACATTGAAATACCTCAAACCAATGCACTCCAAACCATAGGTTTTGCTAAACACATCAGCATATAACTCATTGACATACTTGGTAATAGCGTATGGCGATAGCGGTTTTCCAATCACATCTTCCACCTTTGGTAAAGATTCGGAATCGCCATAAGTAGAGGAGCTTGCGGCATAGACAAAACGCTTGATTTTAGCATCTCTCGCCGCTACCAACATATTAAGGAAGCCCGAAACATTCACATCATTACTGGTAATAGGGTCTTCAATGGAGCGAGGCACAGAGCCGAGCGCCGCTTGGTGGAGCACATAATCTTGCCCCTCGCAGGCTTTTCTACAAGTGTCCAAATCTCGGATATCGCCCTCTATCAACTGAAACTTTGGATTTTCAAAAAAAGGTTCAATATTGTGGCGGTGTCCTGTGGAAAAATTATCCAAAACCGTGACGCTATGCCCTTGGTTGAGGAAATATTCCGTTAGATTAGAGCCTATAAAACCTGCCCCTCCTGTGATGAGAATGTTTTTCATTAATGGTTAATTTTTAAAATTTATCTCTTAATTTTTCAATAAAGCTTTTCTCGCGAGCGCCGTAGCCATAACCATATTTATTGCCATAGCCAAAGTTGCTCTTATCCACATCATTCAGCACGAAGCCTACATTTTTAATCTTCTCGGAATTGATATTTTTATTTGCGAAATCTACCAAGCCTTTCTCCGTGTACTTAGAACGCGTTACATAAATGGTCGCATCGGCTAAGTCTGCAATCAGGAAGGTATCCGTTACCAACATCAGCGGTGCGGTGTCTATAATAATATAATTGTAATCCTGTTTTAACCTTTCTAATAGTTCTTCGTAACGACCATTAGAAAGCAATTCCGTAGGGTTTGGCGGAATGCTACCAGAATAAATCACATCTAAATAAGGGTTATAAGTACTCTGGTGGATAATGCTCTCTAAACTCGTGGTTGGGTCATATAAAAACTCTGTCAATCCAGAAAGCCCTCGGCGTGCTTCGTTGTAGCGCTGTAGCTGTGGGTTTCTAATATCAGAACCGATGATAATCACCTTATTATTCGGTGTAGCCAATGTTAAAGCTAAATTAACCGAGGTAAAAGTTTTGCCCTCGCCTTTTACCGTAGAAGTCACGAAGACCACCTTGCCTTTATTCCTATTTTTAGGGAGCATAAAATTCATATTGGTAATGAGAATTCTAAACGCTTCCGCCATTGGCGACAAGTCGTTAAGTCCCACAGTTTCAGGCTGCCCTTTCTCCACTTTTGGTAATTCTGCCAATACAAGAGCGGTGGTTAATTTTTCTATGTCGTGCTTAGATTTAATCTTGTTATTGAACAATTCGGCTAAGTAAATATACGCGAATGGAATTAGCATCCCTATCACAAGGGCGGCTAATAGCACAATCATTTTCTTTGGCGATACTGGAGCGTCTAAGGCATAGGCGGCATCAATCACTCGGGCTTTGTTCGCCGTAATGGACATAGAAATTGCTGTTTCTTCCCTTTTTTGTAATAATAAAAGATAAAGTTGCTCTTTGATTTGTTGCTGACGCTCAATCCCTCTAAAAATCTTCTCTATGGCAGGAAGTTTAGATATTTTCCCTGTGATTTTATTCTGTTCGCCTTGGAGCTCACTACTTCTTATCTGAAGCCCAGAACGGGTTTTTTGCAAGCTTTGAAGGATGGAACCTTTAAGGTTATTCAATTGTTTAGAAATATTTTGCACCGCAGGATGCTCTGGCGTAGCGGATGCCAAAAGGCGGTTGCGTTCCAATACCAATTCATTATAAGAATTGATGCCCGCAGATGCGGCAGGATTGTCCAAGCCAATGGCTGAAGGTAAAACCTGATAAGCCCCTTGACGATTAAGGTAGCTGATTAAACCATCGGTCAGCTGGAGCTGCGCATCAATATCCAATTGCTTGACTCTGGCTTCCGTGGTGGTTCTTAGGTTGAGCTCTGCCTCGGTTTGGATATCCGTGAGTTTATTGTTGACTTTAAACTGTTCTTTTTGGTTCTCCACATCTCCCAACTCATTAGCAATCACCTTGATACGCCCTTCTATAAACTTCATCGTTTCTTCGGATTGGGCGTTTTTATCTTCAATAGCTTCGGTATTATAAACCGCCACCAGACTGTTGATGATATCTTTGGCTTTGTCTTTATTAGCGGCGTTCATAGAGATTTCTATCACCGTAGCATCTTTGTTGGCTAAAACCACATTAAGCGCTTTTTGCAATTGAGAAACCCGATCTTTCAGTGTCGCAATTCTCAATTGAATGTCGGTAATTTCGCCAGCTCGTTTCGCATCAAAATGAGGATTTTTCCGAATCATAATGTTCGCAAAAGGCAGGCTAATGGTTTTGTTAAAAGCGCCTACAATATCCTGATCCCACTCTTTTGAAGATAGCGTAATTTGATTGCCTTTAATTGCTACTTCTATTGGTTTTTTAGGGAATTCTTCATCTTTTTTCTCATTGATGATATTGACCAATATCGGCGAGGTTTCTCCATACAATTCTTGGCGCTTGCCTTCTTCTTCCCCCGTGATGGCTGTTTGTAGATTTTTAGTTTCTACCACATTTGCCATCAGTTTTTTAGATTTCAGAATTTCTATTTCATTATCAATACTGTTGGTGCTCATCCCTCCAAATCCTGATAAATCTTTTAGAATATCGGCTTCGGTGCCAGATTTAGATCCTTTGGAATCTTTGATGAGGACAGTGGATTGTACTTTGTAAATATTGGTGGCTTTTTTAAGATAAATAAAAGCGAATACCAATGCCAATAGCGCAGAGATCACAAACCAATACCATCTCCGCAAATAAGGTTGAATAATTTCTTTTAAATCAAGCTCTTGATTGTCCACAGAATTATTTGCTATATTTTGTTCCATCTTCTTACTCTGTTATACTATTATTTTTTGAACACTGTAACTAATAATCCTAATAAACCTAAGGTTACAGAGGCTATTGATATATAAACATTGGTCTGCGGACCATAGGAAGAGGCAGACTGTCGCGCTTTATTAGGCGCCACGGCAATGACATCGTTTTGCTTAAGATAATAATATGGGGAGTTCACAAAATCGGCATTGGTTAGATCCACATAAGCGTTGGTTCTTACGCCATCTTGCTCTCTCACCACCAGCACTCTATCCCGCTTACCATAGATGGTTAAATCTCCTGCCATACCCAAAGCATCTAAAAGCCTTACCTTTCCATCAGGAATGATGTATTGCCCAGGACGAGAAACTTCGCCCAAAACGGTAATTTTATAATTGGCATATTTAGCGCTAACGGTTGGGTTGATAATATAGCGAGAAACGCCTTTTCTAACCTCTTCTTTTAAGTCTTCAAGAGATTTCCCCGAGGTTGATATTTTCCCTAAAATAGGAAAATCTATTGTTCCGTTATCTGAGACGGTATAGGTAAATCCTGTAAGGCTACTCTGGTTGCTATAAGAATTGTTACCACTGGCTTGAGAATAAGTTACTCGTGAGGAAGAAGGCGTAGTTCCTTGATTGAAAGGTGCTGCCACTCCTAAATCTTTAGCGGTGACTAATATGGTAATTTCATCACCTGGTTGTATGTTATTGTGGGTACCTCGGATAGAGGCTTCTTCTGCCAGTTGCTCTATGTTTTGCATATACTCTATATCGTTCCTTGTCCTACAAGAGGTAACAGAAAGTACCGCTACACATAAAACGAATATTGTTTTTCTTATCTTCATAATTTTGAAAAAAATGTGCTGGCAAATATACGAAATTTATTATATATCCTGAACATCTAAAACTTCATAAACGGAATTATTACTCTTAAATTCAGGCACTATTTCTTTTAAAACTTTTACTACTGCCATCTTATTTTTATCCTTCGCCGCGTTATATATCGCTTGGGTTAAGGCTTCTATTTCATCAAAATTGATGGTAGGGTCTTTAGAAATCATAATTTTCTCGTGGTGGGTAGGCATCGTTTTGGTGTTATCACTCAGCAATTCTTCATAGAGTTTCTCCCCAGGTCTTAGCCCTGTATAAATAATTTTAATATCCACATCAGGCTCAAAACCAGAGAGTTTTATCATTCGTTTTGCCAAGTTCAAAATTTTAACTGGTTCCCCCATATCAAACACAAAAATCTCACCGCCATTGCCCATCGTTCCCGCCTGAAGAACGAGTTCACAAGCCTCTGGAATGGTCATAAAATACCGCACAATCTCTGGATGGGTAATCGTAACGGGACCACCAGCTTCTATTTGCTTTTTAAAATGAGGAATCACCGAACCATTAGAGCCCAAAACATTGCCAAAACGCGTGGTAATGAATTTGGTTGTATTGCCCGCTTCCTTCTGAAGCGCTTGCACAAACAGCTCTGCCGCTCTTTTGGAAGCCCCCATCACATTGGTCGGATTAACCGCTTTATCGGTAGAAACCATCACAAAACGATTGACTTTAAAACGGCTGGCGAGCAAAGCCAAATTTTTACTCCCTTGGATGTTCACCAGCGCTGCCTCGTGAGGATTTTCCTCAATCAACGGTACATGCTTATACGCCGCCGCATGGTACACCATAGAGAATTGATGTTCCTCAAAAATAGATTCTAACCGCTCTTGGTTGGTAATATCGGCTAATATAAACTTAAAATCAATGTTAGGAAAATGAGCCCTCATCTCCAATTCCACATCATAAAGCGGCGTTTCGGCTTGGTCTAAAACCACCAATAGCGATGGTTCAAACTGTGCCACCTGCCTCACAATTTCGCTGCCAATAGAGCCTGCACCACCAGTGACCAACACGGCTTTTTGGTAATGCCTTTTCCTCACTTCCTCATTTTCTATCACGATAGGCTTTCTATTGAGCAAGTCTTCAATTTGTAAATTCTTGATATTAGCACCGCCCTCGGAGCGCAGTTTCTGCACGGTAGGCGCTTTAAAAACTTTTAAATCCTTCTCTAAGAACAGATTAACCCACTCGGTAAGGGTTTCCCGAGAAATATTATTGGTAGAAATCAGTACGCCATCAATTCCCAAATAGTCTTTGGTGTTTTCTTCAATTACGGCTTTATTATAAATCTTTTTGCCGAGTAGCTTAGCGCGTTTAGAGTCCGTTCTTTGGGTTAGAAAACCAACCACTTCAAAGGGTAAATGGGCATTCCCCATCACGGCATTGGCTATCGCCACAGATTCTTCATCTATCCCCAAAAGCAACACTCTTTTTTTGAGCGAACTCCTTCTGTATTCCCTCGCCCAGTGAAAAGCTTCCTTAACCACCAGCCTAAACAAAAACAGAACAACAAAGGATATAAAGAAATAAATCAGCAATACATATGGCGAAAATAGTTTAACATGAGTAACCGCACAATAAGTATAGTTAAAAATCAGCAATGTAGTGACGGTGCAAAAACTCGCTAATAGAATTTTGAACAAATCAATAAAAGTGGAGTGCCTAATAATCCCTGAATAGGTCTTAAACACGAACATAAAAATGAGGTTTACCCCAACCACTAATCCTATTTTCTGGTACAATGAAAAAAATGAAAGCGACAGAACATCTTCAAACCTATGATCCAAACTATACGACAACCACAAAGAAAAAAAGACCAACCCGATATCAATCATCAACACCAGCCAACGCGGCAAGTATCTGATATTAGAGAAGCTAACCAGATTATCTCCTCCATAAATTTTCTTCTTAAGTTGCGTAACTTTCATTTTTACGATAATATTTTGCAATTTTATAACAATTGCCTTAAAAACACAAATATAAAACGGATATTTTAATCTGTTTATAACCGTTATAAAAACCGATGCAAAGATAAAGATTTATTTTATAAAAAACAAGACTTTTTATTGAAAAAAAACATAATTTTATCAAAAATACTAAATAATTTAAATTTTAAATCCAATAATATTAAATAAAATACATTATAAATCAAAATTCTCTACAACTATTAAAACCTCACTATATTCATAGCCTTTATTGAGGAGGTATTTGATGGTTTTTTGCTTTTTCTCAAAGGCAGAATGGGCATTCACAGTTTCATAATGTTTCTCAAACAACCGTGATAAAGTTGTGCTATAATCCTCATTATCAATCTCTTGCATCGCCATCGTTATCAGTCGGTTAGAGATACCTTTGGCTTTGAGATGCATTTCTATTTTCTTCCTGCCCCAATGCTTATGGTAGAATTTGCCCCGCACATAGCTCCGTGCAAAACGCTCTTCATTGAGAAAATCCTCCCTCATCAGGTAGAGCAAAATCTCTTCCTTCGCCTCTGGCACCAGCAAAAACTCACGCATCTTTTGTTCCACCTCCATATGGCAACGGTCTTGGTACACGCAATAATTAACGAGTTTCAGCTTTATTTCATCAAATGTATAAGATTTTTTCTGCATTTTTTTTGAAAATCATCAACCTAAGAAAGCGTTTATCATACAATCAAACTCTCAATTCTAATTAAAATCAATTCTAATTACGATTTTTTATCAAATTCATAAAATAGCAACAATCTCTATACGCTTCATAAGAAAAAAGCGATGATTACTCACCGCCTTTGTTATGTTCATTGGTTATGCAATAAAGAGAGGTCGGTCTGCCATCAGCGTATGAACTTGCTGTTTTACCTCTTTCAGCACGGTTTCATCTTTGATGTTGGTTACCACCTTGTTGATGAGCTCTGCCACCGTCTCCATATCTTTTTCTTGCAAGCCTCGTGTGGTAATGGCCGCCGTTCCCAAGCGGATTCCTGAGGTGACAAACGCCGATTTATCATCAAAAGGCACCATATTTTTATTACAAGTAATTTCGGCTTGCACCAAGGCTTTTTCGGTTTCCTTACCATTCACGCCTTTGTTGCGTAAGTCCACGAGCATCAGGTGATTATCCGTGCCGCCGCCTACAATATCAAAACCTCTGTCTATCATTGCTTTAGCCAAAGCTTGAGCATTGGCAATCACTTGGCGGGCATAGGTTTCAAATTTCGGACTAAGCGCCTCCTCAAAAGCCACCGCTTTGGCTGCAATCACATGCTCCAGTGGACCACCTTGTATACCAGGGAACACAGCGCTATCCAACACGGCACTCATCATTTTGATGTCGCCTTTTGGGGTTTTGTGTCCAAATGGATTTTCAAAATCTTTGCCCATCATCACCATTCCACCTCTTGGACCTCGTAGGGTTTTGTGCGTGGTTGTGGTTACCACATCACAATATGGGAACGGCGAGCTCAACAATCCCTTGGCAATCAACCCCGCAGGGTGTGCAATATCCGCCCAAAGAATGGCGCCCACCTCATCTGCTACCTCTCGGAATTTGGCATAATCCAAATCTCTGGAATACGCCGAATATCCTGCAATAATCATTTTCGGCTTCACTTCTAAGGCTTTTTGTCGCATAGCCTCGTAGTCTATACGCCCTGTTTCTCGCTCTACACCGTAGAATTCAGCTTTGTACTGAATGCCCGAAAAGTTAACAAAAGAGCCGTGCGTAAGGTGGCCTCCCATCGATAAATCCAGCCCCAAAATAGTGTCGCCAGGTTTTAGGCAAGCCAAATATATGGCAGCATTCGCCTGAGATCCCGAGTGCGGTTGCACATTAGCATACGCCACGCCAAACAATTGCTTAGCCCGCTCTATCGCGAGGGTTTCCACTTGGTCTACCACCTCGCAGCCACCGTAATAGCGGCGCCCAGGGTAGCCTTCTGCATATTTATTGGTCAGCACGCTGCCCATAGCACGCATCACTTCCTCAGATACAAAATTCTCCGAGGCAATCAGCTCTATACCATTGGTTTGGCGCAATCTCTCTTGTTCTATCAGGTCAAAAATTTTATCTTTCATTGGGTTTATTTTTTTTAATTTAAAGCGTTCAAAGTTAAAAAATTTTATGGTAAATCAGGTAGAGATTTTGGGGATTTTTTAACTCAAAACTTAAATATTGTCATTAAAATTTTCCTAAACCAATGAATATTAAGCCACACCACGCCATCAAAAAAGATGATAATCCAACTTCTCCTCACTGAAACAAAACCACTTTTTAAGTTTTATTTTAAAATAAAGTAGGCGTTGGCGTTGCCATCTGCGGCAAGTGGAGCTGAAGCCCCAAAGCGCGGTTTAGGCGCTCAATAAAATAAGCAGACAACAGCGGCGATGCCTTTTCTATATTCTGATGTACAAAGAAATAAAGGCGCTCCAAACCTTGTGCTCGCCACTGGACAATCTGATCCACCCAAGCCTCTAACCGTGAATAATCAGAGTCGGCATTGGCGCCTACATAGCGGATAAAAGCCGTGGGCGTGGTCAGCCGCATATGCATCATATCCCGCCGCCCTGCAGTATCCACAATAATATTGGTTATCTGATGTCGCTTAAACAGTTGGCAAGTTTCCTCAAAAATTTCAGGGTCTGAGAACCAAGTTTCATTCCTCAACTCTACCGCTAAAGGCACCTCCTGAGGCCATTTCTGGATAAAATGTTCTAAGCGGTCAAAGTTTTTAGGCTTAAAATTATCGTGAAGTTGTAAAAATACCATTCCCAATTTTTCATCAAAATGAAGCACGGAAGTGGCATATTGCGTGACAATCTCATCAACATCAATCAGCCTGCGGTAGTGCGAAACGGTATTGGTTATTTTCGGAAAAAATTTGAAATCGGCAGGGGTTTTATCTCGCCAAGTTTCCACTTGTTGCACCGAGGGCATACTGTAAAAAGTCGCGTTGAGCTCTATCGCATTAAATTGTGTGGCATAGTACGAGAGTTCATCCTTCGTTCCACGCGGATAGAAGCCTTTTAGGTCGGTTTTGTTCCACTTGGCACAGCCCACGGAAACTTCAAAATCTGGTGCTGGTTTGCCAGAAAGCACACGCAAAGTATCAGAGTGTGCAGGCGGCATACTAAAATCTATAATAGAAGGGTCTTCAACTTGTCCGAATTTCATTTTTTTCTATTTTTTGTTAGAAGATTGGGCGACTTTACCAATGGTCAATCCCTGTACTAAAATACTGAAAAGCACGGTGATATAAGTAACCACCAATAAAATATCTTTGGTATCCGAAGCGGGCAACGAAAGCACCAACGCCAACGAAAGTCCTCCACGAAGACCGCCCCAAGAGATAATCCGTGCATCGCTTTTATCCAAATTTAAGAATTTCGGAAACGCTTTCAGAGGCGCATACACCAAAAATGCACGCGTGAGCAACACGATAACAAGCCCCAAAACGCCCAAGATCACATACTGAATGTTAAAATCTACCACGATTAAAACGAAAGCAATCACAATGAATAAGAGTGCATTAAGAATCACATCTACCAATTCCCAAAATTTATGGACATACTCCTCCGTGGTATCGCTCATCGCGATTTTAGTTCGGAAGTTGCCGACCATCAGCCCCATCACCACCATAGATAACGCGCCCGAAATATGGAAATAATTCGCCAATGGATAACCCGCCATCACAAAGGCTAAAGTGAGCAATACCTCGGTTTCGTAGTGGTCTATACTTTTGAGTAAAATATGGAGAATATAGCCATAAATCAGCCCTAATAATACGCCGCCAATGGCTTCTTTAACGAAGAGCATTCCAAAATGTGCCACCTCAAAATCGCCCACTTTTAGGGTATCCAATAAAGCGATGAACAAAACCACGCCGATACCATCATTAAACAAGCTCTCCCCCACAATAATAGATTCCGTTTTCTTGGGAACGCCAGCTTTTTTCAAAATTCCTAAGACCGCAATAGGGTCGGTAGGAGAAATTAACGCCCCAAAAATCAAACAATAAATAAAGCTGATCTCTATCCCCAAACCATGCGCTGCATAATAGAACAAAATAGCAATCAGCACCGCCGAGAGCAACACTCCGCCCAGCGCATAACTGGCAATGGTTTTGATTTGAGATTTAAGGTCTGCCCAATTGGTGTGCAGCGCCCCTGCAAAGAGCAAAAAGCCTAAAAATACATCAATAATAAGCTCATCTATCTTCGCTGAATTAAGGTAATCTGCAATTTTTTCAATGTGTAAATCCATCCAAAACTGAGAGGTCACCACCAATAGCGACAACGCCGTGGAAAGGAAAAACAACCCAATAACGAATGGTAATTTCAAAAACTTTTGGTTGATGTAAGAAAATGCTGCAGACATCACAATCAACAATATAAAAACCGTATAAAGACTAATCATTTTTTATTATTTTTTTAAGTTTAATTATATTTTTTACCGATTAACAACAGAACGAAACTCAGCACACTGAGCACAAAGATACTCGCCACAAAAGGAAATACCGTGCCATCAGCTAAACTTCCTACCAAAAACGAGACCAACGCCCCCAGTGCCATTCGCATACTTCCATTCAGTGCCGATGCCACACCAATATGCGTTTTGATTTTCTCCAAAGACAGCGCCGTAGCATTCGGATTGATAAAGCCCAACAAAAATAAAATGCTAAATGTAAACGCACTCATTGCCCATAGTGACAGCTCCAAACTGCACACGCTCAGCAAAAACAACACCGATACCAACACTTGTAAAAAGGACATCAAGCGGGTGAGTCGGTACAGATGCCAGCGTTTTAGCAATAGATTATTAACCTGACTCCCCAAGATAAACCCAAAGGCATTCAGCCCAAAAAGAAGTCCAAATGTGCTTTTATCCACGCCATATAACGACATCAAAACAAAAGAAATAGACGCGATATACGCAAAGAGAATAGACATCGCAATGCTCCCCGACAGGCTGAAAAAGGTAAATGCAGGCTGTTGCAGCGTGCGGACATAATTGCTAAAAATAGGTTTGAGCCGAAGCTCTATCGCTGTATTAGCGCCTTGGGTTTCTTTCAAAAAGAAAAAGAGATTGCCCAACAGCACCACCGCCACGAGGGACAGAAACACAAAAATAGCCTCCCAACTGAAATGCGTGAGCAAGAAACTCCCCAGCGTAGGCGCAATAACGGGAGCAACGCCCATCACGAGCAAAATCGATGAGAGCATCCTCGCTACCTCTGCCACAGGAAATTGGTCACGGATAATCGCCATACTCGCCACCATTCCCACACTCGCTCCCAACGCTTGCACAAAACGGCTGCCTACCAAACTCCATAAATTCGGCGACAGCGCACACGCCAACGATGCCAAGGCATACAACAAAAGCCCCAACAGTAGCGGTTTTTTGCGTCCATAGCGGTCTATCAGCGGTCCATATATCAGCTGTCCGATAGAAATGCCAATAAAATAGCCCGTAAGTGTATAAGAAACATCGGCTGCCTCCACGCTAAAACTCTTCGCAATAGCTGGAAAACCAGGCAAATACATATCAATACTAAACGGACCAATTGCCGCTACGCCACCCAAAAGCACCACCAGCGTGAGCCTTTCCGTTTTATTCATCATTGCGGCAAAATTAGGTATTTTTATTGAGATGATAAAACCTCAAAAACCAATCCAGCACCTTGATTTCCTCAATAATTAAAAACATTTTGCATTATCAAATGAAGGTTGAAATCTAACCGCAGTATATTCATTTTTTTTCTTTATCTTTACATGGATTAAAATTTCAATTTTTATGAATCAAATTTGGAAAGGTCGGTTTGATGGCGATGAGCCGTTATACCATCGGTTATTCCAACGGGTTATTTTAGCGGACCACCACACCGAAATCCGCCCTTTGGATTTTGCACTTTTAGGATTTGCCGTAGATGAGGGCGTTAGGCGAAATCGCGGCAGAGTGGGCGCCCAAGAGGCTCCCAACATCATCAGAAAAAATATGGGCAACTTCCCTGTGGTACAGCCCCAACTTAGGGTTTTGGACTTTGGAAATGTCTCTTGCGAGCATCAGGATTTAGAGCGTGCGCAATCCCAACTCGCTGAGAAGGTCAAGCATCATCTGCAAAGTGGCGCCAAATCTATCGTTTTAGGAGGTGGCCACGAGGTGACTTACGCCCATTATTCTGGCATTCGGCAGGCTTTCTCTGATCAAAAAATCGGTATTATCAATATTGATGCCCACTTTGACAACCGAACCCCAAGTGACGGGTTGGCTTCTTCAGGAACTGGATTTTGGCAAATTGCTCAAGAGCAAAATTGGCAATCGTTACACATTGGCATACAGCGCAATAGCAATACCCTTCAGCTTTTTGATGATGCCCACACTTGGCAGATGAAATACATTTTAGCCGAAGAGATTTTCTTTGAAAACCTCCCTAAAATTTATGCCACCATTGATGAACTGGTTGCCAGTGTAGATGTTCTCTACCTGACCATTTGTATGGATGTGTTTAATGTCGCTATTGCCCCTGGTGTGAGCGCTCAAGCCTATAATGGTATTTTTGCCGATGCCACTTTTATGCACTTTTATAAGCATATTCTTGGGCAGCAAAAACTTGTGGCTTTAGATGTGGCAGAGATCAACCCTCAATACGATTTACAAGAGCGCACAGCGAGGCTGGCAGGGTCTTTGCTGAACGAATGGCTGATGATACAACCTCAAAATCACGCATTATTATGATAGAACAATCTTTAGAAAAAGCCCACCAAAGCTTTCTACATTGGAAGAATATTCCATTTGAAGAACGACAAACTTACCTCAAAACATTAGCCGATGTTTTGAACCAAAAACGCCATCAGTTTGGGCAATTGATTACCCAAGAGATGAACAAGCCAATCAGCCAAGCCGTGGCAGAGGTGGAAAAATCGGCAACGATGGCGGCTTTCTACTCCGAAATAGAAAACCCTCTGCAACCAGAACACATCAACACAGAGTTTAAAATCAGCGAGGTTCACCCTACCCCACTGGGCGTTATTTTGGGTGTGATGCCTTGGAATTATCCATTTTGGCAAGTTTTGAGATTTGCCATCCCTACCATTTTAGCGGGCAATACCGTGGTGGTCAAGCACGCTTCTATCTGTAAAGGTAGTGGTGATACCATTGCCCAAGCCTTCGCAGAAGCTGGCTTTCCAGAAGGCATATTTCAGCATTTAGATGTGGGACATCAGGCTATAGAAACCATTTTAAAACATCCTGCCGTGCAAGGAGTAAGCCTGACAGGCAGCGAGAAAGCAGGAAGTTCTGTAGCGAGCATCGCGGGGCGAGAAATCAAAAAATCTGTATTGGAATTAGGCGGAAGTGATGCCTTCATCATCTTAGATGATGCCGATTTACAAGAAGCCGCCAGCGTGGGCGCATTATCCAGACTTCAAAATTGTGGGCAGACTTGCATTGCTGCCAAACGCTTTATTGTCCATCAACAAGTGAAAAATGAATTTTTGCCATTATTTATTGCGGAATATCAAAAATTTCAGCCTAACGATCCATTTTTAGAAAGCACCAACCTCTCAGGGATGGCGAGAAAAGATTTGGCAGATGAGTTAGAAACCCAATATCAAAAAGCGATAGAACACGGTGCAGAGATCGTGCTACCACTCGTGAGGCTCTCCGATGTGAATTTTCAACCTGGGCTTATTTTGGTCAAAAAAGGAAATCCGATTTTGCAAGAAGAACTGTTTGGACCGCTGGGCATTCTTATGGTCGCAGAAAATGATGAAGATGCCATCAACCTCGCTAATGCGGTGCCTTTTGGTTTAGGCAATGCGGTGTGGAGTGCCAATACTTCTCGTGCGCTCCAAGTGGCAAAGGCTTTGGAGTCTGGTACAGTGAGCATTAACGCAATGACCAAATCTGATGCACGGTTGCCTTTTGGTGGCGTGAAAAAATCAGGCTACGGCACGGAACTTTCCCTAAAAGCTTTGTTTGAGTTCACTTATCCTAAGACCATTGTGGCACCTTAATATCAACATAAAACCCTCCGTTTCAATGAAAAAGCGGAGGGTTTATTTTTTTATGATTTAATGGTCATTTTAAACCGTAGAAAGTCTTAGCGTATTGGTCATACCACCGTTGTGGACTGGCATCGCATTGAGGTTCACCACAAAATCACCAGTTTCTAAGAAACCATAATTTTTGGTCAATGCGTTCACTTGTATCACGGTTTCATCAGTGGTTTTCTCCATATCGTAATAGTACGCACGCACGCCCCAAAGCAGGTTGAGCATCGTGAGCACTCGGCGGTTGGCGCTATAAACAATGATGTGAGAATCTGGTCTGTGTGCAGAAATCTGGAACGCTGTATACCCCGAATGTGTGAGCGTTACAATGGCTTCCGCCCCTGCACTTTGGGCAATTTTAACCGCTGAAAGGCAGATTTTATCCGTGATAAACCGCTCATTAACACAGCTGATTTTATCATCTAAAATGGTATTTCTATTATAATAATAATGTGTTTTTTCTATACCTTTCACAATTTTTGCCATATTTTTAACCACATCTACAGGATATTTCCCCACGGAAGTTTCCCCAGAGAGCATCACAGCATCGGCACCATCTAACACGGAATTGGCGACATCATTCACCTCAGCTCTGGTTGGGGTAAGGCTGTTGATCATCGTCTCCATCATTTGTGTGGCTATGATGGCTGGTTTGGCATACATTCTGGCTTTTTTAACCAATGTTTTCTGAATGACAGGCACTTCCTCCATCGGTACTTCCACGCCTAAGTCGCCTCGTGCAACCATAATACCATCGCATTCCGCTAAAATCTCATCGATGTTTTTAACGCCTTCTGGTTTTTCTATTTTGGCAATAATTGGAGTTTTGAAATGGTTGGTTGGGTGTTTTTTTATCAACTCTTTGAGGTCCTTAATATCTTGAGCGTGGCGCACAAAAGAGAGGGCAATCCAATCCAACTCCAAGTCTAAAATGAAATTGGCATCTTGAATATCTTTCTCCGTGAGTGCTGGCAGAGAAACATTGGTATTCGGCAAGTTCACGCCTTTTTTGGAGCTTAAAGGTCCGCCTTGTATGGTCTTGGCGCGAACGGTATCTTTCAGGTTGGTTTCTATCACCTCTAAGACCAGTTTACCATCATCAATGAGGATTCTCTCGCCTACTTTTACATCTTGTGGAAATTTCTGATAAGTCATATAAACCTTGGTAGAATCGCCTTCCATTTTTTCATTGGTAAAGGTGAGAATATCTCCAGGGTTGAGGTACGAGCCTTCTTTTACCACGCCTACGCGCAGTTTAGGACCTTGCAAATCGCCTAAAATAGACACCGCAAAGCCGTACTCTTGGTTAATTTCTCTAATAAGGGCTACATTTTTCCGTACCAAGTCATAATCGGCGTGGGAAAAATTGATTCTAAATACATCTACGCCCGCTTTGATGAGCTCTACCATTGTTTCCTTGGAAGAAGATGCGGGTCCTAATGTGGCTATTATTTTGGTTTTCTTTAAATGTTTATTCATAGTATTGAATGGTTTGATAGAACTTTTGTTCTGGACTTAATACCACCTCTTGGAGGGGAAAAGTCAGCTGTTCCGGCAGCAAAATTACAGAAAATTTAGTAAATACATCCTTTATTAACAAAATATAATCTACCTCTGGATACTGTGGGAAAATATACATAGGCTCGTATAAATCTGAAAATAAATCTATTACATCTGTTTTTTTCTGTGCGTGATGAGATTTATTCGCTACAAAGCTATAAATGGTTCGTGTAGCTTCATCATAGGTTTGGTATCTGGCAAATTGATACACCAGCGAGTAATCATCCATCTCCACATCTTCCAATCTACTGAATTTAAACGGATTGATGCGGTTGAGTTTAAAAAAAAATTCATAATCTTCCATCCGATGAGCAAGCCGCAATAACCCCACTGTGCGCTCCTCCTCCTCCGCTTCAAGAATGAATTTTTTATTTTTCAATGATTTTTTGTTTTTTGTTTAATGCATAAAAAGCGCGCTGTGCCACTTTCTCTTCGGCTCTTTTTTTGGAAGTTTCCGTAGCATTGGCTATTTTTTCGCCTTCTAAGAAAAGAAAAGTTCTAAACCTTTTATTTTGGTTAGACAGACTTTCCTCTTGGGTCTCGTAGGTTATTTTGAGTTTATGTTTTTGGCTCCACTCTAAGAGCAAACTTTTATAACTGATGATTTTATGCTCCAGCCTCAGGATTTCCGAATGTGGCAAAAGCTTTGTGAGCACCAGTTTTTGGCATTCCTCGTACCCTAAATCCATATAAATAGCTCCGATAAGCGCCTCCAACAAATTCCCCGACAAGTCCTCACTATGTTTATAGCCTTTTCTCCCTTTAATAAGGCTTTTGAGCTTCAGTTGCTCCCCTATTTGGTTCAAATTTTTTCTATTGACAATCTTGGACTTCATCTGAGTGAGAAAGCCCTCATTTTTTTGCGGATATTGGGTATAAAGATAATATGAAATAATGCTTCCTAACACCGCATCTCCCAAGAATTCCAATCGGTCATAGTTTAAACTACACCGCTGCGTTCTTAGTGAAAAAGCCTCCTGATACCAAGCGATATTCTTAGGTTTCAGGCTTAAAATTTTGTTGAGGTTGTTATAGAGAAAATCGTCTCTATCGGTATATTTTTGAGCTGTGGAAGATGCAGGTTTCCTTACAAAAAATTTTCTAAGATAGCCTGTAAACTTCATTTTATACTTTCTTAAAGAGTACACACGCATTGTGTCCACCAAAACCGAAAGTGTTACTCATCGCAATGTCCACTTGCTTCTCCACAGGGTGGTTGAAGGTAAAGTTGAGACGAGGGTCTATTTTCTCATCATCTGTAAAGTGGTTGATGGTTGGTGGCACCGTATTATGAACAATAGTTCCGATGGCTGCTATGGCTTCTATAACCCCTGCAGCGCCCAACAAATGCCCTGTCATAGACTTTGTAGAGTTGATTTGAATATCAAAAGCGTGCTCTCCCAACAAGCGAGAAATCGCGTTAGACTCCGCTATATCGCCCAATGGTGTAGAAGTGCCGTGCATATTGATATGGTCTACCTCATCAGCGGTTACACCAGCGTCTTCTAAACAATTTTTCATCACCAAATAAGCACCCAAACCTTCTGGATGTGGTGCGGTCATATGGTGGGCATCAGCACTCATACCGCCGCCTTTCAGCTCGGCATAAATGGTAGCGCCACGCTTTACGGCGTGTTCATATTCTTCTAAAATAATACAGCCAGCGCCTTCGCCTAAAACAAAGCCATCTCGGTCTTTGTCAAACGGTCTTGAAGCGGTTTTTGGGTCATCATTTCGGGTAGAAAGTGCCATCATCGCATTAAACCCTCCTACGCCACTTGCTGTAACAGCAGCCTCTGAACCACCACAAACGATCACATCTGCCTTTCCTAATTGGATGAGCATTTTAGAGTCTATAATGGCATTCGCAGAAGATGCACAAGCCGACACAGTGGTATAGTTAGGCCCGTGGAAGCCGTATTCTATGGAAATGTGCCCTGGTGTGATGTCCGCAATCATCTTCGGGATAAAGAATGGGTTAAACCTCGGGATTTCTGTATTTGCCCAGCCTAAAACTTCGTTTTCAAAAGTTTCTAAACCGCCAATACCAGACCCCCAGATCACACCAACACGATTTTTATCTACATTGGCTTCTATAATCCCAGAATGGGCAACAGCCTCGCGGGCTGCTACTAAGCCCAATTGCGTATTTCTATCCATTTTTTTAGCCTCTTTTTTATCAAAAAAGTCTAAAGGATTGAAGTTTTTAACCTCACACGCAAATTTCGTTTTAAAATTAGTGGCATCGAAAAGAGTAATTGGAGCGGCACCGCTCTCACCTTTGATTAGGTTTTCCCAATACTCTTTAGCATTATTTCCTATAGGGGTAATAGCACCAAAACCGGTTACAACTACTCTTTTCAATTCCATAATTTTAAGTTTTTACAAAAAAGTTAATTATTTGTTTACCACTTCTTCTACATAGGTAATTGCGTGCCCTACTGTAGTAATTTTTTCTGCTTGGTCATCAGGAATTTGGATATTGAACTCTTTCTCAAATTCCATAATGAGTTCCACAGTATCAAGCGAGTCTGCGCCTAAATCATTAGTGAAACTAGCTTCTGGAGTTACTTCTGTTTCCTCCACATCCAACTTATCAGCGATAATCGCTTTTACTCTTGATGCAATGTCTGACATAATATATAAGATTTAAAAAATTATTAATCGGTGCAAATATATGAAATTTAGTTTCAATTTCATTATTTTTGAAAAAAATTCCTTCACTGACCTCTTTTTTATCTTCTCCTTCGGTTGCTTACCTCGGTCTATTGCTTGTGTTTCAGTTGATCACTCCGCACTTTTTGGAACAAAAATATTCAGCTATCTCAAAAGATTTTCTTAATTTTGCTCTCTAATATCGTTTTAAAATGAATGATTTTTTTGATAATGATGATGATGTTTTTACTGGCAAAGAGCACACCCCACTCCGCGAAGATGCTTTTGTAAAAACACCCGAGGAGAAAATAAAAATTATAGAGCAACATTTTGCCGAAATTATGCATACTCTGGGGTTAGATATGTCCGATGACTCTCTAAAAGACTCCCCAAAACGCGTGGCTAAAATGTATGTGAATGAAATTTTTGGCGGCCTCCTCCCTGAGAATAAACCAGGCATCTCTACTTTTAGTAATAAATACAAATACCGCCAAATGCTGGTGGAGAAAGACATTACCGTTTATTCTTTCTGCGAGCATCATTTCCTACCGATTATTGGGAAAGCCCATGTGGCGTACATCTCTAACGGCGAGGTTATCGGACTTTCTAAAATCAATAGAATTGTAGATTATTACGCCAAACGCCCACAGGTGCAGGAGCGCCTTACCATGCAAATTGCCGATGCGATGAAGGAAGCCCTCGGCACAAAAGATGTGGCGTGTATTATTGATGCCAAGCACCTTTGCGTGAACTGTCGCGGCATTAAAGACACCGCCAGCTCTACCATTACGGCAGAATTGAGCGGCATTTTCCGCACCAATCCCATTACGAGACAAGAGTTTCTGCACTATGTAGGCAGCCACACCAAGCTTGATTAAAAGAAAAGCCACGGCAATCGTGGTCCCCCTCAACGAATTATACATTTTTAAAATTATCTTATTTTGGAACTCAAAATATACAACTCTCTATCAGGAGAAAAGGAAATTTTTAAACCCATTGTAGAAGGCAAAATCGGGATGTATGTCTGCGGCCCTACGGTATATAATAATGTCCATTTGGGCAATGTTAGGACTTTTATGTCTTTTGATTTTATCTACCGTACCCTCCTCCATTTGGGCTACCAAGTTCGCTATGTTCGTAATATTACCGATGCAGGACACCTGACCGATGATGGCGATGTGAACAACGACCGCTTCGTTAAACAATCTCGGTTAGAAAAACTGGAGCCGATGGAAATTGTGCAGAAATATACCGTTGATTTCCACCACATTTTGGATTTATTCAACCTCCTGCCACCGACTATTGAGCCCACCGCTACGGGACACATCATCGAACAAATAGAGCTTACACAAAAACTCATCGACAAAGGTTTTGCCTACGAAAGCAATGGCTCGGTGTATTTTGATGTGGTGGCTTATAACCAGCGCGGACTTAACTACGGCGAGCTTTCACGAAGAAATATAGAAGAACTTTTTGCTAACACCCGAGATTTAGACGGTCAAGGCGAGAAAAAAAATCCGCAGGATTTTGCCCTTTGGAAAAATGCCTCGCCGCAGCATATTATGCGCTGGAATTCCCCTTGGGGCGCTGGTTTCCCTGGTTGGCATTTAGAATGTACCGCGATGAGCACCAAATATTTAGGTGACCAATTTGACATCCACGGCGGCGGTTTAGACTTAAAATTCCCTCACCACGAGTGCGAAATTGCACAAGGTAAAGCCTGCAATGATACCGAGCCTGTTAATTATTGGATGCACACCAATATGCTCACAATGAATGGACAGCGGATGAGCAAATCCACCGGCAATTACATCCTCCCTATTCAACTCATTTCTGGCAATAATGATTTTTTTGAAAAGCCTTTTCATCCTTCCGTGGTGCGTTTTTACTTTATGCAAGCCCACTACAGAAGCGTTTTGGATATTTCCAACGAAGCGCTCATCGCCAGTGAGAAAGGTTTCCAAAGGCTGATGGAAGCCATTAAAATTTTAGACCAACTAACTCCTAATCCGAACGACCAAGAAGATGCCGAATTCAAGGTTTCCGAGTGGCAAGAGAAATGCTATGCCGCATTGTTGGACGATTTCAACTCACCGATATTGATTGCCCACCTCTTTGAAGCTGTGAAGTTGATCTTCGCCTTGAAAGACCAAAAAGCGACCATTTCGGCTCAAGATTTAGAAACCCTAAAACGCCTGATGCACGATTTCGTTTTTGAGGTTTTAGGCTTGCAAACCATCGAGGAAAATAACAACGAAAAGTTAGACCAAGCGCTACAAATCCTCATCAATCTGAGAAACCAAGCCAGAAAGGCTAAAAATTGGGAGCTCAGCGACCAGATTAGAGACCAACTCCTCGCCTATGGCATAGAACTGAAGGATGGCAAAGACGGCACTACTTATACTTTGAGTTAAATTTTAAATATTTAAAATGAAAATCCATACAATTACATTCAATTGTATGGATTTTTTATTGATTTATCCCTTAATTCCGCTTAAAATACGCTCTTTCCTCTTATTTTTTCTACAAAAAGATAGCAAACGAGGAAGCCTAAGGCAAAAATACAAATTCTGGAAAGTAAATCGCCGGCGCGGGTATAGAAAGTAGTGCCATTATAGAGCTGAATATCGGAAACCAATACCGTGCGGTCTCCATAAAAGGTGTCTTCTAAGATATTCCCCTTAGCATCGATGTGTGCAGATATTCCACTGTTGGCAGCGCGCGCTATTTCTCGGCGGTTTTCTATAGCCCGCAGTCGTGCGTAAGCCAAAAGCTGCCGATGCCCCTGCGAGATGCCCCACCAAGAATCATTGGTGACTATTCCTAAGAAATTGGCGCCTTTTTTAACATAATCGGTAACGAATTCGCCGTAGACGCTTTCATAACAGATGATAGGGGCTATTTTCCCTTGATTAAATGGGTTGCTGAATACGACGCGCTCCTCACTTTGTCCCAAAGAAGAGATCGTTCCTCCAAAATTAAGCATCGCATCGCCTAAAAGAGGTTTAAGGACTTTAATATAAGGGAAAATCTCTACTCCTGGCACCAATTTCCCTTTATGATAGACTTGATAACGCCCTTGTGGCTCTATCTGTATGGCAGAATTATAGGCTTCTACCTCTATTTGGTCTCTATTTCTAATTTGATAAGTGGAAACGCCGCCCATAAATACCGATTTGGGATGCGCTTGGAGAAAATTTTCCACTAATTGAACCTGTTTGCTGTCTTTCAGTCCGTTCTCTGAGAGCCCTCCATAGCCAGGGAAAGCGGTTTCTGGGGCAAGGTAATACTCAATTTGAGGGGTTTTATCGTTTTGGGCTAATTCTAAAAGTTCCGAAACAATTTGTAGGCTATCTTTTTGGTATTTTTCGGTGTAGGGGTTTAGATCCGGCTGCATCATCATCACTCTGACTTTGCCGATCGGTTTTTCATCAAATTGTTGGTATTTTATTAAGGAAATGAGAATTGGAACACCCATCAAAGCGATCAGTATGCCCATATTCTTTATTAAATCTTTGGATTTTCTACCCGCTTCCCAGATTCTAAGGGTATAAAATGCCCAAACATTGACTATTAGCACCCAAAAACTGCCGCCTGTGGCGCCCAAAGTGTCATACCACTGGATGAGTTGTGGTTTTTCTGCGAAAACATTGCCTAAATTGAGCCACGGCCAAGTGAATTCCCAAGCGAGGTGGAATTTCTCAAACGACATCCATATGGCGATAAAAAATGCGAGCCCCCAATAGGTGCCTTTTGCCTTTTTGTACCAATGGTAAAGCTGGAACGCCAAGCTCATCAATAACGCATTGACCACCACGGGAAAAATTACTGCAAACCAAGCGTGTGAGCCATCTGGGTTTCTTGCTTCGTAGAGCCAGCCTGTTGTTACGGCATTCCACACAACAAACGCGAGGTAAGCGCAACCAAAAACTGCCCAACTTTTGTGATTTATGCTTGAAAATTTTGTGATTTCGTGCTCTAACATCAGTAGCGGTACCCACGCAATAAATATAAAATAGGGAATGCCATAGGTGGGCCAAGAAATGGAGAACAATAATGCCGAAATGAGGGCTAAGACGATGTATTTCATAAGGGTTGTTTTGAGAAACAAAGATAATGTTTTAATTTTTATTGGTAAAGGGGAGGTTAAAGATCTTGTTTTAGAGATTTTGGGGATTGTTCCGCTCGATTGATTGTTAGGTTTGTTCTTTTTCTTGATAAAAAGAACCAAAAATCAAGGCGGGGAAGACTACGGCTAAAAATTTAGCCCTTTGCCTAAAAGCTCTGGAACTCGCTCCTATCGTCGCTCAAACAACAGAGCTTTCTTAACGCCAAAGGCTTTAATTTTTTTAACGCCTCCGTATTCCTATGTCGTTAATGCGTGCTTATTATTAAGCTCATTTGAGTTATTTTTAGAATTAAGGAAGTTGAAAGGTTGAGGGTTTTAAGTCTTTTGAGAGATTAGGTTGTTATTATTTGGAAGAATGGTTGATGTTTTGGGAATTTTGGAAGTTATTCCGCCTTTCTTTTGGCTTGACCCAAAAGAAACAAAAGCTCAAGACTCAATTTCTCGGCTAAAATGGAAACTAAAAAGCTAAAAGTTTTAAAACTTGCTCCTATCGTCACTTCAGACAAGAAAACTTTTTTAACGCTTTTTGCTTTTCCATTTTTTAACGCCTCCGAAATTGGAGGTCGGAAGGAAAGTTTGGGGATAAAAAGGGATAAAGGGTTAAGAGTGGAGAGTATTTTTTGAGATTTGATAGTTGTTATTGGGAGAATGGTTGATGTTTTGGGGATTTTGGAGGGTGTTATTAGAATAAGGATTGGTATTTTAGGAGAATTGAAAAGTGTTTTTGGGAAATTGTTTGTATTTTTGTGGCTTATGCTAAGGAAAATCTTTTTGGTTTTTATTATTGGCTATGCAGGGCTGGTGCTTTATCTGATGTTTTTTGGTTTTGGGAGAGTGCCTTATCCACAGCCGATTGCTCGGTTGGCACCGCTGGTTTCTACTTTCCGTTTTGTGATGCATAGCATTCGTTGGTCTTCTGTTTTTATCAATATTGTGGGGAATTTGGTGCTTTTTGTGCCATTTGGGTTTTTAGGCGTGGTTTTTCCTCAGTATCAGAAGTTGCAGCCGCTGGTTTTTGATATGATGAGTGCTATTATCATCTTAGAGGCAGTGCAATACTTTAGCCGATTGGGTATTTTTGATGTTGATGATATCCTTCTTAATAGTATGGGCGTAGTTTTAGGTTATTGGATTTACCATGATCTACGCCCATTTTTTAATTATCGTTTTTAAAGTGCTTCTTTCTTTACTTTTATTAGATGTTCCGCCTTTTAGGGTTTCTATTTTATTACAAATGATAGAATTCCCTGAGAGACAGAGGCTAAAAAAGCTTTAAAAAGGATTGTTTTAGTTCTTAAAATTATAATTAGACTACTCCACTGCCTTGCCAAATATTTGAAGGAACTGTTCTTGGTCGCTTAGGGCATATTTAGCGTAAGCGTGGAGCTCTCTCATCCAATGGTCTAAGTCAGCGAAGGCTTTATTTTTGTCTTTCGTAGATTGCTCGCTTTCGTTTTTCTCCTGAGCATAGGTGGTATAGGCATTTTTGACTTCAACCACTTTAGCCAATTGATTAGTAATATCCTCTTGGGTAATTTTTACCCTTGCCAAAGGTGTTCTTAGGCTCTCAACCTCATCAAGGTGGGTATAAAATGCGGTAATCTGCTCCAATAGAACCAAAATAGCAGTTGCCGTTTTGATATTTAGCCCTAAGGAAATCTTGGCTTCGGGATTGTTTTTGAAAACCAATCTTGCTTTATTCCTGTGCTCGGCATAGATTTTAGTCAGTTCATCCATTTTTTGTTTAAAATGGAGGTAGGCGACCTTTTTCTCTTCGGTTTCTTTCTTATTTGTGCCGTAGAGGGCTTGCGCTTTCTCATAAAGGGCTTTGCCTTTGGTCAGTTCTTCGGTATTATAGCCATAATCATCTAATTTTGTAGAGATGGCATTGTTTGTTTCAATGGTTTTAAAGAGCACTGCGGCATTTTGAAGCATTTCTTCGTTGGTAAAATAGACTTTTTGTGACATCGCTTTACTTTTTATTGTTAATAAGATTATTTTTTCCGTTGCAATTTACACAAAAATATGAAACTTTTCTATATTCCGAATATTTTTTTTCATTTTCCGCCAACTAATTTTATTTTCCGCTGTTTTTGGGCTATTTTCCGACATTCATTTTCTATTTTCCGCCCTATTTTTTGTATATTCCGCCCTTTATCTTATCCATTCCGCTGCTTTTTTGTGTTATTCCGAATGCTTTTTAAGTTATTCCGCTAATTTTTTTCTCTGTTCCGCTCTTCAAATTGAGTATTTTTAAGAAGATTATGTCTATTTCTGTTTTCATCTTTGGTCTTTGGGAGAAAATGGAGATTTATTGGCTTATTCTTGGTGGCATTGTAGGCATTCAATTGGTTAAAATGTAAAGTTTATTTGTCAATTTGTAAAATTTGTTTTACATTTGCAAGCAAATATTATAAAACATCATCTTATGAAATCTTATTCTCTCCTGCCGAACTATTATCAGAAGATAGGTTAGGCAATTTTAGTTCCTTCGCTAATGATTAGCGTGGTTTATTTTATTGGTTTTTTGGTGCCTGGTGATGAATGGGCTTGGCTTAGCCTGCTCGAACAATGGCAAATAACGGTACCTGCAATTTTTTCTAACCAATGGCTTAATGATGAGGCTTCTTTTACGCTCGTTCGGACGCCTATTATCAATCTGGTGGCTGTTTTGGTGATTATTGGTGGGCTTTTGGTCGGTTTTAGCCAAGAAAAAGAGGAAGATGAGTATATTGCGAGCCTTAGGCTGCGCGCTGTGTTATGGAGTTTGCTCGTTAGTTATGTAGTTTTCCTTATGCTGTACTTGACTTTATATGGTCTTATCTTTTTGGAGGTCATTTTATTGCAAGCGTTTTTGCCTTTGTTGCTTTATATCTTTCGTTTTCGTTATCTTTTGTCTAAAAATTATGAAAAATAACATCAAAATAGAGCGGACTATCCTCCAACTGACACAAGAAGCCTTAGCAAAGCAAATTGGTGTAAGTCGGCAGACCATTAATGCCTTAGAAGCGGGGAAATATATCCCTTCTACCCTATTGGCGCTCAAAATTGCTAAAGTTTTTGGTAAACGCGTGGAAGATCTTTTCCAACTAGAAGACAGCGATTATTAAAATAAACCTCCATTCCTATTTAATATAGGTGTGGAGGTTTGTTTTTGCCTTTTGAGGCTTTATTTTAAGGCTTTGGAGGGTTATTTTATCGATTTTAGATATTATTTTGATGCTCATTAGCCTTGTTTTAGTCCTCTGGGTGGTCTTCGGCTTGTTTTTCATCTAAATAACGGTAGTGGTTCCAAAGGAGGCGTATTTCGTGGTATTCAAAATCTTCTGGGAGGTGCTTTTTCCAATCGTTAAGGTTCTCCTGTGGGGCTTTCTGGTACTGTTCACGGAAGCGTTGATCTTTCTCTTTGCTAATGATTCGGCTCAAATCTAATAATCCACGCTCAGCGAACTTCGCCAGATGTCCATAAATGGTAGAAGGCACCAAGTTGCGCTCTTCGGCAATCTCTGCAATGGTCTTGCCTTGCTCAAAAAGTTGAAAAGTGAGGATATGCGTGGGCACTTTTAGAGCGTTGATTTCTACTTTGGTGTCATTCTGCGCATCAAAGAGGGCAGTTTCCATTAAATGGGCGGTTTTGAGCTGGTTGAGGTAGTCCTCTAAGTCTTCTAAAAGGGTATGGGTAACCTCGTTGAACGCCTTTAAGCCCTTGGCGCCTTTGGTTTCGGCATAAAAATGCTTAATGGGTGTAAAGAATTCGTTGTGAACTTCATTATAATAGAAATTAACGGCGCCTCGGGTTTTCTCTTCTATGCTCTGCCAAGTGTCCTGCCCTTGCCCCATCTTATGCACCTTTGCGGCGATAATCTTTTGCAACTTCTCATAGATGGTATTCCAATTTTTTAGCTTAGGGAGGAGGGCTTGGTAAAGTTTTTCGGCTTTGCGGCGGTTTAAATCGCGAGAGACCAAGGCTTGATTGTACCAATTGCCCCAATCCCGCTCAAACCAAAGCGGCTCTATGCGAGAGAGTACCTTATCTAAGGCGTAAGCGTGCTTTTCGGTGTTGATGATTTCGGTGATGCGCTCGTTGGCGTGGGTATCGTCTTGAAAGCGATTAACACGGCGGTCATTAAATACGGCATTTTTGGTAATTTCGGATTTGAGAATGATGCCTTGGAGGGTGCGGCAGCGCGAAAGTGCTACATAAACCTGCCCCGAGGCAAAGGATTGCCCTGCATCTATAATCACCCTATCAAAAGTAAGCCCTTGGGACTTGTGGATGGTGACCGCCCACGCCAAACGGATAGGATATTGCTCAAAACTGCCTAAGACTTCCTCCTCCACGCTCTTGTCTTCGCCCAAGGTATAGCGTTTGTTTTCCCAAGTTTCTTTTTTTAGGGTATAAGTTTTGTCATCGCCCTCTATCAGGACGGTAATTTCTGTGGGAGAGAGCACCATAACCTCTGCGAGTTTGCCATTATAATAGTGGCGCTCGCCACTGGCATCGTTGCGGATGAACATAATCTGTGTACCGACTTTAAGCTCCAGCTCCTCATCGTTAGGGTACTGGTTTTCTTTAAACTCGCCAGTGATTTTGGCTTTATAAGTATAAGATTTTCCTTTGAGTTCTTGGAGTTTTTTCTGGTTGATGCTATCCGCCATCTTATTATGCGAGGTCAAATAGACATAGGTTTCCTTCTGGGGTTCAAAATCGGGGAGGTAGCGTTCATTGAGCTGTTGGTAGCCTTCATCACTCAGGTGCCCTTCTCTAATTTCATTGAGGATTTTTAAAAAATCTTCATCTTTTTGTCTGTAAACCTTGGTGAGCTCTATGGTGATGAGTTCTAAGTTCTCTAACGCCTTAGCGCTGAAGAAAAACGGGGTTTTGTAATACTCACGGAGGATGTTTTCATCTCTTACCACTGGTGGCAGCTGGTGTAAATCTCCAATGAAGAGCATCTGCACGCCTCCGAAAGGCTTTCCGTTCCTTCTGATGTGCCTTAGGGCGAAATCCATCATATCTAAGACATCGGCGCGGAGCATTGAGACCTCATCAATGATGATTAACTCCACCTCACGGAGTAGTTTGAGCTTATTCTTTCGGAATCTGAAGTGCTTGAACAAGTCTGCGATGTTATTGCCCAAGCGCTCATCCACCCTATCATGTGTTGGAAAGAACGCGCGCAATGGTAAGCCAAACATCGCGTGTATCGTGACTCCTCCAGCGTTAATCGCGGCGATGCCCGTGGGCGCCAGAATGATATGGCTCTTCTTGGTACGCCTCACGAAGTCCATTAGAAAGGTGGTTTTTCCTGTTCCTGCTTTGCCCGTTAAAAAAACGGAGCGATTGGTAAATTCTAAAAGCTCAAAGATGTCCGAATTCATAGAGCGAAAGTACGGAATTTATTTCAGATTTGGTATTCCGTTAGTTTTGTGCTCTATTTTTAGTGTTGGGGTATCCATTCCGCCCCTTCGGAGGGTTTTATCTCGTAATTTTTGTGCTGTGCGTAGACTTTAGTAAATACTGCGCCCAAGAATAAGATCTGGCAGATGTAGTTCATCCATATCATCACCAAAATCAAGGAGCCTGCCGCCCCAAAGACCGATGATGGCTTGGAGTATTCAAAATAAAAACCGATGAGATACTTCCCTATTTCAAACCATATTGCCGTGAGCAAGGCGCCCACCCATACTGCCCTCCACGAGATGGATATATCTGGCATATATTTGAATATAAACATAAACAAAAGGGTGATTAACCCTATGCTGATGATAAAATTGACCACGCTGAATGCCAAAGTTACGGAAGTGCCAAAGTGCTGCTCCAGCCATACATTAGACGCGGACAATAGCGATGCTGCTAATAAGTTCGCTAAGAATAAAAGGGCAATCACCACGATTAACAAAAAGGCTAAGCCTCTGTCTTTTATGTATTCTTTAATGGTTTCGGTGGAGGCTTGGCGTACGCCCCACACCCTGTTCAACGATTGTTGGAGGTTAAAGAATAAAGTTGTTGCACCGAAGATTAATGCTAAAACACCCACGGTCTTCATCCAGAAGTTTTTGCCGTCTGCCAAGGCATTGGTTATCATTTCTGTGAAATTTTCTGTGGAATCTTTGCCGATGACCTCGCTCATCTTGGTTAGGAGTTCTTGTCGCACATTATCATCGCCTAAAAATAAGCCTGCAATCCAAATGATAATGATGAGCAACCCTGGCAGCGAGAACATCGCATAATATGCCAAGCCCGCACTATCCCGAGAAGCGGGCGAGTTGTTCCATTCCTTAAAAGTGGTTTTTAATATTTCCCAAAAAGCGTTTTTTTGTTTCATCTATCTGTGGATTTTATTCGGTTCAACATTTATCGCCTATGAAATCAATCGTGTTTGATGCTCGGCTTCTCCCCTTGCAAAATCCTTGCCTAAATGGCGCACTGCGGCTCTTTTATTTCAATTAAAATAGATGATAAAACGCCCTTTGGATCTGGTATTCCGCTATTATTCCTCCTTATACCAACTGGAATATTTGACATAATTTTGGGCGATTCTATTGACCTCGCCTTCCAATAATTCAGGGGAAATATCTTTGAGTTTCTTGGCTGGAATGCCACCCCAAACCTCGCCAGATTTGATGTGTGTGCCTTGGGTTACCACGGAGCCTGCGCCCACAATAGAGTTGCTCTCTACCACGCAATTGTCCATCACAATGGCGCCCATTCCAATCAATACATTGTCGTGGAGCGTGCAGCCGTGCACAATGGCATTATGCCCTATAGATACATTATTGCCGATGGTCAGTGGGTATTTTTGATAGGTACAGTGGAGCATCGCGTTGTCTTGAACATTCACACGGTCGCCCATTTTGATATAATGTACATCGCCACGGATCACGGCATTATACCAGATGCTGCATTCTTTTCCCATTTGTACATCGCCGATGATGGTAGCGTTTTCGGCTAAAAAAGTGTCTTCGCCAATTTGTGGTGTTTTGCCTAAAAGGGTTCTAATTAGTGCCATAGTCTTGGTTATTTTTAAAATTAAGTTATGCGCCAAAGCCTTTATCTCTCGCTTTCATTGAAAAAAACTAAAACGACTACGCTTTGGTCTCATTTGGTTTGTTTATTTTTGCAGTTCCAAATTTAATTATAAAAATGCGAAACATCATTATAGAAGCCACAGAAAACCCAAAGGTGATGAAATTTATTGCCGACTATACCCTGATCCCTGGGGCACTGGAGCTGGATAGACAATCGGATATTTCCGAAATTCCTCTGGCTCAGGAGTTGTTTAATTATCCTTTTGTGGATAAGATTTTCATCACGGCTAATTTTGTGGCGGTAGCCAAGCAAGATACGGTAGAATGGGAGCATGTTGCCCAGAATTTGAAAAATGTAATTGAAGATGAACTCCTCGCCAACCCAAGAATTTATAAAGCCAAAGCGAAAATAGCGTATCAAATCTATGCGGAGATGACTCCGAACCCTTCAGTGATGAAATTTGTGTCTTCCAAGCTGCTGATTGATGGCTTTGTGGAAGTGAAATCAAGATCGGAAGCGCAAGAAGTGCCTTTAGCACAAGCTATTTTTGATGAATTTGACTTTGCTCAAGAGGTGTTTATCTCGGATAACTTTGTAGCGGTAACGAAAGATGATTCTGTACAATGGCACGAGGTTATGGTGGCTGTACGCGCCTTTATTGCGGAATATTTACAAAATGGCGGCGAAATTTCTCGCCTTAAACCACAAGCCCACGAAAATCCTGTGGAGCAAATTATCAACCGTGAATATACCGACCAAGAACAGAAAATCAGCGATATTCTTAATGAATATGTTGCGCCTGCAGTGGAAAATGATGGAGGGAAAATCTCACTCATTGAATATGATGAAAGTACCAAAACGGCAAAAATGCTCCTCCAAGGGGCGTGTAGTGGCTGCCCAAGCTCTACCGCAACGCTGAAAGGTGGTATAGAAAATATTCTGAAACAATTTGTGCCAGATTTAGTAGAAAAGGTGGAAGCCGTTAATGGATAACGCCTCTCAATAAAAAAAACGCAATATCAACAACCCCAATTTCTCTCTAAAATCTATGGCAAAAAAAGGTATATTATTAGTAAATTTAGGTTCGCCAAAATCGACAAAGGTAGCGGATGTTAAAAGCTATTTAGATGAATTCCTAATGGATGAAAAGGTGATAGACTACCGCTGGTTTTTCCGTGCACTCTTGGTTCGTGGTATTATTTTGAACACGCGCCCGCCTAAATCTGCCGCTGCCTATGAGAGTATTTGGACGCCAGAAGGCTCTCCACTGATTGTCTACACAGAGAAAATTAAACAAAAACTCCAACAGCGTGTAGACCTCCCAGTAGCCATCGGTATGCGCTACGCCGAGCCCAGCATAAAACACGGCATCCAAGAATTGGTAGACCAAGGGGTAACGGATATTGTGCTGTTTCCGCTCTATCCTCAGTATGCTATGAGCACCACAGAAACCGTGATAGAGAAAGCGGAAGAGGTTCGTAAAAAGTATTTCCCGAAGATTAGAATAAACTATGTGCAGCCTTTCTATAACCGAGAAATCTACATCAATTGTCTTGCGGAAAGCCTCCAAGAGAAGCTCCCTGCCGAGTTTGATGCGTTGCAGTTTTCTTATCACGGCGTTCCTGAGAGGCACCTCTACAAAACCGACCCTACCCATACCTGCAACCTCAACGATTGTTGCTCTCGGGAAGACAATCCCAGCCATTCTTTTTGCTATAGGCATCAATGTTTTAAAACCACAGAGCTGGTAATTGAGAAGCTCAACATCCCCAAGGAGAAAACGGTGATTTCGTTTCAATCTCGGTTGGGAAAAGATAAATGGATAGAGCCTTATACGGATGAAACTCTGGCTGCCCTGCCACAAAAAGGGGTTAAAAAGTTAGCCATCTGTTGTCCTGCCTTTGTCTCCGACTGTTTGGAAACTTTGGAAGAAATCGCTATAGAAGGAAAAGAGGAATTTCTGCACGCTGGAGGGAGCGCTTACCACTACCTCCCTTGCCTTAATGATGAAGACCGCTGGATAGAGGTCATCAAAACCCTCTGCGAAGAAGAGCTGGAGAAGTTTTATCTGGTGGGATGAGATAAAAATGATTACAAAAAAGGCTGTTATTTATAACAGCCTTTTTTATTGACTTACGCCATTATATCATCAAAAAAAATGAGGCTATATTAAATATAACCTCATTTACATTACTTTAAAGATAAATGATCTTTAAAAAGAGAACATCATTCTTGCTTGTACAGAATGGAAGTTTTTATCATCTGGGTAATATGGATTATCTAAATTGGTATAGGTATATCCCGCAGATATGATGGCATGCCTGTTAATGGTGTAGTTAAGCCCTACGGTAGCGGCATGCGCCTTCCCTCCTGCAATACTCAATGATTCATTAGGGTAGTCGGTAATATTGCCATCTGGATAAAATTTATTTTTACCTTTTAGGAACACATCTCCATCCTTGATATCGTTTAGGTTAGTGTAGCTGTATCTTGCGACTAATTCTAAAGCTCCTGGCTCATAGTTCCCACTAATCAATGCGAATTCCTTATTGTATTTATAGTTGGATTTGTTATTAAGCAAGTAGCCTAATTCTAAGTAACCACCATCAAAGTTAGAATCTCCAAGCGGGTTGGCTTTTTGCCAGCTCTTAAGTGTGGTCCAGCTCCAAACGCCACCTAACTGAGCATCAAACAGCTCTTGATCAGGTCTTTGCTTGGTTATTTTCTGCATCATATACTCTCCACGCGCAAAGAATCTTGGCGTTTTCACCAATCCTTCAAAACCTATTTTGTAAAGGTTTTTAGCCCATGGCACATTAGCATTAAGGAATTCTTTATTGTGGTCTCCCATTTCTAATGCTGATGATACATTAAGGTTGGTTTTTAGTGTTCTGCCTTCGTTAATGAGCTCTCCTCCGTTGATTTGTCTGTATCTTAAAGATGTACCAATATGAGCGGTAAGTTCTGGTTTATTTACTGGGATGTAAACATAGCGCCCTGTGAGGTTCCAGCTTTGGTTACCTGCTGGTTTTTTATTTTCTAAGACATCTTCGGTAAATATCCCTTGGTCTGAGAAGAAGTGGTTGTTATAATATTTATAAGTAACCCCCAAAGCACGGAAGTTCCCTAAAGCGTTTACCGTAGTAGGACGGTTGATGAACTTCATAGCATACTCACTGGTATTCAGGTTCATAGAAAACGGCTCTGCGTAGTATCCGAACTTGATGCTCTTAGAACTTTGTTCGTCATTTTTTAAATAATATCTTACAAAGAGATTGCGCTGATGGAATTTACCTCCACCGAAATCAAAATCGCCATAGAAATACCAGTTTTTGTAAGTTAGAGAGGTTCTTACACGGGCATCTGAGATGTCTGCACCGGATCTTACTGGGGTAAAATCACTGCTGTTATAAGCTAAATCTGTAATGAATCTGGCACCTAATGTGATTTTAACATCGTCTTCCGGATTGTCATAAATATAATAAGGTTTGATAGCGGCTCTATCTTGTGCCAATGCTTGTCCTGAAATACCTAAGGAAAGTAATGCTATCAGTATGATATTCTTTTTCATAAGTTTAATAATTATAATAAGTTAGAGGTGGCCCCTCTGTCTTGATTTGTTAATAATATGTATTAGTATCCTAATCTTTTAAGTAGTTCTGAAGAGTCTGGTACATTCTGAGCGGCATTTTTATTTCTTACGCCTTTTTCCACATAATAATGTAGTGTTTCTTCAGCTCTGTTGGTAAACATAGCATCACAATATGGTGGTGCTGCCAAGTTACCTATGCTATTGCCAAAGTTATAATCTCCGAAGTATTTTTTCATTTGATCTTTGGTATCAAAAGAATAAGGGTGAATTTTCATATTAGAGCGTCTGATAAGGTCTGCTTGCCAAGGTTTAAGTAATTCTGGATAATTGTTAGGCGCCCCTGCAATAGATGGCCCTGCAAAATGGGCTAAATTATCTACCCCTAAGTTAATAAACGAGGCGTACCCCTGAGGAGAATCATCAGACATATCTGTAGCACCTGTACCTTTCCATAATAAGAAACACATAGGCACTTGCCCTTTAAAGAAATCTTTTATTCTCTTTAAACTTTGTAGTGAGAAGGTTTGTAAAATCACTTTACCATTGGTATTTCCTACATTTACTTTACCATTGATATAGAATGGTGTATTCTCCGCTTCTGGTTTTGTGATGATGTTCATATTGTATTGATCCAACTCATCATACACCATTTTTTCAAACTCTGCAGGGTTGAGCCACGGTTCTTTAAACTCAACATAAATCCCTGGGCGGTTCCCTGTATCTTGGTCATCTACCACATACTGCGTGGTGTATTTTACTCTTTTTTCTTTGGCACCAGATAGTGGATGAGACATCACCTCCGTGGTTAGTACTTTGGTTGTAGCCACACGCTCTCCGTTAGCATCTCTTTTGAGTTTATAACCTCTGGCATACATAATCATATCTTCTAAAGAAGAAATGTACTGGTGCTGTGTTGTATAGCCTGCTCTGGCTCTTTCTGGGTTAACCTCATTAAACCATGTTCCAGCATCTAATTTCAATAATTCCTCATAGGTGTAAGAGCTTGGTAGGTTAGGGTAAAAATTCTTTTGGTCATCTGCTACCATTTGGTCTGCCTCTGCAGAGGTGTAGCCTAAATCTAAGTAATATTGTTTTCTTGTTGATGGTAAATGCTCACCATAAACGGTTTCAATATTTGTGGTCCGCTTCAAGTTGTCATCATGAAGGGCTAAGATCACGCCGTCTTTAGAAACTTGTAAGTCTGCTTCCATATAGTCAGCGCCTGTTTCTCTTGCCCATCTAAATGCGGCTTCTGTTTCCTCTGGCGTCCAGAATGTGGAGCCTCTGTGTGCAATTACGGCATTTTCTGGCACATAATCTCGCACTTTAATCATCTCTGGCGAAAGCTGTTTCACCTCTACTTTTGTTGCATCAACATCAGGATTCTGTACTTCCCGATCTGCATTACAAGACACCATAGTTACTAAACATACGGCTACGCTTGCTTTTAGTACATTTTTTAGCATAATGAAAATTTATTTGAGTTAAAGTTTTTATGATTTAGAGTTTAATAATTCCGTTTCTTCTTTATAGGTGAATGCTACAAATAGAATGGACAATAGACAGGCTACAATAAGAAGTATAAAGCCAGCATCCCAACCGTAGTGCCCCACCAAATAACCAATGGTAATATTAGCTAAGATGGCTGTCCCAACAAGGTAACCGAGTAATCCTGTGAGCCCTGCTGCTGTACCAGCTGCTTTTTTAGGTGCTAAATCTAATGCCTGCACGCCTATGAGCATTACAGGACCATAGATTAAAAATCCAATAGCAATTAGCGCAATACTATCCAAAAGTTTGCTATCCATATTTTTCCAGTAAATGAATACAAACACCATTACCAATGCCATATAGAGCATAGTGGTAACAGAGCGTTTTTTAAACACCTTATCACTAAGCCATCCGCAAACAATGGTCCCTGGAATAGCCGCCCATTCGTAGGCAGAATATGCCCAACCTATTTCTTTAATATTATAATGTTTAACGGTTTGAAGATAAGTAGGTGCCCAATCTAACACCCCATACCGAACCAAGTACACAAAGGCATTAGCCCACGCAATAAACCATAGCGTTTTATTTTTGAGAACATAAGTAAAGAAGATCTCTTTAGCGGTAAGTTCCTCCTCCGAATGCTCTGAATAATTTTTAGGATAATCATTGCGGTATTCTTCAATTGGAGGTAAGCCACAAGACTGCGGGGTATCCCTAACCAAAAGTAAAGATATTAGCGCGATAATAATGCCTATAACCGCTGGAAACCAAAAAGTACCTACCTCCCAAGATCCAAACCACAAAGTTCCATATACCACCAGGGGACCAAGCAAACCTCCCCCAACATTATGAGCGACATTCCAAAAAGACATTTTAGTTCCTCTTTCGTTTTGGGAGAACCAGTGCGTCATAACCCTACCGCTTGGTGGCCAGCCCATTCCTTGGAACCACCCAATGAGAAACTGAAGGATAAACATAATCGTAATGGAGGATAATCCCAAACTAGTCCCTAAAAGAAATGTAACCAAGGAGGATAGAATAAGCCCCAAAGCTAAAAACTTACGAGCATCACTACGGTCAGAAATTCCTCCCATAATGAACTTAGAAAGCCCATAAGCTATTGCATTAGCAGACAATGCCAACCCTAAACTTGCTTTAGAAAAGCCCGTCTCTTCTAAATGAGGCATAGCTAAGGAGAAATTTTTCCTTACGAGATAATACCCCGCATAACCTACAAATATTCCTATAAAAACTTGTAGTCTTTTACTCTTATACACCCTATCTATCTGCTCTTTGGGTAGTAGAGGTATATGCTTAGGTGGAGATAAAAATGATTTCATCATATATCAATTACTATTTTATATTGTTTAGTGATAAATGCTTGCCACATGATTAAAATGCTCTAATTCTGCATCTATCCAAGTTTGGTCTTTATGTAGTTCTTCCGCCATAATTTTAGCCACTTCTGGAGCGATTCTCACGGCTTCCTCTTGATCTAAAAGTAGTGCTCTGGTTCTTCTAGCCAAAACATCTTCCACATGAACAGCCATTTCTTTTCTTACCGCCCACACCACTTGTATTTTTCTGATGCCTAACGATGGACTCAAATATTCGTTCCCATAAGAGGTTTCTGCGGCTAACTTTTTTAATGGTTCCTCATCGCTTCCGTAGAAATAGAGCTCATCTGTTTGAGACACCCCTTCCCGATAGCCATGAATTTTTAAATGCTCTGTGTTAGAATTTATTTTTTTCCATTGCATAACCTCTTCTATCCTATCCATGGTATCTTCTGCCATTTTTCTATAGGTTGTCCATTTCCCTCCGATGATGCTCACTAAGCGAGACGGCGCGACAATAAGCTTATGGCTACGGGAAACTTCTTTTGTTTTTTGACCTTCTTCCGCTGCCGCCAGAGGTCTTAACCCTGCAAAAACACTCTCTATATCAGCGCGTGTAGGTGCTGGCTGAAGATAATTTTTAGCCGTATCTAAAATAAAGTCTATTTCTTTCTCCGAAGCTTTAGGCTCTAATGATTCGTGTTTTACTGGGGTATCTGTGGTTCCTAAAATAATTTTATTATGCCAAGGCACAGCAAATAGCACTCTACCATCCTCGGTTTTAGGTATCATAATGGCGGAATCTGTGGGACAGAATTTTTTATCAATCATTAGGTGTATCCCTTGGCTTGGGCTAATGGTCTTTTTATCTGTGCCGTGGTCCATTCTATTGATGGTATCCGCAAAGACTCCCGTGGCATTCACAATCGCTTTTGCTCTAACCTCATAGTTTTTTTTAGAAATCTCATCGTGAAAACGAAGACCATTCAACTGCTGATGTTCATCTTTAGAGAGGGCGGTCACCTTAGCATAATTGAGAACTGTAGCGCCTTTTTCAATAGCCGTCTGTGCTAAATTTAGTGCTAAGCGAGCATCATCAAACTGCCCATCATGATAAACCACCCCGCCTTTGAGCCCTTGTTTTTTTACCGTTGGCAGGTGCTGGATGGTTTTTTCTTTATTGATAAAGTGTGACTTTCCTAAACTCAACTTTCCTGCTAAGAAATCGTAAAATTTCAATCCTATGGTGTACATCCAGCGGTCTAACCAAGTATAGATAGGAATAACGAAGGTCATATTTTTAGTAAGGTGCGGTGCATTCTTAAGCAATAGTCCGCGCTCTTTGCAGGCTTCTTTCACCAAATCTATATACCCTTGTGCCATATAGCGCACACCACCGTGCACCAGTTTGGTACTCTTGCTGGAGGTAGATTTAGCAAAATCACTCTGCTCTAAAAGCAATGTTTTGTAACCTCTACACGCGGAGTCTATAGCAACGCCTAATCCTGTAGCGCCGCCGCCTATTACCACCACATCCCAAATCTCTTGATTTTGAATTTCAAAAGAATTTAAAATTTCGCTTCGTTTCATATTCATTCTCATTTGTTGTTTTTAATTCCACAAATATAGACATATGAAACCAAACGAAACAATATGAAATTTATCATCTCTTTATCGTTCATTTTTGTTTTATTATATTTTTATTATATTTGGCTGGTTATATTTTATTATTATAATGAATATCACTAAAAGACATCAGTATATTTTAGACCAACTAAAGCAGGAGAATCATGTTTTGGTTTCGGAATTGGCTAAGGCTTTAGAAGTTTCTGAAGTGACGATTAGGAAAGACTTTAAAGTCTTAGAAAAAAAGGGGCTTTTATTTAGAAACCACGGCGGCGCCAGCTTGGTGAACCCTTATGTGGTGGATAGACCTATAAGCCATAAACAACACCTTAACAAATCTGAAAAAAACAGAATTGCCATTGCCGCAACTGAGGTTATAGAGGATCATGATGTGGTGATCTTGGGCTCCGGTACTACGGTGCTGAATATGGTGGAGAGTTTCCCAAAAGATAAAACCGTTACGGTGATTACCTCATCTCTCCTCATTGCGAATATGCTCTCTCAGTACGAAAAAATTGCCGTTATTCAAATTGGTGGAGAGGTAAGGCGCTCCTCCCAATCTACCGTGGGACCTGTGGCACAGAAGTTTATGGAAGAAATCTCTGCCAATAAGCTATTCTTGGGCGTAGATGGTATTGATTTAGATTTTGGTATCTCCACCTCTAACACAGCGGAAGCTCACCTTAACCGGATGATGATTAAAAATGCGAGCAAAACCTATATCCTTTCCGACCATTCTAAATTTGGCAAAAAGGGCTTAGGGCAAATCTGCTCGCTAAGGAATATAGACTGCCTTATTACCGACCAATCCCCCAGCGAAGAAATAAAAAAAACTTTGGAAAAACTGAGTATACAATTGGTTGTCACCTAGATCTTCTCCCCAGCATTAAAACAATAGTATCATGAAAAACAAAAACGACTTCATCAAGGCTCTACTACAGGGTTTCACTATCCCCTTGAGCCCAAAAGCGCTCAATAAAGCCATTCCTCTCTTTTATTCAAAATTGATGTCGGCAGGAGATTTCATTGTCTCTAATGGCGATTATTGCGATTTTATCTTCTACGCTAAAGACTCTGCCACCAGATGCTACACCGAAGATGCAGAAGGCAACGAAACCACAGAATGGATAGAATCTCCCGCTATGTTCCTAACCGATCTCAAAACCTTTTTCACCCACGAGAAAAGCCAATGCAACATCCATCTCTACCAAGATTCGGAGGTTATTTGTATCAAAAAGAAAGATCTAGACGCCCTATGCGCAGAGTTCCACGAATGGTCTTTAATCCTTAATGATATCCTAAGCAAATATTTATTAAGAACTTATGAAATATTAGACCTCTTTGTAAGGAATGATGTGGCGGATAATTACCAATTATTTGAGGAAAGGTTTCCCGACTTGCTAAAAATAGTTCCGCTAAAGCACATTGCCTCTAGGCTCAATATATCCCCTGTATCTTTATCTAGGATAAGAAAAAATAATAAAAAAAGTAACAATATAACCGTTTTATTTTCCCTTTAAAAGCTCATAAAACCTGATTATCATACTATAAACCCTCTTTTTTGAATTAACAAATGTTAATTTAACACCAAAAGAGTTTGTCTATTTTTGCCCAAAATATTTTCATTTATTTATAATATAAATTGATTTTGCATGAGAAAAATTTTTCTACTATTGCTGATGCCCTTATTTTACTGGGCGCAGTTCAATCAATCTGTAAGTACCTCGCCAGAGTTTTGTAACGGCGATGGGAAAGCCAAAGTGAGCATCACCAATACTACTACTGGTGCGACATTAGAGTTTTTAATTTATAAACTCCCCGACTCATCTTCACCTTATAGAACCATTAGCGGCAATACAACCACTGGCTCTACCTATGAGTATGAAGAGGTGAACCTCCCTGCTGGAGATTACACTTGGGTAACCAATGAAAACCTTAATGGTAATACCACCACCAAGAATACCGCCTTCAAAATATCAAACAATTTTAAACCTTTGGTTTTTTCTTTTGATATCAGTGACAAAAGTTGTGGGCTAACTAATATTGTTGTTAATACCACCCAAGGCTCTCCCGCCACCTATACCCTTAATACCACTTCTGGAAGCAATGTGAGACCAGAGCAGACCAGTAATATTTTCAGCAATGTGCCTGCAGGGGCTTATAATATTGTTGTAAAAGATGTCTGCGGAAACGCTGTAGCCAAGTCTGTTACACTAGCCGCAGAAACCAATAATTATACATTTAATAGAGCTGCAACCAACCAACTAGGCTTTAACTACCTGAGCAGCTGTGATACCTTTAGTCACTCTATTCAAATTAAAAGAAATAACTCTTTAGTGATTCCTAGTGATAAATTTCCTATCAACATTACCTATGAGATTACAGCGCCCGATGGTAGCGTAACCACAAAAAACTATACTATGAATAACGCGAGCGATAATGGGATGGTTGTTACGGATGTTCCTTTCTATTACAACCAAAACTTCTCTATAAAGGCGACTTTAGTAGATCATTGCGGCAATACCTATACACAGACAGATAATATTTCTACTGCCACAATGAGGTTAGACTATAGATTGCTTGCAGGAAATTGTGGCGTTTCTTATGTTTCATTCAATCCTTACTATGCTGCTCCTGCTTATAAAATTACTTTTGAAAGTTATCCTAGTGATTTCAAACCTTGGGAGTATAGTAGTAATTTCCCTAATGGCAGCTATACCGGTACCTTTACCGATGTGCCTTCTTTTCAACTAGGTAATGCCAATAATGGCCTACCTTCTGGAAATTACACCGTTAAACTTAGTGACGACTGTGGGCATTCTTATACCAGAACCTTTAAAATTACATCTGAAACCAAACTTTATGCTGACATACCAAACCAGGGTGTAACACCGAGGGCGGCATCAGATTATCTATTGTTGGGACCAGCAATACCCAAGTAGGAAACATCACGTCACTAAGTATTATCTCTGGTCCTGCAGCTTACTCTGCTAGCTATCCTGTCAACATTAACCAAGCCATAACCTCAGACGGAAGAGCAAAAGTAGGCGAACTTCCTGCGGGTACTTATGAGTTTTTAGCAGAAAACAGCTGTGGCGCTGACAAAACCATTACCACAACAATAGCGGGCGCCACCTACAGCACCACTAACAAAAAAACTTTCTTATGTGGTAGTTTCAATATTGAGTTTACCCTAACCTCCAATGTATATAACCCTTATATAGACTTAGAATGGTACAACCCAGCCACTGGCGCTTGGGAAAAAGTAGGTACTGCGACTAGACCTGCTGGTGTTCGGCCTAACTATACAGGTACCATCAGCAATATTACCAAATATGGTAAATTCAGAACCTTACTCAGATATGGTTCTTACACCATGGGGGCTGATAAAACTTGTATAGATTTCATGGAAGAATTTGAGGTGCCACCTGGCGGACTTACATTAAATGATTATTACACGGTAAGCTGTATGGACAACACTTACAACTTGATGTTCGACGCAGCAGGGATACCACCATTAAAATACGAGATTATCGAAAAAGATGGTACACCATTCTATAAAGATAATGGCAACGATCCTGTATTTGTCAACCTTGCAGAAGGAACCTATAAAGTAAAATTATCCGACAGCTGTGGGAATTCTATTATTGCAAATGTAAAAGTGAACAGAAACAAACTTCCTGTCATTAAGCCAAGCAACCTCTGCGAAGGCGCTAATGGAAAACTATACATAGACGGGCTTAGCTTTATGAATATAGAATGGTCCAAAGACGGCGTAGTCATTTCACCTAGTGCTACCAACAATAATACACTAACATTCACACCGTACCACTCTGCTACACACGCAGGTTTATACGAAGCTAAAATAACCTACCAGCCCAACCCTAACTCTTGTATTAGCAATACCATATCCTTTAACTTGGTAGCAGGTACAGAGAGCAACCCTAATGCTGGAACAGGACAAACCGTAACGATAGATAAAAACGATGTTACCTCAGGAATTGACTTGTTCTCCTACCTTACTCCTCCTTATGACAACTATGGTGAATGGGTAGAAGTATCCAACAGCGGTTTATTAGTTGATAACATTTGGTACGCAGAGCTAGCATCTGCCAACACCTACACTTTCAATTATGTAGTGGATGGCGCCTGCTCTAACCAAGCCACCGCTACAGTGGTTATTAACCTTATAGGCGCTTGTTATGAAGACCCTACCACCACTGGCACCGTCCTATCGTCTAACCATGGTATCACAACTCTTATTAGAGCGGGCGTTAGTCCAGATAACATCACAGGTAATGAATGGCCTATGGTACGCAAAGGCGCTTGGACAGTATTAGAATCCAACAAAAAAGGATTTGTTCTCACCAGAGTAGCAGACCCTAATACTGCCATAGCTAAACCTAAAGAAGGAATGATCGTGTATGACACTACCCAAAAATGCCTCAGCATCTATTCTGACGGCTCTTGGAAGTGCTTCAATGTTGCCACTTGTCCTTAATATTCACATCAAAACAACACAAAAATGAATTATAGAAAATCAACTTACATCACGCTGATATTATTTATTTGTAATGCACTTTTTATAAAAGCTCAAGTTATTATAGGAGACCCCAACAAAGTCGCTTATGAGAATGATACAGAGTCTGTTCTGTTACAGTTTTCCACATCCGAAAATAGAGGTTTAATCTTGCCTTATGTAAGAGAGTACCCTAGCAATATTACAGAAGGCACCATATTATTAGATGCCAGAGATCCTCAAGGTGCACGCGTAAGATACTATAACGGAGAATGGATTGATCTAAGCCAACAAAGTGCTGACATTACTAGCGCCCTCCAAAACCAACCCGAATTAGGCGTTGGAGACGCAGACAAGGCAAAAGTGATTATCGGAAACGCTACAACTTCTGCAGATGGTGTCCTTGTTTTAGAATCTCAGACCCAAGCCATGGTGCTCCCCATGGTTAATGATTATAAGGATATTATCAACCCCTCTCCAGGGATGATGGTTTTCATCAACAAAGCGGGTTCCAAACGCTTAGCAGTATTTAACGGAAGCAAGTGGAGTTTTTGGAAAGGCAAAGATTAACGAACAGATGGGCAAAAAATTTACTAAGAAAAAACTTTTGCCCATTCAAATAAAAATCTTATTTTTGCAACTTGAAACTAAAATAAATAAAAGCAATTAAATGCCTACTATTCAACAATTAGTAAGAAAAGGAAGAGCCACACTTGCCAAGAAGAGCAAATCGGCTGCTTTGGATTCTTGTCCACAGAAAAGAGGGGTATGTACCAGAGTATATACCACTACACCTAAGAAACCTAACTCTGCACTTAGAAAAGTAGCAAGGGTAAGACTTTCTAACGGTAAAGAAGTAAACGCTTATATCCCGGGCGAAGGACATAACCTCCAAGAGCACTCGATAGTATTGGTAAGAGGCGGAAGGGTGAAAGACCTACCGGGAGTTCGTTATCACATTGTTCGTGGTGCTTTAGATACCGCTGGCGTAAACGGAAGACTTCAAAGAAGATCTAAATACGGTGCTAAGCGTCCTAAAGAAGCTAAAAAGTAATCATTAAATTTTAAGAAACAGAACAATGAGAAAAACAAAAGCAAAAAAAAGACCGTTGTTACCAGATCCTAAATTTAATGATCAATTGGTAACCAGATTTGTTAACAACCTAATGTTAGACGGTAAAAAGTCTATCGCATTTAGAATTTTTTATGATGCATTAGACATCGTAGAAACTAAAAAAGGAGACAACGAAAAAACTTCTTTAGAAATTTGGAAAGATGCCTTAACCAATGTAATGCCGCATGTAGAAGTGCGTTCAAGAAGAGTGGGTGGCGCTAATTTCCAAATCCCTATGCCTATTAGAGCGGACAGAAAAATCTCTATGGCAATGAAGTGGCTCATCAAATACGCTAAAGCAAGAAATGATAAATCTATGGCGCAAAAATTAGCCGCAGAAATCATCGCCGCAGCAAAAGAAGAAGGTGCCGCTTTCAAAAAGAAAACAGACACTCACAAAATGGCAGAAGCCAACAAAGCATTCTCACACTTTAGATTTTAAGAAAAAATGGGAAGAGATCTTAAATACACAAGAAATATTGGTATTGCAGCACACATTGATGCTGGAAAGACGACAACCACGGAAAGAATCCTATTCTATACCGGAAAAACTCACAAAATTGGTGAGGTGCACGAAGGTGCTGCCACAATGGACTGGATGGAACAAGAAGCAGAAAGAGGGATTACCATTACCTCTGCAGCTACCACTTGTAACTGGGTATTCCCAAGACACGATGGTAAGCCAACTGCCGATGCTAAAGATTACCACTTCAACATCATCGATACACCGGGACACGTGGACTTTACCGTAGAGGTAAACCGCTCCCTTAGAGTATTAGATGGTTTGGTATTCTTATTCTCTGCCGTAGATGGTGTAGAGCCTCAGTCCGAAACCAACTGGAGATTGGCTGACAACTACAAAGTAGCCAGAATGGGCTTCGTGAATAAAATGGACAGACAAGGGGCAGACTTCCTCAATGTGGTAAACCAAGTGAAGGAAATGCTCGGCTCTAACGCTGTTCCAATTGTACTACCAATCGGTGCTGAAGAAGACTTCAAAGGTGTGGTAGATTTAATTAAGAACAGAGCAATCATTTGGCATGAAGAAACTCAAGGGGCAACTTTTGATGTAGTCCCTATCCCTGAGGATATGAAAGAAGATGTATTGGCATACAGACAAAACTTAGTAGAAGCTGTAGCAGAATACGATGAATCTTTATTAGAAAAATTCTTTGAAGATCCAGACTCTATCACAGAAGATGAAATCAACGAAGCGCTAAGAAAAGCCACCATTGATCTATCCATCATCCCGATGACTTGTGGTTCTTCATTCAAAAACAAAGGAGTTCAGTTTATGCTGGATGCCGTTTGTAGATACTTACCTTCTCCGTTAGACAAAGACGATATTAAAGGTACAGACCCTAACACGGACGAAGAAATCACCAGAAAACCAGATGTAAAAGAGCCGTTCTCTGCATTAGCATTTAAAATCGCTACAGACCCATTCGTGGGAAGATTAGCTTTCTTTAGAGCTTACTCTGGTAGATTAGATGCTGGTTCTTATGTTCTTAACACCCGTTCTGGAAACAAAGAAAGAATTTCAAGAATTTACCAAATGCACGCTAACAAGCAAAATCCTGTGGAATACATTGAGGCAGGAGACATCGGTGCTGCGGTAGGTTTCAAAGATATTAAAACTGGGGATACCCTTTCTGATGAAAAACACCCTATCGTTTTAGAATCTATGATTTTCCCAGATCCTGTAATCGGTATTGCCGTAGAACCTAAAACTAAAGCGGACCAAGATAAATTAGGTAATGCCTTAGCCAAGTTGGCAGAAGAGGATCCTACATTCCAAGTGAAAACAGACGAGGCTTCTGGCCAAACCATTATCTCTGGTATGGGTGAGCTTCACTTAGATATCATTGTAGACCGTTTGAAGAGAGAGTTCAAGGTAGAAGTTAACCAAGGACAACCTCAGGTAGAGTACAAAGAAGCGCTTACTGCTACAGCCAGCCATAGAGAAGTTTACAAAAAACAATCTGGTGGTAGAGGTAAATTTGCGGATATTGTATTTGAAATCGGTCCAGCTGAAGAAGGTAAAGTAGGTTTAGAATTCATCAACGAGATTAAAGGGGGTAACATTCCGAAAGAATTTATTCCTTCCGTAGAAAAAGGATTCAAAGAAGCGATGAAAAACGGACCTTTAGCAGGATTTGAAGTAGAAGCGATGAAGATTACCCTTAAAGATGGATCTTTCCACGCGGTAGACTCTGACCAGCTTTCTTTCGAATTGGCAGCAAAACTCGGTTTCAAAGCCGCTGGTAAAGCCGCAAAAGCCGTGATTATGGAGCCTATTATGAAATTAGAAGTGGTAACACCTGAGGAATACATGGGGGACATCGTAGGAGACTTGAACCGAAGAAGAGGAACCATCAATGGTATGGACGATAGAAATAACGCTAAAGTAGTGAAAGCTTTCGTTCCACTTTCTGAAATGTTCGGTTATGTAACCTCTCTTAGAACCCTATCTTCTGGTAGAGCAACTTCTTCTATGGAGTTTGAGAAATACGAACCAGCACCACAAAACATTGCTGAAGAAGTTATCGAAAAAGCGAAAGGTTAATCTTTAAAATTGAATTAAAATGTCACAAAGAATCAGAATAAAATTAAAATCTTACGATTACAACTTGGTAGACAAGTCTGCTGAGAAAATCGTAAAAACAGTAAAATCTACTGGTGCTGTAGTGAACGGGCCTATCCCATTGCCTACACACAAAAGAATTTTTACCGTGCTAAGATCTCCGCATGTTAACAAGAAAGCAAGAGAACAGTTCCAACTATCTGCACACAAAAGATTGATGGATATCTACTCTTCTTCTTCTAAAACAGTAGATGCCCTAATGAAATTAGAGCTTCCAAGCGGTGTAGATGTAGAAATCAAAGTGTGATATTAAACACTTTGCTATGATACCCAACTCCTCCTTATCATTAAGGGGGAGTTTTTTTATGGGAAATGAGGTGGAGGAAATTTTTGTTAAAAAAATGTATTGCTTTGAAATAGATGAAACTAATATCTTTGAAATAAGAGAATTAATAAATAACAGACCAAAAGGCAAACATTACCAATATTTTACTATATTCGTAGCGTTAATGTCAACAACCTATTATAATGATTAAAAACACCATTTTAAAAGCCCTATCTTTCGTTTTCATCTTCCTATCATTAAGCTTCCAAGCCCAAGATTTAATGGTCTATTATAATGTCAGTTTTAAAGAAGATTCCCTAGCCGAGCACCTGACTAAAGATGAGGTGGTATTAGATTTATCGCCAAAAGAAACTAAATTCTACTCCTCCGAATACCTAAAAGTAGATTCTATACGCAGAGCCACCAATCAAACCCAATTTGCCCAACCTGAATTTAATGATAAAATCAAAAGGCAACTCAATAGCCATCATAACGAGGCTTATTATACCATTTCCACAGACTATTACCGTTTAGAAACCGATGATGTTCAAAATTGGACACTTCATAACGATACTAAAACCGTTAATGGTATTCTCCTCAGAAAAGCCACCACCACTTTCGGCAAAAGAAATTGGGAAGCCTGGTTCGCAGAGGAATATCCAATCTCGGAAGGTCCGCATAATTTAGAGGATTGCCAGGGCTAATCTTTGAGCTGAGAGACACTAAAGACAATTTCATATTTTCCGTCAATAGGATTGTAAATAAAAAAGAAACCGTAGATACAGAATCTTTTTTAGAAACCGATTATGGTAAAAAAGCCATTCCTATCAATCTAAAAATGTACCGTAAATTGAATTTAGAACACTTTGACAATCCTATAAAAGATGCTCAAGACATCATTATTTTAGATGAGCATGGTAATAAAAAAGTTATAGATATGAGAGCACAAGCCAAGAAATATCAAGCTTTCATCAAGAAAAATAACAACCCTATAGACCTTAACCTATTGGTTAACTATCCAGACTTATAATTCTGCAAAAATGAAAAATCAATTTGCCTTTATTTTGATGCTTTATACCTTGTTATTCTCGGCGCAAACTTACCAATTCAACTACCATTTCACCTTTAAAGAATACCCTTCTAACCGAGAGTATCAGGATCAGGCTAAGGTTTTAACAAAATTAGGTAGCAAAGGAAAATTATATGAAGTTTCTTTTGGTCAGGATGATGAAAAGTATACACCCCAAGTTTCAGAAAATATGGTGCTTCCTCGCAGCCAATACCAATACACCCTCTATACTGAAGATGGCACTTCTTTTCTCATTCACGATTTTATCCAAAAGAAATATTATGATTTAGAAGACCATGTGCATTTAGATTGGCATTTTACATCAGAAACCAAAATGTTCCAGCAAGTTAAGTTAGAGAAAGCCACCGTTGATTTTAGAGGTCGGCATTATACCGCTTGGTTTCAGAAATCATCAACTTTTAGCGTGGCACCTTGGAAATTCTCTGGGCTGCCTGGCATTGTCTACGAAATTTATGATGATGAAAATCGCTTCCGTTAGACATTGAATGGATATGCTAAAACCAAAGAGATTATGAAAAATCCTTTTAAAACGGTAACCCATTTTGAGCCTTATCAAAAATACCCTAAACTAAGATATGGCTTATCCAAACGGTTAGAGGAAGCCCTAAGCAAAAATCCAAATCGTACTATTTTTGAGCAACCAAGGGTAGATTTAGAAATAGAATTTGAATGGGAAAACTAATTTATTTTTGGCTCTTCTGTTGGCTGGGGTGCAGTTTTAGCATCGCCCAAAATCTTTGCGTGAACTATGAAGCCTCTATAAAACCCAACCGAAATGATAGTATAAAAGACAACCTCATTTTTTCACTTTGGATAGATACCCAGAAACAAACTTCCGTTTTTGCATTCAATGATAGCCTGACCCAACAGCCCAAGCAAGATTTATTATTAGATACCTACTCTGATCAAGTTTTTAAAAATCATCAAGCGGCGCTATTCACCTTGTTCCAACAGATCAATAAGGTTTATTATAAAGTCCCTTTTTCTGCAATGCAAGGCTGGAAGCTCCTCCCTGAGACCAAAGAAATCAAAGGTTATCTTTGTAAAAAGGCAGAAATCCATTTTGCAGGAAGAGACTACATTACTTGGTTTACAGATGAAATTCCTATCCCTGATGGACCATATAAATTCGGAGGTTTACCTGGGCTTATTTTAGAAATAACCTCCAAAGATGGCGACTATCACTATACCGTTTCGGAAATTATTCATAAAAAAGGAAATATTCCCCCTGCCCTCCCCAAAAGCATCAGGATCAACCATGAGCAATTGCTTCAGCTCAAAAAGAACATCATTAAAAATCCGTCTATCGGGTTGGCACAAAAAATAGCACAAGCCAAAAGTAACAATCAGTCTTTCTCCATCGCTTATAATGGTAAAAATATTGATGAAAATGATCTCCTTAAATCCTACGAGGAAGAATACCGCAAATTCCTCAACCAGTACAATAACCCTATAGAGAAAGAAGATCTTTGGGTGAAGTGATATTATTTATTTATCAATTAAATAAGATAAAAATCCTAAAAAAATAAGTTTGCTACTCTAAAAAACACAAATTCATATTATAAAATCAATTTATCAACAATACAGCAATAGTAAATATTCATTTAAAATTTTATTTTCAAGTCTGTTATTAAATTTCCCCTTAAATAATTTGGCAATAATAAAAATATAATTTATATTCGTGGAATGATAATAAATAAAAATTTATTATTTGTTGTGTCTACTTGGTTTGATTTTGGAAATTAAAGAGAAAAATAATAAGATTCAAATCGTTGCAAAAGAAATAGATTTTAATAATGAAGCGTATGAACCCAAGTTGAAAATGATAGATGCAATAACTTGGGAAGAAGCTTTGTTAAAAGCAAAAAAACAATATCAGAAAAAACAAAAAGAAATAGAAAAAGAATTTGGAACAAAAGTATATATAGATTTTTCTAGAAATTTGGAAAAGTTTGATTTAAATGATTAACCTATGCAAAAAATAAGCTTAATACTTTTTTTAAGTTTTTGTCTTAATATATTTGGACAAGGGATTTCGGTTTTTTATAACTTAGAATATAAACCTCAGCTTAATTCTGATAAATTAGAAAATGAGAAAATGTTACTTAATATATTTCCTAATGAGCAAACTTCTTATTTCTATAGCTATTCAGGTATTAAAATAGATTCTCTGTCTAATGAAATTAAAATAAGTACCAACCCTTCTGAGAAAACACACTTAATAAGTTCATTACCAAGTCAAAACTTTTGGTTTACAATTAAGAAAAACTATACGGTTAATAATGTAGAGGTCTTAGAAGAGATTAGTGGAGATGACTACCTCTACCCTGAGGTCTTAGACCTAAAATGGAAAATTGGCACAGAAAAAAAGAAAATTAAAGGATATGATTGCCGTAAAGCAACCACCACTTTAGGAGAACGGTATTGGGAAGCATGGTTTACGGAAGATATACCAATTCCAGATGGTCCATACAAGTTTGGTGGGTTACCAGGTCTCATTTTAGAAGTCTCGAGCATTGATAAAGATTATTTTTTTACTATGGTGGGAATCGAAAATAAAAATATCTCCAATAAATGGAATACTAAACTCGCTATAAAGTTGAAAAATAAAGAAGAAATGCTTAATTACAAAGAAAAATATATTAAATCACCAAGTGCCAAAGCTCGCTTAGAAGATCAGCAAATGGGACTTTCTTCTGGTGCAATTATAAATGGAGTAAAGTATTCTGCTGAAGAGTCTTATCAACTTTTGGATAAAGAAGTATGGGATTGGATAGAAAAACATAATAATCCTATAGAAAAGAATGATCTTTGGGTGAAATAATTTAATCATCAGTAACTCTTAAAAACTATAATAACAATATAGTTATAAAAACCTCACACCTGCATTAGAAATTAATGCAGGTGTTTTCATATAAACAAAAATCCTTATCTAATACATAAGATGCTCAAGATATAAAAAAGTATCCAGTTGTTTAATCCATAATCCCCATAAAAAAGAAGATTCTTGGGCGAAGTGATATTATTTTTTTATCAATTAAATAAGATAAAAATCCTAAAAAAATAAGTTTGTTACTCTAAAAACCACAAATCCATATTATAAAATCAATTTATCAACAATACAGCAAGAATAAATATTTATTTAAAATTTTATTCCCAAGTCTATTATTAAATTTTTCACTTAAATAATTTGGTAATAATAAAAATATAATTTATATTCGTGGGATAATAACATTCAAACAAAAGTAAAATGAAAGCAAATTTATTCAAAGTCGCTCTCTTAGCGAGCGCCACAGTCTTTGGAGTATCATCGCTCAATGCTCAAGAACAAGGGAAAGCCCCCGTCGTTCAGCTCAGCAGCCAAACTTCAACTCAGTTTAGCAACACCCCAACCATCAATGCGGACTTCCCTACCACAGAATGGGCAGATTACGCTGATATCTCTTGGTATATATTCGATGAAAACCATTTTGATATCTCCACAGCCGAGCAACTGGCAGGATTAGCCCAATTGGTTAAAATGGGCAACAATTTTTCTGGTATTGACATTAATCTAACTCAAGATATAGACCTTGCCGAACATCTTTGGGTCCCTATTGGCTTTGACAACTCTGTGCCTTTTTCAGGAAATTTTGATGGCAAAGGACATACCATTCGTAATGTATTGATTAACCGAGAGGGAGATGGTGATTTCTTAGGCTTATTTGGGCAATATGTTAGTGGTCATCTCAAAAATCTAACAATTGACACTGCCAAAATCGTAGGGCGAGATACCTTCGGTGTCATGGCTGGCAACTTGGGTATCAATAGCACAATGGAAAACTGCCATGTAAAAAATGCCGAAGTAATTGCGGTATACGACCCCAAAGCCACTACCAGCGCTTATAATGTTGGCGCCTTATGTGGTTCCGTTGTCACTGGCAGTACAGTTACTGATTGCTCAGCGGAAGGCTCCGTAAGTGGCTTTCAGCAAGTCGGCGGCTTGGTAGGCTCGCCGTGGGATAGAGCCGTTATTAAGCGTTCTCACTTTAAAGGCAGTGTAAAAGGTGTATATGCCGTAGGTGGGCTTATAGGTTTTAGCACCTTTGGATTCGGTCCAAATACACAAGTCATTATAGAAGATTGTTACGCCATAGCAAATGTAGAAGCTGATGAAAAAGCGGGTGGTTTTTATGGTCAGTTACAAGTCGGTATAGTCAAAAATTCTTATTGCAGCGGAACTGTTACTGGCACAACGGATATTGGTGGTTTTATTGGAAAAATAGATGCCGGCTTAGTAGAAAATGGACACTTTGATAAAACTTTGGCGCCCATAGCTGGGACTTCCGTTGCCACCTCTAACGCCTCTATTACAGGGCATTATTCCGCAGATATGAAAGTGGATAGTTTTGTAAATCTCCTCAATGCTAACCGCTCGCCAGAGGTTTGGAAGATAGAAGCAGGTGTTAACGATAATTACCCTATTACCATAAGCGCTGCCCTTGCTACGGCAGAAGCCGCACCACTCTATGAGGTCAAAATTTACCCTTCCTTAGCTCAAAAAGAAGTCTTTATTTCTTCTAAAAACAAGGCTTGGCATTATCAAATTGTAAATATGGTAGGCAGCGTGGTAAAGGCTGGTATAGCCTCTGACAAAGTTGATGTGAGTTCCCTTAAATCAGGTGTTTATATCTTAAAAATTAAAAATGACAGCCAACAAGGCAGCCATAAATTCATTAAACAATAATGATATAACACACTGATAAAGAGGTATAAAATCATTTATCCTCCATCATAAAAATCCTTTAAATCCATTGGTTGGGTTTAGAGGATTTTTTATATCAAAACGAAATCTTAATGTTGGGTTTATTCAACTGAAACCACCAAAACAAAAATTTTATTATCTTCGCTGTATGAAATATTTAATATTATTATTAACGCTACTTGGGCAGTGGGTTGGCGCTCAAAATATAAAAAGCATCCAGCTGTTTAACCCACAAACCAATGATGAAACCCCTGTGATCAACTTAGGAGAACAGTTGGTTTTAAGCTTTGATGATTTAGCCAACCAGAGCACCACCTACCACTATACCCTAAAACACTACGATAGAAATTGGCAAGATGATGGGCTTTTCTTTACCGAATATGCCCAAGGCAATTTAAACGCCCTCCTCAACCAATACCGCTATTCCTTTAATACCTTGCAGCCGTACACTCACTACGAGCTGACTTTCCCCAACGATAAAATACAACCCAAGATTTCTGGAAATTTTGAAATCATCGTTTATAAAAACAAACCATCCGAGCCGCTCTTCACCCGAAGATTTTGCGTGGTAGAAAATGCCGCCCAACTCGCCCTCAACATCACAAGGTTTTCTGATGCCCGCAATCCAGAGCTCAACCAGCGTGTAGAAGTAAAAGCCATTGGTGGCAGCACCCTCTCTAACAATGTGAACAACATCAGCCTTAATCTGATCCAAAACAACAATTGGAACCTCGGAAAATACGATCTCAAACCCAGCAATACCGCAGGTGGGCAACTTTTGTTTCAGCAATTGGATATGGTATTCCCTGGCAATAATGAATTCTACTATTTTGATAATAAAAACATAGACCAAGCCTTTGATATGGTGGCTCAAGCCGAAACCGTGGACAATACCCACCACACCTACCTCTATCCCGTTTGGGCATATCCTATGAACTACCAATACCAACCCGATGTGAACGGAGCTTTTTTCTTCCGAAGAAATGATTTAGGCATAGAGCGCGTCGCCGCCACAGAGGGCGATTATTCGTGGGTGCATTTCTATTTAGATTCCGCACCGATGGAGGAAAATATTTATATTTTAGGATTGTTCAATCAGTACACGTCCAGCCCACAATCTCAGATGTATTACAATACCGAAACCAAGCAATACGAAGCCAAAATCTATCTAAAACAAGGGTTTTACAACTATATTTTAGCCACACAGAAAGGCGATCAGCCTCTCAACTATGGGCAAATCAACGGGAACTTTTGGCAAACCGAAAACCTCTACCAAGCCTTCCTATACTACCGCCCTTTTGGTAAAAATTATGACGGACTTTTAGGCTACGGAGAATACCGAAACTCAAGACCTTAGCACCAATGGTGCGCCCAAACCTCAACGCACTTAGAGAATCCAAGAGGGCTAAAAAATAAGGCTTATACCGTGCTTTATCCCTCAAAAATGCCTATATTTGCCACCGAAAAAGCCCTTTGAAATGTTAGGAAGAAGACAAATCCGAGAAAAAGTAATACAAAATCTATACGCCTACCAGCAAAACCCCATGAGTATAGATGCCATACAGAGAAAAATGTTTTCAGAAATTGAAAAAATATACCATCTCTACATCTATGAACTCAATTTTTTGGTCGCCCTAAAACAACTTGCTGAGCACCAAATAGAAATCAACAAAGAGAAATTTCTCAAAACCGAGGAAGACCTCAACCCCAACCAAAAATTCATCCGAAATCAGGTTTTAGAAAATATAGAAAACAACCAAGAGCGCTTATCTGTAACCTCTAAATTCAGAAACCTCAAGTGGGAACTGCATAATGATTTCTTGGTCAAAACCTTCCAAAGGATGAAAGCTGGCAAGCGTTACCAAGATTTTATGAACAATGATGAAATCTCCTTTGATGCCGACCAAAAATTCTTAGGAAAACTCTTTTTAAGATACATCGCTGAGAACGAAACCTTCCACGAGCTGTTAGAAGAACAGGAAATGAGCTGGACGGATGACCTTCACATCGCGAACTCTATGGTGCAGAAGACCATCGGTTTTATTAAAGAAAACCAACCCAGCCACACGCTCATCAAAATCATTAAAGATGATGAGGACAGAGCCTTTGCAGAGCGCCTACTCAGAAACGGCATAGCCCACTGGGACGAGGTGGAAGAAAAACTTAAAAATAGACTCCAAAACTGGGAGATAGAGCGCGTTTCTTTGATGGATAAAATCATCCTTATCGCTGGGATTACAGAGATGGACCACTTCCCGCTAACGCCATCAAAAATTATCATTAACGAATATATAGAAATTTCCAAAGCATTTTCCACCGAGAAAAGCCACACCTTTATCAATGGTATTTTAGGAAAATACGCCGAGGACAACAACCGCATATAATAAAAACAGATTATGAAACATCGTATTAAAATCAGTTTAGTCGCTTTGGGATTCCTTTCCCTTTCGGCTTGCAAAAAAGAGCAACAACCTGAAGTGGTAGAAACCGAAACTATAGAAGCCGTAGCGGAGCCCACGCCAGTAGATGATATGGTGGCAGAAGCCCAAAAAGCACCGCTAACCACCGTGGCTTTATCAGAACCCAATTTTGATTTTGGCGTGGTAAAATCAGGCGCTATTGTGGAGCATACTTACGAGATTACCAACACTGGCGATAAACCGCTCATCATCTCTAATGTAAAACCTGGCTGTGGCTGTACCGCTCCAGATTTTACCAAAACTCCAATCCTCCCAGGGCAATCAGGGAAGGTAACGCTTAAATTTAATTCTGCGAGTTTTAATGGCGTACAGCACAAATTTGCTCAAGTTTTTACCAATACCGAAAAAACACCCATCACCCTCACCTTTACAGCTGATGTTCAATAATTTATAACCACAAAGAAATTAAATTTTTAACTTAAAAACCATTATTTATGCATACTTTAACCTTACTACAAGCCGCTCCTGCGCAGCCATCTATGCTCCCAACCTTCTTGATGATAGGCGGAATGGTGGTCTTCTTCTACTTCTTTATGATGCGCCCACAGATGAAAAAGCAAAAAGAAGAAAAGAAATTTCAAGAAAGCCTAAAACCTGGGCGTATGGTGGTCACCACTTCTGGCATCCACGGGCGTGTATCTCAGATTTCTGAAGATGGCGTAATCTTAGAAACGATGGCAGGCAAACTCAAATTTGAAAAAGCCGCTATATCCAGAGATTTTACCCAAGCACGCTTCCCAGAAGCTAAAGAAGAAAAGAAAAAATAACCTTAATTAAGACAAACGATGCTGAAGTTTGTCTTTTTTTATCGCCTAAAAAGATGAAAAAAGTTGCCCAGCATATGCCAATAAAACAGATGGCTCATCTACTGGTAGAGGTGGCGGCGTTGCTCATATCTAACGGGGCTAACTCTACCAGAACCAAAAGAAATGTCCTCCGCATTGCCGCAGCTTACGGCTACAGAGTGGAAGTTTTTTTCTCGTTCTCTGGCGTGGTGCTTACCGTCCACCATCCAGAAGATGCCTCCACCGAAACTTTAGTGAAAACCATTACGGCACACGGCATCAATTTTAGTTTAATTTCTGCCATTAGCATCCTCAGTTGGGATATTGCCGCCCACCAACCGTCATATCTGACCATACAAAAGCGACTTAGCACCATAAAAAAACAACCGCCCTACTCCAATTGGCTCAAGATGCTCAGCATTGGAATAGCCACTGCGGCGCTTTGCAAAATTTTCGCTGGTTCTTATTTGGAGTTCATCATTGCTTTTATAGCAGGCTGTATTGGTTTTTGGGTGAAGTTGTTCTTACATCAGAAACATTACAACATCTTTATGCTGACTTTATTTTCGGCATTTACCTCCGTATCGGTGGTTAAGGCTGCCATTTTACTCGGAGCTGGAGATTGCTATGCAGCGCTGACAGCGTGTGTGCTCTGGCTGATTCCTGGGGTGCCGCTCATCAATGGTTTTTTAGACCTTTTGGAAGGGCACATCGTTTCTGGGTGGGCAAAAGCGGCGTTGGGGACTATGCTCATTTTTATGATTGCCGTGGGGTATTATATGTCTATATTTATATTTAAATTGGCTTATGGAATTTGATATTTTAGAAAAAATAGCTTGGGCAGTGCTCGTTTCGTTGGGCTTTGCCATTTTGTTCAATACCCCGAGGCGCGCACTTTGGGCGGTGGCACTTTTAGGCGCTTTGGGCTTCGGGATTAAAACCATAGCCTTGCTTTTTTTATTCCCTGACCAGCTGATTATCGCTTCTTTATTGGGCGCTTCGGCAGTGGGACTTTCAGGAATTTATTTTGCACATAGAGTCCATACGCCACCCATTGTGTTTACCATTCCTGCCGTGATCAATATGATTCCTGGGACTTTGGGATACAATTTTATGATGGGTATTTTAGAACTCGTGTCTCACAAAAAAAATCAAACGCTGAGCATAGAGCAACTCCTTACCATCATCAACAATGGGCTCAATGCAGGCTTTATCATCTTGGTTTTGGCTTTTGGCGTGGTGTTTCCTATTCTGATGTTTAACACACAAACTGTTAAGAACAAAGACCTTAACCAATATTTAAAAAAGAAAATTATCCACTTTAAACGAAGACATCAATCATGAAAACGGTTCTCATCACGGGTGCCACCTCGGGCATCGGTAAGGCTACGGCACAACTTTTAGCGACTCAAAATTACCGCCTTATTCTCTGTGGGCGACAAGTTTCGATTTTGGAACATCTCGCCCAAACGCTCTCTACACTCACCAGCGTTTACACTTTAAATTTTGATGTACGAGAGGCAGAAAGCGTTCAAAACGCCATAAAAAGCCTTCCCAAAGATTGGCAAAATATTGATATTCTCATCAATAATGCAGGGAATGCCCACGGTTTAGAACCTTTAGATGAAGGGCTAACCTCCGACTGGGATGCGATGATGGACAGCAATGTTAAAGGCCTACTCTATGTGTCTAAAGCCATTATTCCCCTAATGAAACACCGAAAATCTGGGCATATTGTTAACATTTCTTCCGTGGCTGCCAGACAAACTTATGCCAATGGTGTGGTCTACTGCGCTTCTAAAAAAGCGGTGGATGTGATCTCCGAAGGTATGAGAATAGAACTCACCGCCTTTGGTATCAAGGTAACGAATATACAACCTGGCGCCGTAGAAACGGATTTCTCCAAAGTGAGATTTAAAGGCGATGAAGAAAAAGCAAAAGCCGTCTATACAGGCTACGAAGCTCTAAAACCCGAAGATATTGCCGATGCGATTGCGTATTGTATTAACGCGCCCGACCGTGTTTCCATTGCGGAACTTTGTATCTACCCTAAAGCACAAGCCGAGCCAAGAACCATTTACCGAACCTAACATTTTCATACGCCATCTTCAACAAAAAGGCTTTCATCAACTGAAAGCCTTTTTATCTTTTCTAAGATTTTAATCTGAGGTGAAGTTCCTCTAATTGTTCTGGTGCAATGGTGCTTGGCGCATCAATCATCACATCTCTACCGCTGTTATTTTTCGGGAAGGCTATATAATCTCTAATCACCTCGTTGCCGTCTAAAATAGCCACCAGCCTATCAAAACCGAAAGCCAAACCGCCGTGAGGTGGCGCTCCATATTTAAAGGCATTCATCAAAAATCCGAATTGGGCTTCCGCCTCTTCTTCGGTAAAGCCTAACAACTCAAACATTTTGGCTTGCAGCTGTCGGTCATAAATCCGAATAGAACCGCCGCCAATCTCGTTGCCATTAAGCACCAAATCGTATGCATTAGCGCGGATTTCGCCTGGGTTAGTATCCAAAAGCGGTAAATCTTCCACCTTTGGCGAGGTAAAAGGATGGTGCATTGCGTGGTAGCGTTGGCTCTCCTCATCCCATTCTAACAACGGAAAGTCTACCACCCAAAGTGGCGCATATTCATCAGGTTTTCTCAATCCTAACTGGTTCCCCAGCTCCATCCTTAGAGCGGAAAGCTGCGTTCTTACCGTATTGGTTTTACCTGACATAATGAGCATTAAATCTCCTGGTTTCGCCTCAAAGCGTGCGGCTATCGCTTGTAAATCTTGCTCGCTATAGAATTTATTAACCGATGATGTGAGCATGCCATCTTCCTGATATTTAACCCAAACCATTCCTGTGGCACCTATCTGCGGGCGTTTTACCCAATCTATCAGTGCGTCAATTTGCTTTCTGGTATAGTACGCACAGCCTTCCACATTGATGCCCACCACCAATTCGGCTTCATCAAAAATCTTAAAATCTTTGCCTTTCACGACCTCGTTAAGCTCCACAAACGCCATCCCAAAGCGGATATCTGGTTTATCGTTACCATATTTTTTCATCGCCTCGGCAAAGGTCATCCTTGGGAAAGCACCAAATTCTTTTCCTGTAACTTTTTTGAGGAGGTGTGCCGTCATTCCCTCAAAGACATTCATTATATCTTCTTGCTCCACAAACGCCATTTCGCAGTCTATTTGGGTAAACTCGGGCTGTCTATCGGCGCGGAGGTCTTCATCTCGGAAACATTTTACAATCTGAAAATATTTATCTAAACCACCCACCATAAGGAGTTGCTTAAAGGTCTGTGGCGACTGTGGCAAGGCGTAAAACTGTCCCTCGTTCATTCGGCTGGGCACCACAAAATCTCGGGCACCCTCCGGCGTTGATTTGATGAGCACTGGCGTTTCCACTTCTATAAAACCTTGATTGGAAAGGTAGTTGCGGACTTCCTGCGCCATCTGGCTGCGGAATATCAGTTTGTTTTTAACGGGCGTTCTGCGGATATCTAAATAGCGGTATTTCATCCTCAGTTCCTCGCCGCCATCGGTTTCATCTTCTATGGTAAACGGCGGAAGCTGAGATTCGTTAAGGATATGCAATTGCTCTACCAGCACTTCTATATCGCCTGTCGGAATTTTAGGATTTTTGCTGCTTCTCTCAATCACCGTTCCTGTGACTTGGATGACAAACTCTCGCCCTAATTTCTTGGCTTTTTCTATCAATTCTTTGGGCGTTCTCTCTTCATCTAATACCAATTGGGTAATGCCGTAGCGGTCCCGAAGGTCTATCCAAATTACAAAGCCTTTATCTCTAATGGTCTGCACCCAGCCAGAGAGGGTTACCGTTTGGTTCAAATTCTCGAGCGATAATTCGCCGTTAGTATGTGTACGAAACATAGTCTGTTTTTTATTAAAAAATTGCGCTTGGCAAAGATAAGGAAATTTGTCGTGTTTTTGGTGGCACTTTCGCATTAAACTTTTGCTTCTACCCCTTATAAAATTGAGGTTTTTATTTCATTTATGATTATCTTTACCGCCGTTTATGCTATTGCTATTATTAACCATATTTTCTATTTTGCCTATTTTGGTGGGCATAGGGCTGATGTTGGAGCGCGGCTTCGGGCGTTTATGGTGTGGTGTTTCAGCAGTATTTTTTATGGGCATCATAGGGTTATCCTTGTGCTGGACACTGCTCAGCTTCTTCATTCCATTAGGAAATTGGGTAGAAATCATCAGCGGTATTTTAGGCTGGATTTTTTTCATTTATTATAAAGGCTACCGGCTATTATGGCGAGCGCTGAAGGGGCAATGGCTGTTTTTCGGTATCACGCTGATGATCATTTTATTTTTAGGCAGTGGCTTTCCGTTTATTTTTGATCATTTTGGCTATTATGTGCCCACCATCCAATGGCTGAGTCAGGTCGGTTTGGTCAAAGGGATTTCTAATTTAGACTTGGTGCTGGGGCAGATGTCTGTGTGGCATATTTTTCAAACGGGGTTTTCGCATTTTTTAGATCCTTACCTTAGAATTAACTCCGTGGTATTGGTGGGCTACCTCCTCTATATCATCGAAAAGAAAGCTTGGGAGCATTGCCTTTTTATCCCCTTTTTATTTTTCTTTATACAGTCGCCAAGTCCTGATTTAATGGTGATTATCGGAGCTTTAATCTTAGTTAATGAAGTGCTTCATAAAAACCCAAATACGGCAAATTTATGGTTATTTTCCACCTTTATTTTCGCTCTAAAACCGACCGCATTATGGCTGCCGATTATGGTCGCGCTCTACACTTTATACTTTAATGCCCAACTCGGTTGGAAGCACTTGGGCTGCGCACTTGTTTTGGGCATTTTCTTTTTTAAAAATATCTGGTGCTTCGGCTACCCTATTTTCCCTGTGCAAGTGATGGATTTTAATGTACCGTGGAAGCCCAACGCCTTATTATTAAAGGAATCTTCGGAAATTGCCATTCTCAAAACTTATGATTTTCAGTATACTTATCAAGAAATACAGCATTTTAGTGTTTGGGAATACCTCAAAAATTGGCTCACTTTAGAGGGCATCAAAGGGAAAATCAACGGCTTGTTTGTGCTTTGTCTTCTCGCTTTATGTCTCCTTGCTGGGGTTAAAAAATCAAAACTAATCGCCATTATTGTAGGTTCTATTTTGGTCAAAAGTGTCTTGGTTTTAGCGTTCTCTGCGCAATATCGTTTCTTTTTAGAAGTCTTTTTTGTCGGTTTTTTATTATTGATGCAGCCGTGGCTCACCAAGAAACGCAGTCTATTGGGTTTTGCCTTGATGTCAGGGCTTATTTTACCTTTGTTTTGCTTTCCAAAATTACTTTCTAATGCCGTACCCAGTTTTAGTGTGGGCGCCTTTATCGGGCGAACGCAAACTTCTCAAATTCTCTGCCCCAGCGTTTACCAAAGCACCGACTATCAAAGCTTTACCTTAGGAAATTTATCTTTTAATACGCCAAAACACTACCCTTTTTCCTACCAAACGCCACTGCCTTCCATCTCTCCAGATGCTTTGGATGACTACCTTTCGGCAGGAATTTTTCCTCAAAAACAAGACTCGCTTTTAAAACAAGGCTTCATCTGGAAACCGCTATCCACCGAGGAAAAACAACAGCTAAAAGCCATTATCTCGGAAATCCAGAAGCCCTAATTGGCTGTTAAAAATCAACCTGACACTCTATTTTTTTATCCCACCAAAACGCGTAAATTTGCAGTATGCATAATCAATTAGGACATTTACTCTCCCTAACCACTTTTGGCGAAAGCCATGGCGCGGCTTATGGCGGCATCATCAACAATTTTCCTGCGGGTATCACCATCGATTTAGAAGCGGTACAACATCAGTTAGACCGCAGAAAACCAGGACAGTCCGCCATTGTAACCCAGCGCAAGGAGAGCGATACCGTTCGTTTTCTCTCAGGGATTTTTGAGGGCAAAACCACAGGAACGCCCATTGGATTTATCATTGAAAACGAAAACCAACGGAGCAAAGATTACGACCATTTAGCCCAAGCCTACCGCCCCAGCCACGCCGATTTTACCTATGATAAAAAATTTGGCTTTCGTGATTATAGAGGCGGCGGCAAGTCTTCCGCACGAGAAACCATCAATTGGGTTGCTGCAGGGGCTTTAGCTAAATTTATCCTCCCTAAGGAAGTACAAATCCACGCGTATGTGTCCTCCGTGGGCGATATTTTTTGCGAAAAACCTTATCAAGATTTAGATTTTTCTAAAATTGATGATAATATTGTGCGTTGCCCCGATGAAACCACCGCCCAGAAGATGATAGAGCGCATAAAAGCCATTAAAAAAGAGGGCAATACCATCGGTGGTACCATCACTTGCGTGGTTAAAAATCTGCCAGTGGGTATAGGCGAGCCCGTTTTTGGAAAACTCCAAGCTGAATTAGCCCACGCGATGCTCAACATCAACGCTGCTAAAGGCTTTGAGTACGGCTCTGGCTTCTGTGGTGCCAAAATGACAGGACAGGAACACAACGATTTATTCAACCCTGATTTTACCACCAAAACCAACCTCTCTGGTGGTATCCAAGGCGGTATTTCTAACGGTATGGATGTTTATTTTCGGGTTGCTTTTAAACCTATTGCCACCATCCTCAGACCTCAAGAAAGTGTAGACCAGCACGGCAATTCCGTGATTGTGGAGGGCAAAGGCAGACACGATCCTTGCGTGCTCCCCAGAGCGGTTCCTATCGTGGAAAACCTTACCGCATTTATATTAGCCGATTTATTTTTAATTAACAAAACCAGAAAATTATGATAGAAAAATATTGGAACCAAGCTGTTTCTTTTGAAACTTACCTGAAAGACACTGAAGAAAAAATCACAAACCCGCAAACGGAAGAAGACCGCCAGCAAAAGCCTTATTATGAGTTAGGGCTGCAGCGGATGAACCGAATGCTTAAAGTTTATAAACCAGCACCTGAGGATTTAAAAACATTAGAAGAGAAAAATTTCAAAGGTAAAATCCTCATCATTTCCGAGGGTTGGTGTGGAGATGCCAGCCAGTCTGTACCTGTTTTAGCCGAGTTTTTTAAAGGCAGAAATGAACTTCGGATTTTCTACAGAGATAGCGATACCACGCTGATAGATCAATTTTTAACCAACGGCGGCAGGTCTATTCCTAAGGTTTTAATTTTAGATGAAAACGACCAAGTGGTGAATACTTGGGGGCCTCGCCCTGCCCATGGCACAGCGCTGTTTCATCGCTATAAAGCCAATCCTGAAGAATATCCTAAAGACCAGTTTTATAACGATTTACAAGTATATTACGCCAAAAATAGAGGCAAAGATACCATTAAAGAAATTTTGGATTTGTTATAAACCCAACCTCATCATTATTACCATAAAAAAACGAAAAAACAGATGAATTTTCTTAAAAAAAATACCCTTTTTCTCATCTTAACAGGCTTATTGTTAGCAGTTTTCTTATTTCCAAAGTTTGGGGATTTCGTGCGCAGCCAGTTATTGATGAAACCGAGCATTGAGAAATTAAAAAACGACATTAAGCTCTCTGATGAGGATTACGACATCACGCTGAAAGGCATCAATGTTCCTGATGCGAATCTTAAAGATTTTAAAAACCAAGTGGTGTTTCTCAACTTTTGGGGCAGTTGGTGTCCGCCGTGTCGCGCGGAATGGGGCTCCATCCAAAAACTTTATGACCAACAAAAAAACAACGCTGCCTTTATCCTCATCGCGATGCAAGATGAGGAAGAAAGCGTAAAGAAATTTTTGGCAGAAAACCATTATACTGCGCCCGTTTACATCGCTCAGAGCCCCATTTCGGAGAAGTTGCTGCCCAAAGTCTTTCCCACCACTTTCATCATTGACAAAATGGGATACATCGCTCAGAAAGATGATGGTGCCAATGATTGGAATGCCGAAGCGGTGCATCAGCTCATCACCAGCTTGGCGCCATAATTTTTTTGGAATAGATTTTGCAAAATGGGCTTTGTAACCAATCAAATAGAAAAAACAATGGCATCTAAATTCACATTATTTAAAGAAGTAGTAAAACACAGAGGATTTATCGGCAAGCTGCCCACGCTGGTAAGAATGGTAAAAGCCATTATGAAAAAACAATACAAACCAAAAACCAAAAATATTTTGGTTCCTGCGCTGGTCGTGGCGTACATCATCTCGCCGATAGATATTCTACCCGACTGGATTCCCGTGATTGGGGCATTAGATGATATTGCGCTGATTGCCTTGGCTATGCCGATGCTGATGGAGGAACTCCACGCTTATTCGGAATGGGAGGAGCGCCAAAGAAACATTAAAACCATAGATGCCGAGGTGGTCTCATAACCCTAAACGGCATTTTTACCGATAAAAACCTCTTTTAAGATTTTGAGTTTCAATTTTTTAAGAGAGGTTTTTTATTGACAGTTATCAACATTCATCAAAACTTAATTGCTTGCTATATATCAACACCTTACAATATTTTTACACGATTTTTTAACATTCGTTTTTTCTCTACTTTAAAAGGGTTATCTTTGCTGTATGGTACAGAGAGAAACATCATCATTAAATAACGATAATTTAGTTCAGCAACTTTCTATTTCTCAGGGCAAAATGCCCCCTAACGCCGTAGATTTGGAGCGGTTGGTTATCGGTTCTTTTCTCATCGATAAGAAGGCGTTAGATGATACTTACGACCTCTTGGTTCCTGATGTGTTCTACGATCCCAGACATCAGGAAATTTATAGAGCCATCATCCAACTATTTTCGGAGAATAAACCGATAGATATGATGACGGTGATCCAAGAGCTCAAGCGCCAAGAGAAACTCAACTTGGCAGGTGGCGATGCTTATATCATTGACCTCACCACCACGGTCAGCTCTTCGGCACACATAGAATACCACGCGCGCGTGATTTTAGAAAAGTACATTTTAAGGCGCCTTATCAGCGTATCGGCAGGGGTTATTGACAATTCTTACAAAGAATCTACCGATGTTTTTGAACTTTTGGACCGCGCCGAACAAGAATTTTTTGATATTACCAACGGAACGATAAAAAAAGGCTTTGATACCGCCAGCGCTTTGGTGAGTGAGGCGATAGAGAAAATAAAATCTCTAAAGGATAAAGAAGGACTTTCGGGTATTCCTTCTGGATTTTCGCTTTTGGATAAAGAAACGGGAGGCTGGCAAAACTCAGACCTCATCATCATTGCGGCGCGTCCAGGTATGGGTAAAACCGCATTTATCCTCTCTATGGCGAGAAATATTGCCGTGGCACAACAAACGCCCATTGCCGTATTCTCGTTAGAGATGGCTTCTATACAACTCATTACCAGAATGATATCTTCCGAAACGGGGATTTCTTCCGAAAAATTGAGAAAAGGACAAATGACCGATGATGAGTGGCAACGCCTCTTTAATAATGTTGCCGCGTTGGAGAATGCACCGCTCTTCATCGATGAAACCCCCGCCCTCTCCATTTTTGATTTTAGAGCCAAAGCACGGCGTTTGGTGATGCAGCACGGCGTTAAAATCATTATGGTGGATTACCTCCAGCTGATGACCGCCAGCTCAGGGAAAGGTGGTACCAGAGAGCAAGAAATTTCCACCATCTCCCGTTCATTAAAAGCCATTGCGAAGGAATTAAACATTCCGATTATTGCCTTGTCTCAGCTTTCCAGAACGGTGGAAACACGCCCCAACAAACGCCCCCAGTTGTCGGATTTAAGGGAATCTGGCGCCATAGAGCAAGATGCGGATATTGTGTCCTTTATCTTCCGTCCTGAGTATTATAAAATTGAATTTTGGGATAATGATGAAGAAGAACCAAAAACATCAACCACCAACCAAGCCGAGATTATCCTCGCAAAACACCGTAATGGTGCTACTGGCGAAGTGCGGCTTTCGTTCCAAAAAGAAATTGCCAAATTTGGAGATTTGGATACCTCGTTGAGTTTCTCGGATTTTAACAATACGACTAACCATACCCCGAGTGGTTTTGGGATGATTAAAACTTCCATCAACCCTAATGATGCCTTTGGAGTGCCTGCCAATCCGCAGGTGATGGGCTCCGCAATGAATGATGAATCCCTCGATTCGGATGAGGAAATGCCGTTCTAAATGAAGATTGATATTTATACCGATGGCGCTTGTAGTGGCAACCCTGGCAAAGGTGGCTACGGTGTGCTGATGCGCGTTGCCGATAAGCATTACGAAAAAACCTTGGCCCAAGGCTTTAGAAAAACCACCAATAACCGTATGGAGCTTTTGGCAGTGATCGTGGCTTTGGAGAAGATCAATAGCGATGGACACGAGGTTCACATCTACACCGATAGTAAATATGTTGCCGATGCCATCAACAAAAAATGGATCTACAATTGGGTGAAAAAAGCGTATAAAAATGTAAAAAATCCTGACCTCTGGAAGCGCTTTATGCCACTGTACCAACGCCACCAACCACATTTCCACTGGATAAAAGGGCACAACGGACATCCAGAAAACGAGCGCTGCGACCAATTGGCGGTTGCCGCTGCAGCTTCCTCCAATTTAGAAATTGACTACGGCTATGAGCAACCTCCTGAACCTCAGCTGTTTTAATTTTCTATTTTTGATTTTTCACACACTTTAGACCTTTGTTTGAAGATGGCGGATTTTTTCATAAAAAACATTAACTTTGCAAAATGTTTGAAGATTTTAAGCCTGTTTTAAAGATTTTAGTTCGGTTTATTCTGATTTATCTGGCGCTCTTGGGGCTTTACCAACTCTACCTGAATAGTCAAGAGGGTTTAGATGGTTTTTCTACGCTTGTGGCTCAGCAATGTACCTCGGTGCAAAATCAGATGGGTTATATTTCTAAAATAGTGCCGCAACCCGAGTACAAAACCACTTGGTATTATATGAATGGCGACTATGTCTCCCGTATGGTAGAGGGCTGCAATGCCATTTCTGTGATGATATTATTTGCGGCGTTCATCTTTGCTTTTTATCAAGGGGCGAAGACTTTTGTCTTCGTTTTGGTAGGGCTGGTAGCGCTTCATATCGTGAATGTGTTGCGTATTGTCGGCATCAATATTGTGGCGGTGGAAGCCCCTGAATATATCAACTATGCCCACGATTATGTGTTCCCTGCCGTGATCTATGGCGGTGTGGTTTTGCTCTGGATTATTTGGATTAAATTTTTTGTTTTGAAAAATGAAAAAGTGGCTTAGCGGACTTATGGTTGTCCTCGGTATAGCGGGGTTGGTGAGCGTGCGACTCTTTGAAAGGCAATGGTTCTACGACCCTTTTTTATCCTATTTTAAAGGTATAGAAGCCATAAAAACTTTCCCCTATTATGAATGGATGCCGCTCATCTGGAGCCACCTTTTGAGAATGGCGCTCAACCTCTTGTTTTCGGCGGTGATTATCCAATTTTTATTTCATAATAAAGCGTGGACACTCCAAGGCTGCGTTTTAATCTTATTGGTATTCGGCATCACCTTTCCGATTTATTTATATTGTGTCTCCACCGAGTTCAGTTGGGGGCTATTATTTGGGTTTTATGTTAGGCGTTTTGTGATTCAGCCATTGGTGCTGTTGCTAATTATTCCGCTGTTTTATTACCGAAAATTCCTCCTCAAAAGCCAAAAGCCTTAAGCGTTGAGGCAGTGTTTATTCACTTGAGCGGCATTTTCTGCGGTCCAGACTACGGATTTCACAAAAGCTTTGCTCCGAAACGGACAATCCATTTCGCAAATTTCGCAAGAAAAAGGCTTACAATCATCCATATGAAAGTTAAACTCCACCGTGCGCTCCGTGTGGGATAATAGGAGTTTGATGGCTTTTTCCATTTGCTGATGCGCCTCCCTTAGCGTGTAATAATAAGGCAGCGTCATATGGGCATCAATGTGGAGATGGGCGCCGAACTGTTGCACCTTCATATTATGAATATCAATCCATTCCTTATGCCGATGGTCTTGCAACACTTGCACAATTTCGCTGAAGAGCGCTTCATCTTTTTCGTCCATAATACCACTGAGCGCCTGGCGGACAATTTTGTAACCCACCACCATAATATAAGCGCCAAAAACCAAAGCCACCGCCGCATCTAACCAGTCAATTTTAGTGATGTAAACCAAAACCAAGCTGACCACTACGCCCAATGTGGTCAAAGTATCGCTTTGGAGGTGTTTGCCAGAGCTCATCAGCACGAGGGAATTTTCGCGCTTGCCTTTTTGGTAGGAAATATAGCCCATAATGTAGTTGGCCACCGCCGTAGCCGCCACAATGCCAATCCCCCAATCCAACTGATGCAACTCATTGCCCTCCAGCAAGGAACTCACCGACTGCACGATAATCAAAATCCCGGCAAAAATAATCAGTGCGCCCTCTATGCCCGCCGTGATAAACTCCACTTTGCCGTGACCATAAGGATGGTCGTGGTCTTTGGGTTTAGAAGCGAGATACAGCGAATACAAGCCCATAAATGCCGCAATGATATTGACAATGCTCTCCATCGCATCGGAGAAGATGGCATCGGAATTGGTCAGCTGCCACGCCACCAGTTTGCCGATAAAAAGCAATACGCCAATGATGGCTATCGTGCGCTGAAAGCTGTATTTGTTTTGGGCGTTGTTCAAAATTTATATCAAATGATGGTTGACTAAATATTCTGCAATCTGCACCGCATTGGTAGCGGCACCTTTTCTTAAATTATCCGAAACAATCCAGCAATTAAGGGTATTCGGTTGCGACAAATCCCTTCGGAGGCGCCCTACAAAAACCTCATCTTTCCCCTCGGAATAGCGTGCCATAGGGTATTCATTTGCGGTAACCTCATCTTGGAGCACCACGCCATCGGTTTCGGAGAGCAATGCCCGCACCTCATCAAGGTCAAAATCGTTTTCAAATTCTATATTCACACTTTCGGAATGCCCGCCTTGCACTGGCACGCGCACCGCCGTAGCGGTAAGGCTAAAACGATCATCGCCCATAATTTTTTTAGGCTCCTTCATCAGTTTAATTTCCTCCTTGGTGTAGCCGCCATCCGCAAAGACATCACAATGGGGAATGGCATTTTTGAAAATTTCGTAAGGATAGACTTTTGGCACCGATGCCTCTCCACCATTCACCGAAGTCGCGATTTCATCATTCAGTTGATCCACGGCGGCTTTCCCCGTTCCAGTAACGGATTGGTAAGTGGAGACCACCACGCGCTTCATTTGGTATTTTTGATGCAAAGGATGAAGCACCATCACCAGCTGAATGGTGGAACAGTTGGGGTTGGCGATAATTTTGTCTTTTTTGGTTAAAGTATGGGCGTTAATTTCCGGCACCACCAGTTTTTTATCCTCATCCATCCGCCACGCCGAGGAGTTGTCAATCACCACGGTGCCTACTTCGGCAAACTTGGGTGCCCACTCCAACGAAGTGCTGCCACCAGCCGAAAATAGCGCTATATCAGGGCGTTCCGCTACTGCCGTGGCTAAGGACACAATGGAATATGCTTGACCTTTAAATGTGATGGTTTTGCCCACCGATTTTTCAGAAGCGACGGGAATGAGCTCTGTGACAGGGAAATTTCGTTCTTCTAATACTTTTAGCATCACTTGTCCCACCATACCTGTGGCACCTACTACGGCTACTTTCATCAGATTGAAATATAAAAGTTTTTTTTAAATTTAAAAATTGGTTATCCAAAAACCCTTTGCCACTGGAATGCCCAAAGCATCAATAATACGGCAATGCCTCCTAAGGCAACGAGTCCCAAAGAAAGGCGGTCTCTGGTTTTGATTTTTTTATTGAAAATGGTGAGTAGAACGGCTGCTATCACCATAGCGGTAGGGTGTTCTACATAAATTTTTCTCAGTGCGGCATCTTTCATCAGCATCCCTGAACCTTTGGCTGCCTGAAAGCCTGGAGAGAAGAAAAACAACAAAATAAGCCCTACTAAAGCTTGTGTATGGAAGAAAATCATTGTGAAAAGGGTGGATTTCCTCAAGCCTTTGGTGATTTTCCCCGAATAGCTAAACATCGTGAGGAGTAAGGTAACCACAAAAATGGTGGTGGCTAATAAAATAAGGTAAGCCAAGCCGCGGTGGGCGTGGAGCATCATTGTAAAGTCCATAATTTTTCTTTTTACGCAAAGATATAAAAAATCCCAACACAAAGCAGGTTGGGATTTTAAAAATTATGGTTAATGGTGTTTTAGAAATGGAAAGACATCGTGGCTGCCCAAGTTCTACCGAAACCTAAGAATACTTTGTTATTCACATCTATACCTTTGTAGAAGTTTTTAGGATTGTTCGCATAGGCATTGTATTCTGCATCTGTAGCGAAATCGCTTCTATCCTTTTGAAGATTGGTATAAGAGTTTTGGATGTAATAAGTATCAAATAAATTGTACACATTACCTCTTAAAGTGAAGTATTGTTTAGGGTTGTTCAAAGGAATTTTGAAAGATACCCCTAAATCAAATAAGCCGTAAGCTGGTAATTTTAGAGCCCCTTTGTCAGCCGCTTTCTCCGTAGTAAAGTCTAAGAGGTTCAGTCTGGCGTACAGATTATTCACATATCTATAAGTGGCATCTAATTTAATATTTTCCACTGGCTTGATCTCCGCTCCTATAGAGGCAGTCATCTGAGCGGCATCTCCTACCTTCACATTATCTAGATAAAGTTTAGTCCCCACAGCTGAAGATGATGCTGGATTGCCCTGTGTGTCTATCGGTTGGTTGGTTTCATCAAAAAGGTATCCATTCGCATCACCTTTATAATACCAATCTCCGAAAGAGAACATACCATTAAGGCTTAAAACTTTATTCACCTTAGCTCTGGCTTCTAACTCTACCCCTTGGTGGATTTCGGTAATGCCTTCTATATTAGCATAAGCATTGATTCTTGAACCGTCCGCTAAAGTAATTTGGTTGGGTTTTCTTAAAAATCTGTCTTTCCAAGAAGTTCTATACACATTCAGATTCACATTAACGCCTGCCGTTCTGAAACCATAGCCCGCTTCTATTCCGAAGATTTTTTCATTGGTCAAGTTCGGGTTAAGGTAGTTTTTATTGTTTGGATATACGGCATTGAGGAACGGCTGTTTAGAATAGTAACCAATGTTCGCGAAGACATTGTTCTTCTCATCAATGTTAAAGTTAGCCCCAGCCTTCACATTATAACCTAAAATATCCTTAAATCCAGTTTTGGTGTGGAGCACAGGATTTTTGTCAGTGGCAGGATTAGTGGCGCTTACCAATTTACCGTTGAGCGTAGTCTGCCCATCTACAATAAAGTTGTCAATTCTCTGGAACCCTTGGTTAGAAATAGCCCCTTGTACAAAGGCAGACAATCTATCGTTAGAATATTCCAACTGACCGAAACCGCCGTACCATCTCACTTCGCCATCATTGCTATAAGAAATTTTATCTTGGAGGTCGTTCTGTTTTCCACCGAAAGGATTCCAAGTTGGGCGTGCCTCAAAAGTGTGGCTCACATAGTTAGGTGCAGATAAATTTTGGTTTCTGGTATCTTTGTAAGCAGAAGCGCCAATTAAATCACTCACCACTTGGTAATGGTATCCATAATAATATCTACCATCTACCCCTACGGTAAAGTTTAAGTTTTCGTTGATTTTATGGTTGAAGCTTGAGATGATCCCAAACCAGTTATGCGAGTTGATAGAAGCCCTACGCACCAAAGTACCTTGGTCTGGTGTAGACGCTTGGTTGGCAGCATAAACCGCATCAAAATCAATTAAACCTTCTGAAGTTCTGGCGAATTGCCCCAATGACTTGCCATTCACTTTTCCTGTGTTACCAGTTCCTCCACCTCTACCAAAAGAAGCGTAAAGCACGGTGCTCAATTGAGAAGTTGGGTTGATTTTCCAATCCCAGTTGAGGGACATCACAGGTTTATGATAATAATTCACTCTATCGTTAAAGCTTTTGCCATTCAAGTAGCCCCAGTCTGCGTTATAAGTTCGGCTTGGCTTATCCTCTGTGCCTCTTTTCTGAAGGTCAGAAATGGCAATTTCATAAGCTCTTTGGTTATGCCACTGTGGCGCGCCTGTAATGGTGAACTGGATATCGTGCTGGCGGTTCGGTTGGTAACCTAAGGCGAAATAATAGTTGTAACCTTCAAACTGCGTCGCATCTGCGTAGGTAGACCCAGCCGTTCTACTCATCAAGAATGAAGTTGCCCAGCCGTTCTCACTTTTACCACTGTTATAAGCGAATAGCGCTTTGTGATAATCATTATTACCAACACCTACGCTCACCACGGCACCTCTTTTCTTATCTGCCGCACGGGTTACAATGTTGATGGTACCCCCCACAGAAGCGATGGCTAATTTAGAAGCCCCCAGACCTCTCTGCACCTGCATCGCAGAAGTAACATCTGAAAGTCCAGCCCAGTTAGACCAATACACGGCGCCCGTTTCCATATCGTTGATCGGCATACCGTTAATCATCACCGCAATGTTGGCTTGCTCAAAACCTCTGATATTGATTTTAGAATCACCAAAACCACCGCCGCCTTTTGTTGCGTACACAGATGGTGTAGTGTTCAGAATTTCTGGGAATTCTTGGTTCCCTAATTTCTCTATAATTTTAGCTTCTTTAATGGTAGAAACCGCGATAGGCGTTTTTCTCTCCTTCGCAATATCTGCCACCCCAGTAAGGACTATACCTTCTAAGTCCTTAGATTTTAGAGAATCCTTAGCCGACTGCGCAAAATAAACGCTGGCAGTAGAAAGGGTAACCACGGCGGTTAATGCCGTCTTTCTTAATGCTTTACTTTTCATAAGTTTTATTCTAAATATAAGTTTTTCTGTGGGCAAATATCGCTATTTATACTTTAACATTCTTTAACTTTATGTTAATTTTAGCGCCTCAAAATAATGATTTATATCATATCCTTAGCAACACCGATTAACACAAGCATCTATGCCACAAGCACTTATTTTAAAACTTGATGAAAAGCCAATTGTTAAAAACGAGCTTCCTCCGTAGCGATGGGCAAATCATTTCGGCTCCACTCACTCCACGAACCCACATAGAGTTTAGGCAAAGGTAAGCCCGCCGCTGCCATCGCGAGGATGGTATGACAAGCCGTAACACCTGAGCCACAATGCACCACCGTTTGTTCTGGCAATTTTAATACCTTTTCATAGTGTTGCCTTAGCACCTCTGGCGATTGGAACTGCCCTTCTGCATTTAAATTTTCGGTAAAAGGCATATTCAGCGCATTCGGAATGTGCCCTGCGGTAAGGTCTATGGGCTCCTCTTTGCCTTGGTAGCGCTCCGCCGACCTTACATCAATAATGGTGTAATCTTTTTGAGTGTAATTTTCTTTAACCTCCTCTAAATCAGCGGTGGGCAAGAGCCAATGCGTTGCGGTGAGCTTCTGTGTGGCTTTTTGAGGCTGTTCCTCGCCTTGCACCATTGGAAATCCAGCGCGCGCCGCCGCCGATAGCCCTCCATCTAAAACCTGTACTTTTTCTAAACCTACCGCTCTAAGCATCCACCACAAGCGCGCGGTGGCATTCGCTGCATTTTTATCATCATAAACGATGATGTGCTTGCCCTGCTCTATGCCTATATTCAACAGCGTTTCTTTAAACCGCTCAATGGGTGGCAAAGGGTGCCTGCCGCCTTGCGCTGGATTTTGAGGCACCGCTGCAAGGTCTTCATTAAGGTCTAAATAAAGGGCGCCTTGTAAATGTTTTTCCAAATAATGGTCTCTGGAAGTGCCGCCACTACCTGCATCAATTAAAATATAGGAATCCGTGGGCAGTTGCTTTAACGCCTCTGCGGTAATCAGTGGGTTCATCGTAATGGATTATAAAAATTGAAAGAGTTTATCGTCAGGTTTGCGGACTTTTTTATAATGCTGAAAGGTATCGTCTTCCGCTCTATAGCCCAGCGCCAAAGTGACCGATGCAGCCTCCTTAGTCGTGTCTAATTCTAAAATTTGGTTCATTGCAGCGGCATCAAAGCCTTCCATAGGGCAAGAATCTACGCTCTCTAAGGCGGCAGCAAACATCAAATTCCCCAGAACGATGTAACTTTGCTTTTCATTCCACGACCAAAGGCTCTCTTCGGTATGGGTTTCTATATAACCTCGGATGCTTTGTCTAAACAGCTCCAGTTGTGTCATTGGGATTTCTCGCACTTGGGTAATATGCGTTAAATAGCCTTCTAAATAGCTGTCTTCTATATTTTTCTTCGTCACAATCACCACCAAATGCGAGCAAGTGCTCACCTGCGATGGGTTTTTAAAAATGGGAATCAGTCGCTGTTTTAAGGCATCAGATTCTATCACCACAATTCTATAAGGTTGTAAGCCTAAAGAGCTGGCAGAGAGTTTGCCTGCGGTGAGGATGTTGTTTAATATCGGTTGCGGTATATTGCGGTTGGTATCAAATTTTTTCACGGAATACCGCTGGCTGAGTGCTTGGTTGTAATTCATAGAGCAAATATAGTATTTTATCATATTGTCACCCCAAAATGTGATATAAAAAAAGTGTTTTCATTATAGTTTTTAACTATCGTGATTCTTTGGCACTCTCCCTTATCGCTCGTAACTTTGCCCTCAGAAAATAACGAAAAAACAAATAAAATCTATTATTATGAACAATGCAACCATCATCGGACTACAAGCTTCTGACTGCCAAAACATCGCAGAGAAACTGAATGACCTTCTCGCTAATTATTCTATATTTTATCAAAATACAAGAGGCGCCCACTGGAACATTAAAGGGGAGCAATTCTTTACGCTACACCCTAAATTTGAGGAACTTTATGACAACTTGGTTTTAAAAATTGATGAAATTGCAGAGCGTATTTTAACCCTTGGCGCTACGCCTAACCATAACTACACCGATTATCTTAAACGCTCTACCATCAAGGAAAGCCAAGAGGTGAGCGATGCCCGCAAGTGTGTAGAGAACATCCTTTCTTCATTCAAAATTGTAATTGATCTGCAAAGAGAAATTTTAGAATTGGCGGGCAACGCTGGCGATGAGGGAACCAGCTCCCAGATGAGCGACTACATTACCGAGCAAGAAAAAGAAGTGTGGATGTACAACTCTTATTTAGGACAATAATTTGAACCTCATTTTTCATATTAACCAAGGTGGAGAAAGCGTTTTTCTCTGCCTTTTTTCTTTGCCGCACCACACCGCCGCCATATGAAAAAAAAATCCTATTTTTGCTATCTAATAAAAACAGTCTATGTCTGGCACTCGTCTTAAATCCATTTTGGATAATGATTTTTATAAAATTACCATGCAAAATGCCGTGGTAAAATTATTCCCCACCGATAAAGTAAAATACGAATTTATCAACCGTGGCAAGCATTTTTTCCCTGAAGGTTTTGCGGAAGAATTACAAAAATCCGTGAACGCTATGGCGGAGCTTAAACTCACCAAAGCCGAAAAAAAATACCTCCAAGAGACCTGCCCCTATTTGGATTTACCTTATTTAGATTTTTTAGAAGGCTACCAATATGACCCTTCCGAAGTGAAAATTACCCAAACCGATACCGAGCTAAAAGTCAGCGTAGAAGGGCTTTGGTACCGCACCATTCTTTGGGAAGTGCCCTTATTAGCGCTCATTTCCGAACTCCATTATCAGATGAATAAAATGGAACGGGATTCCAACGAAGCCGTGATTCAAAACACGATAGAAAAATCCCGAAAACTCAATGAACTGGGCGTTACCTTTGCTGAATTTGGCACACGGCGACGACATTCTTATAAAGTCCACGAACTCGTGATGAAAACCCTTATCGATGAGAAAAAAGGGCAATTTATTGGCACTTCCAATGTTCATTTTGCGATGAAATTTGGCGTAAAGCCCATTGGCACCCACGCCCACGAGTGGTTTATGTTCCACGCCGCAGAATACGGCTTCAAGATGGCCAACCAGCTGGCGTTAGAGCATTGGGTAGATGTTTACCGTGGCGATTTAGGGGTGGCGCTCTCCGACACCTATACCACAGAGGTTTTCTTCCGCCAGTTTGATAAAAAATTCGCTAAGTTGTTTGATGGCGTACGCCACGATAGCGGTGATCCTATAGAATTCGCAAAAAAAACCATAGAACATTACGAAGCCTTTGGCATCAATCCGAATTTTAAATACATCATTTTCTCTGATGGCCTCAACCTTGAAAAGGTAGAAGAAATTACCAATGCCACGCGCGGCACCATCGGTATTTCGTTTGGTATTGGCACTAATCTAACTAATGATGTTGGGCTAAAACCAATGAACATCGTGATGAAACTCATTGGCGTACAAGCCCCTAACGGCGACTGGATCCCAACGGTAAAACTCTCCGATGAACGCGGTAAATACACTGGAGAACCTAAAATGATAGAACTCGCTAAAGAAGTTTTACGAATTTCATAAATAATGATGGTAAATTCTTATATTTTCATTTTTCTTATTTTAGGCATCGCCATTGGGGCGGTGGTGGTTTATTTCGTGATGAAATCAGGGCAAATCAGCCGTTCTGTGTATGATGAGCTCAATCAAAAATTTATTGCTACCGAAATTGATTTAAAAAATCAACAAGCCAAAGCGCAAGAACTCAACCAAAATTTAGAGGAGGAAAAAGCTTTGGGCACTCAAAAAATAGAGGAAATCAACCGCTTGAACCAGCATTTGGCACAACTTTCAGCACAGCAAGAAAGCCAAAGCCAACGCTTAGAAGAAGTTCAGCATCAGTTGGCGCAAAAATCTCTACACCACGAAGAAAGCCTTCAAAAAAATCAAGAATATTACGCACAAATTAGTGAACTTTTGGCTAAAAACGATGGTTTATCTCAACTATTAGCCACTCAAAAAAAGGAAATAGAGAAAATCCAAGAAGAGGCAAAACTGCAGTTTGAGAACATCGCCAATAAGATTTTGGAAGAAAAAACGGAGAAATTTACAGCCGTTAATCAAACGCACCTCAAATCCATTTTAGAGCCTTTGGGGGAAAATTTAGAAAGTTTCAAAAAACGCGTTAACGAGGTTTATGAAAACGAAAGTCGGGAGCGTTTTTCCCTCAGTAATGTCATCAAACTGATGATGGAACAGACCACCAAAGTAAGCCAAGAAGCCAATAATCTGGCTTCCGCACTCAAAGGTCAAACCAAAACGCAAGGCGACTGGGGCGAGATGATTTTGGAGCGTATTTTAGAAGATTCTGGGCTGACCAACGGCAGGGAATATGTTACGCAATACCACATCAAAACCGAAGATGGAGACACACAACGCCCTGATTTTGTGCTCAAACTCCCTGGCAAACAAATGGTGATTATTGATTCCAAGGTTTCTCTAAATGCCTATGAAAGAATGGTAAGCAGCGAAAATGAGGAAGAGAGAAAGCAGCAACTCCAACTCCACTTGCTCGCCATCAAAAATCATATTGATACTTTGGCAAAAAAACGGTATGACAATATTAAAGAATCTTTGGATTTCACAATTATGTTTGTGCCTATAGAACCCGCCTTTCTTACTGCTGTTCAGCATGATAGCCAACTTTGGAACTACGCCTACCGCAAGCATATTATTTTGCTCAGCCCTACCAATCTCATCGCTTATCTCAAACTGATTTCTGATGTTTGGAAACGCGCTGACCAAAACCAAAATGCCGAAGAAATAGCCCGTCAAGCTGGGGCTTTGTATGATAAATTTGAAGGTTTCATCAATGATTTGCTAAAAATCGGTAAGAAAATGGATGATGCCAAAAGCGATTATGAAAACGCGATGAAAAAGCTTTCCACAGGGCGCGGCAACTTGGTGAGTAGTGCTCAAAAGCTTAAAAATATGGGCGCCACTTCTAAAAAAGCACTCCCTGAAGCCTTGGTAGAACGGGCTCAAAACTCCATTGACTCAGATGAGCCATCACTCTAAATTAGACCTCTTATGCGTACGGTTATAGAAAGTTTACAAAACGAAAAAATTAAATACCTCTATCGGCTCCTTAGCGACAATCGTTTTAGAAAGAAAGAGAAAAAGCTGGTGGTAGAGGGCGTACAAGAAAATCGGCGTGCCTTAGATTTTGGCTATGAGCATACGGCATTTTACCTCTGTCCATCTATTTTTTCTGATGCTTTCGCCTTGCCCGAAAATGCAAAAATCTATGAAATTTCCGAGAAAATTTATCAAAAATTAGCTTATAGAGGTACCACGGAAGGCATTTTAGGGCTTTACCAAACGCCTTATTTTTCCTTAGCGGATTATCAACCCAGTGCCAATGCTGCTGTAATCATCGTGGAAAGCATTGAAAAACCAGGAAATTTAGGTGCTATTTTACGCAGTTGTGAAGCTTTTGGGATAGAAGCGTTGATCCTTTCTGATATTAAAATTGACCTCTACAACCCCAATGTACTGCGTTCCAGCGTGGGTTGCCTTTTTGGAATGAAAGTCTTCCAAAGCGATAATACCAGCATTTTAGATTTTCTAAAACAACATCAGTTTTCTATATTCACCACTTTTATGAGCTATGATGCACAGATGATTGATGAGAAAGATTTTACTCAAAAATCGGCATTGGTTTTTGGGACAGAGCATTCTGGTATCAGTCCTTTTTGGGAAAATCAAGGCGAGAATGTGTTAATTCCTATGACAGGCACGATTGATTCTCTTAACTTGAGTAATGCCGTTGCCATCAGTTGCTATGAAATTCTGAGACAAAAGCGTAAAAATCATCAGCAAATGACATAAAAAAACCGCTCTCAAAAAGAGAGCGGAAGAGTTCTTTAACCAAAAATTTGATTAGTGAGCAGCTTCTTCAACAGCTTCTTTAGCGTCTTTTGCAGCATCCTTAGCAGCGTCAGCAGCATCTTTAGCAGCTTCAGCAGCTTTATCAGCAACAGTTCCGATACCTTCAGCAGCTACAGTAGCAGCAGAATCAACAACAGCAGCAGCAGAATCAGCTACAGCAGCAGCAGAATCAACAACAGCAGCAGCAGTAGAATCTACACCTGTAGTTTCAGTGTTTTCAGTTTTTTTACAAGCTACAACAGCTAAAGCAGCAACAGCCGCTACGAACAATGATTTTTTCATAATGAATTAAATTTTAAATTTGTTTAATAATTACTCTGTTCTTCAATTTGAACAAGGCAAAGGTAATATTATAAATAAATTTGCAAGAGAAAATTTATTGTAATATCTTTGTAAAACCATTTTACAAAAAATGAATACTCAAAATCAAATAGTTATATCAAATTATCAATTTTGGCTGATTTAGATTTATTATACTTTGAACAACTAAAAAAGGAGGTTCAAGAGCAATTTTTAAAAGATCACACCCCATCTGAGGCAGAAATTTCTCAATGGAAAGGAATTGATATTGTCTATTTTCAGGAAGATTTAAGAAAAAAAGCCAAAGGAAACATCAGCGAAAAATCGTTTTATAACTATTTTAAAAATATCCCTGTAAGCAAGTTGCCGCGTATTGACATGCTCAATTTACTCTCTGCCTATGCGGGATACGCGTCTTGGTATGACTTTAAGAAAAACCATCCTCACATCAGCGAATTGCTTTTAATGGAAGCAGCTCAATTAGAAGCCTCGCCTTCGGAGTCAGAGGACATTCATATAGAAGAAGGTTTTATCAAAAAAGAGGTTTTATCTCCAGAAAAAAATGAGGACAAAAAACTAATTTTACAAAATAGCAATACTGATAACGAATATGTTAAGCAAAATACACCTTCTAAAAACACTACGAATAAAAAAGAAAAAAAACGATTTTTCAACCGTTCTTATGCTTGGATGGCGATTTTAATCTTGATTGGTGTAGTATCTGGCGCTATTTTCCTCATTACCAATCTATTTTCCACTAAAAATTATGCTTTTAGGTTTATTGATGCCGACAGAAATACCAGCATCAATGATTTCTTAGATGTTAAAATCCTTATTGAGGGCGAATCGCCTATTCTACAAAAGGTAAAACCGAATGATATTCTAACTTATACCACCAAATCTAAAACTTTGGCTATGGTGATTTCCTCTCCTTACTATAAAACGGATACCATTTATCGGAATTTGGAGCACGCACCTACTTATCCACAATACGAGACCATACAGCTGAAGCCCGATGATTACGCGATTATGCTGAATTATTATTCCAAAAAATCAGATGTAGATGTCAATAAAAAAAGGGAACGCCTCAACCGATTGATTAGCGATCAGGCGTTAATTTACCAAGTTTTTGATAATGAAACTTATGGTGTAGAAATTATTGATAAAGAGCGCTACATTACCCTGATGACCACGCCTACCACATCGCTAAAAAATCTGCAAATGATTAATACTCAGATGAAAAATGGAAAAATAGTGATGATTAAATTTAGAATTACAACCCAAAATGACCAATAAAGCCATGAAACCGAACCTATGCCTTCTTTATATTTTAAGTTTTCTATTGAGTTGGTCTTGTACGCCCAAAGAAAAAACGCCCAACATCAGCGATTTAGAAAAATTGAGAAATAGTAGCAATAAAAACTTTTATCCTGTTAATCAGATGGATAGCACACAAGCCATCCACGCCATTACCACGCAAAAAGTACAGGAAGTTTTAGACCTATCCACACTCTACCTCTCTGGCAATAGAGACACCGAGATTGATTCCACGATTTATAAACAATTATTGAAATATTTTGAGGCACCTGATAGTCTAACATTAAAACCGTTATTCACTGAAATAGAGAGTCTTAAAGTAAAAAATATTAAAGTCTACGAGCTTAATATTACGCAAATGCCGTATCAAAAAGACACCCTTAATAATGCACAATTTAAGGTAGAATATTTTGATCGATTTAATAAAACGATGGGCATACACGAGAAAAATGCGCAATATATTCTAAAAGCTGCGCCTGAAAAATTCAAAAAAGAATTTAAGTTTTATTTTCTGAATTTCTACACTGCCCCGCCAAAAGACAGCACTTCCGTAGGTGTGATTAAATAATCCAGAGGGATGTCTTCATGCCATACATCTTCTATCGCCTCCGAAGGTGGGAAATAATTAACGCCAATTTTCTTGGTCGTTGGGGGAACTTTTTGGAACAATCTATCATAAAAACCTTTGCCATACCCTACCCTATTCCCTTGATCATCACAATATAACAAAGGCGTAATAACATAATCAAAATTGATAATACCCGAATCTTGTTGCGAGAGTGGCTCTCGTATTCCCCATTTATTTTTTTGCAAAATCGTATCTGGCGTTAGCTCTATCGCGATTAAAGCTTCCTGAACCATCTTAGGCACAAACACCCGAATATGATGCTGAAAACAATAATCTATTAACGGTTGTGTTTCTATTTCTGCAAATTTATCTATGGGTAAAAAACAATGAACACACTGATTTTCAATAGGGTTAAATTGTAAAATAAAATTTTCTACAATTTTTTGAGATGCCCAAAGTCGCTCTTTTGGAGAAAGCGTTCGGCGTTGCTCTAAATAATAAGTTCTGAGTTCCGATTTTTTCATATTAGAATGAAAAATATGATAATTGGTTAAACGCTTCTTTTGAATAAATACTTTCAAAATGGCCATTTTTAAGGATAGCTACCGCGTCACAAGTATGAAACAGAGTTTCCACAATATGGGAACTCATCAAAATCAATTTGCCTTTTTGCTTTTGCTCCTTTATCATTTCATAAATATGATGAACGCCCTCAAAATCAACGCCATTAAAAGGTTCATCTAAAATAATCACGGGTTGATTTAGAGCTAATATTCCAAGTAATGCCAATTTTTTCTTCATCCCTGTGGAATACTCTTGAACATACCTTTTGAGCGGCAATTGAAAGCTATTTAACCACTTTTGTAACTCATTTTCAGGAGTAAAGAAAAAATAAGACAAATACTCTTCTCCCGTAATATATGGATAAAAATAATGTTCCGTTTCCAAATATGCCACCTCAGATTTTCTTAAATTTTGATTTTTCCAAAGAATTTGCCCTTGATATTGAATATTTTGATAAATCGCTTCAAACAAAGTGGTTTTTCCTGCCCCATTCTTACCCAAAATCCCGATGACCTGACCAGCCTCGGCGGTAAGTTCAAGGTTACTGAGCACCTTTTTATCTTTAAATTGGACAGATAAATCACGAATTTCCAACATAATTTGTAATATTTTTTTGACCTTGCTTATAATTGTTGAAGATACGCCAAATCGCAGGAATTATTGTTATTGTATAAATAAAATAAACCAATGATACACTAACATCAAAATGATTTTCAGATTTTTTGCTATGATATTCACTGTATTTTCTGGTTAAAAATAATAAAAAATAGAGATTAGCAAAAGTAAAATACCACAAGATATACTCCGAACGGTAAAAATTGAATATCAGAAAAATAATAGCGACAGGTAACAATAATACATTGAAAAACAAAGCGTTATATCGTATTTTTTGGCGTAAAGAAATGCGTTTAAAATAAGCGATTAATATTTCTTTATTTTCATTTTTTATAAAAATAACGCCTAAAAAATCACGAATCAATAATCCTCCTAACACCAATGATGATACATGATATGCAGAACTGAGCAAAAGTAAATAAATCACGAAAAAACCAATTGGATTTTGCCTTAGCACTGTCCGCCATTCAAAAAGCGAATTCGGAATAAAACGCCAATGCCATAAAGCGTATGACTTAGGTTTGGGATGCCAAAAACTTAGCAATAACAATGGAACAGAAGTCAATAATGCACCGCTATCTAATTGATAATGAATGTTAAGCATCAATAATACTAAATAAAGTAAAACATTTTCAAGCCCAATAATCCACCGCCAAGCACTGCCAAATACTTTCTTTAAAAACAAAATATCTTTTCGCCTAAAATGAAATAAAATTACAATGCTCAAACACAACAAAGGGTAAAGGTCATCGGGAATTTTGAACATCATTAAACCAGCGAGTAATAACACCGCCGCTACACTCTGCCGAGGATTAAAATTAAAAATTCTTAGCCCTTGGTTTAGTCTAAAATAAAAATGATGAAAATACAGCTTCAATAAATAATCAAAAAAAATAGTTAAAATACTAAAAGTCAATACTCTTTATTTATAAAACGAATTTTTAGCCTTTATATTTCCTTCACGGAGATGATGTTCACAGGGCAAGCTTTGGCGGCTTTTTCGCAAGGCTCAAAAGCATCAGGAATAGGTGTTTTAAAAGTATGAAAACCCTTTTTATCCTTAGATTTTAGCAATACCGATTTTCCATCTTTTTTAGACATACGGAAAAACTCTGGCGCAAACTCCGCACAATAGTTGCAACCGATGCATTTATCTCTCTGTAAGGTTATGATGACCATCGCTTCGTTTTATATCAATATCATTATGGTTTGAAAAGTTGCGCCGTGTAGTCCAATAGCGCTTTGCCCCCTATTTTGCCATGTCCGGGCACCACAATTTTCGCTTCTGGATAGGCGCGTTTCACTTTTTGAATGGTTGCCGACCATTTTTGGGGAAAAGCATCGGACAGGTTGCCTTTGCCAGCGCCCAATTCCTTTACCAAACAGCCGCCAAACAACACTTGATCTTTGGGAAAATACACCACCACATTATCTTCCGTGTGCCCTTCTCCATAATACCCAATCCGAATTTTTTCACCACCCAAATCCCAAGTTGAATCTACACTTGAAAAACCGGTAAGAATCTGCACATTTTGGTGTTTTTTAGCCAAATCTCGGGTTTTATAATAAGCGGCAGACATCACTGCATTCCGATGAAACGCTGGTAATCCGCCCAAATTATCATCGTGAAAATGCGTCGGCACCACCCATTTTATTTCGGCTTTCAGTTCGTTTTTAATCCAATGGATTAAAGCTTCCGAAGAGGCTTCATCTGTGGGCGTATCAAAAACCATCGCTTCTCGTTGATGTCTGACAATCATACCATTACAAGGCACTTTTCCCCATTGCTGGGTGGCTAAATAAGACGTATGGACAAAAGTATCAGGCGCAATCTGAACCACCTTTAAATCCTCAGATTGATACACCGTTTTAGGGAAATCATGCCCTCCAAAAGACTGAGATTGACACGCCGCCAAACTCATCCAAAAGCATAAATAAAAAAATAATGGTTTAAAATTCTTTTTCAGCATAAATAATGGTTTAAAATTCTTTTTCAGCATAAATAATGGTTTAAAATTCTTTTTCAGCATAAATAATGGTTTAAAATTCTTTTTCAGCATAAATAATGGTTTAAAATTCTTTTTCAGCATAAATAATGGTTTAAAATTCTTTTTCAGCATAAATCAAGCCTTCACTACTTTATAAAGTTTATCACTCGGGCGCACCCTAAAACCGGTTTTAAAAGTAATCACATCAGCCTTTGTAGCTTTTTCTTTCATTCCCTGCCCATCAATCATCATTTCGGTAATCTCCATTTCCTGAGACCCTGTTGTAGGCCCTTGTATTAGAACCTTATCCCCTACGCTTAAATCATATGCTTCTATTAAAAACTCAGCAATATTAGATTTTGGATAAAAGTGTCTCCCTTTACCTATATACACTTTCTTCTGTGTAGCGTTAGAACCTGGATTTGGAGACCATTCGCCTAACTCTTGTCCTAGATAGTAACCGCTCCAGAAGCCTCTATTATAGACAGTTTCTAGCAGTTTCATCCACTCTGCCACTTTTTCTTGGGTAAAAGTTCCCTCTGCAATACTGTCTATGGCCTCACGATAGCATTTAGTTACCGTAGCCACATATTCTGGTGCACGCCCCCTTCCTTCTATTTTTAACACCTTTACCCCTGCATCTACAATTTGATCTAAAAAATTAATCGTACACAGGTCTTTTGGTGACATCATATATTCATTATCTAACTCTATCTCAAAGCCAGATTCTTGGTCTATTACGGTATATTTCTTTCTACAATTCTGTTTGCATGCCCCTCTATTAGCAGAAGAGTTATGAGAGTGTAAGCTCAAATAACACTTACCTGATACTGCCATACATAATGCACCATGCCCAAATATTTCTATCTCTACTAAATTACCAGAGGGACCTTTAATCTGTTCTTTTTCTATTTGTGTACAAATCTTCTTTATTTGATTAATACTCAGCTCGCGGCTCATCACCATAGTATCAGCAAATAGTGCATAGAACTTCACAGTCTCTATATTAGTAATATTTATTTGAGTAGAGATATGAACCTCCATACCTATCTGCCGAGCATAGGCAATCACCGCCTGATCCATTGCAATCACTGCGGTTAGGTCTGCTTCTTTGGCTCTGTCAAGTAAAGTTTTGATGATGGAAAGATCGTGATCATAGATAATGGTATTGAGGGTTAAATAAGTTCTAACTCCTTTTTCCTTGCATCTACGGCTAATCTCTGGGAGATCATCAATGGTAAAATTCATAGAAGCACGAGCTCTCATATTAAGCTGTTCTACACCAAAATATACCGAGTCTGCACCGTTATCTATAGCGGCTTGTAGGGCTGTAAAATCCCCCGCAGGACACATGAGTTCTATTTTTCCTGTTTTTGTCATAAGAATATTCTCAAAAAAATTTTTGCAAAGATAAGAATTAAAAAACTATTGGCGATGCTCCACTAACACTCAGATTAAGAGCAAAATAAAAAGCATCTTTCATCTCAATATCAATAGAATTAAGGCGTGTTTCCTCAATCATCTACATCAAAATGAAAGATGCTTTTTTAAATGATCCTCTTCCTCTTACTCTCCTTTTTCTCGGCGCTGCGCATCTAACACCGCAATGGTTGCCAAATTGACAATCTCATCTACGCTGGAGCGCATTTGGAGGACATGCACAGGTTGCTTCAAGCCCATTAAAATAGGTCCAATGGTCTGTGCCACACGCATTCCTCTAATAATTTTATAGGAAATATTAGCCGATTCCAAATTAGGGAAGATGAAGACATTGGCTGGCGTGGTGCCCAACTTAGAGAATGGATAATCCGCCAAATGGTCGGCATTCATCGCGAAGTCGGGTTGAATTTCGCCGTCTACAATCATCTTAGGGTATTTTTCGTGGAGCACTCTCACAGCTTTCGCCATTTTCTGCGAAGGCTCGGCATTGTCAGAGAAATTTTCATAAGAAAGCATCGCTATTCTTGGTTGTATCGCAAAGCTCTTAACGGTCAGCTCCGACATCCTCGCGATATTCACCAAATCCTCCACGCTTGGGTTTTTATTGATGGAAGTATCTGCAAAGAAACGCGGTTTTTTCCCTGTTAAAATCATCATCATAGAAGCCACTTTATCCACGCCTGGTTCTTTCTCTATGACCTCTAACACGGGTTTTAGCACCGATGAATAATTTTTAGAAAAACCAACAATCAGGGCATCAGTATCGCCGTGTTTGAGCATCAGTGGACCGAAATAATCCCTCAGCCTTACGAAACGCTTGGCTTTATATTCATTGATGCCCTTGCGGTTTCTCAACTTCCAGAGGGTTTCTCTGTATTCTTTTCTTTTCGCTTTTTGGTCATCATCATTAGGGTCTACAATTTTGAGGTCTAACTCAATGCCGAACTCCTTCATTTTTTCTTTAATCAAGGCTTTGTCGCCCAAAAGAATTGGCTCTGCAATGCCTTCTTCGTATAAAATCTGGGCAGCTTTAATCACATTATACTCCTCGCCGTTGCCCAATGCTACGCGTTTTGGATTAGAGCGCGCACGGTTTTGCATCATTCTGATGAGTTTATCATCTTTGCCCATTCTATCCAACAAATGGTTTTCATAAGCCTCAAAATCATCAATGGTTTTTCTGGCAATACCGCTTTCTATCGCTGCCTTGGCTACCGCCACTGACACTTTGGTTATCAAGCGATTATCAAAAGGTTTTGGGATAAAATAATCTCTACCGAAACTCAAGCCTTTAAGGTTGTACGCCAATACTACGGCTTCTGGCACGGGTTCTTTCGCCAAATCTGCAATGGCACGAACGGCTGCCAACTTCATCGCCTCGTTAATGCCTCGGGCTTGAACATCTAACGCGCCTCGGAAAATGTACGGAAAGCCCAACACATTGTTCACCTGATTAGGGAAATCACTGCGCCCTGTCGCCATAATCACATCCTCTCTGGTAGCTTTTGCCAAGTTGTAATCTATCTCTGGTGTAGGGTTTGCCAAGCCAAATACAATCGGATTTTCTGCCATAGACTGGAGCATTTCTGCCGTCATCACATCGCCTTTTGAAAGCCCTACAAAGACATCAGCACCTTCTAAAGCTTGTGCTAAAGTTTCCAAATCGGTTTGTGCTACGAAATCCAATTTCTCTGGCGTTAGGTTGGTTCTCTTATGGTTGATCACGCCCTTGCTATCGCACATTAGGATGTTTTCCTTTTTGAGCCCGAGCTCCATATAAAGCTTGGTACACGCAATGGCTGCCGCCCCAGCACCATTCACCACCAATTTAACTTGGTCTATCTTCTTCCCTGCCAGCTCTAACGCGTTGAGAAGCGCTGCTGCAGAAATAATCGCAGTACCGTGCTGGTCATCGTGCATCAGTGGAATGTCCAATTCTTCTTTTAGGCGTTGCTCAATATAAAAAGCCTCCGGCGCTTTAATATCCTCTAAATTGATACCGCCAAAAGTAGGCGCTATCGCTTTTACGATTTCTATAAATTTATCAGGGTCTTTCTCATTGACTTCTATATCAAATACATTGATATCTGCAAAAATTTTAAACAAAAGCCCTTTTCCTTCCATTACGGGTTTAGAAGCCTCAGCACCAATATCGCCTAAGCCTAAAACGGCGGTACCATTGGAAATCACGGCAACCAAATTGCTCTTTCCTGTGTATTCATACGCCATTGCAGGGTTTTTCTCTATTTCTAAACAAGGCTCTGCAACGCCTGGGGAATAAGCCAAACTTAAATCCCGCTGCGAAGAATGGGGCTTAGATGGGATGACTTCTATCTTGCCTTTGGGCTCCGCTCTGTGGTAATCTAAAGCGGCTTTTTTAAAATTCTTTTCGTCTCTGTTCGTGTTACTCGGCATATTATTTTGTGTGTTTTAATTAAAGGTTAAGAATGTATTTTTTATGATAATTGACTAAACTTTCTATCGGTTTTTGCACGATGAACCCTACTTTAAGGTTGAGTTCTGCCGCTGCTGCACGGAGGATATCCTCATACACAAACGCAATAGAGCCTATAAAATTGATTTCTGCCTCTTTGGCTTCGGGGTAAGGGAGCACTTGATAATCAAAAAAGTTTTTCATCTCATCAAACACCATATTTTGGAAATAAGGGTGCTTTTTTCTCTCTACAATAAATTTATTAAAGTCCGCCAAATACGCATTAGCCCGTGGATTATGGTACATATTGGTAATGGCATCTTCTATGGTCAAATGGTAGGTATTTACAAAATCTTGGTGTAAATCGGCAGGGAGTTTTTTCATAAAAAAGCGCCTGAGCAAGTGTTTTCCCAAGGCATTGCCACTGCCCTCATCTCCGATTAAAAAACCCAACGATGGGAGGTCTCTGCGGACGGTTTTGCCATCAAAGTAGCAAGCGTTAGACCCAGTTCCCAAAATGCAAACTATGGCTGGATTGCCTCTATATCCCGCATAAGCCGCAGCTGTAAGGTCTTCGTGCACTGTAATTTCGGCATTGGGGAATACCTTCTGCATTTGTTGTTCTACAATGGCTTTATTCTCTGCAATACCACAGCCCGAGCCATAGAAAAAGAGTTGAGAAATCTCGGATTGGTGCGTTTTTAGGGCTTGATTTTTGTCAATTTCCAACGGAATTAAATGGGCATCTGTAATATTAGGATTAAACCCAATGGTTTCCGTTTTCAGTAGGCTTTTGCCGCTGTTGTCCAGCACAATCCAATCACATTTGGTAGAACCACCATCCACTATTGCTATCATAAAAACGAATTTAATTCGCTAAAATAGCAATTAAAAATCAATACCGCTTTATTTTTAAGTAGAAAAATGCAGCCAGTCTTCTATTTCTGCCTTTAAACAAGCGACTTGAAGTTTTAAAGCTTCTAAAAAAACATCGGGTAAGTCTGTATTTTCGGTGGTTTCTAAAACGGCTAATTCTTCACAAAAGGTACAATATTCCGAAAAGACCCGTCTAAAACGAGGGCTTTGCTCTACCAATTGGTCTATTTCGGATTGATAGTCCGAAAACTGAGGGGTGCTAAGAAAGTTTTTCATATCAATTGGGATTTATGTGGTGTAATCTTTTGTGTTTCAAGTGATAAAGTTAAACATTTTTTCGGAATACACAATTGATTAGGTGGGAATTTTAAAATGATGACATCCCAAAACCTCAAATCCCTCTTAGATCGAATTTCTCACTGAGAGCTGCCTGGCAATAGCGCCGCCTCTGATAATTGCTGAAAATAATCAATCAGCGCTTGGCGTTCCTTGGCGGAGAGTTTTGCTTCTGGATGCTGGGCTACATAGCCTGGCAGCGGCATATCTGAACGCTGCAAAGTTTCCACCGCGTGCTCCAAAGCGCCTTTTTTAAGGTATTCATTATAAGTGCCCCAAATGGAAAAATTAAGGTGCGCTCTGCCCTCGTTAATATGATGCTTCACCACCCAAGAAACTGGTGCTACATAAGCATAGCGAGGATAATGCGTCTCGTAGGAATGGCAATCATAACAGGATTTTTTGAGAAGAATCTCAATCTGGCTGGGCGTTTGCATCACTTTCACAAAATCCACTTTTGCATCTACTGGCGGATTGGTTCTATCTATTGGAATCAGTTGGATCAAGCCAAAGCCTAAAAGAATCCATAGGCTGATTTTGAGTATCTTTTTCATCATTGATTTTAATTTTAAGGGGCTGTTTCTAAAGTTTTGGGCGTTGATGGCTCGGTATTTTCTAAAGCCTCGGAAGCCATTGTGATGTTCCAATCCTCCACCAAATCCCACATTGGGCGGACTTCTATTTTTTTCGGAAATAAGTAATAACCTTCCGCCAAAGTATTGGTGTAGAGATTGGCAGTATCCCAAATGCCGTTTTCGTTATTATCCACCAATATTTGCAGGCGGTAAGTTCCTGGCTTCAACGATGAAAATTTAATTTCCTGCTGGTGTGTTTTTTGCGAAGCCGCCACTTTATTCTGTTGGTCTAAAAGCTGGATCCAAAAGCTGGCAGGTGGCAGTGCCGAAAGTCGCACCATAAAAGAGCCATAATTCTGCGGCTTTCCTATTTCAAAATCAAATGCGTAGGCTTTTTCATTGGTGATATAGAAAGAAGATACCGTGGTTTTAGGAATGAGGAGGCGGTATTTTTTATCCACTTCGTAGGGGGCTTTAACCTCTATCTGATAAGGATTTTTTTCGGAAATCTGCGCATCAAAAGCCAACACCTGCGTGCTATCCGCTTTCAGCTGCCAATTTTCGGTTTTTAGAGCGTTGAGGTAAGCATTGGCGGTAATCCTTAGTGGTTGTTCTGGTGCCAACACAGCGCCACCATCATTCTGAAGCGCCAAAGCATTCTCTTGCTCATTGGGTTTATAGAAAATCTGCACCGTATCTTGCTTAGTGCCAATATCGTAGCTCCATTTCAGCAAAGTCCCTTTGTCGCTCAATTGCTCCTGTTGAGGATCCAGCCAAATCCGCACGGAATCAGAATAAGGTTGATGCGTCACTTGGTAAGATTTCAATTGTGATGAAACCTCTGCCACTTTCACCTCCTTAGGTTGCCCTTCAAAAAGCATCAAAAGCCCACCTGTGGCAGGTTTCAGCTCTTTATACGCCAATTGAGGTCTCGCAGGGTAGAGCGACAAATCTAACCCAGAAATGCGCTGTTGCAAATCAATATCATCTTTTAAGAAGCCCACCGCTTCCTTGCCTTCATCATACACAGAATTGCCGTTTTCATCATTAAACGCGATGAGTTTATAACGCCCATGCGCCAAATAATCCAGCTCAAAATAACCATCTTGGTCTGCCTTGGTCAGATAATATGGTTTTTGCCGATAGTTGAGGCTGTCCTGAGCTTGGTAAAGTCCTAAAACAATATTCGTGTCTTTGCCGCTTGTGGTAGAGGCTTGCGGCAATGCCAACTGAGCCGTACCGCTGATGTAGAGGCTGTCCAACTTAGCCCCCGTAGAAAATGCAAAATTGAAATAAGGCAAAACATTGCCCTCGTTATAGTCCGTGATGGCGGTTCCAAAATTGAAATTATAAGTGGTATTGGCTTGCAGCGTATCTCCCCACTCGATTAAAATATAACGATTGGCCAAATTAGACGGTATAATTTTTTTGATATTCTTAATCGGTGGCGATATCACCAATTGTTTTTGAATATTTTTGAGGTTCACATATTCATCAAAATCCAAGCGCAAAGTTTTAAGTTGCGTGGATACATTAACCCTCGGGCTGTCTATATTAGCGCCTAAAAATCTGGGGGGAATGGTATCCTTAGCGCCACCAGCGGGCGTTCCCACTCGGGCACAAGACCAAAGTAAAAACTGCGCAATGAAGATTAAAAGGAATTTTTTCATAAGGTACAAAAGGTATTATCGTTAAGGTTGAGCCTCTGTGGCTGTGCTGTCTTGTGGCGGCGTTTGCAAGGCTTTGGTTAGTGTTTCTACTTCCATTGGAAAATCCTCAAACCACCCCGATAGCGCTACCGCAGAATAAACGCTTCGCGAATATTTATTCCCAATGGCAATGATGCTCACTTTGGATTTCGGCAAATGCACAAACACCGAATTAGAGCCGTGCCACCAGCCGTTGTGATAAGTCAGCACTTCGCCGTTATCAAAAATTTTCATCCGAATGCCCAAGCCATAATTATTGATGCCTTTTTTCTCATTGCTATAAGGCGTAAAAACTTGCTTCATCAGCTCTGGAGAAAGGAAATCGGGCGCAAACATCGCTTTAGAAAATCGGAATAAATCCCGTGGTGTGGTGTAGACATTTTTATCGCCATAGATTAAATCTAACACATTAAGCGGATATAATTTATTGTCTCTATAATAAAACGATTGTGCCGCCGTGCTGATGTCTTTCTCTTGAAAAATAAAAGTATGCGCCATTCCCAAAGGTTCAAAAAGCATCTCCCGCATTGCCGTAGGGAAATCTTTTTTAGTCACTTGCTCCACCACCAGCGCCAATAGTGCATAATTGGTATTACAATACATAAACCCCGTATTGGCAGGACGCGCCATAGGCGGTTGGTATTTAATCAAAAGGTTGAGAATATCCTGATTGGAGAGAAAATTTTGGTTCAGTTCCGCAGGGGCAGGCTTGATTTGTTCTAAAAAATACTCGTATTTGGGGAGCCCGCTCCGCTGGTTGAGGAGGTGCTGTATTTCCACCTCTGGATAAGGAAATTGGGGGAAGAAATCGGTGAGTTTTTGGTTCAGTTTTATCTTTTTAGCCTCCACCAGTTTGAGCACCACCATCGCCGTCATCACCTTTGAAACCGAGGCAATGTGCATCGGGGTATTTTCATTGATGGGCATTTGCTGGTTCTCACGCCCAAAGCCTCGGTATCTTTCTAATAAAATATGGTCGCCTTTGGCAACTAAAATGCCACCGCTCAAATCGCCGCCCTCCCAAATGGTTCGGTAATAATCCTCTAAATTGAGTTTGAGGAGCGCCTCATTCTCCACCACACCATCGGCTTTGCTAAAAATATGGTCTAAATGGACATTAGAAAAATTGGGCAAGTTGGTTTTAGGCTGTGCTGGCTGAACAGACTCCTTGCCCCCCGAACACGAGAGCAAAAACCAACCCAACAAAACCACAATACTGTACCCTATTTTCATCTGTTAAGCTTTAAATTGTGCTAAAATTTTATCTACTATCACTTGCGCTAATTTGATTTTACTCTCGTGCGTCCACCCTGCAATATGAGGCGTTACAATCACCTTTTCGGAATTGAGAAGGTATTCCAAATCTTGATTCTGATGTTCTAAACGCTCAAAAGAGGCTTTTTCGTATTCCAAAACATCTAAGGCGGCACCTTTTATTTTGCCTTGTTTTAGCGCTTGCACCACATCTGCGGTGATGATATTTTTGCCCCTCGCAGTGTTGATGAGGTAAAACGGCTTTCTCATCTTTGAGATAAAATCGGCATCTAGCCAACCCAAAGTATCTTCAGCCAAAGGCAAATGAAGGCTCACAATATCTGCCTGTTCTTGCAAGGTTTCTAAACTGACTTGCGTGGCATAATCATCGGAAAGATTGGGCTTTATATCGTGGAAAATCACACGGCAGCCAAAACCTTGTAACCGCCTTGCCAAAGCTTTACCCATATAACCATAGCCGATGAGTCCCACGGTTTTGTCCTTGATCTCTTCGCCTCGGTTTTCTTCTCGCTTCCAGATGCCGCGCTTTACCTCATTGGAGGAAATAATCAAGCGGTTCATCAGCAATAGTAACATCCCCAGCGCTTGCTCTGCCACGGCATCTCTGTTGCCCTCGGGGGAGTTGATGAGCGTTATCCCTAACGCCTCGGCTTTTTGGACATCTATATTTTCCATACCTGCGCCCACCCTTGCAATAAATTTTAAATGCGAGGCTTGGTTCAGAAAATGGGCATCAATGGGGATTCTACTTCTTAAAATGATGCCATCATAATTTTTAATCTTCTGCAAAATTGCCTCTGCATTGGAGGTCAGGTCTTCATCTACCTGCATACCTGCGGCGGTCAGCTGCGTTTGGATTAAAGGATGATTGTGGTCTAATTGGAGAATTCTCATAGCACGATTTATCTTCTCAACCTGCAATTAATTAAGAGAATAGTTTTTTTAGCTCTACAGAATCTTTAGCGTTCATCCGCCCAGAGAGAATCAGCGATAATTCCTTTCGCCTTAGTGCTGCTGCGTAGCGTTCTTTTTCCACCTTAGTTTCTGGCTCCAGCTCTGGAATAGGCACGGGTTTATTAAACTCATCTACCGCCACGAAAGTATAAATTCCCTCATTGGTATGGATTTTTTTCTGTGCAATGGGATCATCCATCCAAACATCTACATAGACCTCCATAGAGGTAGAAAAAGCCCGAGAAACCTTAGACTCTAACACCACCACGCCACCTTCTGGAATAGGATGATGGAAGGACACATGGTTAACAGAAGCGGTTACCACACGCCGCCCGCAGTGCCGCGCCGCCGAGATAGAAGCGCAACGGTCCATTTTGGAGAGTAGCTCGCCACCGAACAGGTTTCTTAGAGAGTTGGTTTCATTGGGTAAGACAATGTTGGTCATTACCGTAAGGGTTTCTTTAGGGGTTTTAATTTTTGGAGTCATTATATAATATCGTAATTTTAAAAATAGGAAATGAAGATTATTTCTGTTGCAATTGGCTCACAGCACCGAAAATCAATTCGGGTTGCTCTACTGCCAAATAAACCAAACCTGCCGCTATGATACCCAGCACCAAAAGCCAGAGGAGCACTTTCCCAACCGATGGTTTGGCTTTCTTTTGAGGTGTAGAATCTTGGGCTTTGGCTGTAATATCTGAAATATGAATGGCTTCTAAACCGTAGAAATCTGGAGTGTCTTCGGTGTGTACACGCTCGCCAATGAAAAGCGGCTCTTCTGAGGCTTCCTCAAACCGCCCTAAATGCTCAATGCTAAACGCCTCGCCAGCCTCTAACTTTTTATTCCAATAGTCGATTTGGGTTTCTACTTCAAACTGGGCTTTTTCTAAAGCGATCGCCTTATAATGCGCCACTTGAGCCACAAAATCTGAGGTTTCCACAGGTGCCTTTACAAAGACCACTTGCTTGGCAGGAGGCAAGATAGAGCCATCTTCAGGATTGAGCACCGCCCCTGCATCTTTTAATTGAAAATACCCAAAATACGGAATATCTACACGCCCTTGCGCCTTCAAAGCTTCTAAAATACAATCGTTAATCTTCATAGCAAAGGCAAAGATAATAGTTTTTTTTGAGATGGTGGGTGGAGAAAAAATCTAAGATTTTGATTCTTCCCAATCCCTTTATACTAAGCACTATTCTGCATCAATCCCCACACTCCGCTGATGAGAATATCATTTTCATTCGTTTTTTAAAGGCTATCATTGGTTTTTAAACTAAATTTGCACTCATAAAAATCAATCATAATGATGAGCAAATCCCACCAAACATTAGAACATTTTGATACTAAAAAGCTGACTTTTATTGGTGTTTTGGTTTCCTTAGGTATCGTTTTTGGCGATATTGGTACCTCGCCGCTGTATGTGATGAAAGCCATCATCAATGCGAGGAAAGATGCTGTGCTCCCGTTTGATGAATATATTGAGGGCGCGCTGTCTTGCATCATCTGGACGCTCACCTTCCAAACGACAATTAAATATGTGCTCATCTCTCTTCGGGCTGATAACAAGGGCGAAGGCGGCATTTTGGCGCTGTTCTCTTTGGTGAAAAATTTAAAACGAAAGTGGCTCTACCTCATTGCCATTATTGGGGCTTCGGCGCTTATTGCTGATGGGGTGATCACGCCCTCTCTCACCGTGATGTCCGCCATAGAAGGACTTGAAATCTATAATCCTGAAACGCCTGTGGTGCTGATTACCTGTGCTATTCTCATCGTGATCTTTTTTGTGCAACAGTTTGGCACCTCATTTATTGGGAAGTTTTTTGGTCCCGTTATGGTGCTGTGGTTCCTCACTTTGGGAGGCTTTGGCGCTTATCGTTTATTGGATGATTTAGAAATTCTGAAGGCTTTTAACCCTTATTACGCTTATAAACTGATGGTCAATTCGCCGAGTGCTATTATCATTATGGGGGCAGTGTTCCTCTGTACCACGGGGGCGGAGGCGCTTTATTCCGATTTAGGGCACTGCGGTGCTAAAAATATCCGTGTAAGCTGGGCTTTCGTGAAGGTGATGCTCATTCTCAACTATTTAGGGCAAGGGGCTTGGATTTTAAAATATCACCACGAGGTACTCAATGGCATCAATCCGTTCTTTGGCATTATGCCGCCGTGGATGGTGCTGCCAGCGGTTATTTTGGCTACGGCGGCGGCTATTATTGCCAGTCAGGCTTTAATTACAGGCTCTTTCACGATTTTCTCCGAGGCGATGTCGCTCAACTTTTGGCCCATTCATAAAATAGATTATCCCTCTGGGGTTAAGGGGCAGATGTACATTCCTAAAATTAATTGGGGGCTACTGGCGTTCTGTTTGGTGGTTGTGCTGTACTTCCGAGAGTCGGGAAAAATGGAATCTGCCTATGGGCTCTCCATTACGGTAACCATGCTGATGACCACCATTTTGCTCTGTTTCTTTTTAATCAAAAAAAGGGTGCCTCGTGTTTTGATCTTTTTATTTTTGTTGGTCTATGGCACCATAGAAATTGGCTTTTTTAGTGCTAATGTGATCAAATTCCACGAGGGCGGTTGGATTACCGTAGTTTTGGCAGGGTTTATCAGCATTTGTATGTATGCGTGGTATAATGGCAGAATGATTAAAAATAAATTCATCAAGTTTGTGAAATTAGCCAACTATACCGACATCATCAAAGAGATGAAACTGGACGACAGCATTCCTAAATATGCGACCAACTTAGCCTTCTTCAGCCGTGCTAAGCAGGAGGATGAGATAGAGTCTAAAATTATTTACTCCATCATCCGTGCGCAGCCTAAGCGCGCCGATCATTATTTCATCCTCAACATCATCAACCAAGAAGATCCTTATACCTTTAAATATGAAATTGATGAGGTGGCTGCGGGTACCATTTATAAAATCAACTTTAAACTCGGATTTAAAATAGACCGCCGCATTAATGATTATTTTCAAGATGTTTTAGAGGATATGATGGACCAAGGCATCATCCCAGATCGGAGCAATTACCCCTCATTGCGCGCGCATAACATCCCGCCAGATTTAAAATATGTGGTGATTGACAATGTTTATATTAACGACAGTCTCTTCACCATTAAAGAAAAAGTGATTATGAATATCTACACGCTGGTAAGGAAGTTGGGAAGCAATGATTTTGAGGCTTTTGGCTTAGCTACGCACAATGTTACCGTAGAATCTGCGCCTCTACTCTACAGCCCAACGGGCGACCACAGGATACAGCAGGAGCGTTTTAAATCCAATTGATTTTAATGATGGAGGTTTGTTACGCTATCCATCACCTCGCCCTTGATTAAACCAAAGAAATACTTATCTTTGTCAACTGAAGATAAAACATAGCAATAATGAAAAAACAAAAAGAGAAAGATATAGAAATCATCAAAGATGCGCTAAAACAGTACCTCCAAGACCACGGTTTTCGGAACACGCCAGAGCGCTACACCATTTTAGAGGAGATTTATAAAATGGACCACCACTTTAATGTAGATGACCTCTATCTGATTATGCTCAACAATAAATACCATGTGAGCAAAGCCACCATTTACAACAGTATAGAAATCTTTTTAGATGCAGGGCTCATCAGAAAACATCAGTTTAGTGATAAATCTTCTACCTCTGCCTCTTATGAGAAGTCTTATTTTGACAAACAGCACGACCACCTCGTGATTTACAAAAAAGATGGCGACAAGGAAATTGAAGAGATTGTAGAGTTCTGCGATCCCAGAATCCAAGGAATTAAAGACTCTATTGAGGAAATTTTTGGTGTTAAAATAGACAGCCACTCGCTTTATTTCTACGGACATAAAAACCAATAATGCGGAAATTATTGCTACTATGGTTATGCTGTTGGAGCCTCATGGCTTGGGCGCAAAATAAACCTACCTTAACCAAAGATCCTTATTTTCAGCAAACGCCAACCACGCCCCAACCTCCCAACGAAGCGGAGGAAAAGCTCAAGCATATCCACTCAGACTCTTTGGTCTCTCGTACAGATTGGTATGAGGGCAACCCTGTATTTATCGGCAAGGTGGAGTTTCAGCACAAAGGCTCCGTTCTAAAAGCGGACAGGGTGGTCTTTTACCAAAAAGAGAACTTTGTGAAAGCCTTAGGCAATGTAGAGCTGACCACGGCAGATGGCAACCGCATCACTTCGGAGGAGATGGAGTATGATGGCAAAACGCAACGCGGCATCGCCAGAAAGAATGTCGTCCTTACCGATCCCAAACAAACCATCAAAACCGAAACGCTTTATTACGATAAAATCCCCAATACGGCATATTTCAACAGTGGTGGCACCATTTTCAACGGCAGCAATACCATTTGGACGCAAACGGCAACCTACTACATCAACACCCAAACCATTGATGTATCGGGGCATGTGAACATTGATAACGACCAATACCGCGTGGAAGGTTCTAAAATTATTCAAAATCAGAAAACCAATGTTGCGGAGTTTTTTGGTCCTACTAAAGTCATCAACAAAGCCAATCCAAGAAATTATGTCTACACCGAAAAGGGCAAATATCTGATGAATTCTAAAGAAGTTTTCCTCAATAAAAACTCCAGAATTCATTACAACGGCAAAATTCTCACTGGCGAAACGATGTACTACAACCAAAATACAGGCTTCGGCACAGCCAAAGGCGATGCCTATTTAGATGATCCCCAAGAACAGCGTTTTATCCGTGGTGGCTATGCCGAAATCTACGAGTTTAAAGACTCTGCGATGATTACCGAAAAGCCCTATGCGGTAAAAATATTAAAAGAAGATTCTATTTATTTTGGCGCCGAAAAAATCATCGCCTTCCAAAAGCCCGATAGCACACGAACCAAAAAAAGCTACCTGAGAGCCTACCACCGTGCTCGAATTTTCAAAACCAATATGCAAGGGCGCGCAGATTCTCTAAGTTTTAACGAGACCGATGGCATTCTTCATCTCCTCGGCAAGCCCCTATTTTGGACTGGCGAAAAGCAAATTTCTGGCGATAAAATAGAGGTTTATATGAACACCCTTACAGAACAAATGGATTCCATAAAAGTGAAAGACCACGCCTTTGCCATTAGCAAAGCGGATTCGCTTAACTTGAAAGATGAGTTCAACCAAGTGAAAGGCAACCTGATGACGGTTTTCTTTGACCAGAATGAAATTAAAATCGCAAAAGTCATCGGCAACGCCCAAGCCATTACCTACGCCGATTCTCAAGATGAAAAAACGAAAAAAACAGAGCGTATCGGCATTGCTTTTTCCACTTGTGGCGTTATAGAAGCTTTATTTGAGGAGCGAAAAGTGCAGATTATCTCGTGCAACATCGGTGCGAATATAGACCTCCACCCGATGAGTGCCGTTTCTAAGGAAAAACGCTTTTTCCCTGATTTTAATTGGAATACCAAAGACCGACTAAGGCGCTGGCAAGATATCTTTTTAGACTCGCCGAATTATCCAGAAACGGTCTACATTTCTGATGACCAACTCTACCTAAAAGCCAAAGAACTAAGGCAAAAAAAAGAAGAGGCACAGAAAAATAAAGGACCTAAAAGACAACGAAAATAAAAACTCAAAGTATTCCCAAAATAGCTTTGAGTTTTCAACCTTGATTTCAATAAAAATACGCTAAAACAATGCAAGAAGATTTTTTTAAATACCAAGCTCAGACCACGCCTTTTGCCTCTGGTTTTGAGGCTGAGAAAGCGGAGGGTAGTTATATTTATGGCAAAGATGGAAGAGCCTATTTAGACTTTGTAGCTGGCGTTTCTGCCAACACTTTGGGGCATTCTCACCCTAAGGTCATCGCTGCCATTAAGGAACAAGCCGACCGCTATCTGCACATTATGGTTTATGGAGAATACGCTCAGGAAAAGCCTGTAGCCTTGTGTAAACTCTTAGCCGAAGCCACACCAGCACCTTTGGAAATGACCTACTTGGTGAATAGCGGCGCCGAGGCGATAGAAGGTGCGCTAAAATTAGCCAAAAGATACACAGGAAGAGAGGAAATCATCGCGTTTAAAAATGCTTACCACGGCAATACCCACGGCGCCCTCAGCGTGGCTGGCAACGAGTACCATAAGCGAGAATTTAGACCGCTACTTCCTATGGTCAATTTCATTGAGTTTAATAATACGGCGGATTTAGCCCAGATTACAGAAAAAACGGCTGGCGTCATTGTGGAAACCATCCAAGGGGCAGCCGGTTTTTTATTGCCTAATGAAGATTATCTTCTCCAACTAAAACGCCGCTGCGAGGCGGTAGGCGCTTTATTGATTTTAGATGAAATACAACCTGGTTTCGGGCGTACGGGTAAGTTGTTTGCGTTTGAGCATTATGGCATTGTCCCTGATATTTTGGTGATGGGCAAAGGGATGGGCAGCGGCGTTCCTGTGGGCGCTTTTATGAGTTCCAGAGCTATTATGCAGACTTTATCCCACTCGCCAAAGTTGGGGCATATTACCACTTTTGGCGGCAACCCTCTCATTGCGGCAGCTTGTCTTGCTACCTTAAAAGAGGTTTTGGAAAGCAATTTAATGGCGGAAATAGATGCCAAAGAGCAAGTGTTTAGAAGTTTGCTCCAGCATCCTAAAATTAAAAATATCAATGGTAGAGGGCTGATGCTTGCGGTTAATCTCGGCTCTCCTGAGTATACACTGAAAATAGCCAAACGCTGTATGGAAAAAGGGTTGATTGTCTTCTGGCAACTCTACCGCAATGAATATCTTAGAATTTCGCCACCGCTCACCATTACCCAAGAGGAGATTACAAAAGGTTGTCAAATTATTTTAGAAGCCTTAGATGAGGTTGAATAAATCTCTACAAAAGACAAAAGAAAAGAGCGACTTTTAATTATTTAAAGCCGCTCTTCTCATTCATTAAAGCTTAATATTTTATAATTTTTCTACTTGCATGTAACTCAATTCTAACGGTGATTTTCTACCGAAAATGAGAACCATGACTTCAAGTTTCTTTTTATCTTCGTTGATTTTCTCAATGGTACCATTAAAGCCATTGAAAGGTCCATCAATCACCTTCACGCTTTCGCCCACAGTGAACGGAATTTCAATATCAGAAGCGAATTCTGAAAGTTCATCCATACGCCCAAGCATACGGTTCACTTCGGATTTTCTCATCGGCACTGGATCACCGCCTTTGGTTAAACTTAAAAAAGAAATAACACCTGGAATGTTTTTGATGATGTGTGGTACCTCTCCGCTTAAGTTGGCCTCCACCATTAAGTAACCTGGATAGTAAGGTTTTTCCTTTTGTACTTTTTTACCATTACGCATTTGTATGGTTTTTTCCATAGGGATAACCACTTGAGAAACAAAATCACCAAGACCTAATCTTTGGATTTCGTTTTCAATATAAGTTTTAACCTTATTTTCTTGTCCACTTATGGCTTTTAGCACATACCATTTAAGTTCACTCATAGGAGGGGAAACAATTTAAGAAGCGATTAGTTAAATAAACTAATGAGTATATTAAAAGTATTGTTAATCAATCGACTAAAAAAAGAATCTACGCCAAAAGTAAATAGAGCTAATATGAGAGTAGATACAGCCACCACAATGGTAGAAGACTGTAAATCTGGCCACTTCGGCCACTCTACTTTATCTTTAAACTCTATATAAGAATCTTTTAAAAAACTTACTAATGAACTCATTTTATTTAATTTGCACGGGCACTAGGATTCGAACCCAGATCAACGGTTTTGGAGACCGGTATCCTACCATTGGACGATGCCCGTAGTTAAAAAAACTTCCGCTCAGAAGCGTTTCCTTACGGAAGTTTTTTATTGGATTATTGAATAGATATTAGTCTAAGATTTCAGTAACCTGACCAGCACCTACTGTTCTACCACCTTCTCTGATTGCAAATCTAAGACCTACGTTAAGAGCGATTGGTTGAAGTAATTCTACAGTAATAGTTAAGTTATCACCAGGCATTACCATTTCTACACCTTCTGGTAAGAAGATCTCACCTGTAACATCCGTAGTTCTTACATAGAACTGAGGACGGTATTTGTTGTGGAATGGTGTGTGACGACCACCTTCTTCTTTAGAAAGGATATAAACCTCTGCTTTGAATTTTTTGTGTGGTGTTACAGAACCTTGCTTAGCGATTACCATACCTCTCTTGATATCAGTTTTTTCGATACCTCTAAGAAGTAATCCTACGTTATCACCAGCTTCACCTCTGTCTAAGATTTTTCTAAACATCTCTACCCCAGTTACAGTAGATGTTAATTTTTCATCTCCCATACCTACGATATCTACAGGGTCACCAGTGTTGATTACACCAGACTCAATTCTACCAGTTGCTACAGTACCTCTACCTGTAATAGAGAATACATCTTCAATTGGCATCAAGAATGGCTTATCTTGATCTCTTACTGGTTGCTCAATCCAAGTATCTACTGCATCCATCAATGCGTTTACAGTATCTACCCACTGAGGTTCTCCGTTAAGAGCACCAAGAGCAGAACCTTGGATTACTGGAGAGTTATCTCCATCGTATTCATAAGTAGAAAGAAGGTCTCTTACTTCAAGTTCTACAAGCTCAAGAAGTTCAGCATCATCTACCATGTCTACCTTGTTCATGAAAACAACGATTCTCGGTACATTTACCTGACGACATAAAAGGATGTGCTCTCTTGTTTGAGGCATAGGACCATCAGTAGCCGCTACCACAAGGATAGCGCCATCCATCTGAGCAGCACCAGTTACCATGTTTTTCACATAGTCGGCGTGACCTGGACAGTCAACGTGAGCGTAGTGTCTGTTTTCAGTTTCGTACTCGATGTGAGCGGTGTTGATAGTAATACCTCTTTCTTTTTCTTCTGGTGCAGAGTCAATAGAAGAGAAATCTTTTACTTCTGCAAGACCTTTGTCTGACAATACTTTAGAAATAGCAGCAGTCAAAGTCGTTTTACCATGGTCAACGTGACCAATAGTACCAATGTTCAAATGCGGTTTGTTACGATTAAACGTTTCCTTTGCCATGATTTTAATATTTAAATTACTTAATTTATTTTAACCTTTTTCGGTGTGCAAATATAGTGTTTTTTTTTATAACAAAAATATTTTTATCAAAATTTATGATCTTGATAATGATTCCAGCGCTATACGCTACCGAAAAAAAGCCGCCTCAATGCCCTTTTTCTAAAAAAGGAGTGCAAAGATAATCTTTTTTCTTCAAAAAAGCAAAATTTCCTTGCTTGGTCTTTTTTACTCAGATGTAGCGTATTCTTTCAGCTCAAAATGAGCGCCATCATAAACGCCATAGGTAAAATAGCTGATCCAATCGCCTAAGTTAATATAATAAGCCTCTGGCGACAGATTCAACACCATTGGCAAATGCCGATGCCCATAAACGAAATAGTCTATTTTTTCGGCTTTTAATTTATTTTTGGAGTACAAAATCAAAAACTCCTTATCTTCGCCCAAGAACGCCTTATCCTCCTCGCCGCTAATCATTTTATTTTTTTGAGAGAGGTACAATGCTAAGCGCATTGCTATATCGGGGTGGAGCCACCTAAATCCCCACTGTGCCAAAGGATGGGTAAAGAGTTTTTTCATCCTTTTGTAGCCTTTGTCCCCAGGACCTAAGCCATCGCCGTGCGCCAGAAGAAATTTTTTTTGATTGATTTGCACATATTGTTTTTCAAAAAAAACAGGGATTTCTAACTCTTCTTTAAAGTAGTTTTTCATCCATAAATCGTGGTTGCCTACAAAAAAATAAATCTGCACACCGCTATCTTTAAGTTCCGCTATTTTGCCTAAAAGCCTCACAAACCCTCTCGGCACCACATATTTCCACTCGTGCCAAAAATCAAACAAGTCGCCCATAAGAAATAAAGTATGGGCATCGGCTTTTATTTGGTCTAACCACTGCACAAACTTCCGCTCCCGAGGCTTACTCTCCTGCGGCGTAGGCGCTCCAAAATGTTGGTCAGAAGCGAAATATATTTTTTTACCTTCGGGGAGGTCTATTTTTATCATCAGAACCTTTTGTTTTTAGTTTTCTTCCGCCAGCCACTCGCCGTAAGAGTTTTCCGTTTCGTGGAGTTTTAAATAAGCTAAGCTGATGTGCTCTGGCAGCCTTTTCTTAATCTTCGCCGCAATGTCGTACAGCATATTCTCACAAGTTGGCTGATAATCGCAGAAAATGACTTTATGTCCTTTTTCTTCCAACTCCTGCCCCAGCACCTTGTGGGGTGAGCGCCCGTTCAGCAATACTGCGTGGTCCCAAACATCTACCACTTCTTCCTTCACGATTTTTTTAATATCGCCAAAATCCACCACCATTCCGTTTTTGGGATTGTCCAAATCATCAATAGGCTCGCCCTTAACCGTTACGAAAAGTTTATATGAATGCCCATGCATATTTTTGCATTTACCATCATAATGGTATAAAACATGCGCCGTTTCAAACGAAAAAATTTTAGTAATTCTAATCATACAGCAAAGATAATTATTTTTTCTGAGTGTATTGCTGGGTTTTATACCTTATATATAGGATGGCAATTTTCCTATCTTTTTCAGCATCAATCTGAAAAAATATCTCTGGGCGCTTTCTCAAAAAAATATTATCTTTGCTCAAAATTCTAAAATTATGATGATTAGTCAAAAAATAGAGCAACTCATTAACGAGCAAATTACAAAGGAGCAATATGCGGCTCAATATTATTTAGCCATGGCAGCGTGGTTTTATGAGCAAGATTTAGATGGCATTGCCAATTATTTTCGTGTGCAAGCCAAAGAAGAATTGATGCACGCTGACAAGATGTTTGATTTCCTTAACGATGTAGGGGGCAAAATCAAAATGGGGGCTATAGAAGCTCCACCACAAGATTTTAAAGATGCTCAGGATATTTTTGAAAAGGCATTAGCCCACGAAAAAGAAGTCACCAAAAGCATCTTCAACATCTACAAAACCGCTACTGATGAAGGCAATTATGCCACTTGCTCTTTCCTACAATGGTTCATCAATGAGCAAGTAGAAGAGGAAGCCTCGGCATCTCAATTGGTGGCCAAAATCAAAATGGTGAAGGACAACAATTCCGCACTTTACCTTTTCGACCAAGAGTTAGCACAGCGCAATTTCCAAGGCGATACCGCACAATAATTAAAAACTTAAAACCTTGCTTACCCTATTGTAAGCAAGGTTTTTTATCATCAACAAACCCATTTTCACTATGTATATTTATGGTATTGATTTTCTCAGCATAGAGAATGTTTTAGAAATATTAGAAAATCCTGCAAAAGCCCAACTCAATGATGCGGCGAGACAGCAAATTTTAAAATCTGAGGAGAATGTGAAGCACATCGTAGCCTCTGACCGTACCGTTTATGGCATCAATACGGGCTTTGGTCCCCTCTGCGACACCAAAATATCCGAAGAAGCCACCGCACAACTGCAACACAACCTCATCATCAGCCATGCCGTAGGCGTAGGAAAACCGATTGAGAAAAAATTATCCAAACTGATGATGATTGCCAAAATCCACGCACTGTCCAAAGGCTTCTCTGGCGTTTCCCTTGAGATGATAGAGCGTTTGATTTTAATGCTGGAGAAAGACCTCATCCCGGTGGTTCCTGGACAAGGCTCGGTGGGGGCGTCTGGTGATTTGGCGCCACTTTCTCACTTGGTGCTTCCTTTAATTGGCTTGGGTGAAATCTGGGAAAACAATCAACCTCAACCCGCTGCGGAGGTTTTGAAAAAACACCAAATAACGCCACTCAAACTAAAAGCGAAAGAAGGTTTAGGGCTCATCAATGGCACGCAGTTTATTTTAGCCCACAGCATTCTCGGGTTAGAAAAGATGAAATACCTTTTAGATTTAGCCGATATGGCAGCTGCAATGTCCTTAGAAGCCTACCGAGGTTCTGCAAGTCCTTTCAAAAAGGAATTACACGAAATAAGACCTTACGCTGGCACCCAACAAGTGGCAGAACGGATGCGGCTTTTCCTCAAAGATTCTGAAAATCTTAACGCCCACCAAGATTGTGACCGCGTGCAAGACCCTTATTCTATGCGCTGCGTGCCTCAAGTCCATGGCGCCAGCCGAAATGCCTACCTTCATTTAAAACAAATGGCAGAGGTAGAGCTCAACTCCGTGACGGACAACCCTATTGTACTGAGTGCGGAAGAAAGTATTTCTGGCGGTAATTTCCACGGGCAACCTATGGCGCTCCCTTTGGATTACGCCACGCTGGCAGCGGCAGAACTCGGCAATATTTCCGATAGAAGATGCTACCTATTGATAGAAGGGAAATTCGGATTACCAAGATTACTGACTACCAGCTCAGGGCTCAATTCTGGATTTATGATACCACAATACACCACTGCGGCTTTAGTTACGGAGAATAAGACGCTTTGTTTCCCTGCCTCGGCAGACTCTATCCCAACCAGTTTGGGGCAAGAGGATCATGTGTCTATGGGCAGTATTTCTGGGCGAAAATTCAACCAAGTTTTGGATAATTTGGTCAATATTTTTGCTGTGGAACTGATGTACGCTGCCCAAGGTTTAGAGTTTAGAAGACCTGCCCAATGTTCCGATATTATTGAGGAAAATTTCAGCATTATCCGTTCTGTGGTTCCTAAATTAGAAGAAGACCGCCTCATCGGTAAAGATATGCTGAAGATTGCCCAACTGATTAGAGAGCGGGCATTTAAGGTAGCGCCATAAGCATTTTAAAAATAAAATTTTAAGGCTTAATAGGCTTCATTTCTCCATCAAAGGAAATGGGCTGTCTATCGTTACTATCTATAGAAACATAAGCTCTCCCATTAGGAAAAACCTCTATAAAAATTTGGTTAATCTCACTATGGTTGACTTTAATTTTGTAGAGGTTATTTTTCTTGGTGGCAGTGAGCGCAACGCTAAAATCTTGGGTTTCTAACTTCAATCCGTTTTTTGAGGGGTTTAAAGAAGCATTATAAGCACGCCCAAAATACGGCAAATCCACTTTAAGGCTATCATTCTTCAAACTTAAAGTATAACCTGGGTCTAAATCGAGCATCTGGCTACTGTTGGTATTGGGGAGCGCATTCATCACGCGGACCACATCCATATTGTTGGGGATGGCTCTACGGGCTAAAAATGTAAACTCGGTAGTCGTGCCCCAAAAGCCTTCTGGAACGGCGGTTTGTGTCACCTTTTGGTTATGGCAAGAAGACAGTCCAAGTGCCATCATCAAGCTGGCGAGTAATATCATTGTTCTCATTGTCAAGGGTTTTAAAATACGATGTAAATTTAGAAAAAAAAAATAGGATTTACTTTTCTTTTGGAATAATAATTGTTTACTTTGCAAAAAATAACATCTTATGAAAATTAAAAATATATTGGGTTTAGGCGCGTTAGCCATCAGCATAGCGGCGTGTACCACCAACCCACTCACAGGGCGTTCTTCTTTACAAATGATGAACAATAATGAGCTCGCCTCTATGGCGCTACAGCAATACCAATCTACCTTATCCCAAGCCAAGGTGATCAATGGGACTACTGATGCCAAAAATGTGAAAAATGTAGGTGTAAGAATTAAAAATGCCGCAGAAAATTACTACCGTTCCATCGGTAGAGAAGCCGATTTACAATCTTACCAATGGGAGTTCAACCTCCTTGATGATAAGCAAGTGAATGCTTGGTGTATGCCGGGTGGCAAGGTAGCGTTTTATACTGGCATTATGCCAATTTGTAAAAACGAAACAGGCGTAGCCGTTGTTATGGGGCACGAGGTTTCTCACGCTTTGGCAGGTCATGGTAACGAGAGAATGTCTTCCGCAATGATTGCCCAAGGCATCGGTATAGCGGGAGGGTTGAGCCTCAAAAATGAAAATATGAGAAAGGTTTTTGCTATTGCATATCCTCTTGGGGCGCAGGTCACTTTGCTCGCTTATGGTAGAAATCAAGAGTTAGAAGCCGACCAAATGGGGCTTTATCTTATGGCAATGGCTGGCTACGACCCACGCGAAGCGCAACCGTTTTGGGAAAGAATGGAAACCTCGTCTGGCAATGGTAGCCGTCCGCCAGAGTTCCTCTCTACCCACCCTAATCCAGAGCACAGAAGAGCCGATATTCAGAAACATTTACCGAGAGCTTTAGCCTTCTACCAGAAAGCGGGGGGCAAACTTTAACCTCAAAAAAGGTAAACATTAAAAAATTGACTTAAAAAACAAACTTATGAAAAATTTAACCATTATCGGTATTATTTTAACGGCTATTGCGGCGTTATTATTCTATTTTACCACAGATTTTAGAGCCAATGCCATTACCCTTTCGCATTTTATGGGGATTATGGGTGGCATCGGTATAGGGTTGATTATCGGTGGTTTGGTAGGCTACATTAGCAAAGGTAATGCGGTAAAAGAAGCCGCCAAAAGAAGAGAGTTTGAACGCCTCCAAAAAGAAAAAGTGGAGATTGAAAAACAAGCGGCAGCCCTTGCCAACCAACAAGCCATAACGGAAGCGCAGAACAACGGCACTTCTCAAATATAACAAAAAACGGTCGCGGAATATCTCCAGCGACCGTTTTTATTGATACTCATTTTATGTTTTGTATTCTTTAGAACTCGTAGCCTAAACCTAAAAGGAAAAAGCTTGGGCGGTTGTCATATCTGACTTCTTGAGAAGCACCACCAGAAACAGTTTTAATGAAACTTCTTTCATCTTTAGAGAAAGCACCTTCGTAGCGGGCATTAAGAACCAATTTAGATAATTTCACATTGGCACCCAACTGATAACCGATGGTAAAATTCTTTGTGGCATTTTCTTTAAAATCATTAAAAGTCCCTTCTGAGGCTAAATTATACGATGCCACAGGCCCTGCAAATAGGCTGATATTGCTCACCAAGATATTGTACCCCAAAAGCACTGGCACATCTATTCTGTTGCTGTTCGCCTTAATTTCCGTGTTATCCACTGTGGTTTTGCTTGCAAAATAAGTGTAATAAACTTCTGGCATTACAAAGAGTGAAGTCACAGGCAAATCTACCTTTGCCGATAGCCCAACATTAAACCCTGTAATATTTTTCCCATTGGTTTCTACGGCATCGGTAATGTTGTTTTTTAAGTCTGTCCAACTTGGGGAGCTGGTGTTTAGTAACACATTAGATCTTAGTCCGAAACTCACTTGCGCCATCATCATAGAAGAGGCGGCAATCGCTAATGTTGCTAATACTTTTTTCATAGTGTTTTGTATTTTAATTGTTTGTTATGATTCTGATAGATTGGTTTGATTGTTTTTGAGCATAGTCTCCCTCACTTGTTTGAACAGCGCCGAAGAGTACACAAAATCAATAAGATGAGGGTTGGTGGCTTTGATGATGATATCTTTATCTCCTTCCCATTCCTTCACGCCATTTCTGAGGTACACAATATTTTCTCCAATGGTCAGCACCGAGTTCATATCGTGGGTGTTGATGATGGTTGTGGTGTTGTATTCTTCCGTGATTTCCGTGAGTAATTCATCAATCACAATGGCGGTATTGGGGTCTAAACCCGAGTTGGGCTCATCACAAAATAAATATTTGGGATTGTTGACAATGGCTCTGGCTATGGCGACCCTTTTCTGCATTCCTCCAGAAATTTCGGAAGGGAATTTTTTATTGGCATTTTCTAAATGAACACGCCCAATCACTTCTTTCACGCGTTTTCTTTTCTCGGTAAAGGTCAGGTTGGTAAACATATCCAGCGGAAACGAGATGTTCTCTTCCACCGTCATAGAGTCAAATAGAGCGCTGCCTTGGAACACTGTGCCTATCTCTGAGCGGATTTGCTCTTTCTCCTCACGCCCCATAGTCACCAAATTTCTACCATCAAAAAGGATGCTGCCAGAGGTGGGCTCAAACACATTGAGCAAGCATTTGAGGAACACCGTTTTCCCAGACCCCGACTGCCCTATTACCAAATTGATTTTTCCCGTTTGAAAAGTGGTGGTAATGCCTTTTAAGACCTCCACACCATCAAAACTTTTTCTTAAATCTTTTACTTCAATCATTAGCTTAAAAATAATTGGGTTGAGATGAGCTCTGCAATAATAATGGTAACAATAGTCCAAACCACCGCTTGGGTACTGGCTCGCCCTACTTCCAGAGAGCCGCCTTTTACATTATAACCGAAATACGCTGGTATGGTGGCTATCAAAAAGGCAAAAACAACGGTTTTAAAAAAGGCATACCAAATAAAATAATCTGGCATATAGCGCTGCACACCATTGATGTATTCCGCTGTAGTCCAGTTGCCTGTGGCAATACCTGCGCAATAACCGCCATAAATTCCAAAAACGATGCTAATGGCGATCAATAGTGGATTAAAAATAACATTCGCAACGATTTTAGGCAAAATCAAAAAATTAGGGGAATTAACGCCCATAATATCCAAAGCATCAATTTGCTCTGTAACACGCATCGTACCGATACTTGAAGCGATATAAGAGCCCACTTTTCCTGCCAATATCAAACTAATAATCGTGGGTGAAAATTCTAAAATAAGCACCACCTTAGTAGCATAGCCAATAAAATACAACGGAATAGGGATTGATGAGGCACTAAAATTATTATACATCTGGATGGCCACCACAGCTCCCACAAATATAGAGGTAAAGAGTACCAGCCCAAACGAATTGACCCCTAAGTCGTTGATTTCCCGCATTAAAAGCTTGAAAAACACTTGAGATTTCTGCGGGCGTTTCATCACTTTGCCCAGCAATATCATATATTCTCCCACGGAGGAGAGCAATCTTCTAACTAACTTTAACATCTTGCGAAAATAGTATTTTTAATTGAATTACTCAGCATCAGATGGCATTTTCATCTCCTTTAATCATCAGGAGAACCGTTTTAAAGATAATAATAACATCCATCCCAATGCTCCAGTTTTTGATATAGAAAATATCTTTTAAGAGTCTTTTTTGCATTCTGATGTCCACTTCCTTGCCATCGCCCCTTAGCCCACTCACTTGCGAAAGCCCCGTAACACCAGGTTTTACATACGCCCTGATGTTGTACCGCTCTATTTTAGATTTATAAAAATCATCTACCGATAGCATATGCGGCCGCGGCCCCACCACACTCATTTGCCCCAAAAGCACATTGATGAACTGCGGGGTTTCATCTAAACTGGTTTTTCTTAAAAAATGACCTATTTTGGTAATTTTCTTCGCGGAAGGTTCGTCTGGGTGAGCCTGCATTGTTCGGAATTTAATACACTTAAACACACGATTCTGATAGCCATAACGCTCTTGGACAAAGAAAATAGGGCGACCGCTATCCCACCAAATCAGCAAAGCGATTAGCGGAAAAAGCCAAACACCCACCAACACCAAAAAACTAAGCGAAAAGAGGGTATCAAAAATCCGTTTAAGGCATCGGTTGCTCAGAAAATCTAACGGATACCGAATGGGCACCAACACAGGAAATGCCTCAAAATATTGCAAATGGTACTGAGAAAAATGTTTGTTCAAAACATTAGGAACGAAGCTCAAAGACACGCCATTTTCTTCTGCTGCAGCACAGATGGCAGCAATATGCTCTACCTCTTGCGCCGATTTTTCAGAGGGCAAAAACAAAGTGTCAATACCGTTCTTTTCCCAGAAATCAATCAATGCTTCAACTGATTGAGGAGACGCTTGGTATTCAAAAATTTTGTAGCCATAGTCTTTTCGGCGCTGTAGCGTTTGCTTGAGAATCGTGGAGAGATCGTCTTCAAATAAAAACATCACATTCCGATGGTTTTTCCCCAACGCCCGATAGTATTTCAGGGCAAAATAAGTAAAAGATTTAAAAACCAAAACCACCACCGTAAGCGCACCCACAAAAATCAAGGCATTATACCGCAAATTGACATCGGTAGAAAGTTCATTCAAACCTAAAACCAATAAAATAAACAGCACCAAATGCCTGATTATCCGCTCTATATGCAGCGTATAAGTGAGCGTTCTCGGCACATGATACAATCGAGAATATTGGCTAACCAACAGCCAACCCAAGCCCACCACAAGCATAAACCACCCCACACGCTGCCTCGCCGCTATATCTGCACCAAAACTATCCCCCAAAAAGAAATAGAAAAATACCAGCAAGATCACCAAATCTGCACTGATAAATAAGGATTTAAGATAGCGAGAGTATCGGGTAACCTGCATTTTTCTTACGGAATATTAAGGTATTTATGCGTTTGCACCGAGGCTTGCCACTGCGGATGTTCCAAAATATAATCGGTGATTTTAGGATACATCGTATTTCTTTTGCTCCACTCACTTTGGAGGTAGAGCTTACACTGAGGACTCACCTTGGCGGCTTGCTCTTCGGCAAAGGTAAAATCGTGCTGATTGAAAATGATGCACTTCAGCTCGTGGGCTTTAGCATAGATGCTTTCTTTGGGCAGCCCAGTTTTCTTCGGCGAAAGGCAAATCCAGTCAATATGCCCGCTCATCTCATACGCTCCCGAGGTTTCTATATGAATGGTGCAGCCTAAGGCTTTCAGCTTTTTCGTCAAAATTTCTAAATTCCACATTAGAGGTTCGCCACCAGTGAGCACAATGGTTTTGCAATGTTTTGCGGCAATGGTCGCCACCTCTTCCGCATCCATTAACGGGTGGAGGTTGGGATCCCAGCTTTCCTTGACATCGCACCAATGGCAACCTACATCGCAGCCGCCTAATCTGATGAAATAAGCTGCCTTCCCAGTGTGGGCGCCCTCGCCTTGTATCGTATAAAAATGCTCCATTACAGGGAGCATTTGACCTTGTTCTAATAATTGTTGTTCCTTCTCGTTCATGAAAATCCGTCTGGTTAAGTAGAAAACACAGTGTGTATTTCTATTTTAAAATATTCGACAAAAGTACGGATTTTTATTGAGATTTTTTCTATGCTTTGATGCCAAAACACCGCGACAACATTCCTCTACTTCGCTATTGATTTTCTTTCAAAAGCTGTTGGTTTATCGCCTTGACGAGTGCTGGTCCTTCATAAATAAAACCTGTATAAAGTTGCACCAAACTGGCGCCTGCACGCAGTTTTTCCAAAGCATCTTCAGCGCTATGGATACCGCCCACACCAATAATAGGAAAGGCTTTTTGGCTCTTTTCGGACAAAAATCGGATGACCTCTGTAGAGCGGTCTTTAAGCGGTTTCCCTGACAGTCCTCCCGTTTCTTTTTGCTCCGAGGATTTTAAATGGTCTCTGCCAATGGTTGTATTGGTCGCAATAACGCCGCTAATTTTCGTTCCTTTCACGATGTCAATAATGTCCAACAATTGCGTCTCCGTAAGGTCTGGCGCTATTTTGAGGAGAATCGGTTTAGGCTGAGGCTTCTTTTGGTTTTCATTTTGAAGACTGTTGAGTAAATTCATCAGTGGAGCTTTCTCCTGAAGTTCCCTAAGGTTGGGCGTATTCGGTGAGCTTACATTCACCACAAAATAATCCACATAAGGATAAAGCGCTTGGAAACACGCTAGATAATCTGACTCTGCAGCCTCGTTCAACGTGGTTTTATTTTTCCCGATATTGCCACCAATCAGCACATTGCTATTTTTTTTCAGTCGCTCTACCGCCGCCGCTACACCTTCATTATTAAAGCCCATTCTGTTGATGATGGCTTGGTCTTCTTTCAAACGAAAAAGCCTCTGTTTATCATTACCTGGCTGTGGTTTGGGCGTTAAAGTTCCAATTTCTATAAACCCAAATCCGAAGGCTGACAATTCTTGATAAAGTTTGGCATCTTTGTCAAAACCTGCCGCCAAACCAATAGGATTTTTAAATTTCAATCCAAAACATTCGCGCTCCAACCGTGGGTCTTGGACTTCAAAAATAGACCGCACCACCCAAGAAATTCCAGGTATTTTAAAAGCAATTTTTAAAAATTTAAATGTAAAATGATGGACGCCCTCAGGGTCAAAACGAAACAAAATAGGTCTGATAATGGATTTGTACATTTTTTTAGATTGATTAGTGCACAAATTTACTAAACCTTTTGTTTATATCTTAACATTCGTGGGAAAAATATTTCAAACTCTCCCAGTCATTAAACAAGTGGTTAGGATTTTTTTATAAAGTAAAATTGTTTTTTTCTTGAGCTTGAAGTGATAATAGTTAGAAAATCGTTGGAAAAACCAATTGATGTTATCGCTTTTGGGAGGACATAGCGATTTAAGAGTTCACAATAGATCTTTCTTAAAATAAAAAAGTAAGGCGCTAATTATTAGCGCCTTACCTCAAAATAAAGTATTAACCTCAAAACCTTTAATTTGAGCCATTATCGGGATTTGAACCCGAGACCTCTTCCTTACCAAGGAAGCGCTCTACCCCTGAGCTATAACGGCTTATAAAAAAATCACAAGCCCAAAAGGTTGTGATTTCGCTTTGAGCGGAAGACGGGGGTCGAACCCGCGACATTCAGCTTGGAAGGCTGACGCTCTACCAACTGAGCTACTTCCGCATTTGTTATTGTTGGTAATTGAGGTTGCAAAATTAAACATTTATTTTTATTTTGCAAATTTTTTATTAAAAAAAATGTGGGGAGAGCAGGATTCGAACCTGCGAAGTCTCACGACAACGGAGTTACAGTCCGTCCCATTTGGCCACTCTGGTATCTCCCCGCAATTTTTTATGAGCCTCCAGAGGGATTCGAACCCACGACCCCGAGATTACAAATCACGTGCTCTGGCCAACTGAGCTATGGAGGCAAATATTGCATATTTCAAACAAACGCTTATCTCGTTTTGCGGTTGCAAATATACAACTCTTTTTTTGAAATACGCAAATATTTTTTTTAGTTTTTTATAATATTTTTCTTAGTTCTTTTCTTTCTTTTTGATTAGCAACTTCTTAGCAATGTCTCCACACTTGTCTATCGCTTCTTCAAAACTGGCACAAGTCTTCTTCACCACAATATCATCTCCTGGCACAACTAAAATAATTTCTGCTGTTTTGTTTTCTTTATCGCTGGTGTTCTCTACTTTTAAGAAGACTTGGGCTTCCAAAATTTTATTATAAAAGGTTTCCAGTTTATTTAATTTTTTCTCTAAATACTCCTCTAACGGTTGGTGTGGGGTAAGCCCCAATGATTGAACGCTAATTTTCATTGTCTTAATATTTTAAGGTTACTATTCTCTATTTTTTGTCTTGGGCTCTTGGATGCGCGGCATTGAGCACCGTTTTTAATTTCTGAATGTTTGCGGAGGTATAAACCTGCGTGGAAGATAAACTGGCGTGTCCCAATAATTCCTTCACTTGAGAAATCTCCGCTCCATTCTCTAAAATGTGTGTCGCAAAGCTATGCCGCAGCATATGTGGGCTTTTCTTTTGCTTGGAAGACACTATGCTAAAGTAATTATTTACCACGGAATACACAAATTTTTCGGTGAGTTTTTTTCCATTTTTTTTCACAAAAAAATAGGCAACCGCCTCCTCTACAGCTTCTCGCTCTTGGATAAAATAACGCTCCAACTGTTGTTTTAATTGTGATGCTATGGGGACTATTCTCGTTTTGTTGCCTTTTCCTGTTACTCTAATTTCATTTTGAGAAAAATCCACATCAGAGCAGCGGAGGTTGCAGAGTTCTGCCCTACGCATTCCCGTTTGGTAAAGCGTTTCTATAATCAGTTGAGGCAATAACTCTTCTTCATCTTCAAAAATTTCGGTCACCTGATCCATTTCTTCTTTAGAAAATGGCAGTTGTTTCGTTGGGTAAAATTTTAATGAAGAAATGCCTTCTATCGGCGAGGTGGAAATTTCTTGTATCCGCAATAAATATTGATAAAAGCTCCTCAGCGCCGAAAGTTTACGGTTGATGGTTCTTTTGGACAGATTTTTCTCGCCCAAGTAGAAAAGGTAATTTCTCACCATTTTCTTGTCTACTTTAAGCACATCTACGCCGCTTTCTTGGTCGCTAAGGTAGTTTTGGAAATCGGCTAAGTCCTTAGCATAGCTGGTTTGCGTGTGCGGCGAGTATCTTTTTTCTACTTTAATGTATTCTAAAAAACGGGCAACCATAGCAATATTTTCAGATTCAAATATAGCATAAAAAAATCACTTCCTTATGATAAAGAAGTGATTTTTGTTCTTTTAAGCAAAAATTAAGCTTGTTCTTCTTTGCTTAAATTCCTTTGTTTGTGAGCCGCTTTTAATACTTGCTGTCTTCTAAGAACCGAAGGCTTTACATACTGTTGTCTTGCTCTTAAAGATCTAACAACGCCAGTTCTGTCGAATTTTCTTTTGTATTTTTTCAGCGCTCTGTCGATGGACTCTCCATCTTTTACTGGAATAATTAACATAGTTTACATCTCATTTTCGGGGCAAAAATAGAGGTTTATTTTTAAAACTGCAAATTATAGCCACTTTTTCTTCTTAAAAATTGATGGTTTGATATTTATTTTCGTTCTTTGCACTTAGAAAATAGCCTATGTGGAACAATACAACTTTTAAACTCCATCTTATCGTCTTTATGTGGGGCTTTACCGCTATCCTCGGGAAAATGATTAGCGTAGATTCTCTGGTCTTGGTATTTTATAGAATGGGACTTACTGCCATTTGTATCTTTATTTTTCTAAGGCTAATCAAAGGGCAAAGCGTGGGGCTACCGAAGGCGCTCTGCATTAAATTATTAGGCATCGGTGTGGTGATGGGGCTGCACTGGCTCTTTTTCTTTGAGTCCATTAAGGTTTCTAATGTCTCCATTACCCTAAGCTGTATCGCTATGTCTACCTTATTTGCCTCCATTATAGAGCCCATTATTTACAAACGAAAATTAGACTGGACAGAAGTGCTCATCGGTATTGTGATTATGGGCGGTATGGCACTGATTTTCAAAACCGAATTCCGATACCAATTGGGGATTATCTACGGTATAATCTGCGCATTATTGGGAACTATTTTCTCTATTTTCAATGGCAAGATGAGCCAAAACACTTCCGCAGGACACATTATCCTTTATGAAATGATTGGCGGTTGGATCGTCATCAGCGCTATTATGATGTTCAATGGTCAGTTGTCAGAGGTGGCTCATATCGGAACCAGAGATATGATTTTAATTCTTATTTTAGCCGTAATCTTCACCGCTTACCCGATGATAGAATCTACCCATTTGATGAAATACATCTCGCCGTTTACCTTGATTTTAACGGTTAATTTAGAGCCTGTTTATGGGATTCTCTTGGCGTATTTCATCTTCGGCGAGTCTGAGCATATGAACCCTATGTTTTATCTCGGCGCTGCCATTATGATCGGTTCCATTATCGCCAATGGTATGATTAAAGCCAAACGAAAGAAAAATTTAGAAACCACCACTTCTCTAATCGAATAAAAGTAAAATATGATGAAACGACTGTTGTTTTTTACCTTGATTATACTTTATCACACCGCCTCGGCACAAATCATCAGAAAATACTCCAATGAATTTTTAAATATAGGAACTGGAGCAAGAGGCTTGGCTATGGGGGGCGCCGTGATTTCTCATCAAGATGATGTTTATGCACCAATGTGGAACCCTGCGGGGCTTGCAGAAATCCGCTCTGATTGGCAAGGCGCCGCTATGCACGCAGAATATTTTGAGAGCATCGCCAAGTATGATTATTTAGCCTACGCCAAAGCGCTGGACCGCAACCAAGGCGTTTTTGCCATTTCCATCGTGAGGTTAGGTGTGGATAACATCCTGAATACCACACAACTGATAGACCAAGATGGCAACATCGATTATGATAAAATCACCAAATTTTCACAAGCCGATTATGCAGGCTTAATTTCTTTCGCCTTTAAACCTCATCACCGCTGGAATGTGGGTGTGAACGCCAAGTTGGTGTATCGTAATGTGGGGAAATTCGCTAACGGCTTCGGGTTTGGGTTTGACTTCGGCGGTATTTATCACTCGGATAAAGGCTGGAATTACGGCGTTATGCTGAGAGATGCCACCACAACGGTCAATTTCTGGAGCATCAACCAAAAAGAACTCTCTGCCGTAGTTAATGGCGAAGAATTCAACCCTGCTCCAAAAGACAAACTGGAGCTCACCATGCCGAAACTCAATCTGGGCATCAGCCGAAATTTTGAACTCAACCGAGATTTCAACCTCCTTCCCGAAGTGGGCATCAATGTAGATTTTGCTAAAACTGCCGCTTTAATTTCCACAGATTTTGCGAGCATCACCCCGTATGCTGGCGCCGAATTATCATTCCAAAATATGGTATTTTTAAGGGCTGGCGTTAATCGGTTTCAGAATATTACGGATATAGAGAGCCAGAAGCGCCAAGTTTCCTTCCAACCCAGCGCAGGGATTGGCGTGCGCTACCAAGGGCTCACTTTGGATTATGCTATTACCAATTCCGGGATTGGAGGCAGCCATCTTTTCTCCAATTTCTTTTCTCTAAAGTTGGATATGGGAGCGTTTAGAAATTAAAATTTTAAGGCTGAATATTAAAATTTTGAGCTTTCATCACTATTGAAATAAGCCCAAACAGCGGCGCCCTTTGCCGTGCCTAAAATCTCCTCCAAAGTAGCTTTAGAGGTTTCCCGAATGCGTTTCACAGATTTTAATTTCTGTAAAAGCAAGGCGATAGATTTGGGCCCCACCCCAGGGATGTCTTCCAACTCGGATTTGATGGTGCTATTTTTTCGGCGGGTGCGGTGGTGTTTTACGCCAAAACGGTGGGCTTCATCTCGCACTTGTTGGAGTATTTTTAGCGTTTCCGAAGTTTTATCCAAATACAATGGAATAGGATCTTCTGGGAAAAAGAGTTCTTCCAATCTTTTAGCAATGCCGATAATCGTGATTTCGCCGTAGAGCCCTAAACGCTTTAAACTCTTAACCGCAGAGCTGAGTTGCCCCTTGCCTCCATCAATTAAAATCAGTTGTGGTAACGGTGCGCCTTCTTGTAGCAAACGGCTATATCGGCGATAGATGACCTCCTCCATAGAGGCAAAATCATTCGGTCCTTCCACTGTTTTAATGTGAAAAATGCGGTAATCTTGCTTACTCGGCTTCCCATTTTTAAACACCACACAAGCGGAAACAGGATTGGTCCCTTGGATGTTAGAATTATCAAAACCCTCTATATACCGAGGCTCCACAGGCATCCGCAGGAGTTTTTGCATCTCCGCCATTATTCGGTTGGTGTGCCGCTCTGGATCTACAATTTGGATTTGTTTGAGCTTTTCTAAACGGTATTCTTTTGCATTCTTTTCGGAGAGTTCTACAATTCGTTTTTTGTCGCCCAACTTAGGCACAATGAGCTTGACTTTTGGAATCTCCGTAGACAAATGGAACGGCAACAAAATCTCCTTAGACCGCGATTGGAATTTATTGCGCATCTCAATGATGGCTTCTTCCAAAATATCCTCGTCGGTTTCGTCTAATTTTTTCCGAAATTCTGAGGTATAACTTTGGACAATATTTCCATTTCTGATTTTAAAATAATTGATGTACGCCGCAGATTCATCACTGCACATCCCGAAAACATCCACATCATCAATCGTTGGGCTGACCACCGTGTGCTTCACTTGGTAATCTTCTAACATCTCCAATTTTTCCTTAACCATTTGGGCTTTTTCAAACTCCAAAAGCGATGCCCAGTGCATCATTTCCTCCTCCAAATGCCGTTTGGCTAAACCGAAATCCCCTTTAATCATCCCACGGATGGCCTCTATTTTTTTATCGTATTCGGCTTCGGTTTCTAAGCCTTCGCAAGGACCTTCGCAGTTTTTGATATGGTATTCTAAACAGACTTTATACTTGGATTGCTCTATCTTTTCTGGTGATAAATTGAGACTACAAGTCCTGATTTTATAAAGGGCTTTTATAGTTTCTAAAAGCACTCTGGCAGGGCGCACCTTGGCGTAAGGTCCGTAATACTCCGAACCATCTTTAATGCGTTTTCGGGTTAAAAAAATCCGTGGAAAATCTTCATTTTTAATGCACAGCCAAGGGAAAGATTTGTCATCTTTCATCATCACATTATAGAACGGCTGGTGCTCCTTAATCAGGTTATTTTCCAATAGCAAAGCATCGTATTCACTCGGCACTACGGTAACCTCCAAGCGGTGGATTTTTCGCACCATAATGCGCGTTTTGTACCCCACTTGGTTTTTAGTAAAGTAAGTCATCACCCTGTTTTTCAAGTTTTTAGCCTTACCTACATAGAGCAATTGCCCTTCTTTATCATAGTAGCGGTACACCCCAGGGTCGGAGGGTAGCGTTTTAAGCTGGAGTTCTAAAGTCTCATTCACAGAGCAAAAATAGTCATTTAAAAGTAAAACTGAAGCCTCAAAAAGTGCCTACTAAAAATGATGATAAATATAGTCTAAAATCTTCTGATCCTCGGTGGAGAAAGCTTTATTCCGGCGGCTCATCACTACGGCAGCGACCTCAAAGGCTTTTTTCAAATTAAATTTTTCATCGCCTTTCATTCCACCCCAACTGAAATTTTCTACCAAATTCGGCGGAAAGCCACTTTTAAAAATATTAGCCGCCACACCGATAACAGTTCCTGTATTCAGCTGCGTATTGATCGCGGTTTTAGAGTGGTCGCCCATAATAAGCCCACAAAACTGAAGTCCTGTTTTTTCAAATTTTTGGGTTTTATAACTCCATAGTTTGACCTCGGCATAGTTGTTTTTGAGGTTGGATGAGTTGGTATCAGCGCCAAAATTACACCACTCGCCTACCACAGAATTTCCCAAAAAGCCATCGTGACCTTTATTAGAAAACCCGAAAAATATCACATTATTTACCTCGCCACCTACCTTGCAATAAGGTCCAATGGTGGTAGCGCCGTAGATCTTTGCGCCCAGATTAAACACCGCATTTTCGCCTAAGCTAATGGGCCCTCTAAGGTGGCAACCTTCCATCACTTCTGCATTTTTCCCGATGTAGATTTTTCCTTTGGCGCAGTTCAAAGTGGCATATTCCACCGTGGCACCTTCTTCTATAAACAAGTCCTCTGGGTTGCCAATAAAGCCATTGGTTGCAGATAACGGCTGCGATGTTCGCCCTTGGGTAAGCAGTTCAAAATCAAAATGGATGGCTTTGTCATTGAGCGAAAATAAATCGGTGGGTTGTTTGAAAAAATCCAAAGGCTCAGTAATGTCCACCATTTTTTCAATTTGGCTGAGGGAAAACTGCGCCATATCTACACGCGCCGCAATTACCTCATCTTCATAAACCAGCGCTTCGCCTTTGTTTAAGGCTTTGATCTGGGCAAGCACTTGTGGCGTAGGTAGGAAATTGGGCACAATCAACAGGCTTTCTTTCGGCTGTGGCTGCGGGTATTTTTCTTGTAAATAATCTTCCGTTAAGTAGGTTATCTCTTTATTATCCAGCAATTTTTGCCAGCGTTCTGAAAAGGTTAGAATGCCGCATCTTAGCTCTGCCATAGGGCGAGTAAAGGTGAGCGGCAGAAAATTTTGCCAATATTGAGCGTCTGAAAATACAATCTGTATCATAATTTTAGGTGTAAATGTTCGGCTAAGATAATAAAAAACCTCCCTAAATCAATAGGAAGGCTTGTATTTTGTATTGAGAAAAAATTATTTTTTCGCAAATTTTTTGTATTTATTCATAAACTTGTCTACTCTACCAGCAGTGTCTACTAATTTCACTTTACCAGTGTAGAAAGGGTGCGATGTAGAAGAAATTTCCATTTTGATTAACGGATATTCTTGTCCTTCATACTCTATTGTATCTTTAGTTTCCGCTGTAGATTTGCAAAGAAACATCTCATCGTTACTCATATCTTTGAAAACAACAAGTCTATAATTCTCAGGGTGTATTCCTTTTTTCATTTTTGTAAATATTTTTAAAATTTTATGTTTAATTTAATAATAACTAAGCGTGTAATGGCATCGCTTTTTTACTAAAAATTTTAGACCGCAAAAATAGAACTTTTTTTTTACTCTACAAAAAATTTTTATCAATAAAATTATTTATCTTTGGAGGCATAAAATGATTAAAAATGAGATTGGTTTTAGGTATCGCCTTATGGCTTAGTTTTTTCGTTGTTTCTTGCCGAGAAGATATTACTTTTGAAACACCCAATAGCGCCCTCAGATTTTCGCAAGACACCTTGATTTTAGACACCGTTTATCACCAAGTGCGGTCAGAAACTTATGCCGTAAAAATTTATAACGATGAGGATCGAGACATCAGCATTCCTAAAATCAGTCTTGAAAAAGGGGCAGCTTCTCTCTACAAACTCAATGTAGATGGACAATCTGGCACCACATTTACCCATATTCCACTAAGAAAAAAAGACAGCCTTTATATCTTTGTAGAAATAGCGCCACAAGCCCACGCTATGGAAGCGGTAGAGATTGACAAAATTTTATTTGAAGGCGCTCAAAATCAACACATCACCCTGATGTCTGTGGTGCAAGATGCCGAATTTTTCGCTTCTACAAAAGACCAACCTAAGACCTTAGGTAACACCGTTTGGCGGAACGACAAAGCCAAAATCATCTTGGGCAATCTTACCCTCAACGAAGGCAAAGCCCTCACCATAGAGGCGGGCACCAAAGTCTATTTTTATAAAAATTCGGGGCTTAAAATCTCAAAAAACGCCATTCTCAACATCAATGGAGAATATAAAAAAGAGGTGATTCTAAGAGGCGAGAGAAATAGCACCCATTACGACACCATCCCTGCCAACTGGAACGGCATTGCTTTAGAAGAAGGCGCTACAGCCCACATCAACTATGCGAAAATATCAGGGGGCAACACTGGTATCAGCCTTAACCACGCCAAAGCCGACATCAAAAATACCATCATCCACACTTTTGAAGATTACGGCATTTTTGCCAATCGTGGACAGATTACAGCGGAAAATTTGGTAATGAACCACTGCGGGCAGGCGAATATCGGCATTGTTAACGGCGGCGATTACCAACTTCTCCACAGCACTTTATTTAATTTTGCATCGTTTAGCGCTGCTAAAAATGCGCTGGGCATTGAGGCTTCTAACGAGTGGCAAGACCCTACCACGGGGCAAGTAAGCCACGCACCGCTTTCGCTCAATTTAAAAAATAGCATCCTCTACACTACGGGGAACAATGCCGTGAGTTTTAAAGGCAACAGCACCGCTTCTATCCAATATTGGATTGAAAATTCATTGCTGAAATACAACGCTACCGATGCGGGTTTCCCTTGGGATAACAACCTCAATATCACTCAATCGATGAAGAATGAAGATCCGCTTTTCATCAACCATTACATCAAAAAAATGAATTTGAGACTACAGCCAAACTCGCCTGCCAGAGGCAAAGGCAACCTAAATGTAGCCCAGCAAGTTCCGTTAGATTTGAGTGGAGATTCTCGCCTTAGCCAACCCAATATGGGCGCTTATCAACTTTAAGAGTCGGTAGTTTTAAGGTAGTGGTTTAAAAATCGTTTTTGAGATTCAAAGGCTAACTCTTCAAGGTTGAGTTCATCTTTTTTGAGCCATACCACGGCGTTAATTTCGTGCTCTTCAAGGTTGAAATCTGGTTTTTCATCAAGGGCATAGCGGTAAAATAGATCTACCGTGTTATAGTTCACTTCTTTATAAGGATAGACATTCGCTTGGCTGCCCAAATACTGCAATTTCTCAGGGTTGATGGTCAGCTGAAGCTCCTCCCAAAGCTCACGAGCACAAGTTTGTTCCGCCGTTTCGTTAGGATCGCAGAAGCCACCACTCAAATCTAAAAACCCCTTTTTAGGCTCTTGGTTTCGGCGGGTCAAGAGGATTTCATCTCGGTAAGTGAGCAGCACTGCCACCGCTGCCGCACAGTTCTGATACAGCACAAAACCACACGCATCGCAAGAGAATTTCCGCTGGTTTATCCATTTTAAACTTGGCTTTCCACAATGTGGGCAATATTGAAGTGTCATTTTTATGTATTTTACTGATTTCGTGGATGGTATTTGATAATGGTATCGTGGAGTTCCGCTTTTTCGATATGGGTATAAATTTCCGTTGTGGTGATGCTGGAATGCCCTAACATCTCTTGGATATACCGTAAATCGGCACCATTTTTAAGGAGATGCGTTGCGAAAGAATGCCGAAAGGTATGCGGCGAAATATTTTTATGAATGTCTGCTTTTTGCGCCAAATCTTTAATGATGAGAAAGACCATCACGCGCGACATACCGCTCCCTCGCTGGTTAAGGAAAAGAACATCCGAAGCTTTAGGGGATATTTTAAGTTTCGCTCTGGATTCCTGCATATATTGCCACATCAGCGCTGCAGTATAATCCGCCAACGGCACCAAGCGCATCTTATCACCCTTGCCCTCTACCACCATATAATTTTCCTTAAAATTGATATTAGAAATTTTGAGATTGACCAACTCCGACACCCGCAAGCCGCAGCCATAAAGAGTTTCTATAATGGTTAAATTGCGCTGTCCCAACGGCGTATCCAAATCTACCGCCTTTGTAATCCTGTCAATTTCCTCTAAACTCAGCGTATCTGGAAGGTAGAGCCCCAATTTAGGCAACTCCAAAAGCGTGGCTGGCTGGTCTTCCCGAAGTTCTTCTTCAAACAAAAATTTAAAATAAGCCTTAATAGAAGAAATCCAACGCGCTTGGCTACGCTCGCTGATGGCTTTTTTGGCACTTTGGTAAATGTATTCTTGCAGTTGGTCGTAGGAAATCGTCAGCGGCATTACCCCATCTAAATGATTTTCAGCAAAGTATTGCAACTTCTGAATATCACTGGTATAGGCTTCAATGGTGTTTTCCGAGAAATTTTTCTCAAACCTCAGCCTGTGGGCAAATGCTTGTATGCTTTCTTTCCAATCCATACTAACGGAGGTGTTCTTCGGTTATTTGTAAAATCTCTACGCCAGAATCTTCCAAAAAGCGCAAGCCCTCTCGGTCAGAATATTCATCAATGAAAACCAAGCGCTTGATGCCCGCCTGATAAATCAGCTTACTGCACTCTCGGCACGGCGATAGCGTGAGGTAAAGCGTAGCACCCTCCGCCGATTGCGTGCTACTTGCCATTTTCAAAATCGCGTTGGCTTCCGCGTGTAGCACGTACCACTTGGTTTTGCCTTCCTCATCTTCGCAACAGTTTTCGTGTCCAGAAGGTGTGCCATTATAACCATCAGAAATGATGGTGCGGTCTTTCACAATCAAAGCGCCCACTTGCTTCCTTTGGCAATAGGACAACTTAGCCCACTCTTGCGCCATACGGAGGTAGGCAATATCAAATTTATTGTAATCTGTAGCGCTCATTAGCCTAAAATTGAGGTTTTCTTTTTTCTAAAAATGCAGCCACGCCCTCTTGTTTGTCTTCCATTTCGAAGAGCTGACCAAAGGCTTTTATTTCCACCTCGTAGCCTTGTGGCGTTCCAGAAGCATTTACAGCAGTTATCGCCTTAGCTATGGCTTGTGGCGAATTTTTAGCGATACGATGCGCCAACTGCTTAACCTGTTCCAAAAGTTCTGGATGCGGCACCACCTCATTCACCAAACCGATGGCTTTCGCCTTTTCCGCTGAAATCATTTGCGCCGAAAAGATGAGTTCATTTGCCCAACCTTTGCCCACTAACTGCGGTAAGCGCTGGGTACCGCCATACCCTGGTATTAAGCCCAAAGTTACCTCTGGCAAACCCAACTTGGCATTTTCCGAAGCATAGCGGATGTGGCACGCCATCGCCAATTCTAAGCCACCGCCCAACGCAAAGCCATTAACTGCTGCGATGACAGGCTTGCTTAAATTCTCGATTTTGTCCATTAAAGAAGTGTGTCCATTTTTAGCCAAAACCTCCGCTTGCGAGGTGTTAAAATCGGCAAACTCCTTAATATCAGCTCCTGCCACAAAGGATTTATCCCCTGCCCCCGTGATGATCAGCACGCGCGTATCTTGGTCTTGTTCTAATGCTGCTAAGGCTTCGCTGAGCTCTTGTATCGTAGCTTTGTTGAGGGCATTCAATCGCTCTGGGCGATTGATGGTAATGGTGGCGATATTTTGATCTTTTTCTATGATTAAATTTTGGTAACGCATAGTTTTAATATTTTAAAATTGATGTTTTAAATCATTCGTTCTAAGCTTGATATACAGGTTCCGCATCGATGAATACGGCATTGGGTCGGAGGCGCCCTTGGTGGTATAGAATATTTCTAAAATCATCGGTTGCATAGGTCACAAAATCGGCTTTTTTGCCTGGTGCCAACCGCCCTCTATCTTCCAAACCTAAGGCATACGCCGCACGGAAAGTAAGCCCTGCAAAGACTTCTGCCGTGGACAACTTCTGGAAAGTAGCTAAAATAGAAGCCTGCGTGATTAAGTCGCCCATCGGTGCAGAACCGGGGTTCCAATCGCTGGCGATGGCTACAATGGCGCCCTCATCTAACAAAATTCTTGCTGGCGCAAAAGGCTCACCTAAGCCCAAACTAGCACCTGGAAGCACCGTTGCCACCGTATCTGACTGCGCTAAAATTCGGGCATCTTCGGGTGTTGTTACCTCCAAATGGTCGGCAGATTTCGCCCCGACCTCCACGGCAATTTTAGAACTTCCTGAGGTAAACTGATCGGCGTGGACGGTGATTTGAAAGCCCAGCGCCTTAGCACGCTGGAGGAAATCACGGCTTTCCTCTGGTTGGAACGCTGATTTTTCAATGAAAATATCCACGCGCTCTGCCAAACTTTCTGCCTTGACCACAGGTAAAATCTCAGTGATGATGTAGTCTAAATACGCCTGATGATCGCCTTGAAAATCCTTAGGCAGCGTATGTGCCGAGAGGCAAGTGGGCACCAAATGGGCTTTGGTCTGGGCTTGGGCTTTTTTAATCACCCTAAGCATTTTCAGTTCCGATTCCAAATCTAAGCCGTAGCCGCTTTTAACCTCTATCGTGGTAATGCCCAGCGCCACCAAAGCCTCTACCCTTGCGAGCATTCCTGATAAAAGTTCCTCCTCTGAGGCGGCTCTGGTATGCTGCACAGAACTCCATATGCCACCGCCATTTTGCGCGATTTCTAAGTAAGATTTTCCTGCATTTCGCATAGCAAAATCTGCGGCTCTGTTGCCACCAAAACAAATGTGCGTATGGCTATCCGTGTAGGCTGGCAACACCACTTGTGGGCTTTCCACCTGATGAATTTCTGCCTGCGGATGCTTTGCTTTTAAGGTTTGAAAATCATCTATTTCTAAAATTTCACCCCCTTGGCAAAGCAAGCCTGCATTGGGTAAAATCTCTAAATCTTCATCTTGTAATTTACCTCTTAGCGGCAGTTGGCTCAAAGTGACCGCCTGCGAAAATGGACCGATTAGTTTCATCGTTTCTATTTTTATTGACCGTGCTAAATTATAAAAAGTATTTTAGATATGGTGGGGTTTAATGAGGATATTGTGCCTCATTGCTTTTTCCCCGTACAACCAAACTGATATTTTAATTCAAAAAATTAACTTATTATCAATGATTTTAATCTATTTTCCTTAAATTTGTTTTCATCTTCTCATCCTTGGGCTATGAAAAAGTATCTTTCTTTTTATCTGTGGATAGGATTTTCTATCGGTATAGCTTTAGAAGATTATTTTGTATTCTCGGAGGTCTGGCTTTATCTTTTTGTAGGTTTGGGCTTGGCGAGCCTTGGTGCGTTACGGCTTAAAATGCATTATAAATGGCTTTTTCTCTTTTTATTTTTTGTTAATGTGGGGATTGTGGCTCATTTTTTTCGGTTGCAACAAGAGCGAGTTGAGCTTCCAGAATCTGCGGAAATCACACTAAAATTAGAAAACATACTCGGCGCGAATGCCAAACACCAGCGCTATATCATCAAAGGTTTTTATCAAAATCAGAATTTTAAAGCCGTGCTTAGGCTTCCAAAAGAGGCGCCACCTTTGGATTATCAGCATTATTACCGCAGCCGCTGTTTTATTTCAAAGTTGAAACCGCCAGCACATTCGTATCAATTTGATTATGCCGCCTACCAAGCTCGGCAAGGTGTTTTCTACGCTCTCTATCCACAAGAACCGCTCCAACAAGCCGTTACACCTTCTTTAAGTTTAGCCGACCGCCTCAAACAATGGCGACTGAATTTCATCAATAAAATCAACCAAAGCGCCCTGAACAGCGAGGCGAGGCAGTTTTTGAAAAGCATTATTTTAGCCGACAAAACCGAAATGAGCGAAGCGACCATCGCGGATTTTCGCAAGAGTGGTTTAGCGCATTTATTAGCAATTTCTGGCACACATATCGGGATTATTTTTGGATTTTTATTGGGGCTGTTCACTTTTATTTTTTCTGCTCAACAGCGAAAATGGAATATCATCATCAGCCTGATTTTGGTGTGGTGTTTTGGCATTTTCATCGGAGGTAGCGTTTCCGTGATTCGGGCTTGTATTATGCTTTCTATTTATTTTTATTTTGTGCTCCACCAGCGGTTGCCCAGCACGCCAGATGCCGTGGCTTTAGCTGGTTTTATCATTTTAATTTTGGACAGTCGGCAGTTGCTTAATGTGGGTTTTCAGCTCAGCTTTGCTGCGGTATTAGGGATTTATTGGCTATACACGCCCATTTTTAAATATTTGCCACGCAGCGATTACCGATTACTCAACCTTTTTTCCAGCACGATCGCCATTACTTTAGCCGCGCAGTTGGGCACACTGCCGCTGGTACTTTATTATTTTCATCAATATTCGGTGGTGTCTTTGTTGGCGAACATTGTGGTGATTCCTGTGATGGGCTTAGTGATTATTTTCTCTTTTGTGATGAGCCTTATTCTGGCTTTGGGAGTTTCGTGGTCTTGGCTGATTTCACTTTATAATATGGTGGTGGAAACCTTGCTCAGCGTGGTTCATTTTTTCGGAAATGTAGAATGGGGCGCCTCGGATACCATTGATTTTCAAGGGATAGAAGTGCTTTTGTTATCGGCATTGTTCTACGGTCTACACTTTCTTTTAAAGCGACTTTATTGGTTTAATATTAGAAATTTTATTATCCTCTATTGTAGTTTTGGTTTGGTCCGTATGGGTTTGGATTATCTGGCGCTCCAAAACACAGAAGTGCTCTGGCATCAACATCAAAAAGCCGCCTTGGCATCCATAAAGGTGAAAAATACGGTTTATTTTTGGGTGCCTGAAAATGCTAACCTCTCAGAAATAGAGCGTTACATCATTAAGCCTTACTTGGTTTCGCGGCGCTGTGGGCATTATCAAATCAAAACTTTACCGCCAAAAGCCACCGCTATTCGGTATGGAGATCGGACTTATCCCATAACTCAAGAATAGATTAAAAATTTCATAATCAATACATTACATATCAAAAAGAGAGAGTCACTTTTTTATTTAATTATTTAGAAACATTACAAACTATATATTTCTGATGTTTCTCATTGTCTTAAACCTTAACATTTTTTTAACTTTGGAGCAAATTAAAAATTAAAAACTTAATATGGCAAGTTTAATGAGTTCTACAATAGGTAGAAAGTATGCAATGGCACTATCGGCAATGTTCTTGTTAGTGTTTTTAGTGATGCACCTGTCCGTCAATTTGCTCTCTGTATTTAGCGAGAATGCATTTAACGAAGCATCTTATTTTATGGGGTATAATCCTTTTATACAGTTTTTAATGCAGCCCATTTTGATTATTGCAGTGTTTTTTCACTTCATTATGGGGTTTGTTTTAGAGGCTAAAAATAACAAGGCAAGACCTATAAAATATGCGGTAAACGGCGCGAGTGCTAATTCCTCCTGGATGTCCAGAAATATGATCATCTCTGGATTGGTTATTTTAGCGTTTTTAGTGCTCCACATGTATGATTTCTGGGCGCACGAGATGACTTATAAGTACATCCCTGGCGAAGGCAATCCTGCAGACACCACGCGTTTCTGGGGAGAGCTGCACGAGAAATTTGAAAGTCCTATTAGAGTGGGCTTGTATGTGGTTTCTTTCATTTTGTTAGGGCTGCACTTGGCGCATGGTTTCCAGTCTTCATTTCAATCGATTGGTGCCAGACATCCTAAATACACCCCATGCATTATGGCTTTTGGAAGATGGTATTCTATCTTAATTCCACTTGGATTTATCGTGGTGGCAGTATTTCATTTCGTAACTCAATCTCATCATTAAATTTTAGATTAGTTTTAATTTAAAGTTTAAAGTCTTTAAAAAACAACATAACAATGAGTAAATTAGATTCTAAAATTCCAGCAGGTCCACTTAAGGACAAATGGAAAAATCATAAAGACCATATGAACTTGGTGGCGCCTAATAACCGTGATAAAATTGATGTTATCGTGATCGGTACAGGGTTAGCGGGAGGTTCTGCCGCAGCAACCTTAGCCGAGCAAGGTTATAATGTAAAAGCATTCTGTTACCAAGATTCTCCAAGAAGAGCTCACTCTATTGCTGCGCAAGGTGGGATTAACGCCGCTAAAAATTACCAAGGTGATGGCGACTCTATCTACAGACTTTTCTATGATACCATAAAAGGTGGTGACTACCGTGCCAGAGAGGCAAATGTGTACCGCCTTGCAGAAGTTTCTGCCAACATCATCGACCAATGCGTGTCCCAAGGGGTGCCTTTTGGTAGAGATTACGGCGGGCAGTTGGACAACCGTTCTTTTGGTGGGGTTCAGGTAAAAAGAACTTTCTATGCCAAAGGTCAAACGGGGCAACAGCTTCTTTTAGGTGCTTATTCCGCAATGAGCCGACAAATTGGTAAAGGGCGCATCAAAATGTACAACCGCCACGAGATGATGGATTTGGTTATTGTTGATGGCAAAGCCCGAGGCATCATCGCCAGAAATTTAGTCACTGGAGAGATTGAAAGACACTCGGCACACGCTGTGGTGATCGCTTCTGGTGGATACGGAAATGTATATTTCTTATCAACCAACGCTATGGGCTCTAACTGTTCTGCAGCGTGGAAAATCCACAAAAAAGGTGCTTATTTCGCGAACCCTTGTTTCGTGCAAATCCACCCAACTTGTATCCCTGTACACGGCACCCAGCAATCTAAACTAACGCTGATGTCCGAATCTTTAAGAAACTCTGGAAGAATCTGGGTTCCGAAAAAGATAGAAGATGCCGTAGCCATTAGAGAAGGTAAACTTAAGCCAGAAGACATCAAAGAAGAGGATAGAGATTACTACCTTGAAAGAAGATACCCTGCGTTTGGTAACTTAGTGCCTCGTGATGTAGCTTCCAGAGCCGCTAAAGAGCGTTGTGATGCAGGCTTCGGTATTGAAAACAACGAAACCAAAGAAGGCGTTTTCCTTGATTTCTCTACCGAAATTATGAAAAAAGGAAACGAAGCCGCCTTAGAAAGAAACCTCCACAACCCTACCCAACAACAAATCTACGATTTAGGAAAAGCTTGGGTGGAAGAAAAATATGGAAACCTCTTCCAGATGTATGAAAAAATCACGGCGGACAATCCTTATAAAACACCGATGAAAATCTATCCTGCCGTACACTACACCATGGGAGGCGTTTGGGTAGATTACAACTTGATGTCTACCATTCCTGGATGTTTCGTGATTGGGGAAGCTAACTTCTCTGACCACGGTGCCAACAGATTGGGTGCTTCGGCATTGATGCAAGGTTTGGCAGACGGTTATTTCGTATTGCCTTACACTATTGCAGACTACCTGTCTGCCGACATTAGAACAGGAAAAATCCCAACCGATACCGCCGCTTTTGATGAAGCCGAAAAAGCCGTAACCGATAGAATCAACTTCTTTATGACCAATAAAGGAACGCATTCGGTAGATTATTTCCACAAAAAATTAGGACACATTATGTGGAATAAAGTGGGTATGGGTAGAACGCCAGAAGGTTTAAGAGAAGCCATTCAGGAGATAGAAGAGGTAAGAAACGACTTCTGGAAAAATGTAAAAGTACCTGGGGAAGCCAACAGTATGAACCCAGAATTAGAAAAAGCGTGTAGAGTGGCAGACTTCCTTGAATTAGGGCAACTGATGGCTATAGACGCTCTAAAAAGAGAAGAATCTTGTGGTGGACATTTCCGTTGGGATCACGCCACAGAAGACGGCGAAGCTAAGAGAGATGATATTCACTTTAAATATGTAGCCGCTTGGCAGTATAACGGTGCTGATATTAACAACGAAATTCTACATAAAGAAGAACTCGTTTACGATAACATTGAAGTGAAAACAAGAAGTTATAAATAATCTCCAAAAACAGAATACTATGAGTGCAAAAAAAGGACTTAATCTGACTCTGAAAATTTGGAGACAGAAGAACAATAAATCAAAAGGGCAGTTTGAAACTTACAAAATCTCTGGCGTATCTACAGACTCCTCTTTCTTGGAAATGCTGGATATGCTCAATGAGAATTTAGTGAACGAGGGTAAAGAGCCCGTAGCTTTTGACCACGACTGTCGCGAGGGTATCTGCGGAATGTGCTCCCTCTACATCAACGGTAGAGCCCACGGTCCCGATACAGGCGTAACCACCTGCCAGCTCCATATGAGAATGTTCAAAGATGGCGAAACCATTACCATAGAACCTTGGCGAAGCGCCGCTTTCCCAGTGATTAAAGACTTGGTAGTGGACAGAAGCGCCTTTGATAGAGTGATGGCTGCAGGAGGATTCATCTCGGTGAATACTTCGGGGAATACCACCGATGCCAACAACATCTTAATCCCGAAAGAAGATGCAGACAAAGCGATGGATGCTGCCGCTTGTATTGGTTGCGGTGCCTGCGTGGCGACTTGTAAAAACGGCTCTGCCATGCTCTTTGTAGGGGCTAAAGTTTCTCAGTACGCACTGCTACCACAAGGTAGAATAGAAGCCAAACGAAGAGTACTGAAAATGGTTGCCGCTATGGACGAAGAAGGCTTCGGTAACTGCTCTAACACAGGAGCTTGCGAGGTAGAATGTCCAAAAGGCATCTCGTTAGAAAACATCGCGAGGATGAATAGAGAATTTATGGCTGCTACACTCACCACAGCCGAATAATTCAATTTTTAAATACCATAAAAATCGCTGCCCTTTAATTAGAGTAGCGATTTTTTGTTAAATATTTCACAAATATTTTAATATCAACATTTTATCGTTTATTTTTGCTTTAATTAAAATTTTATACTTTATTTTTTATGAAAAAATACCTTCTTTTGACCTTAGCCCTACTGATGATGGCGGCTTGTTCTAAGAAAAATGAAATCATCATCTCTGGAACCATCAAGAACGCCCCACCTTTGGAGCGGATAGAGCTCATCAACACTGCCAGCCCTATTTCCTTACCTATCGCCAATATTGGCACCAATGCGCAAGGGCAATTTTCGGACACCATCAGCATAGACCAAGATGGTCTTTACGCCATTACCTACGGCAGAAATATGAATTTCATCTACCTTAAAAAAGGGGAAAACCTCAACATTACGGCAGAGGGAATGTCCTTCCCAAAAACGATGAAAGTGACAGGAGGCGACGCACAAAAAAATCAAGATTTTTTAAATGCCCTACAAGAATTTGCAGAAAATTATATGAGCAAACTCAATGCAGGCATCATCTCTAAAGAGGAAAAGCCATTTTTAGAAGAAATCAAAAAAATGCAGTCTGATTTTGAGAAAAAAATTGATGAGTTAAGTTCAAAATTCCATCCTGACAAAGCCTTAGTGGATTTGAAAAAAGATGAAACCAATGTTAACTTCCTGATGATTATGGCACAATATGAGGCAATGCACGGTCAAGCGGTGGGCAATCCTAACTTCAAAACATCGCCAGCGTTTGCCAAGCATCAAGAAGCGCTGATCGGCAATGAGGAACAATGGGTGAAAACCCTCCCTACTTTCAGAAGTTACCTTTTGATGAAGTATCAAAAAGATTTTGGAGCCTTTGCAGAGAAGCTAAAAGACCAAGACCTCTCGATCACCGAAATGTTTGCGCAATTCCTCAGTCAACAAAAAAACATCAAACAAGAGGTTAAAGACCAACTGCTTACCTTCGTAGCTACACAGTACGATATGGCGCCCAACCAACCTCGCAGCAAGCAAGTTTTCGCTACGCTAAACAAAGAAATTAAAGATGAACAAATTAAGCAAGAGCTTAAAAAAGTAGAATTAGCCATGCAAGGTCTTCCCGAAGGCACCAACGCTCCAGATGCGGATTTAATCAACGCTGAAGGGAAAAAATTCTCTTTTTCATCAACTAAAAATATCCCTCAATTGGTAGTATTCTACGCCTCGTGGAGTCCTTATATTTCTGAAACACTCCATATGCTGGTGCCAGAATTGCAAAAAACTTACGGCGATCAATTGGGCATTACCCTCATCAATATGGATGACACGGAGGTGCAGTTTAAGAAAACCTCCACCGCACTGCTCAAAGATCTACCAAAGGTGACCAGCCTCTACGCCAAAGGTGGACTGAAGTCTAAAACTGCCAGTGTGTATGGCATCTATGGTTTTAAACTGCCAAGTATGGTGGTGCTCAATAAAGACCATAAAATTGCCAGCCCGAGTATCACCAACCCTAACGATCCTAAGTTGATAGAAACTCTTAATCAACTGACGGGGATTACGCCTGCAGCGCCTGAAAAACAGACCAACGCGGCTAAGAAATAAAGCGCATATCGCATATAGAGAGATTAAAAAAGAACCGCTCGGCAAGTCTAAGACTTGCCGAGCGGTTCTTTTATCAGTGCTGCTAAAAGGAAATTAGCCGTTGTGTTGCATTTTGTTAAAATCAATATTAACGCCTAAGCCAGAGGCAACCTTCATCCCTAAATCTAAATTAGCACGGAAGAAGTGACACAATTGGCGGTTGATAATTTCCTCTCGCTTTGGACCTTCTATTTTGCTCATATGCCCCACGATATTGCTCACCAAACGGGCTCTATCCTCATCATTCATCGCTTTGGAGTAGAGCAATCCTGGCTGTGTAAAGTGGTCATCATCGTTTTCATTGCGGTCAAAAAAGCCTACACGATTACTGTCTATATCGTACTCAAACCCTTGATAGGCTGGGTCTGGCTTAATATCATCAAAGCTATTAGGGTAGTAGTTTGGCGCATCTTCATAATCCGAAGCATCTGCCATAGCGCCGTCTCTCTGGTAATTATGAACCGCAAAAGGACAGCGGTTAACTTTGAGCTGGTGGGCATTCACGCCAACTCTATAGCGGTGGGCATCTGGATAAGAAAATAATCTGCCTTGGAGCATTTTATCAGGAGAGAAACTGATGCCGTTCACCAAATGGCTCGGTGAGAAAATAGATTGTTCCACTTCGGCGAAGTAATTTCTTGGCACTTCATTGAGCTCCATTTCGCCCACTTCTATCAGTGGATATTCAGCGTGTGGCCATACTTTGGTAACATCAAACGGATTCCAGCGGAACTCTTTGGCTTGCTCTTCGGTCATCACTTGGATAAACATAGTCCATTTTGGGAAATTGCCCGCCTCTATCGCTTTCACCAAATCTTCTTGTGCAAAATCTGGATTTTCGCCTTTCATCGTGGTGGCTTCTGCATCGGTAAAATTTTTGATACCTTGCTTGGTTTTAAGGTGAAATTTCACCCAAACGCGCTCATTTTTATCGTTAATCATTGAGAAAGTATGAGAGCCGTAACCATTCATATGGCGGTAACCGTAAGGCGTTCCTCGATCAGACATCAAAATTAAAACCTGATGGAGAGATTCTGGATTAAGCGACCAAAAATCCCACATCATCGTATGGCTTTTCAGGTTGGTTTTAGGATGCCTTTTTTGGGTATGGATAAAATCTGGGAATTTCTTAGCATCTTTAATAAAGAATACTGGCGTATTGTTCCCCACCAAATCCCAATTGCCGTCTTCGGTATAGAATTTTAAGGCGAAACCTCTTGGATCGCGCTCTGTATCGGCACTTCCTTTCTCGCCGCCCACGGTAGAAAAACGCGCAAACATTTTGCAGGTGTTGCCTACTTTTGAGAATAATTGGGCTTTGGTGTACTGTGTAATATCGTGTGTTACGGTAAAAGTACCATACGCCCCTGTGCCTTTGGCGTGTACAATACGCTCTGGAATCCGCTCTCTTACGAAGTGTGCCAAGTTCTCTTGCAACATAAAATCTTGAAGCAAAACAGGACCTCTCGCCCCTACAGTTTGAGAGTTTTCGTGTTCGTAATAAGGGCTACCAGCGCTATTAGTTAATTTTTTATCAGACATAATCTATTGTTTTTAAAATTGATTTTATGATGCAAATTTAGGGCAAACTCAAGAAACATTAGTATCTTTGCTGATAAATATTTTCAATCAAACCCATTTATCAACCTCCTATGAATATACAGCAATTGGAATACCTCATCGCCGTAGATAAGCACAAACATTTTGGCAAGGCTGCCCAAGCTTGTTTTATCACACAGCCTACCCTAAGTGCTATGATACAAAAGCTGGAAGAAGAATTAGACCTCAAAATTTTTGACCGCTCTCAGCACCCAATCCGCACCACTGATGCAGGCAAGGAAATCCTAAAATACGCTTATAAAATAATGGAGGAGGTGAATGAGATGAAAATCACCGCGAACGAGCTTAACCATATGGTGGCAGGGAAAATCACGCTGGGCATCATCCCAACCCTTGCGCCTTTTATCTTACCGTACGAAATTTTTGACTTCTTAGAGCAACACAGCAATATAGAAATGGAGGTGAAGGAAATGAGCACGGATAACATCATCAAAGCTTTAAAAAATGGAGAAATAGATGCCGGCATCATTGCGACGCCTTACCAAAAAGCGGATGAATTTTTTCAAGATAACCTCTTCAATGAGGAACTGATGGTCTACTCTACCCTTGAAAGCAAGGAGACTCAAGATGATCAATTTATCCTCCCACAAGATTTGGATTTGGAGAAAGTTTGGCTTTTAGAAGAAGGCAACTGCCTAAGCACCCAGTTTGAAAATATTTGTAATCTCAAAGAAAATCATTTAAAACCTCAAAATCTTAATTTCAAGGCTTCCAGCATCAGCACTTTGCTCCAGATGGTGGACAAATTGGGCGGCATTACTCTATTGCCAGAGCTCGCTACCAAGCACATTCCCGAAGAAAAGAAAGATAGAATTTCTCGATTTAGAAAACCCGTTCCGTACCGAGAAATTAGCCTTATCTACTATAAACCAACCTATAAGCAAAAAATCCTTGATGAGCTCAAACAAAGCCTTCATCAATCCATCAAACAAAATCTTGGCTACTACCAAACGCCAGAAGACTACATCAATATAAAACCAGAATAATTTTTTGTGCATTATCAAAATCTTTTCTAACTTTGCAGCGTTAAAAAACAAGAGGAAAAATTTGGCTGATTGCAACCTCATTAAAAAATGCTAAAACAGACTTTCTTTTTAAGCAATTTTAAGTTCTTGCATATTGGCCTTTATCATTTAATCATTAAAAAAGGAAAAAATATGCCTTACTTATTCACTTCAGAATCCGTTTCAGAAGGACATCCAGACAAAGTTGCAGACCAGATTTCAGATGCACTCATAGACCATTTTCTCGCATACGATGCCAACTCCAAAGTCGCTTGCGAAACCTTAGTGACCACAGGACAAGTGATCTTAGCTGGCGAGGTAAAATCCTCCGCCTATTTAGATGTGCAAACCATTGCCAGAGAGGTCATCAACGGCATTGGCTATACCAAAGGAGAATATATGTTCAATGGGGATTCCTGCGGCGTTCTCTCTGCCATCCACGAGCAATCGCCAGAGATTAACCAAGGGGTAGACCGTGCTTTGAACTCTGATGACTTTGAAACACGCGCCAACGCTCAAGGTGCTGGTGACCAAGGTATTATGTTCGGCTATGCGACCAACGAAACCGATAATTATATGCCCCTTGCCTTAGATTTAGCCCACAGCATTTTGCAAGAACTATCTAAAATCAGGAGAGAAGGGAAGGAGATCGCCTACCTAAGACCCGATGCTAAGAGCCAAGTGACCATAGAATATTCCGATGACCACAAACCGATTAGAGTAGACAGCATCGTGATTTCTACTCAACACGATGATTTTGATGAAGATGAAGCAATGCTCAAAAAAATCAGACAAGATTTAATTGAAATTCTGATGCCGAAAGTCATTGCCAGCCAAAAACCAGAAATCCAAAAACTCTTTAACGAAGATATTAAATACCACATCAACCCAACGGGAAAATTTGTTATTGGCGGTCCACACGGCGATACAGGGCTTACTGGTAGAAAAATCATCGTGGATACTTATGGTGGCAAAGGCGCTCACGGTGGCGGTGCATTTTCAGGAAAAGATCCATCAAAAGTGGACAGAAGTGCCGCTTATGCTACAAGGCACATTGCTAAAAATTTAGTGGCGGCAGGCGTGGCAGACGAGGTTTTAGTCCAAGTGTCTTATGCTATTGGCGTGGCAGAGCCTTGTGGGCTTTACATCACCACCAATGGCACGGCAAAAGTCAACTTAACCGATGGCGAAATTGCAGAAAAAGTAAGCCAACTCTTTGATTTAAGACCTTATGCGATAGAGCAAAACCTTAAACTCCGAAATCCTATTTACCAAGAAACTGCCGCTTACGGGCATATGGGTAGAACGCCTTACAAAGCCGATAAAACCTTTAATCGTGGTTTGGATAATGAGCTTACTATAAAGGATTTAGAATTTTTCACTTGGGAGAAATTAGACCGTGTGGAAGACATTAAACAAGCGTTTGGACTCGCTTAAAAAGGGCGTAATAGATTTCATCAATGTTAAAAATTGATAAAGTTAAAGAAAAGCCTTTCATCTAACCTAAATAAATTCTTATATTTGGAGAGAACAAAAAAATTTAAACATTATGTCATTTGAATTACCAAAATTAGGCTTCGCTTATGATGCGTTAGAGCCGAACATAGATGCCAAAACAATGGAAATACACTACACCAAGCACCACCAAGCTTATGTAGACAACCTTAACAAAGCCATTGCTAGCACAGATTTAGAAAACAAAACAATAGAGGAAATTTGCAAAACAGCAAGTGATATTCCAGCGGTAAGAAACAACGGCGGTGGACACTACAACCACAGCTTGTTTTGGGAAATTTTAACCCCAGGTGGAAGCCAAGAGCCTGTAGGCAATGTAAAAGCTGAAATTGAGAAATTAGGTGGCTTTGAGAAATTCAAAAACGACTTCTCAGAAGCGGCTAAAACAAGATTCGGTTCTGGTTGGGCTTGGCTTTGCAAAAAAGAAGATGGTTCGTTAGAAATCTGTTCTTCTGCCAACCAAGATAATCCGCTAATGCCTGGTGTAGGCTGCGGAGGAACGCCAATCCTTGGCTTAGATGTTTGGGAGCACGCATATTATCTTCACTACCAAAACAGAAGACCTAACTATGTTTCTTCGTTTTTCAATGTGATTAACTGGGATAAAGTAGAAGAAAAATACAACAAATAATTTCTACAATTCTATAAACCAAAAACTCGGCGCTTGGAGATTTCCCAGCGCCGAGTTTTTTTATTGTCTTCTCAAAAGAGGGTTATCTTTCTAAGAAAACATTATTCAACCTCTTTGGCTATCACAGTATAAACAGGAAAGTGGTCGCTATAGCCCCCTGTAAACTTATCGCCATCCCAAGAGCGGAACGGATAACCTTTAAAACTGCCCTCTTTGTTGATAAGGTAAGGCGGTGCATAAACTTCCGTTCTATAAACTTTATAAGATTTAGGATCGGTATTTTTCACCAAATTTTCTGAGACGATAATCTGGTCAAATAAGTTCGGTGCATCTCTATACGCTAATGATGCTACGCCTTTTTTATACAGCGGATACATTAAATTAAGATAAGGATGCTCGGCATTGAGGTCGTTAGGTTTGCCCACCGCCTTCACATAATCACGGATACTGGTGCTGATGGGATCATCGTTAAAATCGCCCATCGCAAAGATTTTAGTATTTGGGTCCAAAGCTCTCACGCTATCCATCTGCGTTCTTAAAAGTTGCGCTGCAGCATTTCTTTTTGGGAGAGATACCGCCTCGCCACCTCTTCGTGATGGCCAGTGGTTCACGAATATGGCTACTTTTTCGCCATCTAAAAGCCCTGAAACGATGAGCAAATCTCTGGAGTATTCTCTGCGCCCCGCTTCATTATAGATTTTGAGTTCTTTTTTGGTGATATAACTTGGGCTAAAGCGCTTTTTCTGGTAAATCATAGCAGCATCTATCCCTCTATAATCGTAGGAATTGTAGTGTACCACGCCGTAATCAAATCTTTTTAACGCTGGTTGGTTCACCAGATCTTCCACCACTTGTCTATTTTCTACCTCCAAAAGTCCTACAATCACAGGCGCTGTTTTGGTAATCGATGCCCCCAGTTCTGAAATGACTTTGGCAGCATTGGTTAATTTTTGTTGGTAGACTTTAGTATTATAATTTTTGCTACTCAACGGCGTAAATTCGGTATTAGAACCTTGGTAGCGCACTACTTTTTTGCCGATCAATTTCTCATCTGACCATTCGCCTTTATAAGGTTCGTGGGGCAAAAGTTTTACGGAATCTACGGGAATGCTTCGATGGAAATTCGGGCTGTTGAGCGGCAGTGTGCCATCTATATAATCCGCCGAGGGTATGGTATCCCAGAGGTTTTCCACATTATAAAATCCTATGGCTGCCATTCTCTTCAATTTCCCTTTCTGAGCGAAGCCCACCACAAACATACTTAAGGCTAAAAGTGATATTGCTTTTTTCATCTGATTAACTTTTTTAAGTTTCATTTTTATAATGCAACAAAATTAACGATTTTCTGACTAAAAAAAGCAAATATTAAATTTTCTTAATGCCACTATCGCGCTTTTTATTGCAACGCACCGATAGTTAACGCGTTAAGCTTTGGTGATAAATATCAGCGTTAAAAAAAACTTAAAATTCTCATTTGATTTTAAAAAAATGAGTTAATTTTGTAGAGTAATTATTTGGAATTTATTCCGTATCAATTAGGTAAAATAAAAGAATGTTATGATTAAAAAATTATCATTAATCTCTATGTTCTCTCTATTGCCTGCCTCTTTTTACTATGCGCAGACCACCGTTTATGCTTATGTAAAAGATGCCAATGGAAAACCCATTGAAAACGCAGTAGTAGATGTACAAGATTCCAATGAAGATGCGAAAGCCGATAAAATTGGCTATTTTCAGTTGGTGGATTTAATGCCTGGGCATTACCAAATTATGGTATCTCAACCAAACTTTGAGAAGAAATTTTTAGAGTTTGATGTGACTGCCAACGAGAAAAGGAAAGATTTAGGCGTCATTACCCTCTACTCTAACCTCAACGGTTCAGATTTAGGCGTGGTATTACTTGATGATGCCAATGATACTGATGAGGCTTCCATACAGCCTACATTAGGGCTATTGCAGTCCTCCAGAGATGTATTCAGTAGCGTTGCCGCTTATGATTTAGGCTTCTATTGGTTCCGCCCAAGAGGGGTAGACAGTAGAACCAGTAATGTGATGATGAACGGCATCTCTATGGTGAATGCAGACCGTGGTAATGTAGATTTCAGCCAATGGGGCGGACTTAATGAAGTCACACGCTACCCAGAAATTGCAGTGAACCACTCGCCGTCAGAATATGCTTTCGGTGGTGTAGGCTCCGTGGTTTATAAAAATATGAAAGCCAGCGAACACCGCAAAGGCGTACAACTGACCCAATCTGTTACCAATAGAAACTACCGCTACAGAACTTCCGTAAGGTATTCTTCAGGGATGAATAGAAACGGCTGGGCGTTTACCATTATGGGCGCGCGCAGATGGGCACAAGAAGGCATCCAAGAAGGTACTTTCTATGATGCTTATGGAACTTATTTAGGCATTGAGAAGAAAATCAACGACCAACATACGCTGACTTTCAACTTCATTGGTTCTCCTTACCGAAGAAGTACCGCCAGCCCTGCCACACAAGAGGTTTATGATTACCGTGGCGTACACTACAACGCCTATTGGGGTTGGCAAGATGGCGAAAAAAGAAGCGAAAGAGTAAAAACAGGCTTCCAGCCTTTGTTCCAATTAACAGATTATTGGAAAATCAATAAAGACACCCAACTTTGGACCACGCTATCTTATCAATTTGGGAAAACCAAAGCTTCGCGTTTAGATTGGTATAATGTTCAGAACCCATCGCCATTGTACTATAAAAACTTACCGAGCTACTATGCGGGATTGGACAACCCTAACCCTGCCGATTTAGAGCAATGGGAAGTGGTGCGCAACCGTTGGTTGGATAACGACCAAAAATATACGCAAATCGATTGGGAAAGACTATACCGCACCAATCTCAACCAGAAATTAAATGGTGGGCAGGCGGCTTATTTCCTCGTGAATGATGTAACAGACAGCAAAACTTGGAATGTTAATACGCATTTGGTTCATAACCTAACGGATAGAACGCAATTGTTCTTAAATCTATCCTACCAGAACTACATTTCTGACCAATATAGAGAAGTCAAAGACCTCCTTGGGGCAGATTATGCGCTTAACAAAGACTCTTTTGCCTCTTCTAACCAGCCTAAACTTTCGGGCTTGTTCAACGATGGCGAAGAAGATACCCATAAAAAAGTGGGCGATAAAATTCAGTACGACTATACTTACCGCAGACAAGAGGTTAAAATTAACCCTGCAGTGAAATTCAGCACTGGCCGTTTTGATGTCTTCTTATCAGGACTTGCAGCCTATACCAGCAACAGCCGAGAAGGGAAATTTAACCACTATTTATACAGCAATGCCTTAGGTAAATCTGGCGATTATAACTTCTGGAATTTAGGATTGAAAGGACAGATTATTTACAAAATTGATGGTAGAAATTTCTTAGTTTATAATGGTGCTTACTATTCTCAAGCGCCTGTATTAAACAACCTTTTCATCAATGCTAGAACCAATAACGCCACCATTCCGAACATTAAAAACACTGTAATTAGTGCGAATGACATCAGCTATATGATGGCGACACCTTTCGTTAAGATGCGTGCTACGGCTTACCTCATCGATACGGAAAACGACACGAATGTGCAGCGCTTCTTCGCGGATGGCATCAAACTGAGCGATGTAGATGCGGACGGCAACGCCACAAACACAAAAAGTGCTTTTGTAACGCAGGTAATGGCTAATGTAAACCGTAGAAATATGGGGGTAGAATTAGGCGCCGAAGTGAAAGTAAGCCCAACCATTACGGTTAATGGAATTGCCAGTTACGGGCAATACACCTATACCAATAATCCTAATGTTTACTACGCTTCAGATGCTGCAGGCGTGTTCTCTAACGGATTATCTTACAAGGACTATGGTGTGTCTTACATCAAAAACTTTAGACAAGGGGGTACACCACAGCAAGCCTATTCTGTTGGGATTAAATACAGCTCTCCAAAATATTGGTGGGTGGGTGTCAATTGGAATTACCTTGGCGATAATTATTTAGATCCATCGCCGCTATTGCGTTCAGATTTCTTCCTCTACAATGCCAACACAGGTACGCCTTACGCTGGCGCTACAGAAGAGGAATACCGAAGATTGGTACAACAAGTCAAGTTGGCTCCCGCTTATTTCTTCAACATCAATGCAGGGAAATCTTGGATGATTGGCAAATATTACATTTTATTAACCGCGTCTGTGAACAACCTTCTCAACAATACCAAATATGCGACAGGAGGCTTTGAGCAAGCGAGAAATGTTAACTTTGCCGACTTCAAAAAGGACCACGACAGAGCCTATCCTTACTTCGCACCTAAATATTTTTATACCCAAGGAAGAAGTTATTTCGTTAATTTACAATTTAGATTTTAATTATAATACTTAGCTTAAAATGAAAACAACCGTATATTTAAAAGTTTCTTTATTGGCATTAGCCAGCTTAGGGAGCCTTACCTCTTGTGTAAAGGATGATGAATTTGACATCCCTAAAATAGAGTGCCAGAACCAGTTTACCGCTGCCAATAGTAGCATCAAGGAGGTTAAAGATTTATCGCCAACCCCTCAGCCGCCTACCTATGTGAGCAATTACAAAATCACCGATGATTTAATTTTTGATGGTTATGTGATTTCCAGCGATGAGGAGGGCAACTTCTATAAGCAACTGACCATTCAAGACGATCCTGAAAACCCTACTGCGGGAATTCAAATCGCGATTAACAAAGCGAGCCTCTACACCGATTATCCTGTGGGAGCGCATGTTCGCATCAAGGCGAAAGGGCTTTCTGTAGGGGAAGACCGCGGCGTGGTTAAATTAGGCTACGAGAAACCAACAGGGCAAATCCAAGAGTCTAAAATGTCCGAATTTATTTCTGGCGTATGTGGCGGTAATACTTTGGATATTAAAACCATTAAACCAAAAGTAGTCAACTCTATAGATGAGGCAACCACAGATGAAAACATCAACACTTTGGTAACGATTAAAAATGTACAATTTGCGGATGCAGATGGCACACTCACCTATGCCGATGTGGTGAACAACATTACAACAGACAGAACTTTAATCGACAAAAACGGAAACCAAGCCGTATTGAGAAACAGCGGCTATGCTAAATTTGCAGGTAAAGTAATGCCAAAAGAAAGCGGCGAAATTACTGCCGTGGTGACTAAATATACCTCAGGGAAAAATGTTACTTGGCAACTCTACATCCGTGATTTAGATGATGTAAAATTTGACCAACCGAGATTTGTAGACGGCTCTAAAATCTATGGTGGTGGCGCTTTGGAATACAAAACTTCTTTCACAGAAAATTTTGAGCAACTATCCAACAAAGGTCCTAAATATTACGATATTGATGATGATAGATTCCTCAACTACGCCGAATCTGGCAACAGATATTGGGGACAAGGTTATTATAGTAAAGAAAACAACAGATACCTAAAAGCTCAAGCCTTTGGCTACAATGGCGAAGGAAAAGTTAAAATCAGCTTTATGATCCCTGCAGAGTTTACAGGATCTTCTAAACTTTCTTTCCAAACACAAAATGGCTACTACAAAGGCGATGTGCTTAAAGTGTATTACACCACAAAATATGTTCCTGGCTCAGAGCTTAACACTGATGATTTGGTAGACATTACTTCAAAATTCACCATTTCTCAGGGAAGTATCAATGGCTATCCTAACATTTGGACCGATAGCGGCGAAGTGGTGATTCCTGCCACTGGTAAAGGTTTCATCATCTTCCAATATGTGGGTGACAAAGAAATTACCACCACTATGCAAGTGGATAATGTAACTTTAAAATAAGAAACGAACTTATCGTTTAAAAATTCCCCCAGCCTCTACGAGGCTGGGGGAATTTTTTATATCAACATCTCATCAACTCAAAAAAATATTAAAGACACCCTTCGAAATATGATTTATATCACAAAGTAACATTTTTTAAGTTGAGATATTGCCCAAACCATTTTGAGTTTTTATTTTTACAAAGTCTAAATAAAATTTATAAAAATATGAACAAAGTATTATTTTCTGGGCTCTTGGTAGCCGCATCTTTTGGGATCATGAACGCCCAAACTGTCCACATTCCTGATGCAGCATTTAAAAGCAAACTGCTCACACATTATCCTAAAATAGACACCGATAACGATAACGAAATCAGTGTAGCAGAAGCGGAAGCCGTAATAGATAACCTGTCTTTATCTGATGGCGGTATCCAAGATTTAACAGGATTAGAAGCTTTTAAAAATATTAAAACCCTCCGAATTGAGGGCAATAGCATTACTTCTGGAACACTCAACTTACAAGCTCAAAAAGACTTGCAACAATTATATGCTGAAGATTGTAGTCTTTCCTCAATAGACATCAGCCAGAATGCAGATTTAGAGATTTTAAACTGTAACATTAACCAAATTTCAACATTAGATGTTAGCCATAATCCTAAATTGAGAATTTTGGAATGTGGAGAAAACCAACTAACGGCGTTAGATTTAAACCAAAACCCGCAGTTAACGGAATTGATGTGCTATTATAACCAAATCTCTGCCTTAGATTTATCTCAAAACAAAGATTTAACCGATATTTCAGCGTATGATAACCAAATTTCAGCATTAGACATTAGTCAAAATACAGCCTTGGTAAGGATAGACCTTGAAAACAATCAACTCACCACTTTGGACGCCAGCCAAAATGCCAACCTTCTTAAATTGATTTTAAAAAATAATCAGCTCAATAGTTTGGACATTTCTTTCGGTGATTATCAAAATTTTTCAGAATTAGACATTACTAATAATCCTGCTTTAAGTTGTGTTAAAATTACCGCTGGGCAAACGCCTCAAAGCACTTGGATGAAAGATGACTCCGCAAGTTTCAACGCAAACTGCGGCACTATGGGCGTTCAAAACCTCCATACCATTAACGAAACAGCGGTTTTCCCTAATCCTACCACAGACCTTGTAAAGGTAAAATCTACGCTAACGCCAACTTCTATCAAAGTTTATAATAGTGCTGGACATTTGGTAGCACAAAATCAAAATCAACAGAACATTAGCCTCAAAAATTTAAATCGTGGTGTGTATATTCTGCATATTACGATTAACGGCGAAAATATCATCAAAAAAGTAATTAAAAAATAAGTTTTTCTTTGGTTTTAGGTAACCTCTCCTCCACTGTCTCTATAGAGATAGCGGAGGATTTTTTTACAAACCGCCTACAAAAAAACGACATCCCCCCACAATTCCCATCAAAAAGATTAAAACAAATGCCCGATTTTCTTCGGGCTATTTCTTTGTTTTTTCATAACTTTGCGCCCATATCTACGCGTATAAAAAGATTAAAATTAAGACATCTATGTTTCCAAAAATCAACCCTTTAGAAACCCAAGCTTGGCAACAACTGGCAGAACATCTCAACCATCACGATTTTGATTTGAGAACACTTTTTAATGAAAACCCTACGCGTTTTGAGGACTTTTCAGTAAAAAAAGCCGATTTTATCTTTGATTATTCCAAAAATCTCATCAATCATCAAACCAAAACTTTACTTCTCAATTTAGCGGAAGAGTGCCAACTGCCACAAGCCATCAAGGCGATGTTTAGCGGAGAAAAAATCAACGAAACCGAAGGTAGAGCCGTTCTGCATACCGCTTTGAGGGATTTTTCGGACACCCCAATTTTAGTCGATGGCGAAGATATTAAACCTAAAATAAAGCGCGTGCAGCAACAGATGAAAACTTTTTCTGAAAAAATCATTTCTGGCGCCCATCGCGGATTTACAGGCAAAGAGATAACAGATGTGGTGAATATCGGCATTGGAGGGTCAGATTTAGGTCCCGTGATGGTTTGCTCAGCTCTAAAACACTTTAAAACCAGACTAAATGTTCATTTTGTGTCTAATGTAGATGGCAACCATTTAGCCGAAACGCTTAAAAATCTCAATCCAGAAACCACGCTTTTCATCATCGCTTCTAAAACTTTTACTACCCAAGAAACGATGACCAACGCAACCTCTGCCAAGCAATGGTTCCTAAAATGTGGAACACAGGAGGAGGTCGCCAAGCATTTTGTAGCGCTTTCTACCAATACGGAAGCTGTAAAAGCCTTCGGCATTGCTGAAGAGAACACTTTTGAGTTTTGGGATTGGGTTGGCGGTCGCTATTCGCTGTGGAGTGCTATTGGGCTGAGCATTGCGCTGGCTATCGGCTATGAGCATTTTGAGGCACTTCTCAAAGGCGCTTATGATGCAGACCTCCACTTTAAAACCGCTGATTTCTCTGAAAATATCCCTGTTTTGATGGGACTTTTAGGCATTTGGTATCGTAATTTTTACGGAGCGACGAGTTATGCTGTTTTGCCTTATTCTCAATATTTAGACCGTTTTCCTGCCTATCTTCAACAAGGCGATATGGAAAGTAACGGCAAAATGGTAGATAGAAACGGAGATTTTGTAAAATACGAAACAGGACCCATCATCTGGGGCGAACCTGGCACCAATGGGCAACACGCCTTCTATCAGCTGATTCATCAAGGCACCGAGTTAATCCCAGCCGATTTTATCGCTTATATAGAAGCCGCCAATCCGCTGGCTGATCATCAAGAAAAATTATTAGCCAACTTTTTCGCACAAACCGAAGCTTTAGCGTTTGGCAAAACCGAAGAGGAAGCCCAAGAGGAATTGAAATCCGCAGGCACTTCTACTGAAAAAATAGCCACTTTGGTGCGTTATAAAACATTTTTGGGCAACAGCCCTACCAATTCTTTCTTATTCCAAAAACTTACGCCATTCTCGTTAGGGCAGCTGATTGCGCTATATGAACACAAAATTTTTGTACAGGGCGTTATTTGGAACATTTATAGTTTTGATCAATTCGGTGTAGAGCTGGGCAAAGTGTTAGCTGGGCATATTTTAAAAGAATTAAAAGCGCAGAAAACGGTCACCGACCACGATAGCTCCACCAACGGATTGATGAATTATTTTTTACAACATCAACCCTAATTTTCCTTTACTTCTAAATAAATCTAAAAAAATGGCAAAAATATTAGACGGACTTAAAGTGTCCAAAGAAATTAAACAAGAAATTAAAAACGATGTAGACAAACTCAAATCCACTGGGAAAAGACTGCCGCACCTCTCCGCAATTTTAGTGGGCAACAATGGCGCAAGCAAAGCCTATGTGAATGCGAAAATAAAAGACTGCGCCGAGGTAGGCTTCCAATCTTCCCTCCATCGTTTCCCAAGTACCGCCTCCGAAGCCGAGGTTTTGGAGAAAATAAAAGAGCTCAATGAAGATCCTAAAGTAGACGGCTTTATCGTGCAACTACCGCTCCCTAAACAGATGGACCAAGAAAAAATCATTATGGCGATAGACCCTCACAAGGATGTTGATGGCTTCCACCCTGAGAATTTTGGGCGTATGGCATTGGAAATGGATACCTTCCTTCCTGCCACGCCTTTCGGTATCCTTACCCTTCTGGAGCGCTACCAAATAGAAACCAAAGGTAAACACTGCGTTATCATCGGAAGAAGCCGCATTGTAGGGCGCCCAATGAGCATCCTTATGGGGAGAAAAGATTTCCCTGGCAATTCTACGGTAACGCTAACGCACTCCTACACGCCTCATATTGAAGAATTTACAAAAAACGCTGATATTGTTATCACCGCCTTAGGCGATCCTTATTTCCTCAAAGGCAATATGATCAAAGAGGGCGCTGTTATTATTGATGTGGGGATTACTCGCGTAGATGACGACAGCGAAAAAGGCTATAAACTGGCTGGCGATGTTGATTTTGAAAGCTGTGCACCCAAAGCCTCTTGGATTACGCCCGTGCCAGGTGGTGTAGGTCCGATGACCAGAGCGATGCTGATGAAAAACACCTTATTAGCCTATAAACAGACCATCTATCAGTCGTAAAAAACATTTTTTCATCAAGTTAAAATAAGACTTTGTAGCCTGTGCTGCAGAGTTTTATTTTTTATATATTCTAAAACGAATACGCGGCTATATCCTAATATTTTTTCTTAATTTTGCAGCCTCATGAAAGCGCTTAAAACCCTTAATCCTTATTTTTGGAAACACAGAAAACTCTTATCTTGGGGAGTTTTCTTCATTATTGCCAGCAACTTTTTTGCGATTTTCCAAATTCAATTTGTGGGAAAAACCGTAGATGTCATCCACCAAGTTTTATCCGATCAAAACATCGTGAAGGAGGTTTTATTCCGTACTTTGCTCATCAATGGTGGAATTATTGTAGGCAGCTCCTTGCTCTCAGGATTTTTCCGTTTTATGATGCGACAGACCATCATCGTAACTTCAAGAAAAATAGAGTACGAACTCAAAAATAAGATTTTTAAACAATACGAAAAACTCTCTCTCACCCAATACAAAGCCACGACAGTAGGGGATTTACTCAACCGTTTGAGCGAAGATGTGGTTGCCATTAGGATGTATTTGGGCCCTGGGGTGATGTATGTGATCAACTTGGCTATTTTGCTCATCATCACCAGTATTTATATGCTCAAAACCGATGTGCAGATGACGCTCTGGACCTTAATTCCGCTGCCTATTCTCTCCTTCGTGATTTATAAAGTGAGCTCCATCATCAACCGAAAATCTAAAATTATGCAAAAGAGCCAATCGGCGATTTCTACTTTTGTGCAAGATAGTTTTTCGGGCATTCGTGTGGTTAAATTCTTTAACAAAGAAAAATATATTGAAAAAAATTATGGTCTTAAAGTTAAAGATTATCAAGATAAAGCCTTGGACTTAGCCAAAACAGAAGCTTATTTTTTTACCATTGTGCTCTTTGTTATCGGCTTGCTTAATGTAGCGATTTTATACATTGGAGGGCAAAAATTTATCAATAATGAAATGACCATAGGCGCTATTGCCGATTTTTTTATGTACATCAACATTCTGATTTGGCCGTTCTCTATGGTCGGTTGGGTGACCTCCGTTAATCAAAGAGCTGCCGCCTCTATGCAGCGGGTTAATGAGTTTATGGAAATGCAATCGGAAATTCTGAACACCAACCACAGCCACTATCCCATCCACGGCGATATAGAGTTCCGAAATGTGAGCTACACCTATCCCAACACGGGCATTAAGGCTTTGGATCAGTTGAGTTTTAAAATAAAAGCAGGCGAATCCCTCGCTATTATGGGGAAAACAGGAAGCGGAAAATCAACTATTGCGCTGTTGCTTTGCCGTTTAATAGACCCTGATGAGGGCAAAATCTTCATCGATGGAAAAAACCTCAAAGACCATAATATAGAGGCTTACCGTGCGGCATTGGGCTACATTCCGCAAGAAAGTTACCTTTTCTCGGATACCATTGCTCAGAATATTGGTTTTGCCGTAGATCAGCCTTCTATGGAAGAGATTATCCATTTTGCGAAAATCGCAGATATTCATAAAAATATTGTGGATTTCAAAAATCAATATGAGACAATGGTTGGCGAAAGAGGCGTGATGCTTTCTGGAGGACAAAAACAGCGGATTTGCATTGCCAGAGCTTTAATCAAAGAACCGAAAATCCTCATTTTTGATGATAGCCTCTCCGCCTTAGACACCGAAACGGAAGAAAATATCCTTGAAAATCTGCGTTTAATGCCAGAAAAAAGCACTCGGATTATCATTACCCACCGCCTATCCAGTGCAAAAAATGCCGATCATATTCTGCATTTAGAAGATTAAATAGCGCTTAGCCCTATGTTTTTTAACGCATTAGCATTAAAAATATAAATTTAGGTCTTTTTTCTTTGGTGATTTCAATATTTCTATTATATTTGTTTCCTAAGATTTCTAAAAAATAGATGAAATGAGTGATTATAAGGAAAAAAGAAATGAAAATGAGATTTTCACAAGAGTATTAAAAGCTGGAAGGAGAACTTATTTCTTTGATGTACGCGAGACCAAAGCGGGGGACTACTATCTGACCATTACCGAAAGTAAAAAGCATTTCCAAGATAATGGTGATGCCACTTTTGAGAAACACAAGATCTATCTCTATAAAGAAGATTTTAAAAATTTCGCAGAATTATTTAATGAAGCTTCGGAATTTATCATCCAAGAAAAAGGCGAAGATGTGATTTCAGAAAGACACGATAAGGATTTTAAAGGGCGTAATTTCACTTTAGACGCTAACGAAGACCTTTAAATTCCATTTAAATTTTAAAATGTTAAAGAATAAAAAAGCATCTACAAATTTGTAGATGCTTTTTTAGGGTGGATGACCGGGATCGAACCGGCGACCTTCAGGACCACAATCTGACGCTCTAACCAACTGAGCTACAACCACCGTTTTGTGGGTGCAAATATAGAATTATTTTTTATATCTACAAAATTATTGACTCAAAATTTTTGAAGGCTATTAACTTTTCCGTGGTAAACCCTTCCGCATACGCTACACCCGACAATCGCCCTAAATCTTGCGCCCTATAAGTTAGGCTTTCTAAGAAATTTTTGGTAGCAATAGGCGTTACAGGTTCTTTGGATTTTGGGTCGTAGAATTGCGTTTTATACGCCAAACACGCCTCTATTTTCTTATCCATAAACTCAGAAATATCCACCACGAAATCTGGTTCTATGGATTTCCATTGGATGTAATGGAACAGATGTTTGGGGCGCCACGCTTGTTGCGAACTCCCATCTTCAGCCTCTGTTTTTATTTTTACCAAGCCTGATAAGAAACACGCATCAGACACTAATTTTGCGGCTTTAGCGTGGTCTGGATGGCGATCATCAATGGCGTTGGCAAGTACCAAAGTAGGTTGATACTTCCGAATCATAGTCACAATACGCATTTGATATTCCTCTGAATTGGTTAAAAAACCATCTTTCATTTTGAGATTTTCTCTATGGGTAATGCCTAAAATTTTAGAGGCATTTTGAGCTTCTTCTGCTCTGGTTTCGCGGGTACCTCGGGTACCTAATTCGCCCTCCGTTAGGTCTACAACAGCAACAGATTTTCCCTCGGCAATGAGTTTGGCTAATGTACCACCGCAGCCTAATTCTACATCGTCTGGATGGGCGCCTATGGCTAAAATATCTACTTTATTCATCTCTCAATATTTTAATTTTAACAAAAAAGTCCCTTAATCATTGAAGATTAAGGGCACTTTTATTTTGGATTACAGCTTATTGATTAAGCACTTGTAATAAGTTCTGAGCATCTTTGTACTCTGGGTTGAGCTGCAATGATTTGTTAACATAATCAATGGCTTTGGCTCTGTTGGCATCTTTTTCAAGGTAAGCCACCGCAAAGTAAGCATAAGAAAGCGTTTCTTTATTTTTTTCTTGCTCTTCCGCTGGTTGCTTAGTTAAAGTATCAATAAAAGTTTGATACGATAACTTCGCCAAATCATTGTTGTTCGCTTGCTGATAAGCATAACCTTGGCTGTAATACGCTGGTGCCCAGTCTGGTAATAAGTTAATCATCTGTTGCCATGCATACGCTGCACCGTTCCAGTTTTTAGCCTCTTGGTAAGCCATCGCTAATTTGTAGAGGTTGTCCGTGTTTTTAGGGTCTGCCGCAACCGCTTTTTTAAGCGCTTCTATCTCTGGGCTGGTTGGTCCAGCTTCTGCCGCAGTCTTTAAATCACCGCCACCACTGTTGATTTTTGCCAATTCAGAATCCCAATTCATCGTTTCATCTTTTGCCGCTTTGGCAATGGCTAATTTCTCTTGTGCCATTTGCTTTAAGTTGGCTTTGGTAGCTTCATCTTGCGCTTTATACGCTTGCCCTGCATAGATTAGCCCTAAAAGCCCTTGGTCTGCAGGCTGCACTCTTGAAGTCTCTACTTTTGAGATAAATTGATCCAAGTTTTGCTTGGCTTCATCATAATTATGATCATTATAAAGAAGATATGCTTTTAATTTGAATTTGATAGGATCTTCTACTTTATCAAACACTTGATTTAAAATCTCTTCTGATTCTTTATAATTACCATTAGCGAAATAAAGTTTAGAAACCTCTAACTTGGTTACTGGATCTTCATCTGCATATTTTAAGTAGTTGAGAAGGTTAATGGCTGCCTCATCGTGTTTTTGGTATCTGATGTTATAGTTAGCCAAAGCCTTATAAGCTGGGGCATAAGTAGGATCTACAGCAATGGCTTTATTGAGGTTTTCAATGGCTAATTTCCATTGGTTAGCCGCCATCCAGAGGGTTGCCATTCTGGTAAATACAGAGGCTTTATTTCTGGCTACCGCTGCAGCATCTTCATAGGCTGACATCGCTTTACCCGCATCTTTTTTAATACGATACGCATCTCCCAACGAATAATAATAGTTGGCTGGCACCTGTCCTTTTTTCTGTGCTTTTTCTATAGCTTGAGTGATATAGTCAATCGCTAAATCTGGGGCACTGTTATCATCAAACATTGTTAATGCCTCCCCTGCTCTAAACAGCACTTCTGGGTCTTTTCCACGAGAATCATCTACGATGGCTTTAATTTCGTTGATGGCGCCTTTGTTGCCTTTTCCTAATTTAATAGATGCCAACCCGATTTTATCCAAATATGCCTTTCTATCTAACGCGATACCTTTGTCAAAGTATTCTTTAGCCTTGTCAAAATTAGGCTCATACTGGGTAAGATAGATGTTTCCTAAATAAAAATAATTCTCTGAAGATGGTGATTTTTCAATCAACTGATTAAAAACCGTCTTCGCTTTTGCATATTTATGAGCGTCAACATTCTGTAATCCTTCTTCTACTGTTTGAGCACCTGCAAGTCCAAAAAACATTGCTGCGGCAGCTCCTAATACCATTTTTTTTGTCATTATTTTATTTTTCATTTTAAGATTTTTTAATTACTAATCTATATTTAAAATACCAATATCACGCCAAAATAATACCATTTAACTTATTTTAATATCAATTGTATTTTATCTCATTTGCACTTCTCTTTTATAAAGGTTATAAGGCTGTAGCCCTTGTTTAGCCACCACAATTTGCCCTATTTGTGTACAAGAAAATCTGATAAATCCGTTGCCAACTCCAAAAAAGCCCTCGTTAGTCAAGAAATATAAAATCCTTGAAAACGGATATTGCATTGTTCTTATATTCTCCAAATCTGGGGTGTAAGCCTTTCCATTTTCTGCAATAATTGGTAAAATTTTTATCTTTTCCTTTAAAGCTTCTACATCTTTAGAAAAATTCCTACTGATGGTATTGAGGCTAATCACACCGATTTTATTCGGAAACTGGTGGAGGTTTTCTATAATATTTTCGTTGCCTCTGATTACGGAAAATTTCAATTCCGAAGGTTTTTTATTTAGCGTTTGAGCCACGAAATTTAGGTTGCTCGCATTAGCACCATCAAAAATCAAATTTTTGTCTTCAGATTGTAACATCTCTTCAATTTCCTTGATAGAGAGGTTTTGCCTTTCGGCGTTGGCAGGCACGACAAAAACCACGGCATCTCCCGCAAAATTAGCCGGCTGATAGGGCATATCTACTTTTTCTTCGTAGCGTTTTTGTTCCTTTTCGTTCAATTTTCTGGACATTACAATAACCCCCGCCCTATTCTCTAACAAATCCACCAGCGCAGAGTCTTCTTTTTTATAAACCACCTGAAGTTCTGCCTCTGGATAAAACGCCATATAGCGCTCAGTAAGGGCTTCGGTAACATTTTTAAAAGATTCATCTGCCTCTATCGTGATTTTTCCTTTCTGAGGCGTTTGGGCTTCTTCTTTTTTACAAGAAGTTAGCAAAACGGCGGTCAGAATGCTGTATAAGAATAATAATTTACGCATTGTTTTTATCTTCTTTTATTCTATAAATGGCTCTGACAATTCTAAAAATGCCATAAACAATCATCAAACTTCCTAAAGCGTAGGCTACATAATCTTCTAAGGTGATGGCAAAAAATTTATAGACCAAAACTACTACGCCCAATGCTATATAGGCTAATCCTGCAATAATAGACAAATAATTAAACATAGCAACAAATATAATAAAAAAAGAGGAGCTAAAACACTCCTCTTTTATAATTTAACAGAATTTTAAAACTTTGATCTATTCAAAATTCATTACTACTGGCATTCTAAATCTTGAACGCACTGGTTCGCCATTGATCTTAGCTGGTTTCCATTTTTTCTTAATGGATTTTATCGCTCTTTCCGCTTCTCTGTTGAATGTAGAGTTAGAACCTGTGGCTTTAACTTGGGTCAAAGAACCGTCTATCTCTACAACGAAGGTTAGATCTGTTTTTACATTCCCTTCATCACCATCCATTACAGAAGTATCAAAATTATCTTGGAAAGCTCTTCTGAATCCAGCATCACCACCTCCCGAGAATTCTGCCTCTTGGTCTACTCTTTCATAAACCTCGGTTTTACTCACTTGAGGCTTTACCTCTACGGTATTGGCTTTACCAGTAGATGGTGGCGGTGGCGGCGGTGAATAAGTCGGTTTTTTAACCCCTTCTTGATTCACTAAACCTGTTGTTGTTTCTAATTGCTTAGAAATTGGCGGCGGTGGTGTTTCCACTTTTGGTGCCTTTACAGGTTCTGGTACCACATTTTGAATAATTTCAATTTTCTCTTCCTCTTGTTTTGGTGGTGGCGGTGGTGGCGGTGGTTCTTCCTCCTTAGGTTGTTCTATGATCGGTTTCTCCTCTGGAAGAATTTCCACAAGGTTAGCCTCTACCTCCACTTTCTCTGGTGCTGTTAGTTGCTTAATTTTCATCATAATGAAAGGTGTAGCGGCAAACAGGCAGAATAGGAGTGTTCCTATAACAAAAGCTTTGGTTAAGATGCCTCTATAACTTTGTCTTAAGTCATAGGCTCCATAAGCTTTATTTCTATTTTCAAATACAATCTCATCCAAAGTTGGATTGTACCCTAAATTTTCATCTGACATTTTTTATGAATTTTTAAGGGTTAATTTATTTTGCAGTTCCTACCTTTTTGTCATAAACGGCTTGTTCCCAAGTTTTAATATCGGTAACCCCGTATTGTTCACTTTTTGTTACTGCCATTTCATCTAAGATATCCACAAAATTTTTATACACTGCATCATCCGTAGGCTTAATAATTACTGTAAATTTAGTAAGATCTTTAGCCCGCTTCTTAGCATCCTCAATTACTTTTGTAATTCCATCTTTATCATAGGTGGTTTCCTGCAAAGTTTGTTCGTTAAGCCCTGCTTGGTCTAACTGATGATAAAAGATTCTATTATCTTTCCCGATAATAATGGAGATAGAGTTAGATAAATCAATCTCTGTAGGAGGTGGTTTAGGCGCATCTTTTTTCGGCTTAGCCGGAAGACCTAAATCCATTACATTAGGTTTACTAAAGGTTGTGGTAAACATAAAGAATGTAATCAATAGAAACCCTAAGTCCACCATCGGGGTCATATCCACTCGCGTGGATTGCTTTTTGGAGCGGACCTTGCCGCCCTTTTCGCCTTTGTCCTGTACTTGTACTTCTGCCATTTCTATTGTTTTATTTACCCTCCTGGGTTGTAATTAACCAAAATTTATAAAACTCAATATCTCTCAATCCTTCAAATAAGTTTTTCACTTTTGGATAGTTGGTTTCTGAGTCGCCTTTAATGGCTAACTTATAGTTTGGATTGATTTTCAAACTTTGTTCTACCCAATCGATCACTTGCTTATTTGTGCTGTCCAAAGGAATACCTGTTGAACTTTTAAATGCTTTTTGCTCATCTTCTTTAAGGTTCAAGAAGCTTTTCAGCTGGGTCATAGGCACGCCTACGGCTTGAACTTTAGTGAATGCTACTTTCTCTTTATCTGAGAAGGTAAGCCCATATTTTTGCCCCATACTTTCTAAGAGTTGTATTCTCTCAGTTCCGTTATCTACGGGCTGGAAATAGAATTTACCATCTGGTGTTACATTAACCGTCATAAGACTAGCATCTGGCAACAACTTTTCAGATATAGAAGATGGCGGTTTAATCTGTTCCACATCAGGTTTTTTAAACTGAGTGGTCAAGATAAAGAAGGTCAGTAGTAAGAAGGCCACATCACACATCGCCGTCATATCGGTTACTACCCCATGTCTTTTTGGTTTGACTCTCGCCATATTGTTTTTTATTTTTTTATTAAACTTCTATTGACTGGCAATCATAAATATTGCCATGGGTGCTTTATGAGAATTCTAAGATTTAGTTGAATTCTGCAAAAGACTGCTGGATAGACATTCCGATTTCGTCAATCTTATATGTTAATCCATCGATTTTAGAAGTAAAGAAGTTGTAAAGGATAATCGCGATAGCGGAAGTACCAATACCTAATGCCGTGTTAATCAAGGCCTCAGAGATACCGATAGATAACGCTGCAGCATCTGGTGTACCACCACCTGAACCTAGCGCGAAGAACGCTTTAATCATACCAATTACGGTACCTAATAACGCTACTAAGGTCGCTACAGTACCTAATGTAGATAGGATCATCATATTTTTCTCTAACATTGGCATTTCAAGTGTAGTCGCTTCTTCTAACGCTTTAGTTAACGCCACCATTTTCTTCTCTTTGTCCATAGTATTATCGTGAGCAAGGGCTTTGTAAGTTACCAAACCTTCTTTCACTACATTACCTACAGAACCTTTTTGCTCGTCGCATTTTGCTATAGCTTCATCAATTCTGTTTTGGTTAAGAAGACCTCTGATTTCAAGTACGAAGTTATCCAAGTTCCCAGTTCCTTGTGCTTTTTTAAGAACGAAGAAACGCTCAAAAGAGAACACGATAACGGTAATCATAAATAAAATCAAGATGTGTACTACAGGTCCCCCCATGTAGATAATCCCCATAAAAGATTCTGGATGTAATTCTTTAGATGGAATATCAGAAAAAGCAACTGATGCTTGTCCAGCTATTCTTGCATCTTCCTTAAAATTACCCGGATTACCTAATATAAAGATGTAAATACTTAAAGCGATTACATACAAAATAGGTAATACAACTGCTGGGTTTAACCCACTCTTCTTTCTTGCAATTACTTGCTCCTCTGTGTTTGAAACATTCATTTCCATATTAAACTTAAATTATAATTGTTAAATTTTCAGGTTGTAAAGTAAAGTTAAAAAATTTAAAAATCCAAATATTATTTTAAAATAACCGCTATTTATCCTTAAAAAGGCTTATTGGCGTTTTATTATATTTCTTTTTTTTTAGCATCCATACTAAACAACCTCAACTTTCTTAAGTATTTAAAAAAAATAGACTTTATTTTTTTTGAATTTTCCAAATCTCAATTTTTGGTTAAAAAATGAAATTTAGAACACTCTAATACACAATATTGATGATTTTTTTAGGCACCACAATGATTTTCTTCACCGTATTTTTACCCAATTGTTGCCGCACACGCTCATCTTCTAAGGCTATTTTTTCTATTTCCTCCTTAGATAAGTCCGCAGAAAGTGGCATTTTAAACCTCATTTTTCCGTTGAAGCTCACCGGATATTCTATCTCATCTTCTTTCAGATAAGCCTCATCCAGCGCTGGGAACGCCTCAAACTCGATGGATTGCGTGTGCCCTAACTGCTGCCAAAGTTCCTCACAAATATGCGGTGCATACGGCGATATCAGCACGGCTAAAGGTTCTAAAATCGCTCTTTTATTACACTTGAGTTTTTGCAAATCATTCACCGCTATCATAAATGAAGACACCGAAGTATTGAACGAAAAGTGCTCTATATCAAAAATAACTTTCTTAATTAAAGTATGCAACACCTTATATTCCGCTTTGGTCGGCTGGTCCTCTGATACCGAGAACGCATCCCCATCAAAATAAAGGTTATAAAACTTTTTAAGGAAGCCATAAACACCGCTCACCCCTTGGGTATTCCACGGTTTAGACTGTTCCAATGGTCCTAAAAACATTTCGTAGAGCCTTAAACAGTCGGCGCCATATTCCTCACAAATATCATCTGGATTTACCACATTGTATTTAGATTTAGACATTTTCTCCACCTCTCTTTCGGTGATGTACTTGCCGTCTTCTAAAATAAACTCAGCATCCGCAAACTCAGCGCGCCATTGTCTAAACGCTTCTATATCCAACTCGTCCGAAGTGCCCTTCAGTAAGGCGATATCAATATGAATTTTCTGCGTGTTATAGTCTTTCGCTAAGTTTTTAGATACCAGCTGATTGGTACCATCTACCCTAAATACAAAAGCACTCATTCCTAAAATCATCCCTTGGTTGATGAGCTTTTGAAACGGCTCTTCTTGTTTGATGAAGCCTCTATCCTTCAAGAATTTATTCCAAAAACGAGAGTAAAGCAAATGCCCCGTGGCGTGCTCACTGCCCCCAATATACAAATCTACCTGTCCCCAATAATCCGACTTTTCTTTGGCACAAAATGCCTGTTGGTCGTGCGGATCCATATACCTTAAATAATACCACGAACTGCCCGCCCAGCCTGGCATTGTTGAAAGCTCTAACGGGAAAACCGTTTGGTCATCTATCAAATCTACCGCAACCACTTTCTGATTAACCTCATCCCAAGCGAATTTTTTTGCATTGCCCAATGGTGGGTCGCCATCTTCGGTAGGCAGATATTTTTCTACCTCTGGAAGTTCCAATGGCAACGCCGATAATGGCAGCGTGTATGGCATTCCTTCTTTATAATAAATAGGGACAGGCTCCCCCCAATACCTTTGGCGAGAGAAAATGGCATCGCGCTGGCGATAATTGATTTTTCTTGTGCCCGCACCTCGGTTTTCTAAATCGGCAATGGTCTTCGCTACCGCTTCATTAAAATCTGAAACACCATTGAGGTAATCAGAATTTTCATACACCATTCCTTCTTTTGCGGTGAAGGCTTTTTCTGAAATATCTTGGTTAAAAATGTTCTTTATCGGAATGTTGAAATGGTGGGCAAAGGCATAATCCCGCTCATCGCCACAAGGCACCGCCATAACCGCACCCGTGCCATAGCCTGCCAAAACATAATCTCCAATCCAAATTGGAATCGCCTCGCCCGTGATAGGATGCGTCGCATAAGCTCCTGTGAATACGCCAGAAATGGTTTTAACATCCGCCATTCTATCGCGCTCGGTGCGTTTAGAAGTGGCTTCTACATAAGCTTCCACCTCCGATTTTTGCTCTGGTGTCGTGATTTTAGCCACCAACTCGTGTTCTGGTGCCAAAGTGAGGAAACTCACACCAAAAATAGTATCTGGGCGCGTGGTAAACACCGTGATAACGCCTGCTTCTTCGGCATTGTCCGCTTTCACTTTAAAATCTACAGAGGCTCCTTGAGATTTGCCAATCCAATATTCTTGGCTGTCTTTGAGCGGTTGTGGCCAATCTAAAGTTTTAAGCCCTTGGAGCAAACGCTCAGAATAGGCGGTAATCCGCATACTCCACTGCGTCATTTTCTTTTGATACACAGGATAGCCGCCTCTTTCGGACTTGCCATCTTTAACCTCATCATTCGCCAATACCGTTCCTAATGCAGGACACCAATTGACCGTTGTTTCCGCACGGTACGCCATTCTATAATTAAGGAGAATGTCTTGTTGGTCTACTTCGGAGGCGTTTGCCCATTCTTCAGCGCTAAAATGCAAGGCTTCGGTTTCTACCGCTTGTAGATTTTCGGTGCCATATTGTTCAAAATGAGCGATGAGCGTTTCTATCGGCTCTGCCTTATCGGTGGCTTTATTATACCAAGAGTGGAAAAATTGGATGAAAATCCACTGTGTCCATCGGTAATAAGAAGGATCGGAAGTGCGCACCTCTCGGCTCCAATCAAAGGAGAAACCGATTTTTCTCAGCTGTTCTTCGTATCTTGTGACATTATTTTCTGTGGTAATAGCGGGGTGCTGCCCTGTCTGTATTGCATATTGCTCAGCAGGAAGCCCAAAGGAATCATAGCCGATGGGATGGAGCACATTATAGCCTTGGTGCCTTTTAAACCTTGCGTAAATATCCGAAGCGATGTACCCCAGCGGATGCCCCACATGTAAGCCCGCCCCAGAGGGATACGGAAACATATCTAAAACATAATATTTAGGCTGTGTGGTGCTATCCGAAGCTTTAAAAGTCTGATGCTCTTCCCAAAACTTCTGCCATTTTTTTTCTATTTCTTGGTGGTTATAAAACATAATACCTTCTTGATTTTTATTTTTAAAATCTCATTTACAAGCCACAAATTTAAGAGTTTGATTGGAAAATATCGCCGTTTCCGCTAAAAATATTTTCTATGCCCAGCGGCGTTCTCTCCCAAGTTGCGTATCTTTGCAAAAAGAAAAATCATGGCAGAAGTTTCCATCATTACGCCTTGTTATAACGCTTCTCAATTCATTAGAGAAACCATAGAGTCTGTTCTTAATCAAACTTTTACAGACTGGGAATGGTTGATTTCTGACGACCACTCCACTGATCATTCCGTGGAAATTATCCGAGAGTATTCAGATGAACGCATCATTCTCATCACCACAGAAACCAATGGCGGCGCTGGACACGCCAGAAATTTAGCGCTACAAAAAGCCAAAGGCAGATACATTACTTTTCTGGATGCCGACGACCTCTGGACGCCTCATTTCTTAGAGAAGATGCTCCAGTTTATGAAAGCCAACCGTGCCGAATTGGCATATTCTAACTATGCCCGTTGCAATGAAGAGATGGTGCCGCAAATCGCCGATTTTCAAGCGGACAAGGTGGTAACTTTTAATAATTTACTGAAGACCTGTCGGCTATCACTCCTTTCATCTATGTACGACAGCCAGCGCGTGGGCAAAGTATTTTTCCCTGAAGGGACCAAGCGTGAAGACCATATTATGTGGCTCAATTTGCTCAAAAAAATCCCACAAGGGCTACCGCTCCCCAAAACGATGGCAAAGTATAGAATGCACTCCAATAGTGTATCCAGAAAAAAATCTAATATTATAAAAGACCAATATTTGGTTTATAAAGATTATATGAATTTTTCCACCGTTAAATCCCTATACTATACGGCACATTGGGCTTTTAATGGCTTTTTAAAATATAATAAGTGGTTTAATTAAGGTTATTTTTAACATAGTTTTGGGATACCACCTCTATTTTATAACAATTTTGAATAATTAAAGTTTTATTTAAGACAGCACAATCCAAAAGCTTTAGTCTACCCTTGTCTATTGAAATGAGAACCCCAATTTCATCCATATTATCCACAATTACGATTATCATCATCACAATGATGGTGGGGATGATTTCTCTTTCTAAACCCCAACAGAAACACTTCTTTAACCAACAGGCTTCCATTCATTCTGTCCCTAAAACTCACGATTTAGGACACGCTAACCTTTTCGGAGAGATAGACACTGAGGAACTGAGCATAGATGAACACGCCACTGTGGACATCACTTTTCTTACGGGGTACATCCATCAAATTTCAAAAATCACATCAGAAGCAGGGCTAAAAAATAAGGCTATATTAAACTTTCTTCATATCTTTTTCATTGATGATATAGCCTTATACCTCCGCTTCCACACTTTCATTTTTTACCACTAATCTACACGGCTACGCACGCCTATACTCTGCTATAATCTCTACTTGATGCCTTTCATCGTAGCAGATTTAGTATGATTCCTTGTGACCAATGATGCCCTCAACCTTGAGTGTTGAGTGGCTATAAATTGATACTTCTAACTAAAATTTTTAATTAAAATGCACTTAACACCAAGAGAAACAGAGAAGCTAATGCTGCACTTTGCAGGAGAATTAGCACAAAAGAGAAAAGACCGTGGGTTAAAACTCAACTACCCAGAGGCTATAGCGCTTATCAGCAGCTACCTTTTAGAAGGTGCCAGAGATGGGAAATCAGTAGCACAACTGATGCAAGATGGCGCCAAAGTCCTTACCCGTAAAGATGTCATGCCTGGCGTTCCAGAGATGATTCACGATGTACAGATAGAAGCCACCTTCCCAGACGGGACTAAACTCGTAACGGTTCATAACCCTATTCGTTAACCTAAAAAATCCAAAAACAATGATTCCTGGAGAAATTTTTGTAAAAGAAGGCACCATCATTTGTAATGAAGGCAGAGCCACCGTAAAACTAAAAGTCACCAACACTGGTGACCGCCCTATACAAGTAGGCTCCCACTACCACTTTTTTGAAGTGAACAAAGCCATGCAGTTTGATAGAGCCCAAGCCTTTGGTAAAAGACTCAATATTGTCGCAAGTACCGCCGTTCGTTTTGAACCTGGCGAAGAAAAAGAAGTAGAATTAGTAGAAATAGGCGGACATAAAAGAATTGTAGGCTTCAATAATTTGGTAGATGGCAGCATCCTCTCCGAAGCTAAAAAAGACGAAAGCCTAAAAAGAATTGAAAAAGACTTTGTACACTACGGAGACGAAGCCATATTTGGTGGAGGAAAAACCGTGCGCGATGGTATGGGGCAAAATGTTACCGCTAAAAGACACGAAGGCGTTTTAGACCTCTGCATCACTGGGGCTACCATTATTGACCACTGGGGCATTGTGAAAGCAGACATCGGTATCAAAGATGGAAAAATCGTAGGCATCGGTAAAGCAGGAAACCCAGACACGATGGATGGCGTACCCCCAGGAATGGTCATCGGTGCATCTACAGAAGTACACGGCGGTAATGGCTACATTGTAACCGCAGGCGGTATTGATACCCACATCCACTTCATTTGCCCTCAGCAGATTGAAACAGCACTATACAGCGGAGTAACCACTATGATTGGCGGCGGTACAGGCCCTAACGATGGTACGAATGCCACCACTTGTACCCCAGGGAAATTCAACATTCAGAAAATGTTAGAAGCTGCAGATGAATCCCCTATCAACCTCGGATTTTTTGGTAAGGGGAACAGCTCTGCCACAGATACCTAGCAGAACAAGTAGAAGCAGGCGCTTTAGGTGTAAAAATCCACGAAGACTGGGGAGCTACACCTGCCGTTATTGATGCCGCACTAAAAGTTGCCGACCAATACGATGTGCAAGTGGCTATCCACACCGATACACTTAACGAAGCTGGTTTCTTAGAAGACACAATGAACGCCATTAACGGTAGAGTTATTCACACCTTCCACATCGAGGGTGCAGGAGGTGGACACGCACCAGACATCATCAAAGCAGCTATGTATCCTAATGTATTGCCAGCCTCTACCAACCCTACAAAACCTTACACAGTAAACACCATTGATGAGCACTTAGATATGCTGATGGTATGCCACCACTTAAGCAAAAATATCCCTGAAGATGTTGCCTTTGCAGACTCTCGGATTCGTCCAGAGACCATTGCTGCGGAGGATATTCTCCACGATATGGGAGTGTTCAGTATTATGAGCTCAGACTCTCAGGCTATGGGGCGCGTAGGCGAGGTTATTACCAGAACTTGGCAAACCGCAAGCAAAATGCACGACCAAAGAGGCGATTTAGCAGAAGACAAAGGACACGGCAATGATAACTTCCGTGTGAAACGCTATGTGGCAAAATACACCATTAACCCAGCTATTGCACACGGTATCTCTAACTATGTGGGCTCCATTGCAGTGGGCAAAATAGCAGACCTCGTGATTTGGAAACCTGCCTTATTTGGAGTAAAACCAGAAATGACTGTTAAAGGCGGCTTTGTTATCGCAAGCAAAATGGGAGATGCTAACGCCTCTATCCCTACACCACAGCCTATTGTATACCGCAATATGTTTGGTGCTCACGGTAGAGCTAAATATGGCACTTGCGCTACCTTTGTTTCCAAAACTTCTCTGGATAACGGAAGCATCGCAGAATACGGATTGCAGAAATTGGTTCTTCCCGTAAGCAACTGCCGTGGTATCTCTAAAGCCAACTTGATCCACAATGATAAAACCCCAACAATTGAGGTTAACCCAGAAAATTATAAAGTAACCGTAGACGGAGAATGGATTACCTGTGAACCAGCAGAAAAACTTCCATTGGCTCAATTGCATTACTTATTCTAAACCTTAAACAAGGATAAAGCTCGTCTTCGGGTGGGCTTTATCTTCTTCTTTATCATTAAAAAACAGAAAATAATGTCAATTTTAAAACCAATCAAAATAGCCAGTCTTGCCTTATTTACCCTTTTAGGATGGCAGACGGCGAACGCACAACTCTTCGGACACCGTATAGGAGCAGATGAACCAGGCTCCAAAGGCAATATCTTAATCTACGGCGCTTTGGATTACTCTAAAACCAATACCCCAACGGGGAGCAGTTCTAACTTCAGCACTGATCCTGGCGCAGGCATTCCTATTGGAGTGGGATATTTCATCAATAATAACGACTTAATTGGGGTTAATTTTGCGTTTTCCCAAAATGCAGTGAATGGTACCACCACCAACCGTCAAAAAGAAGTCGGCCTTTGGTATAGCCCCTCTGTTATGTTAGGCAAATATTTTGGGCTAATCGCTCAGCTTGATGCACACTATGTATGGGGCGAACAAAATAATGAAAAATATAACGGCTACCGCTTGAGAGCCTACCCTATGTTAGCCTTATTTTTAGGCAACGGTTGGTCGGTTAAATTCAAATTTGGTGAGCTGTCCCTACTTTCCACTAAAAACAGCGCTGGTTGGACTACAGATACCGTGGCAGGACTTAGCGGCACCACCTTCGGCACAGGGATTTCCAAAACCTTTAACCTTAGAAGAAAACAGCTATGCTCATCAACCAAGCCATTGGCAATATCGCCGATACGCCCATCGAGGGCAAAACCATTGATTATTTAGACTTACAATGGTTTGAAACCACCAAAAAAATACAGCGCAAACGGACGCGCAATGGCAAAGACATCGCTATCAAATTCTTACGAGAGGGGCAGCGCCTCCACGAGGGCGATATTCTCTACACCGATGAGCAGTCAGTCCGCTATTGTCGTTAATATTTTGGAAACAGAAGCCATTGTCCTCACCCCACAATCTATGCTGGAAATGGGCACGGTTTGCTACGAAATCGAGAATAAGCATATGCCGCTTTTCATTCAAGATAACCGCGTGCTGATGCCCTTTGAGCACCCTATGTTCCGATGGTTAGAAACCAGTAGCTACCAACCTCAAAAGGAAACGCTAAAGCTGCTCAACCTCCTCAAATCTAATGTGGAACCGCATGCACACGGTGGCAGTGGCACTTCGTTATTTACCAAAATACTCAATTTAGCTTCATCTAAAGAATAACCTCTATGCAAACTTCATTTTTAGGTAACCTCTTGCACTTGGCAGACCCTACCCTCCCCATTGGTGGCTATACCCACTCGAACGGATTGGAAACCTATGTGCAGAAAAAAATCGTGAAAGATGTAGCCTCTGCAGAGACCTTCGTGCGCAATATGCTTCAGTTTAATATGAAGTATAATGATGGTGCCTTTGTCCGCTTAGCCTACGAAGCCGCCGAGAGAAAAGACCTCAGTGCCCTCTTAGCCTTAGATGAGGAATGCACCGCACTAAAATGCCCTCGCGAAATCCGAGAAGCCAGCCAAAAACTGGGGCTTAGAGTGGTTAAGATTTTCCAAAGACATCGGGATTTTGATTTCCTCCGAGACTATGAACAATGCATCAAGGATAAAACTGCAGAAACCCATTACTGTATCGTCTTTGGGCTATTTGCTCAACTGATGCAGATTCCGCTCCACGAGGCGATATTTGCCTTCTACTACACCTCTGCCGTGGGTATTGATCACTAATGCCGTTAAGCTGGTGCCACTGGGGCAGTTAGATGGTCAGGATATGCTCTTCCGCTTGCAGCCAGTTATGGAAACCGTAGCCCAAGAAACCCTCGCCTTAGACCGAGAGCTTGTAGGTTTATGCAATCCTGCATTTGACATCCGCTGTATGCAGCACGAAAGGCTATATTCAAGATTGTATATGTCTTAAAAAAAATCATCACAAATCATCACAAAACATCAAACAAAATTACCATAACAATTTAATACTAAACCATAATGAATACCGAAAGAAAATACATTAAAGTAGGGGTAGCAGATCCCGTAGGCTCAGGAAAAACAGCCCTTTTAGAACGCCTTAGCCACCATATGATGAAAGGCTATAACTTAGGCGTGATTACCAATGATATCTCACCAAAGAAGACGCCGAGTTTATGGCAAAAAACAGCCTCCTTCCACAAGAGTGCATCATTGGGGTAGAAACTGGTGGCTGCCCGCGCACCGCTATCCAAGAAGATGCCAGTATGAATTTAGAAGCTGTAGATGATCTGGTCAATCGTTTTCCAGACATTGAGCTTATCCTGATTGAAAGTGGAGGTGATAACCTTTCTGCCACCTTTAGCCCAGATTTAGCAGATGTTACCATCTTTATTATTGATGTAGCAGAGGGCGAGAAAATCCCAAGAAAAGGCGGCCCTGGCATTACCAACAAAATTGACTTAGCACCGTATGTGGGAGCCAGCTTAGAGGTCATGGAGAACGATGCCCGAAGAATGCGCGGCGGAGAACCTTTTGTCTTCACCAACCTCAAAACCGATGAAGGCTTAGAATCCGTTATCGGCTGGATTAAAAAATATGCCCTTTTAGAAGATATAGAAGAACCTCAATTGGTAAGATAATCATGGATTGTCACTTAAATATTATTGCAGGGTATAAAAACCAACAGTCTTACCTTAAAGACACTTTTGTTACCCTACCATTTAGAGTGGTGCCCACGGGGCAGCGCAAGAATGATGGCAAACTCTACGCTATGGTGATGAGCTCCTCGCCAGGGATCCTCAGTGGCGACCATTACCATCTGAAAATGACAGTAGAAGACCACCTCCCAGAATTGGCAGAACAGATTTATACGCTTTCCTCTCATCAAGCAGATATGGAAGTGGACGTTTCTCTAATGCAGCAAGGAGGTTTGGTAGTTAGAGCTTTAGGGCAAGGCGACGAGGCGCTCTATCAATTCTTTTTAGAAATCCAAGAACTCCTCTGGGAGAACACACTAACCAAAACGGAATAAACTATGGATACAACCTTATGGGCATTGGTCATTACCGCTGTCTCTATTAGCTTTATATATACAGCTTCTGGTCCAGACCATTATTTGCTCCTCATCGTGCTATCTCGCTCCAAACAGTGGAGCCAAAGCAAAACCATCTTTTGGGTGGTACTGTGTGGCTTTGGACACATCCTCAGCTCTGTTATTTTGGGGCTTATCGGTGTATTTTTAGGCTGGCAGCTGGATAAAATTTCGTGGTTCCAAGGCATACAAGGTCATTTTTCGGGTTGGGTGTTGCTCATCTTTGGCGTGGGCTATCTCCTCTATGCCATAGTGCAAGCCTATCGTAATAAACCACACAAGCATTTTGATGTTATGGGTGAAGATATCTATGTCTATGAGCACAACCACGGCGAAATGGTAATGCCACAGAACCGAGTGAAGGTGACGCCACTGGTGCTATTTGCCATCTTCGTGATGGGGCCCAGTGAACCACTAATTCCGCTGTTGTTTTACTCTGGCACCAAGCATTCTGTCACTGAAATTATTGTCCTCATCACAGCATTTACACTAACCACCGTTCTCACAATACTTGTGATGGGGCTCTTGGGAAGGTACGGCTATACCTTGGTACAGTCCGACAAAATAGAACGGTATATGAATGTGATTAGCGGTGCTGTGGTCACCCTCTGCGGCATCGGGGTGCTCTTCTTAGATTGGTAGGAATGGTAGAAAAAAGAATTTCTATCCTATTATAGATACCATATTCCTCAAAAAAAAGAAGCCATTAGGGTTTGATTGAATACCGATAGGGTGTGTTTTAAAGCCTACAACCCTTAATTTAATACCCAATAGGATCTAATTTAATACCCAATAGGGTCTAATTTAATACCAATAGGGTATGCTTTACAGCCTGCAACCCTTAATTTAATACCCAATAGGATCTAATTTAATACCCAATAGGGTCTAATTTAATACCAATAGGGTATGCTTTACAGCCTGCAACCCTTAATTTAATACCCAATAGGGTCTAATTTAATACCGATAGGGTATGTTTTAAAGCCTGCAACCCTTAATTTAATACCCAATAGGGTCTAATTTAATGCCGACAGGGTGTGCTTTAAAGCCTGTAACCCTTAATTTAATACCGACAGGGTGTGTTTTAAAGCCCTCAACGCATTGCGATAGAACCGATCAAATCAAATAATAACATAAAAAACATTGAAAAAACGATATGAAATCATTAGCAAAACAAGCTCCATTTGTAGATAAAATCCTTAAAGGTATGAGGCAGATTATATTGCAAGAAAATAGCCTTACGGGGTTGTTATTTATCATCGGAATCTTCTTAGGCAGTTGGGAGATGGGGATTGCCGCCATCTTAGCCACTGCCTCGGGGACGCTGACCGCTCAGTTTTTAAAATACGATGAGGAAGAAATAAAGCAAGGACTCTATGGCTTTAGTGCCGCGCTGGTTGGTGTTGCCCTAACTTTCCTCTTTGAAGCCACGCCGCTCATTTGGGCACTGGTTATCATTGGTGGAGCTCTGGCTGCCGTGATCCAGCATTTCTTTTTTGTAAAGAAAATTCCTGTGTTTACCTTACCTTTTATCCTCATTACTTGGGGGCTGATGTTTGTCTTGCATAAATTTACCCATATCGCTCCTTCGCAAGCGCTATCTGCAGCACCCCCCATCACAGATTTAGACGATTTTGCGACCTCTACCAACGGTTTTGGCGAGGTGATTTTCCAAGGGGGCTTTATCTCTGGCGTATTGTTTTTTATTGCGGTATTCATCAACAACCCTGCGGCAGCGCTATATGGCCTATTTGCCTCGCTATTGGGGGCATCCCTCTCCCATCATTATGGGGAACCTTCGGAAACGGTACACTTAGGGTTTTTCAGCTTTAATGTGGTGCTTTCCGCCATTGTCTTTGCAGGGTGGAAAAAGATGGACGGACTGTGGGTGCTCGTTGCGGTGGTGAGTACTTGGGTGCTTAACATTGCTTTTGTAGAAACCCATATCTTAGATGATTTTGGTGGCGTGTTCACTTTCCCTTTTGTGGCAGGAACATGGGTAACACTACTTTTGAAAAATCTAATCCCTACCAAAAAGCAAGAGTCTTAAAACAATGAGCATCCAGTATACCAATGAACCAGAGGACTTTCATTGATAAGAAAAAGCAATCCCCTATCTTTATATTATCATAAGCGATAAAACAAAAATAGGGGATCACAAAAAATGAAAAAACTACTCTTTACTATTGAGACACTTGCTCAACAAATGGTAATGCTAAAATACAAAAATAATTGAGAGCATAAAAAATATTTAGCATTTTTTAGGAGAGAAATTAAGACGAAACTTTACCATAGTGATAAAATACAGCCCTAAAAATGTAGCTTGCTATTAGAAACAACCGTACCTTTACAAAAAATAATATCTATGAATCAAAAACATTTTGCTATTGTAGCATTAGCTACTTTATGTAGCGCCACTATGAGCGCACAAGAACAAAAAGACAGCCTTTCTGGCAAAGAAAAAACCATCGCGATTAAGGAAGTTCTGCTAAGGGGCAATGATTTTACGAAAACTATTGCTAAAATAGACCTCAACAAAATCCCTGTAAATACCTCCCAAGACCTCCTGCGCAAAGTTCCAGGGCTATTTATCGCCCAGCACGCAGGCGGCGGCAAGGCGGAGCAGCTCTTCCTAAGAGGTTTTGACTCTGACCACGGAACAGATGTTGCGGTCTATGCTGATGGTATGCCTGTGAACATCGTGTCCCACGCGCACGGACAAGGCTATGCAGATTTGCATTTCCTCATCCCAGAAACCATCAACACCATTGATTTTGGCAAAGGGGCTTATTATGCCGATAGAGGGGACTTCAACACCTCTGGTTATGTGGATTTCCATACTTATACAGCCTTGCCTTATAGTATGGTCAAGTTGGAGACAGGCAGCTTCAACACCCAGCGCCTCTACACGCAGCTGAACCTCATCAAAGATGATTATAAAACAGAAAATGCCTATGTAGCCGCCTCCTACAACTACACGGATGGTCCTTTTGATGTAAAACAAAACTTCAACAGAATTAACTTTTTTGGTAAATACAACCGCTGGCTCAGCCCTACGCAATACCTCAACTTGCAGGTGAGCGCCTTTAGTTCCGCGTGGAACGCCTCTGGGCAAATCCCTACGCGCGCCGTGGAAGAGGGCATCATCAGCCGTTGGGGCAGCATAGACCCCACCGAAGGCGGCAGCACACACCGCATCAATGCTTTGCTTCAATATAAACAAAACCTCGGCGAGGGCGAAAATTGGGAAAGCAGCCTCTGGTATAGCCGCTATGCCTTTAACCTCTTTTCTAATTTTACTTTCTATATGGAAAACCCAACTCAAGGTGATGAAATCCAACAGACCGATGGCAGACACATCTTCGGTGGCGAAAGTAAATGGACCAAAAACACAGATCATATCACTTGGACAGCAGGAGCAGGCTTCCGCCATGATGTCATCAACACCCTACGCCTCAACCGAGTGCACCAGCGCAATGAACTCTTGGGCACCCTTTCTGATGTCTTCGGTAGAGAAACCAACATCCACGCCTATGCGGGGTTCACTTGGAGAAAAGATGGTTGGACCCTCAGCCCTGCCCTAAGAGCGGATCATTTTATTTTTAATCTTCAGGACCGCCTCCACCAAGGGCTCCCTATCTCCGAAGATGAAAGCAAAACCGCCATTAGCCCTAAACTGGATATTTCCTATGAACAAAGCCCTAATGCGCTATGGTTCTTAAAATCTGGAATGGGCTTCCATTCTAATGATATCCGTGTGGTTATTGCTCAAAAGGGGAAAAATATTCTGCCATACAGCATCGGTGCTGATTTTGGGGTGCGCCTAAAACCTACTGAGAGTTTAATCATTACACCTACCATTTGGTACACCTACCTGCAGCAAGAGTTTGTCTATGTAGGAGATGAGGCGGTGGTAGAGCCTTCTGGCAGTACCCGAAGATTGGGCGCAGACTTAGGAATCCGCTATCAACCGAATAAACATCTTTATTTTAATGCTGATGTTAGCTATGCCCACGCCAGATTTATCCACGAGCCTCAAGGTGAAAATTATATTCCATTGGCACCTGTATGGGTAAGCACGGGCGGTATCGGTTGGGATTTCCTCAATGGTTTTACGGCAAATCTGCAATACCGTATGATGGGACAAAACCCAGCTGTAGAAGACAACAGCATCACCACAAAATCTTATTTTGTAAACGATTTGCTCCTCTCCTACACGCGCCCAAGATGGGGTATTTCTGTACAAATCCAGAACCTCTTCAATGTAAAATGGAACGAAGCGCAGTTCGCTACGGAAACACAACTCCGCGGAGAGCCTCAACCGATTACAGACCTCACCTATACCCCAGGTACGCCTTTCTTTATTAAAACAGGGGTATTTGTTAAATTTTAAATCATAAAAGGGTGTTCTCTGCAAGCCATATCTTGACCTCAAGAGAACGCCCTTTTCCTTATCACAATAACCGATGAAAGACCCAGAAGAGATTCGTATCCTTAGCAATTTTGAATACAAGCGGCTGTTCTTACCTAACATTACGGAAGAAATTCTCAACAACCGCTCCAATATCCAACTGTACCGTTTAGAGTTTTATCTTCGGGATATTCTCATCCCTGTAAAACCCTACCGTACTACCTTTAACTTCTTGCTATTTGTAACAAAAGGTTATATAAAACAGCATTCAGATGGTGAGGCATTTACCGTGAACGCTGGGGAATTTTTATACATTCGCCAAGGTTCTATTACCGCAACTTTGGAGATAGATAGTAATGCAAAGGGCTACTTTCTCATTTATGAAAACGAGGTATATAGCCACCCTAATTTTGCGCTTAATCCGTCTAAACTATCCTTTATTCCGCCTTATTTTAACTCTCAGTATATTGGGTTTAGCCATTTCATCAAAACATTAGAATTAATGGAGTATGAGCTGCTCATCAGCCATTATAGAGATAACGAAATTGTCCGTTCCTACCTGCATATTGTCTTGCCCAAAATGTTACAGCAAACAGACAAATATCCTAAGAATATCAGCCGCGCTATGGAGGTTTCCTTTCAGTTTCGTAATTTGCTGTATGAATACCATAAGGAAGAAAAAAAGGTACTCTTCTACGCAGATAAAATGGGCGTTACCGAAAACTACCTCAACAAATGCTTAAAAGAAGTAACAGGCAAAAGCCCTAAACAGTGGATCAATGAGGTGGACATCAACCACAGCAAACACCTACTACAAGGCGATAAGACCATTGCAGAGATTGCCTATGAGCTGAATTTCCAAACGCCTTCTCATTTTGCGTAGGTTTTCAAAAAGATTGTGGGCATTTCTCCTAAAAGCTACCGAGACTTGGCACAGAAAACCAACAACTGACAATTTGACACTTAAAAAATCATCACAAAAATAGAGCTAAAGCAAGTATTATTTCAAAATAAATCTTAATCCTTGTTAAAAATTAGTTAAATACGACCAACACACCACCAAATAAAAAATACTTTGACTTATTTTTGCATAGTATTTGTTAAACAAGTTGAGAACAATTAAATTAAGACAAGATGAGAAATAATATTAAAAAACTACTTCCGTTAGCTGCCGTAGGGGTGATCTCTGCCGCAACAACTTTCGGGACTATAGAGTATTTTCACAAAGACAAAACTGAAGATACCTCTTACTTCCACACTGCGAAAAGCGATAGCCAATTTGCAAGCCTTAATGCAGCGGCAATAAGCAATAATTTCGTGAAGGCGGCAAAAACCACCGTACCCGCCGTGGTTACCATTAAGAACTATCAAAACAACAGCAATAGAAGACAAGGCGCTTCTGACCAAGATTTATTTGATTTATTCTTTGGCGATCCTTTTGGTAGAAGCCAACAGAGAAGACAGCAACAGCAGATGCCTCAGGATATGCCTTCTGGCTTGGGTTCTGGCGTTATCATCTCTCCTGATGGCTACATCATCTCTAACAACCATGTGGTGGCAGGGGCTAACAAACTGGAAGTGACCCTTAACAATAAAAAAACCTATGTAGCAAAGCTCATCGGAACCGACCCTTCTACCGACATTGCTTTGTTAAAAATAGAAGATAGCGGCTTGCCTTATCTTAACTTTGCCAATTCGGATTTGTTAGAAGTTGGGCAATGGGTAGTGGCTGTGGGTAACCCTTTGGGGCTTAACTCTACAGTAACCGCAGGGATCGTTTCTGCCAAAGGGCGAAGCATCGATTTGCTAAGACAACAATCTAAAACACCTATTGAAAGCTTTATCCAGACCGATGCCGTTATCAACCGTGGTAATAGTGGTGGTGCCTTAGTGAACATCAATGGAGATTTGGTGGGTATTAATTCCGCAATTTCCTCTTCTTCTGGATACTATGAAGGTTATGGCTTCGCCGTACCCTCTAATCTTGCTAGAAAAGTAGTGGAAGACATCAAAAAATTCGGAATGGTACAGCGTGGTTTCTTAGGTGTTAATGTTTTAAACCTTTCTGATGAAATGGCAGTAAAAAACTACAATCAGAATGAGAAAACCAACCTAAAAATAGGCAGTGGTGTGTATGTTATCAATACTTCCGACAACAGCGGTGCGGAGGATGCTGGTATCAGAAAAGGAGATATTATCACTAAAATAGACAATCAAAATATTTCTGATTATGCCGACCTTTCTTTAGCTATTGGTAGAAAAAGACCTGGCGATGAGGTGAGTGTAACCTACCTAAGAAATGGTAAAACCTATACTGTTACGGCAACTCTAAAAGATCAAAAAGGGAATACCAAAACTCGTACTAAAGCGGACTTAACTGTTATTGAAAAATTAGGTGCCCAGTTCCAGCCACTTAGTGAGGATAATAAGGTTTATTATGGTCTAAAAAGTGGTGTTGTAGTCACCAACTTAGAGGAAAACAGCCTACTGGCCACCAAAACAGGGATAGACAATAACTACATCATCACAGAAGTGAATGGCAAACCTGTAAACTCTCAAAAAGACATTGAGAAAATCCTTAGCGGTTACAAAGGTCCTGTATCCATCAAGTTTTTAGATGTGTACGGCAGACTGACCAGCAGAGGTTTCAATATGCCTTAATATAGTCACACCAATTTTTCATAAGACCATAGAAAAACCTTCCTCAATGATGAGGAAGGTTTTTTGTTTTTTACTTAATACATTATGATGACGCTATGCTTTTGGCGGTATTTTCTTTTTTCTATTCTTCTCGTAGAGGACTTCCACAATCTTGCCGCCGAGCCAAGAGAATGGGAAAAAGATTAAAAATATCGCGATTTTATAAAAAGTAGGATGATAAGGGAAAATCATCACATCTAACATCGCTAAAAATAATAAGATAAATCCGATGAGAATGGCATAAGCCACTTTGGCGTATTTAACCACTATGGCAGTCACCACACCGCCCACCGTAGCGGCAATCCCTGAAGAAAACAACAGCACCACAAAAAAAGAATCCTGATGCCTTACCTTAAAAAGCACGCGCTCCCATTGTTCAAACGGCGAGAAAGCCTCACCGCTAATCCACGATGGATTGAGCCTGATGCCAAAGGTAATGATGAGCCCCGCCACCGCGAGCCCCAACAAAACGCCTATGGTATTTCTTAAAAAATCCATTAGAATTGATGTGCTATCATAGAAATTTCCACACTCACCCCTTTCGGTAATCGGCTCACTTGAATGGTTTCTCTCGCGGGGAGCATCGTTTCATCTAAATAAGAAGCATAGATGCCATTGACCACCTCAAAATCGTTCATATCTTGGAGGAAAATCGTGGCTTTCACCACATGAGAAAAAGACAAGCCCGCTGCAGATAGTATGGCGACTAAATTCCTCATCACCCTATGGGTTTGTGCTTCTATGCCTTGCTCTACCTCGCCTGTCTCTGGGTTGATGGGGATTTGCCCAGAGATATACAGCACGCCCTGCACCATATTGGCTTGTGCATAAGGTCCGATGGCGGCTGGCGCTCCTGTTGTGGATATAATGGTTTTCATTTTTAAACTTTTAAGATTACAAATATAATATTTTTTCAATAGGCGGCACTAAAAATCTCCAGTCTGTGGGAAACTTCGGTCTTCGTACTTCACGGCATCTCGTAAAATATTGGCTTTTATCCCAATAAAGAAATCATAAACTTTGTACGCCCCAAAAGGCACCCAATTAAAATTGATGGTAAAACTCCGCTGGTCTCTTGAAAAGCCCAATCTGGTGTAGCCCCAAGTTTTGTTGATGAAATCATAATTGGTACTGCCATTAAGGCTCCAGTACGGCGTTAGCTTGATATTTCCATTTAAACCAATGGCACCCACTTTCGTCCCAAATTTAGAAAGAGAGCGGGAATAACTATAATTGGCATTGATGCTTAAATTCCAAGGCTGCTCAAAGTAGGCATAATGCTGATCATCAAACTGATAGACCTCTTGCATAACAGCACCTCGGGTTTTGTATTCCTTTTTTTTCTTGTCTTTGCTTTGGAAAATAGCGTTGGACAGCGGATAAGACAACTGAATGTTAAAGCCTTGAACGCTAAAATGTCCAAAATTTTCAAGCCGCGTGCCCGTGGTAGCACCAGGTTCATAAACGATTTGATAAGGGTCTAACGATAAACTGGTATTCACATTGAGCTGATTATTCAGGAATGAAGACTGGGAGCTGATGTTAATCATAGACCATTTGAATTTTTCCGCTGCAAAATTATACCCTCCAGAGATGTTGATATTTTCAAAAATCTTCACTTTTTTAACCCCTGTGGAGTCGGATTTAGAGCGGACTTTCATCTCCAAATTATTATTGATATTAAAACCTATAGACTGCGATAGCCCTCGGGAAGGCGATCCAAAAACACCGCCATCAAATATAGAATACGGCGTAATGGCACCATCTGCGGCATAATAATTTTGGTAATAGCCCCAATTGGTTTGGCTAAAATCTGGTGTGTACGAAAAGCTAACACTCGGCGAAATGGTATGCCTAATCGCTTGTATTAATGAGGATTTTTTAAAATTAGCCTGTCCATAAAGCATGGTTTGTAAACTCGCCGAAGTGGAAAAAGTGGTAAATCCCGCGATGTTTTTTTGGTAATTATCCACCACCTTGTCCTTAATAGGGTCGTAGGTTTTGTGGAGTGTCTTGGTGGTGAGCACATTCTCCATATTTACGCCGAGAGAGAAGGTAAAATATTTAAACACCGTCGTGTTGGTAGACAGAGAAACTGGAATTTTAATCCCTGTTTGCATTTTATCCCACATCGCTTTGGTGAAAGCCTCGCCTTGGGCAATATTCACATAATTGTTGAGCGCCAAACCTGTGTTCACATTGATGTTTTCAATCAGCCCTTGTCGCACGCCTGTTTTAGGCTTAAAGAGGTAAAACTGATTAACCGCTACATTGAGCTGTGGCAAGCGGATATTGGCTTCGCCAGTGGTAAAATTTTGAGAATAAGAAGCGCTCCCCGTAATGATGATCGGCAGGGTTAGAAATCGTTTCGTAACGCTGATGGACGAGTTTTGCTGCGTTCGGAGCACATCTTGGTTGAAGATATAATTATTGTTAATGGTATTGTTATAAAACTTGCTGCTCACCATATCCACCGATGCCGAAAAGTTGAAAAAAGGATTGGCTTTCGTATCCTGTTGGTGGCGCCAAGCCACTCTATAAGTATTGGATTTGGAGTAATCATCTAAGCCCTTGATGCCTCGCACGGTGGTGCCGATATCCGCAGAAAAACTACCGCTGTATTTGTAATTTTTCTTATATCCCAACTCGGGGCGGATGTTCCAACTGCCTTTGGTATAAAAATCAAAATAGGTTTTAAGGTCAAAATGCTCGCCAATGGGCTGGTAATAGCCTAAATTATTGAGGAAGAAGCCCACGTCTTCTCGCTCCCCAAAGCTGGGAATTAAAATCCCTGCCGTTCTCTTTTCCGAAAATGGCAAAATAGCAAAAGGCAGCACCAATGGCGTAGGCACTCGCTCTATATACATTTGGATGGGGCCTGTAATCACTCGGGAGTTTTCTTTCCCTTTGATGAGTTTAATGTTGGGCGCCAGCAAGTAATAGTCTGCCACGGTGTCTTTTTTCTTGATGAACATTTCATCTGTGGTGTAGAGCCCATTCCGCATAAAAAAAAATAGAGTCGTTCACCTTTTTGGTTTTTTGAGCGACAATCACGCCCTCTTGCTCCTCAGTGCGGGCATTATAGGCGATGGCTCTTTTATTTTTAAAGTTGAATTTAACCTCGTTATATTCGTATTTTTTACCCGCTTGGGTAGAGGTAGCAGGATGGATAATCTTACCTTGCTCATCTTGCTCACCACGGGCAAAAATATCGCCAGTCTCCCAGTTGATGGAGATATAATCCGCATCTATCGTCATATCCAAATACTGCACTTGGGCGTTTTTATTGAGATAAGACATTTTTTTTAGGAATATCATTGCGGTTATAATCCGCCTTCATCTTCACTTGCCCTTCTATAAACTCCTTCTGTGGCAATGTATCCTTAGGAGACACCGCTACGCTATCCTTGATATTTTTAACCTGTTTTAATGATGTATTTTGTGCTAAAAAACTGTTAAAAATTAGGATAATTAAAATATGTAAAGTATTTTTGAAGCCGTTTTTTATCAAGGTCTTGTATTGAAAATTAAGCGTCAAAAATAATAATTTTTATCAAATATGAACACAGGTAGCCGTTTATTTAACATAAAAAAACCTTTAACTCTCCTATTGAGTCTTCTATTTTTAGCCTCTTCCGCACAGAAGAAATTCACCATTGTATTAGATGCAGGGCACGGCGGCAGTGATTTTGGCGCCAATAGAAAATATAGCGATTTAGGTCATGTCATAGAGAAAGATATCGCCTTGGCCGTTACCCTAAAACTCGGTGCGCTATTGGAGAAAAACAAAGATTTTAAGGTTATCTATACCAGAAAAAGTGATGTTTACCCCAACCTGACTTCCAGAACCAACCTTGCCAACCGCTCCAAGGCAGACTTATTCGTCTCTCTCCACTGTAATGCGGTCAATAGAAATTCCGCCTACGGCACCGAAACTTTTGTGCAGGGTCCCGACCAAAACGATGTGAATTTAGAAGTTGCCAAATCTGAAAATGATGTGATTTATTTGGATAAAGAAGACCGACAAACCTTCGCTTCCTATGATCCAAAATCGCCAGAATCGCTGATTGCGCTTAAACTCCAACAACAGAAATATTTAGAACGAAGCCTGATCATCGGTAGTTTGGTGGAAGAGAATTTCACCAATAAAGACCACCGCTATTCCAGAGGGGTTAAACAGAAAAATCTCCATGTGCTCAGGCTTAACGCGATGCCTTCTATTTTAATCGAGATGGGCTTTATCAGCAATTATGATGAAGCGGCGCTGCTGAGCTCCTATTCTGGGCAAAAAGCCATCGCCGAGAGCATCTATAAAGCCATTACCGATTATAAAAAATTAGCCGACCGCGCGGGTGGACAACTTACCGCCAACCAAATTCCTGAAAAACCAAAAGAGCAACCACTCAAAAATGATTTCAGAGTATTATTGATGAGCTCTCCTGATAAATTTAACGAAGGGGATCCTGCCTTAAAAGGGCTCAACTATATCCTCACGCTCAAAGAAAATGGCTTCTATAAATATTATTACAGCACCACCAACTATGCTTCTGTTAAAAATAGCAATGTTAAAACGGCAAAAGATGCTGGATTTAGAAACGCCGTAGCCATCAGTTTTGTTCCTAACCAGAAGTTGGCACAAGGCTATTATACATTAGAAGTTGCAGTAACCGACCGCAAGTTAGGGCGAGATTCTTACATCCTGAACACCCTAAATGAGGTAGAAAGAACCCGCAATAATGGTAAATTCTACTATACTTATGGCAAATTCTACACCTTAGAAGAGGCGGTAAAAGAGATGAAAAACTTAGAATCCAAAGGTATTAAGAACATTGTGATAGAAAAAAAATCAAAATAATCTGAAAAAATATTTTGCAAAAACAAAAATAGTTGTATTTTTGCAGTCCGAAATAAAGCGGCCTATTCGTCTAGTGGTTAGGACTCAAGATTTTCATTCTTGCAACAGGGGTTCGATTCCCCTATAGGCTACAAAAACTTCTTAACGAAGTAAAAAAATATTAAAAAAGTTTTGTAATTAAAAAAATTAGCATATCTTTGCAACCAAGTTTTTAGAAAGTTATGGCAAATCATAAATCAGCACTTAAGAGAATCAGACAAAACGAAGCAAGAAGACTTCGCAACAGATACTATCACAAGACAGCCAGAACTGCTGTAAAAGTATTAAGAAACGAAGAAGACAAACAAGTTGCTACAGAGAAATTACCAAAAGTAATCTCTTTAATCGATAAATTAGCAAAGAAAAATATTATTCATAAGAATAAGGCAGCTAATTTAAAGAGCAAGTTGACTAAGCATGTTAATAAATTAGGTTAATAGATGGCCCGTTCGTCTATCGGTTAGGACTCAAGATTTTCATTCTTGCAAGAGGGGTTCGATTCCCCTACGGGCTACAAACCTCAGATAATATCTGAGGTTTTTTTATTTTTAAGCCTCACAAAAATCACTCCTATGAAAATACTCATCATCAACGGTCCCAACCTCAACCTCCTCGGCACCAGAGAACCCGAAATTTACGGCAATATCCGTATGGAAACGGTTCTCAGCGAACTACAAAATAGATACAACCACGAGATTTTATACTATCAATCTAATATAGAGGGGGAACTGATCAACAGAATTCAAGAGGAGGATTATGATGCGCTAATCATCAACCCTGGGGCGTTCACGCATTATTCCTACGCCATTGCTGATGCCCTTGCCAATTTAAAAAAGCCTAAAATAGAAGTCCACATCAGCCATATTTACAAAAGGGAAGCTTTTAGACAAAAATCCGTAACCGCGCCCTATACCGATGGTATTATTTCTGGTTTTGGCGTTAAAGGCTACCATTTGGCTGTACAAAATTTGGTTGAGGGGTAGATAGATTTTTGCCTTTATTCATTAAATGTTTCAAGTCAATTAGAAAGTAGATCTCAATTGAAATTTTATCATCATTTTTAATCTTTAGGTTTATATTTACAAATAAACTTGTATATTTGTTTTCATATAAATTCTAAAATCTATTCTTATGAAAAGAAAAATGATGCCACTATGCTTTATGTTTTCGGGCTTATTGCTGTTTGGATGTTAAGGCAAATCCACAAAAAACACAGCCACAGAGGCAGATCAGCCGCTTAGCGTTGCCCACACCTCCACCGAAAACGCCACGCCTCAGCCCCAAGCCAAGGACTTCAAAATCCTCTTTGGCGAGACCTACGAGCGCCCAATGTCTCATAGCGAATACACCGAAAATGTGACCCGCACTTACATTCAATACCGTGATTTTCCGAAGGTGGCGTTTCCTGTAGATGTGCCTGGTAGCACCGAGTTGAACTTCTACCCAGAGATGAAACAAGGTTTTGATAATGATCAGGTTAATGGAAGAAATAGCCAAAATATCGTGTTTAATTTCTACACCGAATATGCCGATACGGGTAATATTTATATCGGGACTGCGGAGGGCGACCGTCTTTGGGTTTTCTGTAAAAAACGAGCGAAAGCGATGATATTTCCTTTGATTTTGAACTCATCGGCGAGTATAAAATAACGAACCAAGGGCTGCAACTCATCTTCAAAATAGATGACCACCCGTACCAATCTCAGCAAAAAAAGCAAGCTTTTTTTGAGAAAATCAAGTATTCGCCAGCGCAAATTCAAGCGTTTATTCGCCAAGATTTGATGAACTCTTTGCATCAAAATCAGTCGCCTAAAATGGACAGCTACAGCTACTACACCCACCGACTGCGCGACTATTTTTGGTGGCTGGATCTATATGAAATACGGCCTACCGATGAGGAGGATCTAAGCGATTTTAAGGGCATTTATCCCACCGAAAACTACGAATATCCGTACGACTTTCTTTACCAATGTGGCAACGGTGATGCACCGCCTTTGGTCACGAAAACCACTTTTAGCAACGAGAAAAAAGAGCCTTATTTCTACACCGTAGACCTCACCGTTTACTATAGCGATCGCCCTAATGATCAGTCTATTTCTTGCCAATGGCGCATCCGCCTCGTGCAAATCGATGGCTTCCTCTATATTGATGATTATAAGAATATTTCAGTTTTTGATTGAATGATTAAGTGATGTAAAAATTGGTGAAGATGTAAATTGGTAAAGTTGGCAGTGAACCTCCGAAAGCCTTTTCTATGATGAGAGGTTGAATGGTTTTATCCCAAATTCAAAGGTTGAGAGATTGAAAGCTCAAATGGAAAAGCTAAAATAATTGGACAACCTTGAGAGGATAATTTTGGGAGTGCTCAAAAACTTCTGGTTTAATATTATTGCCCTTAACTTTACAAATTCTGCATCATGCTGCATAAAAAAGGGAGATCACCATAAAAGTGCCTCCCTTTCTACAATCAAATGATTGATTTCAACCCTTATTTTTTATAACTGAGGTCCTGCAGCTACTAAAGCTTTACCTTCCTCAGTATCTGTATATTGCTCAAAGTTTTTAATGTATTTAGCTGCCAAAAATTTCGCTTTTTCTTCCCATTCAGAAGCATCAGCATAAGTGGCTCTTGGGTCTAAAATTCCTTCGGTCACATTCGGTAGTGATGTTGGATATTCTAAATTCATCACTGGGATCACTGCAGTTTCCGCTTTATCGATAGAACCATCTAAAATGGCATCAATAATCGCTCTGGTGTCTTTTAATGAAATTCTCTTACCCGTACCGTTCCAACCTGTATTAACTAAGTAGGCCTTGGCGCCGTGTTCTTTCATTTTGCCAATTAAAGTTTTAGAATACATAGTCGGGTGGAGGGATAAAAACGCCTCACCAAACGCTGGAGAGAAAGATGGTGTAGGCTCTGTAATGCCTCTTTCTGTACCTGCTAATTTAGAAGTATAACCGCAAAGGAAGTGGTACTGTGCCTGCTCATCTGTTAAAATAGATACTGGTGGCAATACCCCGAAAGCATCTGCAGAAAGGTAAATAATCTTTTTAGCGTGCCCTGCTTTAGATGGCAATACAATTTTATTGATATGATAAATTGGATAAGAAACTCTGGTATTTTCGGTAATAGAACCATCGGCAAAGTCTACTTTTCCGTCTTCTTTTACCACCACATTTTCAAGTAAAGCATCTCTCTTGATGGCTCTCCAAATATCTGGTTCTTTTTCTTCTGAAAGGTCAATCACTTTAGCATAGCAACCGCCCTCGTAGTTGAACACGCCATTATCATCCCAACCGTGCTCATCATCACCGATAAGGTATCTCTTAGGGTCAGCAGAAAGTGTGGTTTTCCCTGTTCCAGAAAGCCCGAAGAATACCGCTACATCGCCTTCTTCGCCTACATTGGCAGAACAGTGCATAGATGCCATACCTTTAAGCGGTAGGTAATAGTTCATCATAGAGAACATTCCTTTTTTCATCTCACCACCGTACCAAGTTCCACCGATGATTTGTGTTTTTTCGGTTAGGTTAAACATCACAAAATTTTCTGAATTGAGCCCTTGTGCTTCCCAGTTCGGGTTGGTCACTTTGGAGCCATTCATAACTAAAAAATCAGGCTCGCCGTAATGCTCTAATTCATAGTGAGATGGGCGGATGAACATATTGGTCACAAAATGCGCCTGCCACGCCACCTCCATTACAAATCTTACTTTTAATCTGGTATCGGGGTTGGTACCACAGAAAGTGTCTACCACATAAAGTTTTTTGTTAGAAAGCTCATCTGTAACCAATTTTTTACAGCTTTGGAAAACCTCATCTGTGGTTGGTCTATTGATTTTTCCATCCCACCAAATGGTATCTTCTGTGGTTTTATCTTTTACAATAAATCTGTCCTTTGGCGAGCGCCCTGTAAAAATTCCAGTTTTAACAGCTACAGCGCCAGAATCGGTTAATTCTCCTTTTTCAAAGCCTTGGTTAGCCTCGCTCATTTCATCTTGAAATAACCTTTCATAAGACGGATTATAAACGATTTCTGTCGGGTTTTTAATACCGTTTTTCTCTAAATACTGTCTGATTTTTTCCATAATATAAATAACTTAATAATTTTTTACTTTTTTTAGATTACAAATTTAATTATTCTTAAAGTTTAAAATCGGGTTAAATATAATGATATTCATCAGATAACGCAAGTTCATTACAAACCACTGAATATCAAAGAACTAAATCAGAATAAGCATAGGTTGTTGAAAATCCTTTTTGTTGAAAATAATCTTGATCACCAGAAAAAGTTCTCGTAAGCACAAAATCTCCACCCCAAGCGCCCAAACTTTTAACAAATACTGGACAGTCTGAAAACCAACGCTCTTTTACCGTTGGCATCCCTAATAAAGTGGATAGTTGAGCCTCGTGCGCCGTCATCAGTTCGGAAAAATCAGAAATAGAGCGGCTCTCCAACACCGATTGGGTCAGCTCTGAGAAAAAATCCACTTCTGCCTGTGTTTTCGCTCTATTTTTAAACCAACGAATGCCCTCGCGAGAATCTTGCTTTTGGTTGAGGTGTATCAATAATAATTCGTTTTTAAAATCTGGGGCAAACACCACGGGCGTTATCTGTCGTCCATTTTTAAGTTGATAGAGTATGGACTGCCCCAACATCGCTACTGCGACATCATAACCGCTGCCTCCTAAACTCAATTCGTTGAGTTGATAGGGATCTGCCTTTGCCCACTTCGCTAAATTTGCCATCAGCGTGGAGCTACTCCCCAAGCCATAATCGGCTGGAAATTCTAAGTTGGTTTTGAAACTGTACCTTCCGCCTTGCTGGAACACTTTAGGGGCTATTTTTTTCAAAGTTTGGAAAACTTTAAGCACGAAATACGCCGACTTTGGATGATTGGTGCGGAGGATGTCCTCATTTTGATAATCTATCTCCACGCTAAGCCACAACTGATTTTGATGATACGCCTGCCAAAGGAGAATAGGCTCTCGCTCTGGCTGATGTTCCACCTGTAGCGACTGCCCTAATTTTGTGGGAACAGCCAATGCCAATGCGCCTTCCAGCACCATATATTCCGAAGTGAGGAGCAACTTCCCCGAAGAAAAAAATGTTTCCATTGGACAAAAATAATGATTTTCTACCTCATAATTGATGAGCAACAGCCTTCCTCAGCCTAAATGGGCAAATATGGGATAAAATTGAAATAAAAAAAGCCTCTCTACGGTGGGTAAAGAAGCTTTGTTATGGGTTACATCGGTGAGGATACGCTCACCTCTGGATCTATTTTTTTTATCAGTCCTTGTAAAGTTTTGCCTGGTCCTACTTCTATAAAAGTGGTGGCGCCATCTTTAATCATATTTTGCACCGACTGTGTCCATTTTACAGGTCCTGTCAGCTGGGCAATAAGGTTTTTCTTAATTTCCGACTCATCTAAAACCGCCGTAGTGGTGATATTTTGATAAATAGGGAAACTGGCTTTTCTGAATCGGGTTTGCTCTATAGCCTCTGCCAGTTGGTCTTGTGCAGGCTTCATCAACGGCGAATGGAAAGCCCCATTAACAGGGAGTAGCAACGCTCTTTTAGCACCCGCTTCTTTCATTTTAACGCAAGCCTCTTCCACGGCTGGGGTTTCGCCAGAAATTACCAACTGCCCAGGGCAATTGTAATTGGCAGGCACCACAATGCCATCAATTTCTGCACAAATGGCTTCCACTTTGGTATCTTCTAAGCCCAAAATAGCCGCCATAGAAGAAGGATGGGCATCGCAGGCTTTTTGCATCGCCTCGGCTCTTTGAGCGACTAACTTCAAACCATCTTCAAAGGACAACACACCGCTTGCTACCAATGCCGAAAACTCGCCCAACGAGTGTCCTGCCACCATCTGAGTCCCCGTGGCATCTATGGCTTTTACCATCGCTACCGAGTGGATAAAGATAGCGGGTTGTGTTACTTTGGTTTGTTTTAAATCTTCATCTGTGCCAGAGAACATCATTTTCAAGATGTTAAATCCTAAAATATCGTTTGCGGATTCCATCATCTCTTTAATATCTTTACGGCTGTCGTAAAGTTCTTTCCCCATGCCTACAAACTGAGACCCCTGTCCTGGGAACACTAATGCTTTCATAATAATTGGTTGTTTTTATATTTACGGTAAAAGCCTTACCACGCGGTAACCTACATTCACATAGGCGCCGCCAGACTTCACGCGTTCAAATTCAAATTTGGTTGCTAACTGGGTTTGAGATTTACCCATTTGCTTGAAAATCTCGCCTTTAGCGTTCTCTCTGGAGAGCATATCATTCACAATATCAAAACCGATCACGGCGTATTTAGATGGTGCTTTGCAATATTTATTCTGATAAGCCTTAAGCACTTCTTTCTCAAAACTACCATCGGTATTAATTTTTCTGTCCATAATGTACACCAACGAGGCTTGGCTCAGCTCATCTACTTTCTTATCAAAAGATGGCGTGTAGAACATACTGAACGCCTTAATGCCTTTGGTTTCTTTGGCTAAATCTATGATTTTTGATGAAAATGCTGCACCCACAGCATCAGTATCATCGGCTAAAATAGCGATGACTGGTGCGCTCTGTCCCGTCATCATATTTTGCTCCAATGCGATCTCTGAAGGTTGAGCCACGATTTTAACCTCTGCATTTTTCAAGGTTTTTTGAAATTGGTTTTGGATATAGCGAGCATTGTCCTGCGACTTGCCTGCCACAATGTAAATTTTCTGATTAGAAAACGCCTCCTTAACCTCTTTTACAATCCTATCCGCATAGATGAGTTTATCCGTTTCCGCAATGATTAAATTACTGTAGTCATACATCTCTGGGCTGTTGGCAAACGGTGCCACCACAGGGATTTGGCTCTGTTTCACATAATCTAACACCTCTATCACATTGGATTTAAATAACGGTCCAATGATTAAATCGGTGTTTGCCGTGTTGATTTGCATTAAATTTTTCTTGAAAGAGCCTTCATTGCCAGCATCTATGATTCTGAAATCTAACTTCTGCCCCTTTGCGGCGTTCATCTCCACCGCCAATTTAGCCCCTGCCATAAAATCTGTGGATAGGCTTCTGTACTTCGCATCGCCTGTATCAAAACCGAAGGGCAACATCAGCACCACGCTAAGGGCATCTTCATTTTTCTTGATATACGCTGGGTTGAGTTTCTTTATTTTAAGCACCATTCCTGCTTTCAAGCCATCGGCAAGTTGAGGGTTGAGGCGCATCAATTCTTCTAAATCAACATCAAAACGGTTAAGAATTCCGAAAATGGTATCGCCACTTTGCACGGTATATGTCACATAATCATCTTGTGTACTTGTGGTGCTATAAGTCTGTTCTGGAGCGGCCTTGGTAGGTGCTGGCGCTTGGTTTTCAGCATATCTTACCTTAATCACATCGCCTACTTTTAGCCCTGTTTCTTCTAACCCTGGGTTGAGGGCGAATAAATCTTTTCGGCTGATTTTAAAACGGCGACTGATTTTATAATAATTGTCTTTTGGCTGCACTTGATATTCATCTGCACCAATGGGCCTTTGCTCCGAGGCTGGTTGCGTTTCCACAGGTTGCGTATTGACCTCTTCCGAAGTGATCGTAGTCACTGGTGTCTGCGCCCTTTGGTCAGCATATTGGTTGATTTTATCCAACGGCAAAGTCACTTCTTCACCGATTTTCATCTCTAAACGAGGGTTGAGCGCTCTAAGCTCCGCCTCCGAAATGTGGTACTGTCTCGTAATGCCATAAATGGTCTGTTTAGGCTGTAGGATAATGGTTCCTGTCTTCACCGAAGTGCTGGTTTTCGTAGGTTGTGCTGTGGTTTTGGCGGCGCCTTTCCCCACTTTAATGACTTGTCCTATTTGGAGTGTTCCGTCCTTAATTTCTGGATTGAGACGGTACAAATCTTGAAGCGAAAGTCCATATTTTCTGGAAATAGAATATGGGGTTTCCTTTTCCGAAACGGTATGTGTTTGAGCCTGCATCCAAAAGCTCAATAGAAAAAGCGGTGCTATCAATATTTTTTTCATCGTTCTAAAATAGACCACAAAAATACATTTTTCAGATTAAATAGCACAAACTATCAGCTCAGAATTATCAGCATTGAGCAATTGATAACAGGTTTGGAGCCATTTTTCGCCTTGATTTTTGTAAAATGTGCTGAAATTATACTGGCGCTCTTGCCACTGTTGGTTGGGTGAAATTTCTTCTTTTAGCCTTAATAGCCAGTCTAATTGCTCTGCATTTTTGAGGCGTTCAGCTTTTAGAAGGCGTTTTTTCATCCTTTCGTAAGTTTTCAGTTGGCGGGTTTCTTCGGCTTCTACTAAATTATAAAATGTTTTTTCAGTCAGAGCGGCTTGCGTTTTCAACTCATCAAAACCTTGTTGTAGCAAGCGTTGTTTTTCATCAATCAAAGTGGAAAGTGGCGTTGCATCCAATAGTTTTTGATTGAATAGCGCCTGAACATCGTTAAGGAAATCTTCCACCTGCCAGCCTGATTTTTCCACTTTTTTTGCTGTTTTCTCAGAAATAAACAACAAAGAATGGCGAGGTACCAAAGTTGGAAAATTAAGACCTGCCGCTTTAAAATAGTTCACCAGCTCCAGCCAATAAGCCACCTCAGCATTGCCGCCCACATAAGCAATATTGGGGAGTACCGTTTCCTGATAGGCAGGGCGGAGAAGGGCATTGGGACTAAAACGCTCTGGATAACGCTCTAATTCCAACATCATCTCTTCCTCCGAAAATTGAATTGGCGTATCCACAACATGGTAACCACTATTTGTTTTTTCTATTCTATTTCTCGTTTCCGATAGGTAGAATAAATTGATTTCTCGTGGATTAACCTGCACTTTGCCGTACTCTGCGGAGAGAAATTCTACAGTTTCGGTGGTGGTTTTCTCTAAAGTTTGATGCTGTAATTCCTCTTTGAAGAGCGGTATCATTTGGGTTTTGAGTTGTCGCTCATCGCCGTCTAACAAGAGTAAACCATACGCCGAAAAGAGCTCTTGAGCCAAAATTCTAATCGATTGGGTTAGTGTATTTTCTACACGATACACCCGCTGCATCCATTGTATTAAAGTCGCGCCCAAAGGTTCATCTTTAAAATCTTCCGCAAACTGCGCCACAAAATCTGGATGCTCCACTTTAATGCGCCCCACAGCACCACCCGCTTTGGCATTGAGCTCATAATAATGCTCTGGTGTTCTAAAATGGTTAATTTCCTCAAAATCATGATCTTCCGTTGCCATCCAAAATATCGGTACAAAATGATATTCTGGATAATAATTTTTAAGATATTCGCAAGTTTTAATGGTTTGTAATATCTTATAGATAAAAAACACGGGACCTGTAAATAAATTCAGCTGATGCCCTGTGGTTACTGTAAAAGTGTTGTCTTCCAACAATAAATCCAGGTGATTCTGTTGTAAATCTGAAAGCGGAATTCCTTGATATTGCTGGGTTATCACACGGTGTAGAACCTCCCGCTGTTGCGGTGTGTAGAATTTTGATTTGTTTTGTATCGTGGATTTTATCGTGTCTAAATTGAAGCGATAAGGCTCAAAATCTTCCCACCGACCATTTAAGAAATCTTTAATAATCGGGGGAATACTTTGGATATTTTGAAAAGGAATGCGTGTGACCATCAATAGTTAATTTTTCTCTTAGTTTTAATAAAACAAATACCATACAATGCCCAAATTTAAACGAAAATCCGTAATGGGATAATAGGGGGCGGTATAAGATTGATTTTTCATAAAAGTGGTGTTAAAATGCTGTGCCTCAGCGTAAATCAGCATTCTTTTCACTTTCATATTAAAGTAAGCACTCGCAATGGGCTGCCCACCTATGCTGTAACTTTGAGCGTTAGGAAGTCCAAATTCATTAAGCATAGGGAGATAAACTCGGGAGTTGAATTTTGAAAAATAGTAGATCTTAAGCCCTGTTTGGATATCGGCAGCCTTTTTAAATGCTGGCGTTTGGAAGTAGAAATGTAACCGCCCAATAAAATTCGGCATTGGGAATAAATCTGTATTAGACAGCGCCGACTGCACCAAAATCTTCGGATTTAAGTGAAATTTGCCATATTTGAGCGTCGTTTCGCCTCCAATTTGAGAAATATTAAGCGCTGTTCCGCTCTGTTGTGGCTGCCCCAGAGCATCAAAATAAGTGTAGTGGTCTACCCTAAAATATTTTGCAGACACTTGTGTACCCCACCATTTGAGCTTCAACCTACCGCCAATTTCTAAGGTATTTTCATTTTTAAAATCGGTGAGTTGGTAGTTGAAATTCTCATATGGCGAGCTATTGACCAACGCATTAAAACTGGGTGCCACTGACTGGAAATTAGCCTCTGCATCTAAAAAATAATCTTTAATCGGTTCAAAACTAAGCGCATTTGCCGTTCTCAAATAGGTTCCAAAAGCGTTCCCCTTAGAAAATTCCAAGAAGGAATTCAGCCGTAATTTGTCCCAAAGATTGATATCCAAATGCCCCACAGCTCCCAAGCGATTTTCCTGCATCAACTGGTCTTTGAGTGGGTTGGTCGTTCCCAATTGCAAGTGCTGATGGCGCAGCCCTGCATCTAATTTAAATCGGGGATCATCCCAAAGTAAACTCACGGTATTGCTTAGATTTTCTGAATATTTTCGGCTCCCCAAAGGCATTCCTGATAGCACTTGCCCTCCGCCTTGATTCTGCCAATACGCCTCCGCTGTGGAGAGGTTAAAATCGTATTTGTTGCCTTGATGATAAATGGTATGCCTCAGTTTAAACGGAAATTTTTCGCTACTCAATGGGCGGAATTCGTGGCTGTAATAATATCTTCTGTATGAAAATCGGCTATCTGATGCCGAGAGATTGACCTCTAAATTTTCTCTATTTTTAAAGCGAGAATCGTTAAGAAACTGGTCTAAACTGTTGATGCCGCCATTTTCTTCCGCATTGATATTCTGATGGGTGTAGTGGGCGTAGGCTTCATATTTTTTATTTTTGGAAAGGTAGTGGGCGGAAATCGTAAAGCGGTTATTTGCCGCCAAACTTCGGCGATAGAAGCCCTTGGAACGCAAACCTGAATATTCTACTGCAAAATTGAAATTTTGCCCTATATTTTGGGTATAAGTGGATTGGAGAGCGCCGCCATTGTTCACGCCATTGTGGTAAACAAAGGCTGTGGTAGGCGTTTTCACATCGTAATAAAGGATGTCATCAATGTCTTTAATAATGTGGAATTTATTGGTGGGCAATAGGTTTAAATTCTGTTCTTCATTGGTGCTAAATACCAAATCCTGAAAGCCTAAACCGATATTTAAAAACGGAATTTTCCCAAAATTGTCCTGATTATTATACTGGGTAAAGCGCTCATATTGGTTGATGGTAAAAGCGGTATCAAAGGTTTTATAGTTACCGAGCCTTGTTTTAAATTGGTAATCTTGGGCGGTTGGGATGAAAACGACCGTAGAATCTCGGCGCCCGCTATCCACCACCAACGAGTCTTCGTTTAGTTTTGTATTACCATCTGCAGATCTTAAAACCTGCGCTTTAATATTGGAAATCCACAATAGTAGGATAAAAAAAATGTACCTCATAATGATTTTATGAGGTACAAATTTAGGGAAAATATTAATATCCAGGATTCTGCTTTAGATCCTTATTAATATTTATTTCACTCTGAGGGATTGGCCATTGCCAGTAGTTAGATGAAGCTGGTAAATTTTGTTTACTGTTTGGATTACCAGACCCATCAGCATAAGGTCCTTTACCACTTCTTTGTACTGAAAGACCTAATCTCTTAAGTGTATAGAATCTATCTGCCTCAAAAGCTAACTCTAATCTTCTTTCTTTCAAAATTGCATCTAGTAAATCATTACCTGACTCATTACCTATAGTATAATTTTGATACCTATTAGTTCTTAATGCATTAAGCATCTCTAATGCTAATTGAGCATCTCCTTTTCTATAAGCCGCTTCTGCTACATTTAAATACACCTCTGCGGTTCTTAGATATTTTACATCAACCACATTATCTGGTCTATTTTGTCCCGCATTCTGATACTTAACTACAACATTATAGCTATTGTTATTATATACAGTAGTTTTAATATATGTAGATTTTCTAACATCATCATTACTGTACATATCATACAAATCCTTTTCTACGGCATACTCTGCTTTTATTCCTTTTTTGCCAAAATCTTGTTGAAATACAGTACCTACGCCAATATTATCTAATAGTGAATTACTAAACTTCAACAATACTCCTGTAGCGTCATCCTCTGTGAAAATTTTATTAAAAGAATTCAATGAGCCTGGATCATCAACAATAGCAAGAGATTTCTTACCTGCTTCAATAGCCTTATCGTATTCTCCCATATACAAATATACTCTAGATAATAACCCTAATACAGCTTCCTTAGTGAATCTATTTTTATCAGGAGACTTTATTGTAAGGTGTTCTGCTGCAAACTCTAAGTCAGAAACTATCTTCTCATATACTTGAGAAACATTTAAGTCTCTAGTAGTATATGTCTCAGGAGCAAACTCTGTCAGATAAGCAATCCCTAAAGAAGCATTAGCATCTGAAGATTGAGTAGGTATTTTACAATAGGATCTTACAATATCAAAATGCCATAAAGCTCTTAGAGCTCTCGCCTCAGCTTCTACATTTGTTCTAAACTCTCCCGTGGGTAGATTATTTAAATATTTTAGGACTGTATTAGCTCTATTAACAGAAAGATAAGCATTTGTGTATACCCCTGTTACTCCTGCGTTAGTAGGAGTTATATTCCAAACATATGTAGAAGAATTAGAATATCTCCCATCTGGAGATAAGATTAAGTTATCCGTAAATATATCCGTAATACCTAATAAATTGCCTGTATCTCCAGAATAATTAAGTCTACCCTGTGCATATGAAGATAAAAGCGCCCCTGTAAAATTACTTGGATCCTGAAAAGCAACTTCATCATTTACTTTAGAGTATGAGTTTTGGTCTAATTCTCTATCACAAGATACCGATATTAATGATAAAGGTATTGCTAGTAATGCTATTTTTATTATATTTTTATTCATTTTTCTATGTTTTTAAAAGTTTATTTCAACCCCAAAAGTATATATTTTAGTTGTAGGGTAAGTATACAATGTATAAGCATTAGGGATAAAAGGTGTTTTAGATTCACCTGAACCGATAGAAACCTCTGGATCACCTTGGAATTTTGTCCAAGTTACAAGGTTTTGCCCTTGTACAAATACTCTTACAGATGATAATGGTAACGCTTCTCCCCAATTTTTTTTATCAAATGTATATCCTAAGTTAAGAGATCTTAGCCTTAAATAATCTGACTTTTGTAAAAAGTAGTCTGAACCATAAAGACCGTCTGAAGTTGGTTTTGGAAGAACATTGGTATCCCCTTTATTTCTCCAAAAGTTAATAGCCTCTACAGCTTTATTTGAATTATACTGAGCAGGATCCAACCTGTCTAACGCTTGATTATTATATGTGTATCCTCCTAATTTATAGACAAAATCTGCACTTAGATCAAACCCTTTATAAGATATAGATGTTCCAAAACCTCCAAACCATTTTGGCGCAGGGCTTTTCCCTTCTATTACTTGTCTATCTCTAGATGAATAAACATTTGTCACTCGTCCATTCTCTGTATCTTTTATAACTTCAGAGGCAGAAACTTTATCATTTACATCTCTATTAGTATAATAAAGCATATCTCCTGTCTCTGGATCTACACCAGCATTTCTAACTAAATAGAATAAATAAGGAGTTTCTCCTACTTTTAAAATATTATTACCTACTATCCTCTCTTTTTCATCATCTGTTGCAAGACGGTTTAGTTTATTTTTAACAGCTGATGTATTTAAATTGATAGACCAGTTAAATCCTTTTTTTCTAATAACATCTAATGCTAATGCAATCTCTATTCCTTCATTTACTAACTCTCCCGTGTTTTCATATCTTCTATAACCATTAGGGAGATTTACTAATTGAATGAAATCTGATCTTTTATTTCTAAAAACTTCTACTGCTCCAGAAATTCTATCTTTATATATACCAAAGTCTAATCCCAAGTTAGTAATATTCACTTTTTCCCATTTTAAATCTGGGTTACCTAATGTTGTTGTGATATAAGTCGTTGAAGCTTGACCATATCTGCCAAAAGCGACATATGATTTATTTTGATAGTTTCCTAATGAAGCATCATTTCCAGAAATACCATAAGATGCTCTAAGTTTTAAACTATTAAAAGGGGTATTATCCATAAAAGACTCTCTCGCAACATTCCATGCTGCACTACCACTCCAAAATACTCCTTTCTGATTATTTAATCCAAATCTAGAACTTCCATCCTGTCTAATAGCTCCTGTTAGTATATATTTTTTGTCATATGAATAATCTACTAATAAAGCCATACCCAATCTTCTTTCTTCCTCGCGGCTTCCTCCTATAGCTGTAGGAGTATTCATGTTATCTAAATAATCAAAAATATCGGTCTTATATCCCTTTCCTGCAGCATATAGATCAGTCATATGAATAGAATTAAATTCATAAAACGCTGTTGCATTAATATTATTTAATCCAAATGATTTAGTATAATCCAATCTATTCAAAAAGGTATAGTTAAACCAATTTGTTTTTCTCTGATTCATTGCTCCTCCTAATTTAAGGATTTGGTCTAAATATGAATCTTTTTTGGTTATATTTTTTCTATTTAAATCATTATATGTTGCTGCAAACTGAGATCTAAAGGTTAGTCCTTCTAAAATCTGGTATTCTGCAAATGCTACACCATTAATTCTTAAATTACTTCCAACGGATGTATTAGTTTGTAAAGCCTCTAATATAGGAAAACCAACCGTTGTTGGGTTATAACTTCCATCAGAATCAAATACTTTCTCATAAGGATTAGCTTGATAAGCAAATACAAAAGGGTTTTGTGCATTATAACGATCACGCTGATTTGCTACTTCTTGGTATTGAACAGAAGAATTAACCCCTACCTTTAGTTTATCTGATAGTTTATTTTCAAAATTAAACCTCCCTGTATATCTTTTTAACCCATCTAAATATTTAACAATACCTGTATCTTCGTCATATCCTAATGAGTAGAAAAATCTATTTTTATCATTTCCTCCAGAAGCGTTTAATAAATACGAAGAAATAAAAGAAGATCTTAAAATTTCATCCTCCCAGTTAGTGTTAATAGCCTTTGCCTCAGCTTCTGTTAAACCTAAAGCCAAATAATTCTGCGAATTACTAATATACGGTGCAAGGGCATTTTCATAATCTACTTTCTGAGACGAATTCATCATCTCAAAATTTAGTTCTTTATCCGAAATTTTATGAGCCGTACCTATTTTTGTAGTAAAGGAATACCTTGTTTTTCCCTTCCCTAATTTAGTGGTTACTACAATTACTCCATTAGCACCTCTAGAACCATATTGAGCTGTGGCTGCTGCATCCTTAAGGATAACCTGACTTTCCACTTCTGATGGAGATAATGCATTATATTGAGCTAACGATACATAATTACCATCTATCACAATTAGTGGCGGAGTATTAGAGAGGTTTCCTACTCCACGAATACTAATATTACCTGTATCTCCTGGTTTACCTGAAGAAGTTTGTACAAGTACCCCTGTTGCTTTCCCCTGTAACATATTCGACATAGATAGCGTAGGTGATTGTTTAGCTAAATCCTTAGCTGTAATAGTAGAAACTGCTTGTGCAATATCTGCCTTATCAGTTTTTCTATACCCCACCATTACCACCTCTTCGATGTCTTTGGTTTTAACGGTATCGTTTTTAGTTTTTTGTGCTACTACGCTTTGGGCGCCTAAAAAGAAAACCGCTCCAGCCGTTAGCACTCTTAATTTCACATTCATATTAACAAATTTTAATATTATACCCTACAAAAATGTTAATAAATTTTAACATAACCAAATAAAAACCGTTATTTCTATGTTAACTTTGGTTTTTAAAGATACAAAACACCGCAATAAAATAACAAAAAAAACACTAAAAATCAATACGTTAAAAACAATTAACATTTATTAACACTATTGATAAATACTTTTCAATTTAGAATCATTATAAACAAAATCGGCTCTGAAAAATCTTCAGAACCGATTATTAATTTACTCAGAAACTGAGCACATAACGCTATTTCAGTTTCTTTTTAACGGCTACTTCTTCATAAACTTCTAAAATATCGCCGATTTCTATATCATTATAACCTTTGAGGTTCAGACCGCACTCATAGCCTTTGGTGACCTCTCTTACATCATCTTTGAAGCGTTTTAAGCTCTCCAACTCGCCGTCGTATTTTACGATGCCATCTCTAAGCAATCTGATTTTAGAGTTTCGGGTTACCTTACCACTCAGCACCATACAACCTGCAATGGAGCCGACTTTAGAAATCTTAAACACCTCTCTAATCTCTACATTACCAATCACTTGCTCTCTGATTTCTGGCGACAACATCCCTTCCATCGCTTCTTTCACATCATCTATTGCATCGTAGATTACGGAGTAAGTTCTGATTTCTATTTCCTCTTTATCGGCTAAGTCTTTGGCATTGGCACCAGCTCTTACATTAAAGCCGATTACCACCGCATCTGATGCTGTTGCCAACAAGATGTCGCTTTCCGTAATTTGTCCCACGCCTTTGTGAAGAATGTTGATTTGGATTTCTTCCGTAGAAAGTCTTTGGAGCATATCTGACAATGCCTCCACAGAGCCGTCCACATCCCCTTTCAAGATGATATTAAGCTCCTTAAAGTCGCCTAAGGCAATTCTTCTACCGATTTCATCTAAGGTTAAGTGCTTCTTAGTTCTGATAGACTGTTCACGCTGAAGCTGTTCACGCTTATTGGCAATGGTTTTGGCTTCCTTCTCATCATCATAGATTTTGAATTTGTCCCCTGCAGTAGGTGCGCCATCTAAACCGAGAATGGTCACAGGAATGGAAGGTCCCGCTTCTGCCATATTTTTGCCTCGTTCATCCAGCATCGCCTTCACTTTACCATGGTTTTTACCTGCCAATACATAGTCGCCGACTTTAAGCGTTCCTGCTTGCACCAGCATAGTTGCCACATAGCCTCGCCCTTTATCCAAAGAGGCTTCTATAACCACCCCTTGGGCATTTTTGTTCGGATTGGCTTTGAGCTCTAATAACTCGGCTTGTATCAATACTTTTTCTAAAAGCAAGTCTACATTATTACCAAATTTAGCTGATATTTCTTGAGATTGGACATTACCGCCCCATTCTTCCACGAGAATATTCATCGCTGAAAGTTGCTCTCTGATTTTATCAGGGTTGGCATTCGGTTTATCCACTTTATTGAGGGCGATAATCATAGGAACGCCTGCCGCTTGCGCGTGAGAAATGGCTTCCTTAGTTTGTGGCATCACATCATCATCCGCTGCAATAACGATGATGGCGATATCCGTAACTTGCGCCCCTCTGGCTCTCATCGCGGTAAACGCCTCGTGACCAGGTGTATCTAAGAAAGTAATACGCTCGCCGTTCTCTAACTTCACATTATAAGCGCCGATGTGCTGCGTAATTCCGCCCGATTCACCCGCGATAACATTGGTTTTTCTGATGTAGTCCAAGAGGGAAGTTTTACCGTGGTCCACATGCCCCATTACCGTAACGATAGGCGCACGAGGAAGTAAATCTTCAGGGTTATCCATCTCATCTTCAGCAGCTTCATCAGTAAGGTCGGCATCTGCAAATTCGATCTGATATCCGAATTCTTCTGCCACCAAAGTGAGCGTATCCGCTTCTAAGCGCTGGTTCATCGTTACCATAACGCCTAATGAGAAACACGCCGAAATCACCTCGGTTGGAGAGACATTCATCAAACTTGCCAACTCACTTACCGTGATAAACTCAGTGACTTTGAGGGTTTTATCCATTGCTGCCAATTCTTCTTGCTCGGCATCTAACTCTCTTCTCTGAACTCTTTTTTCTTTTCTATACTTAGCCGACTTAGATTTACCACCCTTGTTGGTCAGCTTCTCTAAAGTCTCCTTAATTTGATTTTTTACCTGCTCTTCTGTGAGCTCCACAGGCATTGTTTTCTCATTGCGCTTTTTCTTACCGCCACGCGTTCTGCCTGCATCATTTTTCTTATTGACAGGTTTTGGCTTGTTTTGGTTGGTGCTATTGGCATTGCCATCGGCTGGTTTTGCCTCGCCTGCTGGGGTAATTCTCTTTCTTTTCTTTTTCTTTTTAGGACGCGTCTCAAACTGGGAGAGGTCTACTTTCTCTTTAAGAATTTTAGGACCTTCCAGCTTCTGGTAGTTGGTCTCGATTTTCTGTGGTTCCTCTACTGCAGGCGTTTCTGCCACTGGTGCAGGCTGCTCGGTCTTAGGCGCCTCTTTTGATGCTTCTACTTTTTCAACCTTTTCTTTTTTAGGTTGAGCCTCGGCTTCTTTCTTCGGTTGTGGCTCAGTTTTAGCCGCCGTTTCCTTAGCCGATTTTTTGGCTGGTTTCTTCTTAGAAGGCTCCAATTGAGAAATATCAATCTGTCCCAATACTTTAAGCTCTTGCTTGGCTTCCTCCTTCTCTACTGGCTCTTCGGCAGGCTTTGCCTCTTCCTCTTTTTTAGGGGCAGGTGTTTCTTGCACGGGCTCAGTAGGTGCGTCTTGGTTCAGGTTGATTTTTCCTAAAATTTTAGGTTGTTCTGGTTTTTCAGTCGATTTGGCTCTTATAACCTCAGGGGCTTTCTCTTCTTTAAGTTCTATTTTTTCTTCAGGAACTTTAGAGATGACCACCTCATTAGATGCTTTTTTCTGTTCTCCATCTTTTTTGAACTCAGCTTCTAATGCAGAATATGCCTCTGGTGCTAATAGAGCATTAGGGTTACTCTCTATCTCTATCCCCTTAGATGCTAAAAATTCTACGGCACGAGGGATGGAAATATTAAGTTCCTTAACTGCTTTATTTAATCTAATATTTTTTGGCATAATATTTTTTTATCGGCATTGAGTTTTGGAACTCTTTGCACTAATTTAATTATAATGTTAATGGTTTTGTTCTAAATCTTCAAAGCGCTCTCTGCTTTGGTTATGATAAGGCTATTCAAATTCTTCGCGGAGAATTCTCTTCACCTCATCTATGGTTTCTTCCTCTAAATCGGTTAGGCGGATTAGGGTTTCATTATCCTTGGTAATCACGCTTTTTGCTGTGTCTAAACCTACTTTTTTAAAGGTTTCTATCACCCAAGTTTCTATCTCATCACGGAATTCATCAAGGTCTACATCCTCATCTTCGGCGCCTTCTCTGTACACATCAATTTCATAATCGGTTAGCCAAGACGCCAACTTGATGTTTTGCCCTTGTTTTCCGATGATTTTTGCGATCTCGTCTGATGGCGTGTACACCAATGCACGGGCTTCTTCTGGCTCTACTTCTATCTTATTGATGGTCACATTCCCCAAGGCTCTTTTAACCAAAATTTCTGGATTTTTAGACCATTGGATCACATCAATATTTTCGTTTCTGAGCTCTCTAACTACCCCGTGAATTCTGGAACCTTTAACGCCCACACAAGCGCCCACAGGGTCTATTCTATCATCATAAGCATCTACCGCGATTTTCGCTTTCTCCCCTGGAATTCTTACGGCTTTTTTCAAAATAATCGTACCATCTTGAATTTCTGGAATTTCTAATTCCAATAGCCTTTCTAAGAATTTCGGCGATACTCTGGATACCGTGATTTGTGGCTTAGAACCTTTGAAATCAACACTTTCTATCACCGCTCTCACGCTATCTCCTTTTCTAAAGAAGTCCGCAGGAATTTGTTTTTCTTTTGGCAAAATGTACTCATTGCCATCTTCATCTAACAAAATCACATGCTTATAGCGGATGTGGTGGATCTCGCCAACCATAATCTCGCCTATTCTGTCTTTAAATTGTTCGTAAAGATGGGCATTATAATGCTCTTGGATTTTGGTGGCTAAAATCTGTTTCAGGGTTAAAATATTCCTTCTCTCTAACTGAGAAACTTTAATTTCTTGCGTAAACTCCTCGCCCACCTCAAATGTAGGATCGGTTTTGCGAGCTTCGGAGATTTCAATTTCTAAATCATCATCTTCGGACATATCATCTTCCACCACAGTTTTATTTAGAAATATCTGGAAATCACCTTTATCTGGATTCACAATCACATCAAAATGGTCGTCAGAATCATATCTTTTTCTAAGAAACACTTTTAGGGCGTCTTCAATAATTGCCATTAGGTCTATCTTGCTAATGTTTTTTTCGTCCTTAAAATCTGTAAATGCTTCTATTAAAGCTAAATTATCCATTTATATTTATGTTTTTTAGATTTTTCTTGAATTTATATTTTTCTTAAAATTTAATCGCGACCATTGCTTTTTTTATCTCAGCGTATGGTATCGCTCTTTCTTCCTCTACATCTACCTTTCCTTTACCGATGTCTTTCGGTTTTCTGTACCTCAACAATAGCGTAATGCCGTTATCATCCACCTTTACCAGCTCGCCTTCTATTTTGGTTTGGTCGTTCAGTAAAAGATCTAATTGGCGACCTTGGTTTTTCTTAAACTGCCTTGGCATCGTTAGGGGTTCACTAAGCCCCGCGGACATCACCTGCAGGGAAAAGTCGTGGGCTTCTCTATCCATATTGAATTCTATGGCACGGCTGGCATCTAAACAATCTTGAATAGACACGCCTTGATCTCCATCCAAAATCACGATAACATCATCATGGGCAGAGATTTTCAGCTCGATTAAAAATAAATCGGGGCGCTCCGCTAAAAACTGGTTGAGCCAATGCTCTATTTGTGCTTTAAACTCCATTTTGTGGTCTAATTTTGCCAAATTTATAGTACGAAAAAAGGCTTTCTCCTTAGAAGCCTTTTCATTATTATCCGTAAATCTTTGGCAAAGATAATCATTTTTTGAAAGCCAACCAAATTTAAGCCAGAATTTCATAGCATTGCAGGCATCGGAAGGATGCAAACACGCCTTATTCTAAACTTTTATTTTAGGCTTTTCAATATTTTTTAATAAAATTAAGTTGAGTTAAAGGCAATAATTACACACTCTCTCCCCTCTCAAACAACAGCCGTTCTGCAGTGCGTTTTTCGGAAAAAGTGCCGTTATGGTGCGCCAAATGTCCATTCACAAAAGTGTGGGTCACCACCGAATGAAACACCGTACCCTCCAAAGGACTCCAGCCACAATGGTAATGCAAATTAGCGGGCTCCACCGTTTGCTCTTGGTTTAAATCCACCAAAACAAGGTCTGCCTTATAACCTTCGCGGATAAAACCTCTCTTTTCAATCTGGAAAATAATCGCTGGATTATGGCACATCTTCTCCACCACCTTTTCTATTGTGATTTTACCTTGTTTTACCGCCTCCAACATCGCTTGTAGCGAATGCTGCACCAATGGCGCCCCCGAAGGACATTGGGTATAAGGTTTCTGCTTTTCTTCCCAAGTGTGTGGCGCGTGGTCGGTTGCAATCACATCAATCCTATCATCTAACAATGCCGCCCAAAGCCCCGCACGGTCTTCCGCTGTTTTTACCGCTGGGTTCCATTTGATGAGAGCTCCTTTGGTTTCGTAATCTTCATTGGTAAACCATAGGTGATGCACACAGACTTCCGCCGTTATTTTCTTGTCTTTTAATGGCGTTTTATGATCCAACAATGCCGTTTCTTTAGCGGTAGAAATGTGATAAATATGCAAGCGCGCACCTGTTTTCTTCGCCAGCTCAATGGCCTTAGCGCTGGATGTATAACACGCCGCCTCACTTCGGATTAAATGATGAAACTTCACAGGAATATCATCGCCATACGCCGCTTTGTAGCGCTCCGTATTGGCTTTTATGGTCGCCTCGTCTTCGCAATGTACGCAAATGGGCATTTTAACTTTGGAAAAAATATTTTCTAAAATTTCTGGATTATCCACCAACATATTACCCGTGGAGGAGCCCAAAAAGAGCTTCACCGCTGCCACATTCCGAGGGTTGGTTTTGAGCACTTCTTCCAAATTATCATTGGTGCCCCCCATAGAGAAGGAATAATTAGCGAAAGAAGTTTGCGCCGCTATTTGGTATTTTTCTTCTAAAAGGGCTTGTGTAACGGCGTTCGGCACTGTGTTGGGCTGCTCAATAAAACTGGTCACACCCCCTGCCACCGCCGCCTTACTTTCCGTAGCAATGGTTCCTTTATGCGTTAGCCCTGGCTCTCTAAAATGCACCTGGTCATCAATAACACCTGGCAACAGATATTGCCCTGTAGCATCAATTTCTTGTGCTTCTGGAACTCCCGTAATCTCTGGGGCTATTTTTAAAATCCTATCGTTTTCTATCAGCACATCGCCTTTCTGCACTTGGTTTTCATTAACGATGTAGGCATTTTTAATCAAGGTTTTCATTCTTATCTTTTTTAAGATTTTAGTAGGGGTAAAGTTATTTAGTTTTTAGCAATCTGCCAAAATTTGAGTTTCAAAACTTAACGCCACCACTCTACTTTGGTTTTAAATTTTTCTATCTTTGCCAAAATTAAAATTTTGAAAAAATTACTCAACGAAACAATCATCTACGGCATTGGTGCCATCCTCCCACGGGTGATTTATTTTATCCTCAATCCGTTTTTCATCTATTATATCAATAAGGAAGAGTTTGCCCAATTTACGAACCTTTATGCATATATGTCTTATGTGAATATCTTGCTCACTTTGGGGTTTGAGACTTCTTTTTTCCGATATTCTTCTGACCAAAATCAAGCCCAATCCACTTTTAACACTTCGTTTTGGTTTTTATTTTCTACCGCATCTTTATTTTTGCTGACCACTTTCTTTTTTGGAGTGCCTATCGCCAACGCTATCGGTTATGCCCACCACCCCGAGTATATCCGCTGGTTTGGACTGATTGCGTTTTTTGATACCTTGTGCGTGATTCCTTTGGCGTGGCTAAGGTTCCACAACCGCCCGATACGATACTCCGCCATTAGAGTGTTGCAAGTTTTGGTGCAAGTGCTTTGCGTATTGGTTCTATTCTTGGCTATTCCTAAAAATATTTCTGCAAAATTTGGGATGAACACCCAAGTTTCTTATGCTTTTGTAAGCAATGTGGTGGCGAGTGTTTTCGGTGTTATCTTGCTCATTCCTGTGATTTTAAAGGTCAAATTATCATTCTCTGCATCTTTATTTAAGAAAATGTTTAAATATTCCTATCCTATTATGCTGGCTGGATTGGCGTTTATGGTGAATGAGAATTTTGATAAAACCGTGCAATATGGTATCATTCCGAAAGGTGATGCGGGTGCCTATGGCGGCTGTTATAAATTAGCGGTGCTGATGACGCTCTTTGTTACCGCTTATAGAATGGGCGTAGAACCGTTTTTTTTCAAACAAATGAACCAACAAAATGCCCCTAAAACTTATGCCAAAGTAACGGAATATTTCACACTATTTGCCTCTATTGCTGCGCTGGGCATCATCGCGAATATCTCTTGGCTCAAAACCATTTTTATTACCGATAGTTCTTATTGGATCGCCATAGATATTGTGCCGATTATCGTGATTGCTAACCTTTGTTTTGGGATTTATTACAACCTTTCCACTTGGTACAAAGTGACCGACCGAACAGGCTACGGTACGCTGATTTCTTGGGCTGGAGCCGGCATTACGATCATCCTGCATCTTCTCTTTTTGAAGACTTACGGCTTTATGGTTTCTGCGTGGACAACGCTCGTCGCCTACCTAAGTATGATGCTGATTTCCTATTTTTTAGGTCAAAAACATTATCCTATTCCCTATAAAGTAAAAAAAATGAGCCTCGTGCTATTGGTTTTGGCTATTTTTTCATTCCTATCTTACCAAGTTTTTAATGCCAATGTTTGGCTCGGCAATGCGCTCCTGTTCATCTTCACAGCAGGGATTTTATGGAATGAGAAAAACAACTTGCTCAAACTCCGCCACAAGCGCCATTCTCAACCCAGCTGACATCTCTTAGGAAATCAAGGGCTTGGGTTATCAATTTTAATTGGTATATTTGACGCGCAAAAATGAATAATATATAAAACACACAACATATGAAAATTATTGTACCTATGGCTGGGCGCGGTTCCAGACTAAGACCTCATACTTTAACCGTTCCAAAACCGCTCATTCCCATCGCTGGAAAACCCATCGTTCAAAGATTGGTAGAAGATATTGCCAAAGTGGCAGGACAACCCATTGAAGAAGTCGCTTTTATCATCGGAGATTTTGGTGATGAAGTGAAGGCATCTTTAATCGAAATTGCCGAAAAATTAGGCGCCAAAGGTAGCGTTTATACCCAAGATGAACCACTGGGCACCGCACACGCCATCAAGTGCGCCGAAGACTCTATGCAAGGCGATGTGGTGGTGGCTTTTGCCGATACTTTATTCCGTGCTGATTTTGTCTTAGACACCAATTCTGACGGCGTAATTTGGGTGAAAAAAGTAGAAGATCCATCGGCATTTGGCGTGGTTAAATTAGACGATTACGGATTCATTACGGATTTTGTGGAAAAGCCGCAAACTTTCGTCTCTGACTTAGCCATTATCGGGATTTATTACTTTAAATCTGCCGAGAAATTGATGGATGAAATCAATTTCATTATGGACAATAATATTATGCAAGGTGGCGAGTACCAACTGACCACAGCCTTAGAAAATCTTCGCCAGAAAGGGGCAAAATTCTCCCTCGGCAAGGTGAACGATTGGATGGACTGCGGAAATAAAAACGCCACGGTAGAAACCAATGGGAAAATTTTACAATACGAAAAAGAAGCCATGTCTTCTTATCCTGCCTCTGCAAAGATAGAAAACAGCCTGATTATTCCACCGTGCTTTATTGGTGAAAATGTGGTCATTAAAAATTCAAAAATCGGACCTAATGTTTCCTTAGGTAATGATACTCAAGTGATTAACTCTAACATTGATCATTCTTTAATCCAAGAGAAAACTTTAATCAACCACGGGAACCTCAGCAATTCTATGATTGGGAATTCCGCTAAATATTTTGGCGTATCCCGAGAGATTTCCTTAGGAGATTACTCTGTTTTAGACTTTTTATCTAAATAAGAACAGCATCATTTTTTCGTTTTCTATATAAACCTATTCCAAATGAAAAAGATTGTATTGCTCTTTATGGGGCTATTGCTCTTCTCTTGTGGCTCGCAAAAAACGGTGAACCATAAACCCATAGATACCCAAAAGCCCATCGGTAAAGAGGCAGGATTTTTTGATAACATTACTAAAAAATCGGAGTTTGAAGCCGTTAAGATTTCAAGTAAAATCCGAATAGAAAATGGCAAATTTATCCCGACTTTAGACGCCTTGGTTTATATAGAAAACGAGAAAAAAGTATGGATCAACCTCTCTGCGCTGTTTTTTAATGTTGCCAGAGGTATAGCCACGCCAGCGGGCATCAAAGGTTATGAAAAATACAACAAAACCTATATAGATTCTGATTTTTCTTACCTCAACCAATTGCTGAATGTCAACTTTATCGACTATACTGCGCTCCAAAATCTACTGGTGGGCAAAACTTTTATCCCCGTCCGCGAGCGAGATTTTACTTTAACCCAAAATGCACAAGGCTACAGCTTGGTTTCTGCCCGACCTCAGAAAGTGGTGGTGGATGGAAAAACCAAAGAATACAATGTCAGCTTGACTTATAACAGTCATTTTCTACTCCAAAAAGTGAAGTTGTCCGACCTTAAAACCTCTGATTATTTAGAAGTTTTTTATGACAACTGGGAAAGTTTTGACCAAACCTACCTCCCGAAAAATGTTAAAATTATTATAAAAACTGACAAAGTAGATCAAATTTTCATAGAAAACACGAAATTTGACTTTTCTACTATGAGCACACCTTATGCCGTGCCCAACAATTATCAAAAGAAAGAAATTAAATGATAAAAAAGTTAAGTCTTATCGTCAGTATATTGTATTTTGGTTTAGCGTTCTCACAAAAGAAAGAACAGCTACAAAAACAAAGTGCAGAGCTTAAAAAACAAATTGCCATCATCAACGCCAACCTCGCTAAAACCCAAAAAGAAGCCAGGCTTTCTGTGGCGTACTTGGATAATGTCAATAAAAAAATCCAACTTAGAGAGAAGGTTTATAACAACACACAAAAGGAAAAAAGATTTATAGAAGACGATATTTATCTGCGCCAAAAAGAAATCAACCAATACAAAAAAGAATTGGCGATTTTACGGAAAAATTATGCGGATATTTTAGTAAAAGCTTATAAAAATAAAGGTATCCAAAACAAAGTGACCTTTATCCTCTCTTCCAAAAATTTAGGCGAAGCCTTACGGCGTGTACAATATTTAAAACAATACTCTGATTATCAAGATAAAAAAGCAGCAGAAATCAATGACAAAGCCGCGCAAATACAAAAAACCATTACCCTAAAACAGAAATCTGTAAAAGAGAAAGACCAACTACTCGCCCAGCAACAGAAGGATCTCCTCGTAATAGAACGCGAAAGGAAGGAAAAAGAACTCTTATTAGAAGACTTTAAAAAGCACGAAGCCGCATTAACAGAAGAGTTGAAGCAAAAGCAAGTACAATCTAAAAAAATAGAAGGCGAAATCCGCAAAATCATCAATGAAGAAATAGCCGCTGCCAAAGCAAAAGCCGAGGCAGAGCGCAAAGCGAGATTGGAGCGCGAGAGAATAGCCCGCGAAGCGGCAGCCAGAGAGAAAGCCAGAATAGACGCCGAAAACAAAGCCCGCGCTGAAGCTTTAGAAAGAGAACGCAAAAAAGCCGAAGCCGAAGCGGCGAGGCTCGCAGAGATAGAGCGCAAAAAAGCGGAAGATGCCAGAAAACAAGCGGAGGCAGCCAAAGCAGAAGAAAACGCCAGAAACGAAGCCCGCCGTATAGCGGCTGAAAAAGATGCCAAAGAAGCTGCCGACAGAGCCAAAGCCGCCGCTAATAAAGCTGCCGCTGCAAGAGCCGCCGAAGCAGAACTCGCTAAAAAGAAAGCCGAAGAGAAGAAAAAAGTAGAAGAAAAAACCATGACCGCCTTTGGTGTAGGCGCCGCCACGGGTTCCAACTTCGCTGAAAATAGAGGGAGAATTGGTTTCCCTGTGGACAGAGGGCAAGTGACCCACCGCTTTGGGCGACAGCCTCACCCTGTTTTCAAAAATATTGTGGAGGAAAACAACGGCATTAGGATTGCAGTAGCGCCAGGAACCACCGCCAAGTGCGTATTCCCTGGGGAAGTTTCCAGAATTTCTTTCGTGGGGGGGACCAAAACGGTGATTGTAAAGCACGGTAATTATTTTACCATTTACAGTAACCTCTCGAGCGTGTCGGTTTCTCCAAACCAGAAAGTCTCGGCTGGTACGCCTATTGGAACTATTGCCCAAGATTTTGAGGGCTCTTATTCCTTAGATTTCCAAATTTGGAATGGCAGCACACCAGTAGACCCATTAGGTTGGGTATCTAACTAAATAAATTTTATTGTAACTTTGTAAAAAATATAGATATGTTAATAACAATTTTAGGTGCCATAGGACCATGGCAAATCGTATTGGTTGTCGTGATATTATTATTATTATTCGGAGGTAAAAAAATCCCTGAACTAATGAAAGGGATGGGCTCTGGCATCAAGGAATTTAAAGATGCGGTAAAAGAGGATGATAAAAAAGAAGTGCCCCAAAAAGAGGAACAGCAACAACCTTAATTTCAGCCTTATAAAAACTTTTTTAGAATGTCTTTTTCAGAAAATGCTTGGTCTGTTTTTAACCAAGCCATTGCAGATTATCATACTGAGGACTCCGTAGATGCTTTAGAAAAAAATCCATTTCCTAATGACACTTTGGAACATATTTTGTATTCCAAAAATTGGATTGATACCGTTCAGTGGCATTTGGAAGATATTATCCGAGATGAGAATATCTCTGCCGAGGAAGCTCTTAAAATCAAAAGAAGAATAGACCGCTCTAACCAAGACAGAACGGATTTAGTGGAGTCTATAGATGATTTTTTCTTGGATAAATACCAATCGGTAGTGCCTCATCCTGATGCCAAAATCAATACAGAAAGTCCCGCTTGGGCTATTGATAGGCTATCTATACTCGCTCTTAAAATCTATCATATGCAGATAGAAACGCAGCGAGAATCTGCCAGCGCCGCACACCAAGCAAAGTGCGCTGATAAGTTAGCCATTTTAAAGGAACAAAAAAAGGACTTAAGCCAAGCGATAGACCAATTGCTTTTTGATATAGAAAACGGTAACAATAAGATTAAAACTTATAAGCAAATGAAGATGTATAATGATGACAGCCTTAACCCTATTCTCTATCAGAATAAGCAAAATGATTAGAAAACCTTACTTTTTATTATTGATATTGGGACTGATAATTGCCTCGTGTTCAGTGGAGAAAATGAATCTCTCTCCGCTGTCAGAAAGCGTGAGCCATAGCCGAAGCAGCAAAATGGGGTTCAGCTTAAAGGATATTGAAAAAACCACAGAGACCAATGTGGCACAGATTAAGTACGCCTCGGAGCTTTCTAACGCTATTGTGGCGCTCCCTACTTTTGAAAATCAAAAACTCAATAAAGCCATAGACGCCCTTAAATTCAATGTTACAGAATACCTCTACGCCGTTAGAGAGTACAACGAAAACCGCAGAGCCAAGGTGCTCTATAACCTACAAGGCGTTTATAAGAAAATACAAAAGTTAAGGAAAAACCTTTCCGCTGAGCAAGACGAATTGCTGAATTTCTATTTAGTAAAAATAAAAACCAATATTACCTTAATAGAAGCTTCTAAAAATGCTTCTCACTCTCAAAACTAAATATGTTGAAACTCCAAGCTGAAGCCAATGTACCCACAGAATTTGGGGTATTTAAAATGATGGCTTTTTCTGAGAGCGCATCAGATTGGATGCCGCACCTCGCATTAGTCGCCGAAAACACAGATTTTAGCCAGCCTGTTAATGTCCGTTTCCACTCGGAGTGTATGACGGGGGAGATTTTTCATTCCAAAAAATGTGAATGCGGACAGCAATTAGATGCCGCTATGGCTTATATGCAAAAACACGGCGGTGTGATCATCTACCTAAGGCAAGAAGGGCGAAACATCGGCATCATCAACAAGCTCAAAGCCTATGCGCTGCAAGAACAAGGGCTGGATACCGTGGCTGCCAATGTAGAATTAGGGCTGCCCGCAGATGGTCGGGATTTTAACATCGCTGTAGATATTTTAAAGTATCTTAACATCAAGGCTATTAACCTGATGACCAACAATCCAGACAAAGTAAAACTGGTGGAACAGAGCCCTATTCAGCTTAAACAAAGAATTCCGCTCCAAATAAAACCCAACGAAATCAACCGCGATTATCTGCAAGTGAAGAAAGATTATTTCGGACACTTGCTCGACCAATAAACGCTCAGATCTTCCTCCAATGGGGAAGATTTTTTTATGAAAAGCCACAATACAGACTAAAAATTGTATATTTGTTCTTCTTTATCAGACTTTAATTTTTATTCTAATGAAATTTTACCTTTCTTTACTTTTCATCTTATGCTATGCGGGACTTCAAGCACAGTATATGCCGAAAAATGCCTCGCCAGAAACCCTAAAAGAAGCCAAAATTTACGCCGAAAAAACCTATCAACAGCTTTCCATAGATGATAGAATAGGACAATTATTCATCGTGGCGCTCTACACCAATAAAGGCGAAGATTTTATTCAAAATGTAAGACATTTAGTTGAGAAAGAACACATCGGTGGGCTTATTTTAATGCAAGATGATGCCGATAGACATTTCAATTTAGTCAATGAATTTCAAGGACAATCTAAAATCCCATTGTTGATTGGTATGGATGCCGAATGGGGATTGTACCAAAGACTGCCGATAGCGCATAAATTTCCGTGGGCGATGACGCTCGGTGCCGTACAAGACAACCAACTGATTTATAAAATGGCAAGCCAAATTGCCGAAGATTGCAAGAAAATGGGCATCTATTGGGACTTTGCACCCGTGGTAGATGTCAATACCAACCCTCAGAATCCGATTATTGGCAACCGTTCGTTTGGGTCTAATGTAGACCGCGTTATCGCCAAAGGTTTGGCTTATAGCCAAGGGCTCCAAGACCACGGCGTTTTAGCCAGCATCAAGCATTTCCCTGGGCACGGCGACACCAATACCGATTCTCACTTGGATTTGCCCGTTATCAAACATTCTCTGAACCGCCTTAACCAAGTGGAGTTGGCACCTTTTAAAGCCTTGATGGATAAAAAAATTGGCGGCGTTATGGTGGCGCATCTTTATATCCCTGCCTTGGAGCCTCAAAAGGGAATTCCAGGGTCGTTATCTCAGCATATCATCACGGATTTGCTTAAAAATCAGTACCAATATAAAGGGCTCATCATCACTGATGCCTTAAATATGAACGCCGTAGCGAAGAAATTTAGCCCTGGGGAACTTGACCTTAGAGCCTTTAAAGCGGGCAATGATATTATGCTCTTTTCGCAAGATGTCCCTTCTGGAAAACGCCTGATTAAACAAGCCCTCGCCGAGGGACAGATTTCGGAGCAACGCCTTAAAGAGAGCGTTATTAAAATTTTGGAAACCAAATATTTATTAGGGTTAACGCATAATCAACATCTCTCACCACAAAATTGGGAATATGAACTCAATAATGAAAAACACCGAGCGCTAACGGAGCAACTTTTTGCCAATGCCCTTACCGCTATAAAAGATGATGCCCACGCTCTGCCTTTAAAATCTGATGAGACCTATTACCTTCTCCCATTGGAGGAAGCGCCGTATCAAGATTTTTATCAAACGCTGAAACAAGGGCTCCAAGTGCGGCTTATCTCTAAAAAAGACCTCGCTACGCTGCCTGCCAACGCCAAAATTATCATTAGCGTTCACAAAGACAATAGCACGGCGTACAAGCCTTATAAAATTTCCGCTGCCAGTCTTCTGTTAATCAAGAACATCGCGGCAAAACATCAAGTTATTTTAGATATTTTTGGAAGTCCTTATGCGCTTAAAGAGGTAGACCTTCGGCAAATCCCTACGGTTTTGGTATCTTATGAAAATCATCCTTTATCGATGATTGCCACCGCCAAAGCCTTGCAAGGAAAAACCAAAATACACGGCAGATTACCTGTGGTAGTCAATCCACAGATTTTGGAAGGTTCAGGCATTGATATTCTACCCAACAACGAAAACCCATCACGATGAAAATAGGAATTCTTTGCTATCCCACCTATGGCGGTAGCGGCATTGTAGCCACCGAATTGGGGATGAGCCTCGCCCAAAAAGGCTATGAAGTTCATTTTATTAGCTCCAACCTCCCTGCGAGGCTGGATATGACCAATCCCAATATTTTCTTCCATAAAGTGAATGTGGAAACCTACCCTTTGTTTAAATATCAACCTTATGATATTGCTCTGTCTTCCGCTATTTATCAGGTGGTTAAGCTCTACCAACTGGACCTCATCCACGCACATTATGCCATTCCGTATGCCTATGCCGCCTATGTTGCCAAGCAAATGTTAGAAGATGAAGACATTCAAATTCCTGTGGTGACCACGCTCCACGGCACAGACATCACGCTGGTGGGACAGCACCCCAGCTATAAAGCCGCTGTACAGTTTTCTATCAACCATTCTGATGCGGTTACTTCCGTATCGGAGAGCCTAAAAAAGGACACGCTAAAAGCCTTCAATATCAAAAAAGAGATATTGGTTATTCCGAACTTCATCGATAATTCCCTCTATCGCCTTGATGCTATATGCCATAGAAATCAACTGGCTGAGGATAATGAAAAACTTCTGATCCATGTTTCTAATTTGCGGAAAGTCAAGAGAGTTCCTGATGTGTTAGCGGTGTTTAAACGCGTTCAAAAAGTGGTGGCAAGCAAGCTCATCATCATTGGCGAGGGTCCCGAAATGGAGTTAATCAATCATTTTTTAGTGGAACATCCGCATTTAATTGATAAAGTGCGATTGCTCGGCAAGACCAACAACCTCTATGAGGTGCTGAAATGTACGGATGTGTTCTTGCTCCCCTCCGAACAAGAAAGTTTTGGGCTGGCGGCTCTGGAAGCGATGGCGGCAGGCAACGCGGTGATTAGTAGTAACGCTGGCGGCATTCCTGAGGTTAATATTCAAGGGGTTACGGGCTTTCTTTCTCCCGTAGGCGATGTGGAGGATATGGCGCTCAATACCATTAAACTCCTCCAAGATGAGGCGCTTTTAGCTCATATGAAAGCCAATGCCAAAACCATAGCTCATATGTTTGACATCAAAAATATTATTCCGCAATACGAAGCAATGTATCAAGAAACTTTAAATTCTTATCAAAAAAAGTAAGATTTAAAGAAAAAACATTTATATTTGTAAGCAAGTCATCATTAAATTTAAACTGATGAAAACACGGCTTCAATCTCTGTTATTAACTGGCGTTAATCTGGTTTTGTGCATTTTATTTTTCAACTAAAACCGACTGAATGACAGAACAATTACTGCAATATCTTTGGCATCATAAGTTGATTAAAGCTCAGAATTTAGTTGACACTCAAGGTTTTGCGGTGAAAATTCTCAACTTTGGCACTTGGAATACCAACGCAGGTCCAGACTTTCTTTTGGCAAAAATAGAATACCAAGGGCTTATTTTGGTCGGACATATAGAGTTCCATCTGCGGTCCTCTGATTACCTTAAGCACCAACATCAGCACAATCCGCAGTATGATAATTTAATCCTGCACGCCGTTTATGAACACGATGAAACGATTGAAGTTTTAGCCCAGAAAAACATTCCAACCATAGCGCTAAAGCCTTATATAGACGGTGCTACGCTGAATAAATATCAAAAAATGATGACGGCACAGCAAGGCATTCCTTGCGAAGGTCTTTTTGATAAAAATAAAATACCGCCCTTATTTTCTGATGAACTTTTACTCAAAAAATTAGATGAAAAAGCCACGCAGATAGAGCACGCGCTAACCCAAACCAAAAACGACTACGAGGCGGTGCTTTTTCGGTATTTGGCATATGCTTTTGGACTGAAAATCAATGCGGAAATTTTTCAACAGTTAGCGGAAGGGCTTGATTTTTCTATCATCAATAAAGTACGACAACGGCAAACCCAATTAGAAGCCCTATTTTTTGGGCTCTGTGGCTGGTTAGAAAAACCCGAAGACCCCGAAATGGGCATTTGGAAACGAGAGTTTGATTTTCTAAAAGCCAAATATCAACTACCCGAGCGCTTGGTTTCGCCGTTATTTTTAAGGTTGAGACCGCCTAACTTCCCTACCATTAGGCTTTCTCAGCTGGCGCATCTCTACGCTACCCATCAGCATTTGTTTTCTAAGGTGATTGAAGCACAAAACCTCAACGATTTATATACTATTTTTCAGCCTATTAGCGCTTCTGCCTATTGGGACAAGCATTATACTTTTGGAAAAACGACCCCAGAAGAAAAGCCTAAAAAATTAAGCGCCGCTTTTATTCATTTGATTCTCATCAATGCCGTTTTGCCTTTAAGATATGCCTATTTTAAAAATCAAAAAGAAAATATTTCTGATGATATTCTCAATTTTTATCAAGAAATTCCCGCAGAGCACAACAGCATCATAACCTATTGGAAGCGTTTAGGCGTTCATTTTCAATCAGCGAAAGATACCCAAGCATTTTTATTTTTAAAGAAAATTTTTTGTAATCATAAAAAATGTCTAACTTGCAGCATTGGTTATCAATTATTAAAACCTTAACAGATGATGTTTCAAAATATGAGACACCGAATGGAGCGAGAGTGGTTTGGCGTTCTTACCCGTGTAGGCTCCAAATTGGGCATTCCCGTTTCTAAACTCAGGGTGTTCTTTATCTATTCCACCTTTGCCACGGCGGGCTTTTTCTTTTTGCTTTATCTTGGGATGGCTTTTATGCTGTGGATTAAAGACATTTTTATCATCCGAAGACCCAGCGTTTTTGATTTATAATTTCAATCGATGTTGAGCATTACCCCTATTCCAATCACCGATATAGCGCAGTTAGAACTCGTTTATCAGTCTTATTGTCAAGCTTTTCCAGAAGACGAAAGACGGAGCAAAAGTCAATTTTGGGCTTTGGTTAAAAACCAACCTTTGGCTTCGGCACACGCTATTTTTCAGGGTGATGATATGGTGGGCTATCTTATTTTATGGACTGTTTCTGCGGGGATTTTTATTGAACATTTTGAAATTTTTCCTGCCTACCGAGGTCAAAATTTAGGTTCTCAAGTATTGCAATCCTTGGGTACTCAATTTGGAACGGTGATTTTGGAAACCGAACCTCCACATCTCAATTCTATTGCAGAAAGACGCTTGAATTTTTACATCAGAAATGGCTTTGTCGTTATAGACACCGACTATATACAACCGCCTTATGAGGCTTCAAAAAGCCCTTTAAACCTCTATCTTATGGCAAATCAAACCATAGAAAATCAGGTGGCGCTCATTAAGGAAATTCACGCGGTAGTTTACTCTTCTACCGAACATTCTGATTGAGGAATTTGGCTTTTTCGGCTTCGGCTTTCATCATAAATTTGGTAATATCCGCAGGCGATAGTTTGCCATATTTTAATATCTGAGCCTTATCAAAATCTTGAAGAACAAAGGTAACAAAGCGGTCTTATCCATTTTGGAAATTCCCAAGGCTTCAAAATAATGGTCGCCCAAATGCTCAACCAAATGAATCATTAAATCTATCTCTTGCCACTGATTTTGCACCTTGCCCACACTAAAACCGTCACCTTTGGGTTGGATAAAACGCTCTGCATTTTGCAGTGAAAATTCCTGTAAATCGGCTGAAGTTTTGGTTTGATAATCCAAATAAATATCGCGTTTAAGGTTCTTTAACGCCTTCTGGGCAGGGAATTGGCGGACATCATTTTTTAAATCGCCTGTCGCTTTTATGCTAATTTTAACTTCTGGAATTTCCCTTACCTCAATCCTTAATTTCCACTTAAAAATGGAACTAAAATCTTGCGCATTGAGCTGATGTTCACTTCTTTCAAAGCCATTTTTGACCCAACGGAGGCGTTCTCCTGTTTGGGCTTTAATTTGGAAAAAGCCTTGTGCATTGGTTTTGGTTTTCTCATCGTTACTCAGATTGACCACCCAGACCTCCGAAAGGGCGAAACCGCTTTCATCAGTGATATAGCCGCTCAATATTTGTTGGGCAAACCCCATAATCGATAAAAATAAAAGGAGAAAGGATAAAGTTTTTACCATATAGAATTATTTATTAATTCAAAAGTAAATATTTAAATGCTATTTTGATTAAAATCAACCCTATTTAACATCAATTTATCATTTATTAACAAAATCAACCTTAATGTTTTATTTTTATAAAATTATTTTTTTTTGTATTCATCTAAAATTTTCTTAACTTTGTAGACTTTTCCTATGGGGCTGACTGGTTTCGACAGCAAGGTCAATGGGTAAGTAAGCATGCAGAGAACCGTAGCGCGATCTCTTTAATCCCTTGCTACAAGATTTTAACTGGCAACGAAGAGTTTGCTCTTGCTGCTTAATCCGAAGCATAGTAGGATAAGCATTTTTCCCGAAGTATAGTAAGGAAACAAGATGTCTCACGGTAGCTCCGTTCTGCGGCGACCGAGTTTGAGGCATAGGAAATGCAGAAATAAGCCTTTGGGGGCTTTGACCAAAGGACGAAAACTCTAAAAGATAAGCTTGAAATTGAGTGTTTGCTCTCTGTTTTAGGTCGAAAATGAATAGCAAAATAAGCATGTAGAAAGCTTGCGTATTGCTTGTTTGGACGAGGGTTCGAATCCCTCCAGCTCCACAAAACACACTTACAATCAACTGATTAAAAGTATTAAGGACTAAAAAAGGGACTATTGGAATTTTCAATGGTTCTTTTTTTATGATAATAGCTACACTTTATAAAAAATCGCTGAAATATTAATTTTAAATCAATATTTCTATATTACCTTAAGCTTTTTAATTTCATATTTATTTAGATAGAGGAGTATCATCATTTTAAACTATATCCTCCGCCATCAATTAAATTGATGACGGAGGATAAAATTCTTTATTAAATAAAGGTTACATAGCTCTTCGGTGCTCTATTTTAATGTGAGAATGTTGGTCTTTTTCGTAGTCTCGGTATGAGGTTTTGAAGCCTAAAAGTTCTACCGTAATGTCTTCCTCTTGAGCGCGGATATTGGTAAAATCTTGAATCAGCTCTATCACATCTACCGTAATATAAGAAGTGCCTCGAGCATCAATAATGACTTTAGACTCAGGCTTGATATTTTTTAGCGTTTTTTTAATGGCGGCTTTATTGAGGAACGACACCTCCTCTGCCAATTTAATGGTCACCTCATCGGCATCGCCTAAATCTTCTTTGCTATAATAATAAGCCCTTTTCATATGCCCTTGTAGGATGTAGAAAACGGAAATTACCAAACCAATCCCTACCCCTTTCAGCAAATCTGTAGCCACCACCGCTATTACCGTTGCCAAAAATGGAATCAGCTGATATTTTCCTTTTTTCCAGAAATGAATCAGTTTAGAAGGGCTCGCCAGCTTGTAGCCAATCAGCAATAACACGGCTGCCAAAGTTGCCAACGGAATTTTATTGAGTAGCGCTGGAATCGTCAAAACACAAACCAAAAGCAACACACCGTGTGTCATCGTGGAGAGTTTAGAAGTCGCACCAGCATTCGCATTTGCGGAAGAACGCACCACCACAGAGGTCATCGGTAAGCCCCCAATCAACGCACTAACGATATTACCAATGCCTTGCGCTCTTAGTTCTAAATTGGTATCGGTAATTCTTCGGTGCGTGTCCAAACGGTCGGCAGCCTCTATACAAAGCAAAGTCTCAATAGACGCCACCACCGCAATGGTTGCCCCAAGAATCCAGACCTTAACATTTAAAAAACCAGAAACATCAGGAAGGGTAACCATATTTTTAAAATCTTGAACCGACTGTGGCACAGGGAGTTTCACCAAATGTTCTGATTGTATAGCCCAAGTGCTTCCTGTTTGGATAAAAACCTCGTTGAGCAAAATCCCTGCAAGCACCGCCACCAAGGCTCCTGGCAACATTTTCAATTGTTTTAATGCTGAAATGCGCTCCCACATCAGCAAAATCATCAGCGAAACCACTGTAACCGCCATCACTCCGAAATGTACAGATTGCGAGAGATTAACGACATAATTTTGTATAGAATCCCAATTGTAACCGCTTTCAAAAAGGGTGATATTGCCTTCATAATCTTGATCATAGCCCAGCGCGTGCGGAATTTGTTTCAAGAAAATAATCACGCCAATCCCTGCTAACATCCCTTCTATCACATTATTAGGGAAATAATTAGAAATGCTGCCCGCCCTTATAAAGCCCAAGGTCAACTGGATCAATCCCGCAATAATCCCTGCGCACAAAAAGAGCTCAAAGGAGCCTAAATCAGAAATGGCGGCTAAAACAATGGCTGCCAGACCCGCCGCAGGTCCAGACACTGAAATATGAGAATTACTTATCACACCGATCACAAGACCGCCCACAATCCCCGCAATAACGCCAGATAACGGCGGTGCGCCAGATGCCAAAGCGATCCCCAAACAAAGCGGCAAAGCCACTAAAAATACGACAAGTCCTGCAGGGAAATTTTCCTTAATCCCCCCTATCAATGATGTTTTTTTCATTTGTAAAATTAAATTATAATCGTGAAGCCTTAACCTTATAGATTAAGGTAAAAATAAGTTGAACGCGATTTTTAACCCGATGATTATCTGCAAATTCAATACAAAACATCAGCCCTCCAAAGCATCGCTAAGAAGTCAAAAAATCGTTATAAAAATTGGGAATTGAGAAAAAGCCTAAGCCTCGGGAGGCGGCGTGGTTATAGATAATATTGGCGACCGATGAGCGGGCTCTGTGTGTATAGAAACACGGGGTGCTTTTTCTATCTCTAAGTGGACAAAAAGCGCTTTGAGGCTCATCTGCTCAGGAAGTATTTTCTCCGAAAACGAAAACGGAGCCGTGTGGGTTTCTTCTTCAGAAACTGTGATATTTGCCATTGGAATTTCCCAATCCATCACCTTAGCGATACTCGGTAACGCCATAAAATTAAGGAAAATCAATAATACAAAAATGCTTCTCAGTTTCATCTTAAAAATGATATTTTTTAAGGTTTAGAGGTTTTTCTGCGCCTCATCACCCAATCAGAATCGGTAAGGTTGTAGATTTTTTGAATATTTTTCAATATTTTCTCAAAATCAATTTCTAAATCTATCAACTTGCCCGTTCTTAAATCAAACACCCAACCGTGTACGATAGGAAATTCCTCCAAGATGTAGCGTTCTTGCACGCACGCCATTTTAATCACATTGATGCATTGTTCCTGCACATTAAGCTCCACAAGTCTATCATAGCGCTTGCCCTCGTCCTCAATTTTGTCTAACTCCGCTTGGTGGATGCGGTACACATCTCGAATATTACGAAGCCAAGGATTGAGCAAACCTAAGTCTTGGGAGGTCATCGCCGCCTTTACGCCACCACAATTGTAGTGCCCACAGACCACGATGTGCTTGACCTTCAAGTGTTCCACAGCATACTGAATAACGGCGGTAGAGCTCATATCCAAGGCGTTCACGATGTTTGCCACATTTCTATGAACAAAGACCTCGCCAGGGCTCATCCCCATCAGTTCTTCCGCTGTAGCACGGCTGTCAGAGCAACCAATGTACAAAAACTCAGGCGTTTGTGTTTCGGCTAATTTTTTAAAAAAATTGGCATCTTGGTGAAGTTTTCCTTCTACCCATTTTTTGTTGTTTTCGAAAATTACTTCGTACGAATTACTACTCATCATATATAAAATTTAAAAATTAGTTTCATCGCTTTTCCATAATTTCCGACACTGCCCTTCCGCATCAAAAATTGTGCAAATTTTGTTGTTATCTATCGTTGTAAAAGTATTTTAACAGTTTTTTAAGAGATCATATGGTTGATATACCCCTCGGTAGCGTTGTCGTTAGGGATAATTTCTGCGGGATTTCCGACCACGATGGCATTATCGGGAACATCGGTATTCACATAGGCATTGGGGGCTATCAGCACATTATTTCCGATTTTGATATTGCCCACTATCACAGCGTTAGCCCCTATCCAGACTTGGTTTCCGATGATTGGTGTACCTTGTTTTTTGCCTCGGTTCTGTTGTCCGATGGTCACGCCCTGCGCCATATTGCAGTTTTTGCCAATAATCGTTTTAGGATTGACCACCACGGCGCCCCAATGTCCAAGATAAAAACCCTCGCCAATCTGAGTTTCAGGATAAATCTGAAAACCATATTTGATTTGATAATGCCGAAGTACCACTTTCCAAAACGCGCCTAAAATAGGGGTATGCAAGTAGTGCTGTGCCTTTCTAAAACAATAAATATAATGCAAATTAGGGCTCCAACATTTCTTCAAAATGGAAAACGGAGAAAGCCACTGTCCCGTTGCTCGGTAAAAATCTTTTTGTATAATGGTTTTCATAATTGCTAAAGTTGGTCTATAATTTTTGTGATTTTCTCAACCGAGTTTTTTAAATTAAACGGCATCTGATAATCTGCCAAACGCTCTTGATACGGCTGAAATGCCTCTGGCTGCGTGAGTGCTCTTTTCATACCTTGATAAATGCCTTCTTCGGAATTTTCTACAATACAGCCCAAATCTCCATTGAGAAGCATCTCCCTAACCCCAGAAACATCGGTAGCGATGATGTTTTTCTTTAGTGTAATCGCCTCAAACAATACCGTTGGATAGCCCTCGTAGCGGGAGCTGAGGACATAAAAATCCGCCGTTTTAAAATACGGATATGGATTATCCGTAAAGCCGACCATCGTTGCCGTTTCTGCCACGCCAAGTTCCTCCACCAGTTTTTTAATATTCTGAAAATCATAGCCATCGCCCAAAATCTGAACCCGATGCGGAAAGCCTTCATCTAACAATCTTCGATGAACTTTGAGCAATCGGTCAAAACCTTTTTGAGGAAAAACAGTTCCCACAGAAAGGAAAACAGACAAGTTAAATTCCTCTTTATCAAGAGATTGCAAACTTCTATTGATGATATCTTGGGTATCTAATGGGTTATAAATTCGTTCTATTTTTTGTCGTTCCTCATCGGTTTGGGCTAAATTTTCAAAATCTTGCTGAATATGCTCTGAGATCACTAAAATTTTATCAAACCCAAAAAACTTCCGAATTTCGTCATCGGTATAGTTGTAAAACTCGGTTTTTCGGAGGTCGTTATGTATCCACACGATTTTTTTAGAACCCCGAAGCGGCGAATTGAGAATTTCATCTCTAAAACCGTGTATCGCTGCGAATTCTACATCGTATTTTTTATTTTTCAAAATCAAGGAATACAACAACTTCGGAAATTTCTTCAACACCCACTGATACAGGACTCTAAACGCTTTTTTCGGAATGTCCTGCGGTCGGTTGGTGGTAATCATTTCGCCTCGATTAAGGTACAAAACATTAACCCAATCTGGAATTTCGGACAGATATTTCCCCGAATAGAGATTGAGCAACAAATCCACTTCATACCGCTCTGGTGGCAATTCTTTAAGGAAAGTCGCCAGCACTTTTTCGGCACCGCCATGGCGCATAGAGCCTATTCTAATAAGGATTTTTTTCTTGGTGGGCATGGTAGGTTTTGATGGGTTTATAAGAATGAGGTAAATTTTTTGCAATATATGCTTCTAAGGCTTTTCTGTCGGCTTCCAGCTCGCGGGGATACATAACATTATGCGCCAGGGCTTTATCTCCATACTCCTCTATGGTGCATATCATTTTGGCTGGAACCCCCGCATAGACCGCATTATCTGGCATAGAGGAATTAAGTACGGAACCCGCTCCCAATATACAATTATCCCCCATAGACGCGCCCGGTAGAAGGGTACAGTTATTCCCGATAAAGCAATTTTTTCCAATTTTAATTCGTCCAAAATTTCGCGCATCTTCGTACTTTTCCATTGAGCGAATCACATACATCGCCCCATCATGATTGATAAAAGTGCAATTTGCTGTGATTTTTGTATTGTCCCCAATTTCAATAAGAAAAGGCTCGGAACCAAAATCAGGTGCCTCTATAAATTGAACATTTTTCCCTACTTTTAGTCCTCTCGCCTTGCTCACTTCTATATAAATACGACCTATAAATGCCTGATATAGGGTATGAAGTTTAAGTATTGCTCTATAAAGAAATATCATTTTTTAACGGTTTTAATTATAATATCCTCAACGGTATTAAATATTTTCTGATTATCAAATTTCTTATCAATATCTTGTAGATTTTTTTCAATGTGATAAATAGTGCCTTTATCTTCAAAGAAAATTTTCATGGTTTTTGCTAAATCTGCAATACTATATTCACATAATAATCCTGTTTCTCTATCTTGAATCATCTCTGGAATGCCCCCTACGCGCGTGGCGATAATCTGTTTTTTGAGAATGAGCGTTTCGGCAATAATGAGCGGCCAACCTTCTGATTCCGAAGGCATAATAAATGCATCAGCCGCTTGAATATACGGATAAGGATTCATTTTCGTGCCTAATAGTAAGAAACTTTTCTCCACGCCTAAGGCTTGGATTTGTTGTCGCAATGCCTCGTATTCCTCGCCATCGCCAATAATCCAAATTTGATGGGCAAAACCCTCGTTTAAAAGCTGAGCATGCGCCTCTAATAAAGTATGAAATCCTTTGCGACTGTGCAACCTTCCAACCCCTACAAAAGTAGGAACAGCCTCTCGCTGTATGGTTTCTTGTGCCGCTTTGACTCTAATTTCTTCAATCGGAATAGCGTTGAGAACCACTTGGTTAGGTGGCAATTCCACATCTGGATAAGTGCTTACAAAAATATCGTGAGCTTGTTGAGAACCAAAGATAAAGTAATCAAATTTGGGGATTTGTTGCAATAATTTCGGGACAATGGGCTGTAATTTGGGAAAAGTGATATCCGAGTGAAACCAGCCGATTTTTTTTGATTTTTTATTGGCAGACCTCAACACATCATCAAACATGGTATACCCCGTGGCGATTTCTACATCGGCATTGTTTTTCATAATCCACTGATGCAGAATCCAAGGGCAAATTTTATATAAATTCAGTTGGCATTTTCTTAAGGCTAACTGGGTGTAATATAGTATTTTATTCTTGGAAAAATCCTCTTTTCCTTTGGCTAAAAAAGTAGTTTTGATATCGCTGGGAATGGCATTTCGGAGTTCGCCCTGGTGCAGATTGATGCCCACAGAAAGTTCAAATTTCTGTTTATCGAGATGATTAAGCATACTGAGAAGCACTTTTTCCACGCCCCCCATTTCCATAGAACGGTGCCGAAATAACACTTTTATTTTGTCTTGTGATACTGCCATAATGATTGCAAAGGTATAATAATTTTCATCTATTTTCAAATATATTTTAATATCTTTGCTGTATGATAAATTCTGACAAAATAATCAAATTAAAACGCATCTTAGAAGAGAGTCTTACCCCCTTAATTTCTCAAGACTTTGCCCTTATTGATATTCCTGACCATGATAATATTGGAGACAACTTAATTTGGGAGGGGGAGCTTTATTTTTTAAAAAACATTCCTTATAAAAAATATTATGAATGTAGTTTAAAATTCTTTTCTGCTGATAAAATAAGGACTAACACTACCTTACTTATGCATGGTGGTGGTAATTTTGGAGACATCTACCCTGTAGTTAATGAATTTAGAATCAGACTAATTCACCAATTTAAAAATAATAAGATTATTATTTTACCCCAAACTTTACATTATCAGTCAGAAGATATTTTATTGAGAGACGCTCAAATTATTAACCAGCATCCTGATATTACCATATGCTGTAGAGATAAAAAATCTTATGATTTAGCCCTTAAATATTTCCACAAAGCTACCATTTTATTACTACCTGATATGGCTTTCTGCATAGATTTGGATCGGTTTTCTACATCTAATAAAGGCTCAAAAACACTTATCATGAACAGAAAAGATAATGAAAACATTAAACTAAGCATACAGTTAGAACAACCTTATGATATACTGGATTGGCCAACATTTAACACCTCCGTAGAAAAAAGACACAAAAAATTAAGGTTTGAACATCGGTTAGACCGCATTGCAATTTTTTTAAAAAAAATGCCCCTATTCTCTTTTTTTATAGATGACAGATACGGTATTAAAGATAATCATCGTAAAGAAAAATTCATTGATATGGGAATTGAATTTTTCAGTTCATACGAAACCATCTATACAACACGATTACACGGAATGATACTTGCTGTGCTAATGGGGAAACATGTTGTAATATTAGATAATAATTATGGAAAGTTATCATCCTTTTACGAAGAGTGGCTAAAAGATTTTAAAAATATATCTCTATATAATAAATAATTTATATTCTATTTAATCCACATCCACCTCTTGCCTTCTATATTGCTCTTTAAAATACGAGGCCCATTTTTTCCAATTTTCAGGCGTACACCTTTCAGAATAGTTTTTTTCTAAAAATTGGATATAGTAATCCTCTGGAATATCTTTAGGAAAATTTTTCAATGAATCAAATTCACCCGCATACCACGCTTCATTCATTATATAATTAAAATAATTGATATCGCAGTCTACTTTATATTTATGGTAAGAATTTGTGGCTGACGAGATAAAAGTTGTATTCATTTTCAACTTTTTAAACTTACTATAATTATGTAGATTATTTTTATATTTTCTATACCATTGGGTTGCATTAAGTAACTGCATCTGTTCATCTACCCTTCCTTCAATTCCATTCCATAAATAAAGCCAATAATCCTTTCTATAAACGCCCATGAGCAAAGAATTCATAACCCAATAATCATTAAATGTTTCTGATGTAACAACCTTCAGCCGACGCAATAAGGAATATAGTTTTAATTTATTTTCAAATAGAGCTTTCATTAAGGCTCTTGGCCCTACATAAAAACGAGGCTCTATAGTTTCTATATCCTGAGATAACGAATGTAGCTTCGCATTGATTTTTCTCTGGCTAATCCAACCTATTTTTAGCAAAACACTTTTATGAGAAATCATTATAGATTCCGATTTTGATAAATCTACCTCCTCTGTAAGCCACACATCATCTTCAGTCATAATGAAATAGGAAGATGCATTTTTGACAGCTTCTTTCCAAAGTTTAGTCGGAATTATAAAACCATTGATTTCAGTACCCTTCTCTATATTTTCGCGTATGGCTTTTGATTTTCGCGCTGCACTTTCATTCGCTTTAATTTCAACTTCAGGATATTTTTCTTTGATTTTATCCAAATACCTCTGCGGTGTACCATCATCTAAGACCGTAATTTGATACTCACCTACAAGGTATTTTTTCAAACTATATATGGCACGATCCAAATAATACGCTCGGTTAAAGGATTTTATAAAAACATCCATCATATACGCTTATAAATTTTAGAGGTAATAGAGAATAAAACATCAGGTAATAGGCTCATTTTTTCTAAATAGCCTAAATTTTTAGCCGGATATAATTGTTTTCTTTTTTTAATGATTATTTTCAAATCTTCTTTATATTGATTTTTCACACAAATCTCTGCTGCTATTTTCAAATCAGTCCATTCATTTTTATAATCTAAATTGAGAATATTGGCATAGTCATCTGGATTTAGACTCTTATAACTATCTTTCCCTTCTTTTAATCTTTCATGATACATTTGAAACGCTTTATTGAGAAACATATATTTCACCAAAGAGCGACCTTTACGAGAGATAGAAGAGGTAAGCAATCTATAATCCAATAATTTTTCGTCAAGATTAGTCATAATTTTCCCCTCTGTCATCAGCCTCAAATACAATTCATAATCTTCACAATACCAAATATTTTCTCTATAATGTACCGCTTCATTCCTAAACATAATCACCGGATGAAACAACGGAATACTTTTTAGTATCGTATAAGAGATTTGTTCTGGAGTAATTGGTGCTTTTTTTTCTCCTATAATTTTTCCTTCCTCATCAATAAAATTGATATGGGCGCCTACAATAAACACTTCTGGATTTTGCTCGAGATATTGAACTTGTTTTTCAAACCTTTGTAAATGGCTTATATCATCTGCATCCATCCGAGCAATATATTTTCCTTTTGCCGATTGTATTCCCCAATTGAGGTTTTCTATAAATCCGCGTGTTCCTTTATTTTCTTTTTTCTGGAGTATTTTGATTCTGTTATCCTTAGCTGCATACTCTTTAATTATTTCTAAAGAACCATCCGAAGAGCAATCTTCTATAATAATAAATTCAAAATTATTATAAGTTTGATTTAAAATAGAATCTATAGCTTTAGCAAGATATTTTTCCGCATTGTATACCGACATTACTACAGAAATGAGAGGATTATGCATTATCTTATTTTAAAATCGGTTTAATAATATTTTCAGTTTTATTGATTACAATAGAATACGGCGGAATATCCTTATATATCGTACATTTAGCACCTATAATGCAATTATCCCCTATAGTAACGCCTTTTAAAATAGTAACATCACTATATATCTTAACATTCTTCCCGATAATGATTGGCGCCGTGTCAAACTCTCTAATTTTCCACTCGTATTCAGGTTCTGTAACATATTTGTGATTATGGTCATACAACTTAGAGCCTTCGCCTATCCATGAGTTTTCACCAATTTCTATCTTATCTAAGCAGTTAATGGAGACTCTATCACTAAAATAAGTATTCTTCCTCATAATAAACTCTGCGCCATTATAAATTCTAATGGCATTGTTATCTTTCCAAGACACATTTTCTTCTATTATGAGTTTTTTGATCTTCGGTTGTATCTGTAAAAAAGTGTTTTTACCAGGTTTAACAGAAGCGTCTACTTGCCCTGCGCGTTTTAGTACTAACTTCGTATTTTCTCGCTCCGCGTACTCTAAAACCTTATTAAAAAGTGTAAATATTTTAACAATCATCATTTTCATGACTAACCCTATTTTCCCCAGCAAAGATATAAAAAATAGTTGTATTTTTGTGGAAATTTTGAGTTTTGAAACCATTAGTTACTATATCAATTCCTGTTTTTAAGTGTGAAGATTTTATCGTGGCGTGTTTGGAGAGTGTTCGCAAGCAAGATTACCCTAATATAGAAGTAACCCTCATCAACGACCAAACGCCTGATCGCTCAGTGGAAATTGCTGAAAAATACATTGCCGAGCACCAATTAAACAACTGGAAAATCTACCACTTGGAAGAAAATTCGGGGCTCTCCGTAGTTCGGAATAAAGGCATAGACACCGCCGAAGGGAAATACTTGTTTTTCTTGGATTCCGATGACACCATCACTCCTAATTGCATCTCCACTTTGGTGGAAATTGCCGAAAATACTGGTGCCGAAATGACCATTTCTCAATTGGAATGCGAAGAATCAAGCACTGGAAAAAAATCCCTCTGTATCAAAATCAATGCTGAAGCATCAGAAATCAAAGGTAATAACAATATTTTAAAGGCTTTTTCAAATTCAAAATTAGTAACTTACGCCGTAAATAAGCTATTCATTGTAGATTATTTAATAAAAAACCAACTTTATTTTGTAAAAGGATTATTTGCCCAAGATGAACTTTGGACTTTTCATTTGGTCCTCAAAATGAACCATATTGCTATCCATAAAGGCATTACTTACACCTATTTCCTCCACCCAAAATCTGTGATTCACAACCGTGGGAAGCGGAATTTTGATAATTGGTTTACCATAGGGCAATACATCGACCAAGCATTAAAATCAGAAAAAAATCCAGAGCGCCACGCTATGGTAATGAAATATCTCATTCATTTTAAAGATGTTACATTAAAAATGAACTGGAAAGCCCAACAAAATGAAACGCTTTGGATGGAATCATATGCCAATTATAAAACACTGAGTACGCTAAGCCTTACGGATTATTTTTCTAACCAATATTCTAAAGAAACCAAAAAAAATGCCTTGCTCCAATCCTTGCCCACCGCTTTGGGTATGAAAATTTTCAAGAAAAGATGGGGTGCATAATTTATAAATAATACCGCTCCAACATTCGGCTGATATAGCGTTCTTTATTACTCAGTTGATTTTCAATAAAATATCGCTCCACATCAGGAATGGCAATTTGGTAGCCCGCCCCTGTTTTGATGAGGTTGAGGTTAAGGCTCAGATCTAACTGACGCTCAATGATTTGTAAAATTTCAATGATACCGTAATTTTCCAAATATGCCAAATTCACAATGCGGTTGAGTTTGCGCTCGGCAATGAGTTGAATCGTTATATTTTTCACATCCTCCGCATCGATGAGGTTTCTCGTGGCTTTGGTGTGTACATTGATCGTCTCGCCCGCTCGCACCGCACGAATCAAATAATTCATCAGCAAATTGGGATTTCCGCCCTTGCCCACCACATTACTCACCCTAAGAATCATATAATGAGGACATTGCTCTGCGATCAACTGTTCCATTCTCAATTTATGCAACACATAAGGACTCTCTGTTTTGGAAGAATCATACACGCTACAAGTGGAAAAATACACAAAAATCTTATCCCTATTTTCCGCTATCGTTTGCCTAATGAGGTTTTCCTCTCGCAGAAATTGCTGTTGATCTGTCTCCAAAGAATTAGACACACCCGATGCAAAAAACACCATCGCATCCGAATCCGTATCTTTAAACAACTGTGCCACTAAGCCATTGCCTACTATCATTTTAATTGTTTATTATATTGTGGATTTTTAATTAAGTTCTGTATTCCGTTATTTTTTAGAAATTTTGAAAAATACTCTCCACCAATATAACTCAAATGGCTTATATCTGCATAGCTATCTTTCGGCATTGGGAGACTATAAAAATCTAAATAAGGAATATCTGAGTAATGGTTATGATAATATTCGTAAAACTCTGGTCTGTAGTAATTTTTGAAATCTTTTCGCAGGTAATTTTTTGGAGTAGCAATGAAAATAAGCGTAATCCCATTGGCCCTACACAATGCAATAATTTTATTGAGATACTTGACTTCTATTGGCGTGATTTCAGCAGGTTCATATTCTTTTGGAGTGAAATTTTTATCATTCTGAATTTTATTATTTGGAAGAAATCCACCTAAAAAGAAAAGATTTGTACACTGTTCTGGATTGAATTTTTTACCCTTCCAACTTTCCCACATATATTGCCATGAAGAAATATAACTTTTAGGATTTCCTGTAAACAACTCCTTATGCTGTTCTGAGGTATAATAGGGAAAATATTCTACCATTCGGTAACGCAAATTCCCTGCCTCTGTACCATTTACCCATTTGTTGCTTATTAAATTATGCGGTGCAAACGCGAGTAGAATAGTATCTATTTTATTGTTTTCTTTTAGGAAAAGATCCAGTTTGGTATACGCAAAAAGGTAAGACTCTCCACCTTGAGAGAAATTTTTAAAATCGGTAAAAATTTTATCATCTATGCCATTCCTAGTATTAGAATCGCCCAAAATAATGTTTTTTTTATCTAATTTTATTCTTCTCTGTTCTATCATATTTGCCAAATCTATACCCATTAATAAGTAAATTAATGCGATAAGTCCAATAAAAACTAAAAGCCGTGTAATCAATTTTTTCATACAATCATTCGTTGAGATAATGGGTTAGAATTGAAAATAGATAAAATCCTCTTGATCACCTGCATACCATAAAATTGACAGGGTGAAAAATACATAAATACACCATCTTGTCCAAAGCGGAATCTTCATTCTCGCAAATTGAAACGGATGCTCTCGGGTTCTCATCAGCCATTCAGCCAACAGCATTATCGCCAAAAAGAACAAGATGAAATAACTGCCGCTCAATAACTTCATCGGATAGCCTATGCCTACATTCCACTTGACGAACATGGATTTAATGTAATCTACTGCCGTGCTGACATTCGGTGCTCTGAAAAATATCCACGCCAATACCGCCAGCGAAAAGGTTATTCCCATTTGCAAAAACTCTCGAAAGTTGGGCAATAGGGTATTTTCCGCTACAATATCCAGATTTTTACGATTGGTTTTCAAGACAATGGAGGGCAAAATATAAAAAGCATTGAGGGCACCCCAAACGATAAAAGTCCAATTGGCACCATGCCAAAATCCACTGACCAAAAAGATGATAAAAGTATTACGAATCCGCATCCAATTGCCTCCTCTACTTCCTCCCAGCGGAATATAGAGATAATCTCTAAACCAAGTGGAGAGGGAGATATGCCACCTTCGCCAAAACTCAGCAATATCTCTTGAAAAATAGGGATAGGCAAAATTTCGCATCAAATCAAAACCAAATAATTTGGATAATCCTATAGCAATATCTGAATAACCTGAGAAATCGCCATAAATCTGGAATGCAAACAACACCGCACCCACAGCCAAGGTAGTGCCACCATAATCACCATAATCATTGAATACAATATTGGCAAAATGCGCACAATTATCGGCGATCACCACTTTTTTGAAGAAGCCCCAAAGCATCTGCCGAATACCATCTTTGGCAAATTCATAATCAAAAGTTCGTTTTTTATAAAACTGTGGTAATAAGTGTGTTGCCCGCTCGATAGGTCCCGCCACCAACTGCGGAAAAAAGCTCACAAAGGCAGAAAATGCGATAAAATCTCGTGTAGGTTCCAACTGCCACCTATACACATCTATGGTATAGCTCATGGTTTGGAAGGTGTAAAAACTAATCCCCACGGGCAACACAATATCCAGCGAAGATGCCGAAATAGGGTGTCCAAAGAAAGAAAATACCTGTGTAAAATTATCAATAAAGAAGTTGAAATATTTAAAAAAGCCTAACAACCCCAAATTGGTTAACATACTCAATGAAAGGAATAATTTTCGCTTTTTTTCTGTTTTAGCATTGGCAATGTTAATCCCAGCGACAAAATCTATCACAGAACTGAGAATAATCAAAATCAAAAAGCGCCAATCCCACCAGCCATAGAAAACATAACTGGCCGCCACAATAAGAAGATTCTGTAATTTTAAGTTCCTATTCGTTACAAACCAATACAGAATAAATACTATGGGTAGAAATATCGCAAAATCTAATGAGTTAAATAACATATTTATTTTTTGAGATTGAGTTTTTTCACACTATCTTTTAAAACGAGAAATTATCATTTTTAAATGAAGAGAAAATGGTAATTCCAATAATTTATACCAATATTTTTTGTGCTGGCGTATTAGGTTGTAATATTGTTTAGCCAATTGTAATTTTGCTTTTGTATTTTTCTCATCTATAATCATCTCCTTGATATACAGCAAACTATAGCGCGGGCTTCCATATAATGCTTTATTAAAATTTTGGGTCAGCCCCTCCTCTAAATAATCGCCATGAGCTAAAACATAGTTAGAGTATAGTACTTGATAACCCGCTCTACGCAACCTTCTATGGATCAATGATTCTCTACAAAACTTCTCCCCAGAAAATACTGGGAACATAAATTTTTTTAAAATAGAAGTTTTATATACTATTTGAAATTCTCCATGAAACTCCCAATCGTAATAAGGAGTAGTAGTACCTTCCCATACTTTATTATTATATTTACGCTCATCATAGTTGATTTTATCCGAATAACGAATATAAGCCACGCCCGAAAAATCTTGCTTATCTTTAATTTTTGAAATCAACTGATACACGGTTTCTATACACTGAGGCTCTAAGTAATCATCACTATCGCAGACTAATAGATATTCCCCATTAGCTTTGGTTATTGCATGATTTATTGCAATATGCTTCCCTTGATTTTTTTGATGATAATAATGGATTTTAAATGGTGTATTTTCCTTGATGAAGTTTTGTACAACTTCTTTGGTATCATCTTCGGAACCATCATCTACAATAATCCACTCAAAATGATGATGGGTTTGCTTTTTAAGGCTATCAAAAACCCGAGAGAGTAAATGTGCTCTATTGTAAGTAGGGGTAAAAACGGTTATCATGCTTTTTTGTATTATTATTTTGGGGGATTGAGTTTTTCTAACAGTTTAGTTTTCAAGTATTTTGCAATATAGGAAAGCGGAATTTGATCTAATACAGCATCTATTTTCATCAGTTGATGGTTATATATTACATTTTTCACTTCTTTTTTACCTTGTGGGATTTTGGAAAACAAATGCATTAAACCATAGGTATTAACCAAGTTTTTAAAATTATTTTCCTCATGCGACCATGCCCCATGCCATGAACCTGAAAAATGATGAACCACAAAATTTTTCGGCAAATCTAACGAAAAATAATGGGAAGGATAGAGTTTAATTCCGTTTTTTAGCTCCTGATATTCATCTTTATACGCCTCAGCACCATATTTTTCTACCAATAATTTAGAAAAAATAGCGGTATTGGTTACTTCTTGAAAACCTTCTAATACCTCATAATATTCCATAATATCTTTGGCGAGGCTATGCTGTGGCGCGACACCCCAAAATGCAGAATAAGGTACACCTGCCATCTCAAAGCCACAAATAGCTTCGTGAGGTAAAAATTCAGTCAAAGGAAGCCGCAGCTCCATATCTGTATCCATATAGAAACCGCCGTGTTCATACAAGGCTTTGGCACGGGCATAATCAGAGACAAATGCCCATTTTCTCTGTGCATAGGCCTCGCGTGTAAACGGAATGGCTTCTACATTAAAATTGTTTTCGTTCCATTCTATAATTTCAAAATCAGGCTGTACCCGTCGCCATGTGTCTATGCAGTATTGTATAAACTCGGATTTTTCGCCTTTTCCAAACCAACAATAGTGTATTTTTTTAGGAATCATTTTAGGTATTAATTATGATAATATTGTTCTACAGCAGGGTGCCCTACATGGAGAATCACTTCATCTCCACAGCCGATATCCTCGGTACAGACACAAAATTGTTTGGGTAATACATATGGGAATCTCCCTGTTTCCCAAGCGGCTTTCCACATAATATAGGAACCTCGCGCAGGGCTGTTTTTCATCAACTCCGCTCCTTTTTTATAATAAATTTCTCCATCAATGCAACCTTTCCAGAGCGTCATAGGTGTTTGGTTATAGGCTCTTCCCATTCCTTTACTTTCATCGGTAATTGGGTGGGTATCCAAGGACATTTTAGCATCTTGTCGCAGTAATTGACGAGCATTATACGGAACACAGAAACCAAATTTTTGCGTGAGATAGACCAATGAGAGAATGTCCGTAGAGACCACTTCCATATCCGAATCAATGGCACATTTAAAATCTGCGTGAGATTCCAATAAGCCTAAAAATCGGAAATACACGCTGGTACGATGCCCAAATCTGGGGTTATTGTCCTCATTTTTTACTGGTGATACCACGCGCTTGGTCTGCACGCCTTCTATCTGTAAATCAAAATCGGTATAAACCGTGTAGGTCGCATTGGGGAAATATTTTTTTAAGCTACTCAGCGTAGGGTCTAACCTTGATTTCCCACTCAAATCAGCCCCGCCAGCGTTCACTCTATCTTCTCCAAACTCCGCAAAGATAAATTCCATTGAGGTTTGGTCTATAAACTCCTGTTCCTCAGAAGAAAAAGGGGTATCATTAAAACTAATTGCTTTCTCTTTCTTTTGGATAGGATATTGCGCTTCTTTGATGCCCAACAGCACCTGAATTGTGTTTTTTATTCGGTTAATCATAGGTTGTGATTTTGGATAATTTGTTAAATAATTGATCTGGATCTACATATTCCGCCATTCCTGCCTTGATGTATTCTTTAAAATACAATTGTGCATCGGCATAGATCAACCAAGTTTTTTTATTGAGCAATGCGGCTTCTATCACACAAGAAGAATATTGGGTAATATGAAGTTTAGCATGTTCTAATAAAGGTGGTAAATACGCTTCTGTCGCCAAATCAAAGTTGATTTTTGCCATGTTTGTTCCTTGGGATTTCAGATAATCTATCAGCATCGGTTGGTCTAATACCTGCCTTGGGTGTAGCCTAAGATACCATACGTATGGCAGTTCATTGATGGCTTTTATCATTTCTGGTGGAAATAACATTTCATTTTCTAAAAAAGGCTGCAACGAGTATAGAATATACTGAGCATCTAATCCTTCTATTTTCTCTTTTTTCAAATAATCTACCCAAGGATTTCCTTTTACCATAGGTTTCACAGGGGTGTTTTTAAAGTTTTCTTGGATCAGTTGAGCCGAAATAATATCCCAATTCCAGATGACATCAGGCATCATTTCGTAACCATTGGGTGGTGTTTTGGTCCAAAATCCATAAGGAATGTGGTGGGTATCCATAACGCCGTGCTGCATCTCTATCACTTCTATTCCTAATTTTTTTGCAGCAATAATCAACGGAAAACTACTATTGCAATAATAACAAGTGATATACAGCTGTTTAGGATTGATTTTCTTTAAAATCGCTTCAAAAAATAAAGATTTATAATAAATTGTACTGAAAAAACTAAAAAAATTTTCGGTGCTAAATTGAGATTTAAATAGCGCAAAGCCTTCATCTAAATGATCTATAAATTCCTGATAATCCGCACCTTCTAATTTTGGCGGTGTCCTTTGGGTGGCTGTGGTTAAAAAATAATTAAAAGCCTGTCTTACATCTACAATTAAGTCTGAATGGGCTAAATCAGCAGGGTTATAATTATAAAAATCTTCAATGAATGCGATTTGGTTCCGCTGCTCCGAAAATTCTTCTTCTATTAAAGTATCAAAAAACTTATTGAACTGTTTGCCTTTATGGAGCGTTCTATATGTAGAATGACTATAGAAAAGGATGTCCTTCTCTGGTAATGTTGATAGAAATTTTTTGAATTTGAGAGGGTGTGTTATCCTAAACAAAGTCTTATGCAATAGCCCTTTTGTTTGGCTAGGGCGAGAGGAAGGTTTGGAACACTCCGGAAGAGAAATTAAATTCGTATCCTTACGCAAGCCAAAAATGTAAAAATAAAGACTTACCTTCACAAATGGCCATATATGAATACCACCTAATGTCCATGTATCCACGGCGTACTCTCGCTCTATACCTTGGAGAAAGAGGGTTACTTCTTCTTGTTGATTATAATCTACCATTGTTTATTTATTATATATTCCGCATACTCAAAATCTTCTATGGTGTCTATATCGATGGAATGGCGTCTGTCCATCAGGTAGGCGTAAGTGTTTGGTGTATAGTACTTTTCGGTTTGTAGTACCGTTTTGTCAAATACATAAATGGCACCATTAGGACAGTAGGTGGGTCTAATATCTTGCCTATTTTTTAGGTCATCATTGGGGAAGATCTCTTCAAATCTGCCATCTTCCGTTAGGTATTTATGCCAAAAAATAGGGTGTTCTTCGGCTTTGCAGCTGATTACCGCATCGGCATTTCGGTCTAAAAAAAGTTGCACTGCCTCATCGATATGTTGTGCCGTTCGCAGGGGACTCGTCGGCTGCAAAAGCACAAAATGAGGAATCGCCACGCCACCTAAATGCTCCATTCGCTCTATGGCATCTCTCATCACATCAATCGAGCGGGCGTCATCAGTCGCCAACGCCTCCGAACGCATAAAAGGCACTTCGGCACCATAGGCTACAGCCACTTCGGCAATCTCTGGGCTATCCGTATTGACCACCACTCGGCTGATCTTTTGGGCTTGCAATGCCGCTTCTATCGTGTAGGCAATCAGTGGTTTGCCGTTGAGGTTTTTTATATTTTTCCCTGGTAAACCTTTGGAGCCGCCTCGGGCAGGAATCAATGCTAACATACTTTGTTTATTTTTCCAAATGCTTTACAAATTCTTGGGCTTGGGTGTAATCTACGGGTTTGCCGATGTCTATCCAATAGCCGATAATCGGGTCGTAAACCAACTTTCTTCCGCTGTCTACTACGCTGTCCATCAGGTCTGTAATGTCAAAAAACTGATTTTTAGGAATCTCATTGATGAGCTCTCGTTTTAGGATATACACCCCAGCGTTGGCGTGGTAAATATACGAGGGTTTTTCCTTAAAGCCCACCACTTGGTCTTGCTCGGTTTCAAACACCGCATATGGCACATCTACCTTGTATTCTGTGGAGGCTATCGCCATTTCTGCCCCTTCATCTATAATTTTTCTATACAAACTCTCAAAATCCACACTCGTGAACAGGTCGCTATTCATCAGAAGCACATAATCGGTGTTGAATTTCTCCACCAAACTCAATGCCCCTGCCGTGCCCAGCGGTTGGTCTTCCCGAATGTATTCTATCTCGATTCCCTTCTCGCTACCATCGCCCAAATGGTCTATAATCTGTTCTGCCAGATACTTCACGGAGATATAAATTTTCTTTATCCCGAAAGAAATCAGGCGGTCTATATTGTGTTCTATAATGGGTTTTCCGCCCAGTGGCAACATCGGTTTGGGCGTGGTATCCGTGAGCGGACTTAGGCGTTTGCCCCTGCCCCCAGCCATCAGCATCACTTCTAAGGGAAGGTTCGCTTTGATTTTATTGAGGTCAAAGAGGTCTACCATTCTATTTTCCGCATCTAAAACAGGCAAAATCTTAATATCCGCCTTGCGAAAAGCCTCAAAACTTTGGAACGTCTCGCCTTGTTTCAAATGCCGAAACGAAGTGTTGCAAATCTCGCCTAAGGTCTTCTGCAAATTCTCTTCCGCAGCGATGGAACGCCGGATATCGCCATCGGTTACCGAGCCTATCACGCGCTCTTGATCATCTACCACAAACAAAATCAATCGGCTCAAATGCTGCACCTGATTGAGGGCTCTCAATCCTTCGGTGATGGTGGCTTTTTGGTGGATGAGGGGAAATTTTTTCATTGTATTCAGTTTTTATCCGTTTTTAAATCATAAAACGATTTTTTCAACGCAATATCTTGATGATTTTTGATAATCGTGAGCATCTGTTCCGCTGCCGTTCCTTCGCCAAATAACGAGGGCTGATGCTTGGTTTGCTCCACAAAATCAGGGTCCAACGCTTGGGCGAGGGCGTGCTGAATCTCTTCATAAGAGTTGCCGCAATTGATCACGCTCTCTGGCATCAATCGCCCTTTTTGCCTATCGCCGATATTGACCGTAGGAATGTGGAACGCTGGCACCTCCGACACGCCGCTGGAAGAATTGCCCACCACAGCATCTACATACTGCAATGCCGACAAGTACCGCAACTGCCCCAAAGACGGAATTTCTACCGCCTTGTTAGGGTGCTGTGCCACGAAGTTTTTGATCATCTCATTGATGATTTGCCCATTTTTATCCGAATTGGCGTGGGTAAAAATCAGGTGGGTATCTGGCAAGGCATCTACCGCACGGAGGAGGTTGGCAAAGGTTTCCGCTGGGCTATTTTTTTCCAGTGTTACAGGGTGATAGGTGATCAGCAAATTCCTTTGATCCAATTGAAAATGAATAGATTGTTCAAATTCTTCTTTGGATAGCAAAGGTAGATTTTTTATCGAATCAATGGCGATAGCACCGACATTAAACACCGTATCTGGCTGTTCGCCCAGTTGGATAATCCGCTGTCTGTACACCTCTGTAGAGGCAAAATGCAGGTGCGAAAATTTGGTAATACTGTGCCGAATGGCTTCATCATAAGCCCCTTCCGTAGTCTCGCCGCCGTGGAGGTGAGCAATGGGAATATTGGCAACGCTGGCAGCAATCACACTGGCTAAAATTTCCGTTCTATCGCCCAATACCACCACCAAATCGGGTTGTAAATCCGCATAGGCATCAGCGAAGCCCGACACCGCCAAAGCAATGGACTTAGACACGCCCACAGCACTATCCGATGAGAGCAAACACTCCACCCTTTTGCTGATTTTAAAACCGTCTTTTTCAATCTCTTGCACCGTATATCCAAAAGTGGGCGACAGATGCATCGCACACGCAATGAGCTGCAACTCCAAGTCTGGGTCTGCCTCTATTTTTCGGATTAGCGGTTTGAGCAAGCCGTATTCGGCACGGGTTCCTGTAACGATGCAAATTTTTCTCATAATACGATCATCTCATCGGGTTCAAAATCTCTTATGGCTTTATTGCCAATGACTTCCGCCCATTTCATCGGAGAAATTCCTGTTCCTGGGCGTTTGATGGCTAAATTTTCTTCCGAAAGCACCTCACCTGCCTTAATCAATCGCCCTGCCACGATGCTTTTTCGCACAATGGGTTTGTTCTTCATCTCCGAAGGCGTAGGCTCTTTGATGCCGCTGCCCGAGAGGGCTTTTTCTACATTCCGAATGGCAACCACCATGGCTTTTAATTCTTGTGGGTCTAAGCTGGCTCTATGGTCGGGGCCCTCCATATTTTTGTCTAAAGTAAAGTGTTTTTCTATCACCTTAGCCCCCAATGCTACCGCTGCCACAGGGACTTCTATGCCCAAAGTATGGTCGGAATAACCCACTTCTAAGCCTGTTTCCCTTTGGATTTGGAGCATCGCACGGAGATTGACCTCCTCCATAGGCGTGGGGTATTCGGTGGTGGCGTGCAAAATTTTAATCTGATGATTTTCTAACCCATTCTCTTTTAGGGTTCTCACAGCGGTATGAATTTCTTCCATATCCCCCATTCCTGTGGAGAGAATGACCGTTTTGCCCAACCGTGCGATGAATGCTAAATATGGAATATTGGTCAATTCTCCAGAACCTATTTTAAATATATCTTGTAAATTATTGAGAAACTGGGCAGAAACCGCCTCATCTGGGGTAGATAGAAAACGAATGTTTTTTTGCTCGCAGTAGCTTTTGAGGACTTCAAACTCTGGATAAGATAACTCCAAACGCTTAAGCATAGCAAACTGAGATTCTTCCTTGCCTGTATTTTCTGTTTGATACTCTGCCTGCACAGCATCTGGGGTTACCAATAATTCGGTTTTCCAAGTTTGGAATTTTACGGCATCTACACCTGCCTCTGCGGCGGCATCGATGAGTTTTTTGGCTAATGCAATATCTCCATTATGATTAACGCCTGCCTCCGCTATGATGAATACACTACTGTTGTTCATATTCTGTATTTTAGAAAAAATTTAACCTCATGCTCAGGGTTTTGAGTTTGCCATAATTGATTGAGTTCATCGTATTTTTCTTTGTTATAAATAGCACCTGAAAGGAAAAATGGACGATTATAATCTGAGAATAAGGATTTATATTTAAACAAAGAATCCTCGGGATCACCTGAACGTCCTCCTCCTAAATTAAAATATTTTATACCTCTTTCTTTTGCTATACTCGCTATTTTTTCAAAAATAAAATAATTAGCATTATGATTCTTCTGTACATTATAATTATTACCTGAAAGAAAATAATGAACAAAATCTCGACTAAAAATATAAAATGAAGATGATAGTATAGTTTCTTCATAATAGATATTATACAATTCTATTTCTTTTATTTTTAGAACTTTATTATAGAAATCTTTATCAAAATAAAAAAAAGATTGAGCATTATTTTTATCCATAGTTTCATTGTACAATTTCATGAATGCTCCTATATCTTCACTCTTTCTTATTTTCAACTCTCTATCACATTTTCGTAATTTGCCTCTTGTTCTTGATGCGTAGCCTTCCCATCTTTCTTCATCTGATAAACTCAAATCCATCAATACTACATTTCTATCTTTAGTATAGAAAGAAAATTGATTTTTTAAAATAAAATGACTCTCATTAAAAGGATGGTAACGCACAAACTCCGCTATGATATTTTCCTCTTTACATTTATTTTGATAGGCTGTCCACGCTTTTTCGATGAATACCATATCATCAGTATTGCAGAGATAACCACCATAACCATAAGCGGTTTCTAAGTCGTAATAAATTTCATCTAACAGCACCTCGCCCACTTGGCGTATGGGTCTTTTTATGGTGAGTTGATAAAATGTTTTATCACCCTCAGTATATTCAAATTCAAAAATAGAATCACCCTCTTTTAAATAGAGTGCTACATAATCTTTTTGATAATAAATATCTTGTCTTAAATCCATCATTTATCTTACACTACTTGGGATATTTACAATTCGGTCTTCTAAAAACTCGGCGTTGGTTTGGGCATCTTTTTGGCAATGGGCATACATTGGTAAGTGGTGCATCAGCGTCCAGATGGGGCGTGTCATCACTTGGTGGGCATTGGTGTATTGCAAAAAGGCATCTCGCTCTTTTCGGTTTTCTAATTCTACGCACATCAACCAATAATTTGCTCGGGTGTTGGGCGTTTCAGTGCGAAATTTAAAATCGGTGCCAGCAAAAAAGGCTTCATAGGCTTTTGCCAACGCCCTCTTATCCTCCAAATAACGAGGCAACAGCTCCAATTGGGCACACGCCAACGCGGCGTTGAGGTTGGGCATTCGGTAGTTATAGCCAATTTCATCGTGAAAAAATTCATACGGATGTGGCTTTTTTGCTGTGGTGGTCAGGTATTTTGCTTGGGTACCTAAATGTTCATCATTCGTAACGATGGCACCGCCACCGCCACAGGTCACAATCTTGTTTCCATTAAACGAAAAACAGCCCATCAAACCTAATGATCCCGAGGGTTTGCCGTGGTACTCGCTGCCCAAAGATTCGGCGGCATCTTCTACAATCGGAAGGTGCCACGCTTGGCAAACGGCGATCAATTCATTCATATGCACTGGAAATCCGAAGGTATGCATCGGCACGCAGGCAGCGATTTTCCGACCTGTTTTTTTATTGTAGCAAGCCTCGCCACGCAGCTCGGCATTTTCTATCAAAAACGCTTCTAATGCCTTGGGCGACAGTCCCATCGTGTCTAAATCTACATCTACAAAAACGGGGATGGCTTGGTTGTAACTGATGGCATTCGCCGTAGCGATAAAGGAGAGGGATTGTGTAATGACCTCGTCGCCAGCCTCCACGCCCACCAACCGAAGTGCTACCTGCAAAGCGGCAGTGCCATTGACCACGGCAACGGCTTTTTGGGTCTGCGTAACGGCTTGCATCTGCCCTTCAAAAGCATCTACAAAAGCCCCCACAGAGGACACAAAAGTGGAATCGATGGTCTCCAAAAGGTATTTTTTCTCATTCCCACGAAACCGAGGCTCGTGCAGCGGAATAAAATCGGTGGTTTGGTATTGTTCCTGAACGAATTGTATCAGTTGGTCGGCTTTTTCCATATCAGAATTACATCTTACTGTCTAAATATTTGCCCGTTTCTTTATGGTTGAAATTAGGGAGCATTTTCATAAATAAATCTACAATCTGGGGTTTATCCCATTTTTTATCGGCTCTAAGTTGGGCTATGGTTTCCTCAAAAAGTGCCAATTTATCTTCCTCCACAGTCAGTTCGTTTTTGATGATGCCAATGTTTTCAAAGGCTTCCATATCTAAGGTTTCCTGCGTGGTATAGAATTCTTCAAAGTCTTTTTCGCCCGTGGTATCACTCAGCGTAAATAGGCACGGCCATTTTTTATCGTTGGGCAAAGTCTGGACTAAATTTCGTGCTTCTGCCTCTGTATCACAGAGATAAGGCGTGTAACCTTTGGCGGCTAAATATTTAACTGCAATGTCTGAAAAGGTGATCAAGTGTAGATGCTCGCTGAGTTTCGGAAAAAAAATGTCTCTATTTTCGCCAAAAATGCAGGACATCAGGCACAGCTCGCCAGATTCTTTGGGAATCACGAAATAGCGCTTGATATCTTTGGGTGCCACAATGGGCTGTTTTTTCTCTAATCGTTGGTTGAAACCGTGCAATAGCGAGCCATCGGAAAAGGCAACATTGGCAAAACGAGCGGTAGAAATGGTGATCTCTTGGCTCCTTCTCATCAAAAACATTTCCATAATCCGCTTAGATGCACCCATCATATTCACAGGGTTGGCGGCTTTATCGGTAGATACGCAAAAGTATTTTTTCACCCCTTTGTCAATGGCTTGTTGCAGGGTTTTATCGGTATTGAGGATGTTTACCTCTATCATTCGCATCAGTGTATAAGGGTCTTTTTCACTGCGAACATGCTTCAATGCTGAAAAATTGAGCACATAATCATAATCGCCATCGGCAGCCCAAAAAGCATCGTACTCCACAGAGCCAATATCCAACGCAAAGGTCTGGAAATCACCATCAATATACCCATAGGCACTGCGGATATCACGCACCAACTCCACCATATTGTTCTCGCTGATGTCCACCACATGGAGCTTTTTGGGGTTTCTTTTAAAAATTTCCTTCACCGTAGCACTGCCGATAGATCCCGCTCCGCCTATCACTAAAAACTTGGAGCGTGAAACGATCTCCGCCAACACCTCACGATGCGTGGCTATATCTGTGGTAAATAATTCTTTATCCCTGCCGATAAGGTTTAAGGTGGTCATTTTTTTCTATTTTTTTTAAATTTCTTGTAGGGCTACCATTCTTTTGAATTTATCCGACTGGTCTACCAATTCTTGGAACTGCCCACTATTGATGATTTTTCCTTTTTCTAATAAACAAATATGGTCTACATTTTTAATGGTTGAGAGCCTATGGGCAATAATTACCATAGTCAGTTTACCATGCAGCATATCAATATTTTCTTTGATAAACCTCTCTGTTTCAGAGTCTAATGCAGAAGTTGCCTCATCCATAATGAGAAGCTCTATATCTTTGTACAATTCTCTGGCGATGGAGATTCTCTGCTTTTGTCCTCCTGAGATTAAAATTCCATTATTCCCCAAAGGCGCATCTTCTTTATTTTCTAAATCAAGGGCGAAGGCTCTTAAAGAAACCATCTCTAAAGTTCGCCAGAATCGCTCGAGGTTTTCTTCTGTTTTAGGTGCCCAAAAGGTTACATTATTAAATAAAGTATCATCAAATATGACAGGCTCTTGGGTAATATAGCCTATTTTATTTCGGTAAGAAGCTAAATTGGTGTGGTAGATGCTTTTGTCATTTACCATTAATGTTCCCGAAGTTGGGGCTTGTAGTCCACAAATAATGTTTGCCAAAGTGGTTTTTCCCGCTCCACTTTCTCCCACAAATGCCACCGAAGTATTTTTCTTGATGGTTAAATTGATATGGTCTAATATCGTTTTGGTGCCGTAGTTTAGCGTAATATTTTTTGCTGAAATAGTGTTTATATCTTCAATGGATTCTGCGTATTCCTTTTCTGAATAGTGATCCAATTGTGAGAATAGTTTTTCAATTGCTTCTACTCCTGCCGATGAGCTGATGAAACTCATATAAGAGTTTTGCATTGATACCAAATAACCTAATGAACGATAAAACATTAAAAGACTGGCTAATATAGGTCCAATATCTTTGTGCAAAACTTGGATTTGAATCATCAAAACGGCACAAATAATAATCATAATAGAGGGTTCCCGTAGCGCCTCTGATAAGGAAGTAATTTTATTCATTTTATAAGTTACTTCCTCTCCTAATAGAATATTTTTTTTCAGCCGACCGATATATTTGTTAAAAGAATTGGTGGCTTTCAGGTATTTGAAGTTATGAATGGCTTGTACCAAATGTCCGAAAAAATCCTCTCCTATCGCAGTAAGCTGTCGTGATTTTTCACGCACAAAATGGTTTAAATATTTGTAGAAGAAATTGGATAAAATCCCTCCGATAGCCACTAAAATAGCAAACTGCCAATCCAATACCACCGCCAAACCTACATAAGTAGTCAGCATTACGATATTTTGTATGGAGGTAAAATAGCCAATCATCGCTGCAATAACGCGTACCGCCTCCTGTGTCATACTATTTTGTAGTTTTCCAGAATCCATCTTGGTGAATCCTTCATATGAGAGGTGGTATAAAGCATCGGCTAATTTCAACCTAACTTTTCGCATAGATGAAAGCCGAAGTTTATTAAAATAAATCAATTTAGCGTAGACAATAGCCGCTTTTATAATGAATATAAACACGATGAGTAGCACAGCATTGGTCAAGTTAAAATCTAACCCCACCCAATGAAAACCATCAGCAATAATCTGAAATTTCCCTAAATTTTCATCATCGTTTTGTCCTTGTTGTGTGGCTAATTTAATCACAGGAATAAACATTGTCAACCCCAAACCATCCATAAGCCCCACCAAAAAGTTGAGGATGATATATCCGTAGATATGCCACCCTACCAATTTTTTGAAGTAATTGAAAAAACCTAAGGTTGATATTTTATTTTCTTTGGTATCCATTAGCCTTCTATGATTTTTCTACCTATACTTTTATAGTAAAATCCACTGCCCTCTACTTGGTCTAAAGAAAAGACATTCCGACCATCAAAAATAGCGCGGTGGTTCATTTTTTCTGCCATCAATTGGAAGTTGGGGTTTTTAAACTCTGACCACTCTGTCGCAATCAATAGGGCATCTGCGCCTTCTAATGCAGAGTACATATCTTCCGCATAGCTGATGCGGTCGCCTAAAATCTTTCTAACATTCGCTTCCGCTATTTGGTCGTAAGCCTTTACTGTAGCCCCTTTATCTAAAAGGATTTTAATATTATCCAAAGAAGAAGCCTCGCGGATATCATCGGTATTGGCTTTAAAAGCTAAGCCCCAAAGTGCAATTTTTTTACCTTTCAAATCACCACCGAAATAGTTTTCTATATCTGATACCAGCACGACTTTTTGCGATTGGTTGACCTCTTCGGTAGATTCCAAAATTTGGAAGTCAAAGTTTTGTTGTTTCCCTGATTTTATCAAAGCCTTCACATCTTTCGGAAAGCAACTGCCACCGTAGCCAATCCCTGGGAATAGAAAACGGTGCCCAATTCTATCATCACTCCCCATACCAAGGCGAACTTTATCCACATCTGCACCCACTTTTTCGCAGAAATTAGCAATTTCGTTCATAAAGGTAATCTTAACCGCTAAGAAGGAATTGGCTGCATATTTAGTTAATTCCGATGATTTTTCATCCATAAAAATAATAGGCACTCCCGTATTGGTAAAAGGTTGGTAGATTTTTGCCATAATATTTTTAGCCTTTTCAGAAGAAGTGCCCACCACAACCCTCGCAGGGTTCATAGAATCCTTTACAGCAAAGCCTTCACGCAAAAATTCTGGATTGGAAACCACATCAAAATCTACTGAAGTTTTAGAAGCGACCACCGCTCTCACTTGGTCTGCGGTTCCCACGGGTACCGTTGATTTATTCACGATCACCTTGTATTCCGTCATCATCTCACCGATGTCCTCAGCAACTTTTAAAACATAAGACAAATCCGCAGAGCCATCTTCCCCTGGAGGGGTTGGCAATGCCAAAAATATCACTTCGGACTGGCTGACAGCCTCTTCTAATTTTGTAGTGAAAAATAAGCGCTGGGCGTGGATATTTCTCAAAAACATTTCTTCCAAGTTCGGCTCGTAGATTGGCACGATGCCTTTCTTCATTCCCTCTACTTTTTGCTCATCTATATCTACGCAAAATACAGTATTTCCTAACTCAGCTAAGGTAGTTCCTGTAACCAAACCCACATAGCCTGTTCCTACGATAGTGATATTCATATTTTATCTTTAAAATGTAGTCTAAATTTTTGCAAAATTACTCAAAAAATACATCCTATACAACAAACCCTCCCTTTTATTTAAGCCCTTATTTTCATTATTATTACCATAAAATCGGTGCTTTTTCATCTCGTTATTTTTTGATTGAAAGAGATTATCTGCGCCCCAACCTTCTTCATATCAAAAAATTATTTATCTTTATCAAAAAAATTACGATGAACTATACACAACCGATGCTGCCTTCTGGCGCTTTAAAAGATAAAGTCGCTATAGTAACGGGCGGCGGCAGTGGACTTGGGAAGGCGATGTCCAAATATTTTTTAGAATTAGGTGCCAAAGTGGTGATCACCTCAAGAAACCTTGAAAAACTGAAAGCCACAGCACAAGAGTTAGAAGCCGAAACTGGTGGGCAAGTATTAGCCTTGCCTTGCGATGTTCGCCATTACGACGAGGTTACCGCTATGGTAGAGGCAACGTTGGAAGCTTTTGGGTCAATTGATATCCTCCTCAACAATGCTGCGGGCAACTTCATCTCCCCTACCGAGCGCCTTTCTGCCAATGCTTTTGATGTGATTATTGACATCGTGCTTAAGGGCTCTAAAAACTGTACCCTCGCTGTAGGGAAACATTGGATAGACCAGAAAAAACAAGGGACCATCCTCAATATTGTAACCACTTATGCTTGGACAGGCTCCGCCTATGTGGTGCCTTCTGCGTGTGCCAAAGCGGGCGTTTTAGCGATGACCCGAAGTCTCGCGGTGGAATGGGCGAAATACGATATTAGAACCAATGCTATAGCACCTGGACCTTTCCCTACCAAAGGAGCGTGGGAGCGATTGCTGCCTGGCGATTTGGCAGAAAAATTTGATATGAGAAAAAAAGTACCTCTAAAAAGAGTGGGCGAGCATCAGGAATTAGCCAATTTAGCGGCTTACTTGGTGTCCGATTTTTCCGCTTACATCAATGGGGAAGTGATTACCATAGATGGTGGCGAGTGGCTGCAAGGGGCTGGCGAATTCAATATGTTGGAACAAATCCCTACTGAAATGTGGGATGCCTTAGAGGCGATGATTAAAAGTAAAAAATCATCATAGAAAACAAAAAAAACAGGCACTACTTATTGCGTGCCTGTTTTTCTCAATTATTTATATTTTATTCTATTCTGTAGGTCTAAATACCAAACCACTTTCTTTAAAGTAATCCAGCGTAATGCGGTCGCCATCGTTGATTTTCCCTGCGAGAATCTCTTTTGAGAGCTGATTAAGCACCTCGTGTTGGAGTAATCTCTTGAGCGGTCTCGCGCCAAATACTGGGTCATAACCTTTCTCGCCGATGTAGGCTACAGCATCTTCTGTTGCAGTCATTATGATGTTTCGTTTTTCTAACATTTGGTTAAATCCTCTCAGCATATAGTGGACAATTTTACCAATATCTTTCTTGCTCAATGGCTGGAAGAGCACCACTTCATCAATACGGTTGATAAACTCTGGTCTCAAAGTTTGCTTCAGTACGCCAAAGACTTCTTCTTTCGTTTTAGCGATAATTTCTTCCTCATTGCTGTCATTAAGTTGCTCAAAATTCTCTTGGATGATATGAGAACCTAAATTAGAAGTCATAATGATAATGGTATTTTTGAAGTTCACCACCCGACCTTTGTTATCCGTTAACCTTCCGTCATCCAAAACTTGTAATAGCGTGTTGAAAACATCAGGGTGTGCCTTTTCTATTTCATCTAAAAGCACCACGGAATAAGGTCTTCTGCGCACGGCTTCTGTCAGTTGCCCGCCTTCATCATAGCCCACATATCCCGGAGGCGCACCCACCAATCTCGATACGGAATGCCGCTCTTGGTATTCACTCATATCAATACGGGTCATATTGTTTTCATCATCGAAAAGGAATTCTGCCAACGCCTTTGCCAACTCCGTTTTCCCCACCCCAGTGGTTCCTAAGAAAAGGAAAGAACCGATAGGGCGTTTTTCATCATTAAGCCCAGCTCTATTTCTACGGATGGCGTCTGATACGGCTTGTATGGCTTCTTCCTGTCCCACCACACGCTTGTGGAGTTCATCTTCTAAATGCAACAATTTTTCTCTCTCGGACTGCACCAATTTGGTAACTGGAATGCCCGTCCATTTAGAAATAACCTCCGAAATATTTTCTGCCGTTACTTCCTCTTTAATGAGTTCGTTTTGATGGTTTTGCATCTCTAATTCTAAAGTCTGCAAGGCATCTTCTTTCTCGCGCAGTTTTCCGTATTGGATTTCTGCCACCTTAGCATAATCCCCCATACGAGAGGCTTTTTCAGCTTCTAATTTTAGAGATTCTATTTCTTTTTTAATGTGTGTAAGGTCCTCAGATTTTTGTTTTTCATTGAGCCACTTCGCATTGATTTCATTGCGTTGCTCAGTAATTTTGGCAATATCCTCTTTTAGATGGTCTATTTTCACTTGGTTGCCTTCTCTGGAAATGGCTGCCAATTCTATTTCCATCTGCATCAACTTTCGGTCTAAAACATCTAATTCTTCAGGCTTAGAGTTGATTTCCATTCTGAGTTTAGAAGAGGCTTCATCAATCAAGTCAATGGCTTTATCTGGTAAAAAGCGGTCAGAAATATAGCGCTGAGATTGCTCTACTGCGGCAATGATGGCTTCATCTTTAATTCTCACTTTGTGGTGGGCTTCGTATTTATCTTTGATACCACGCAAAATGGAAATCGCAGATTCTACATCTGGCTCCTCCACCATCACCTTTTGAAAACGACGCTCTAAAGCTTTATCTTTTTCAAAATATTTTTGATATTCATTAAGCGTAGTCGCACCAATGGCTCTCAACTCGCCTCTTGCCAATGCTGGTTTTAGGATATTAGCTGCATCCATTGCGCCCTCACCACCGCCAGCACCTACTAAAGTATGAATTTCATCGATGAATAAAATAATTTGTCCATTGGACTTGGTCACCTCATTCACCACAGATTTTAAACGCTCTTCAAACTCGCCTTTATATTTGGCTCCAGCAACAAGCGCCCCCATATCTAAGGAATATAAGGTCTTGTCCATCAGGTTTTCAGGAACATCTCCCGAGATAATTCTGTGGGCAATGCCTTCCGCTATTGCAGTTTTACCAACCCCAGGTTCCCCAATGAGAATAGGGTTATTCTTGGTTCTCCGCGATAAAATCTGCAATACACGGCGGATTTCCTCATCACGCCCAATCACAGGGTCTAACTTGCCTTCCGCTGCTAATTCATTAAAGTTTTTAGCGTATTTGCTTAAGCTCTGATAAGTTTCTTCGGAACTCGCTGAATTGGCTTTGCTGCCTTTTCTAAGTTCTTTTATTCCACCTTCCAACAGGCTTTTGGTCACGCCCATATCCTTTAACAAAGTGCTTACAGGAGAAGAGACATCAATTAAAGCCAACCAAAGATGCTCAATAGTCACGAATTCATCATCCATTTTTTTGGCAATGTTGGCTGCTTCTAATAAAACTTTATTCGCCGATTGAGAAAGGTATAAATTGCCCCCTTCTACTTTGGGTAGTGCTTCTATGCTCTCTCTATTTCGCTCTCTAACGAGGCTGGCATCGGCTTCGGATTTTTTCAATAAAAAAGTTGAAATAGTCTCATCACTTTGGAAAACACCTTCCAAAATATGTTGAGGTTCTATGCTTTGGTTGCCAAATTCCATAGCCACTTGTTGGGCTTTCTGGATGGCTTCTTGAGATTTTACAGTAAATTGGTTTAAGTTCATATCTTGATGTGATTATTTTTTTTCGTTATACAATCTTTTACATCTCTTCTATATCAAAAACCATTCTATTAGAAAAAAGCAAGCAAAACGAGACATTTTTTCCGATAATTTAAAATAAATTGATTTTTATTAAGACATTTTTTCCTAAAATAAGACAATAGGACTTCAATAAGAACGCCTTAGAGATATATTTCAAAATGCTCTCTTTTAAAATAACGCTATTATAATGTTCAATATTGTCCCTTATCAAAAGGATTTAAAAATCAGTCAAGGCATTGTCATTTTTTCCATACAAACCAGTTTAGCACTAAACTTGATAGGTTAATGTAAAAAATACACCATTATGAATTTTAAAAATCATCAATCTGGAAACGGTGGATATCTTAGTATGAGTCATGATCAGGAAGAAGTTGGGCGATTGACTTACACCATTATGCCTGAGAAAAACACTTTAATTATCTCCTTTGTGAACGTTTATCCCGCTTATGAAGGGGCGTGGCTTCGGGCGTATGTTGGTCAAAGAAGCCATAGTCTTTTCTCGAGAACACGGTTGGCAGGTTCATCCGCACTGTTCCTATGCCAAGCGCGTGATGCTTAAAATGCCTAACATCGAAGATGTATTCTCACCAGAGTCATAATCTGGCGGCATTCTATTTATTATTCGCTTTCTTTTCTAAGTTAAGT